>NZ_JASTLB010000001.1:5808534-6453927 GCF_030499535.1 Streptomyces sp. TG1A-8
CTGCCCGCAACACGGCCCGCAAGCGCGCCTTCCAGATCCTCTTCGAGGGCGACCAGCGCGACGCCGACGTCCTGACGGTCCTCGCGGACTGGATCCGGCTCTCCCGGACCGACCCCCGGCAGCCGCCGGTGAGCGAGTACACGATGCAGCTGGTCGAGGGCTACGCGGAGCACGCGAGGCGCATCGACGAGCTGATCGCGCAGTACGCGGTCGGCTGGACGCTCGACCGGATGCCGGTCGTCGACCGCAACATCCTGCGGCTGGGCGCCTACGAGCTGATCTGGGTCGACGAGACCCCGGACGCCGTCGTCCTGGACGAGATGGTGCAGCTGGCGAAGGAGTTCTCCACGGACGAGTCCCCTTCGTTCGTCAACGGCCTGCTGGGCCGCCTGAAGGAGCTCAAGCCCTCGCTGCGCCGCGCGTAGCCGGGAAGGGGCGCTGCGGGAGCGCGCCCCCCCCGGGCTCGACCCCGGTGCCGCGGCCGCGCCGGAGTGATCGTGAAAAACCGACGGGGTGGCCGGAACCGCAAAGTTCCGGCCACCCCGGCGGTACGTTTCTGCTCAGGTGCCGCAGGGGTTTACGCGTCTTCGTGCGCCGCCACCGCGCGGCGCGCGTCCGCGTCCAGGACGCCCCAGCTGATCAGTTGTTCGGTGAGGACCGAGGGCGACTGGTCGTAGATGACGGCGAGTGTGCGCAGGTCGTCCTGGCGGATCGACAGCACCTTGCCGTTGTAGTCGCCGCGCTGCGACTGGATCGTCGCCGCGTAGCGCTGCAGGGGACCCGCCTTCTCGGCCGGCACCGTGGCCAGCCGCTCCAGGTCCAGGACCAGCTTCGGCGGCGGCTCGGCGGCACCGCCCGGCGTGGTGCCCGGCAGCAGCTCCTGCACGGGGACGCCGTAGAAATCGGCCAGCTCGGCGAGGCGCTGCACGGTCACGGCGCGGTCACCGCGCTCGTACGACCCGACCACCACGGCCTTCCAGCGGCCCTGGGACTTCTCCTCGACACCGTGGAGGGAAAGGCCCTGCTGGGTGCGGATGGCCCGGAGCTTGGCCCCGAGCTGTTTGGCGTATTCGCTGGACATAAGGCTCCCCGGACACTGTGTCGACGCGGTCGGCTGGGTTTGCCCCGCGCGGCTGGTAACTCACTGTGAGGTTACGCAGCGTGACTCTGATGCGTCAAGCCGAATGGTCCACACCGACGCTTCCGTGACGGCGGCGTTCGATTGGGCCAAGCGGGTGAAGGGAGCCGTCGCGGGACCTGCTACCGTGGATGGCGCAAATCCGACGTCCTTTAAGGTCCGTCCCGTGAGGCGGAGAAGGAGGTCCGTTTCGTATGGACACGCACGCGCATCCGCAGGCGTCCGGTGCCCGGCCCGTTCTCGAGGGGCCCGACATCGCACGCGTACTGACCCGCATCGCCCACGAGATCGTCGAACGCGCCAAGGGCGCCGACGACGTGGTGCTCCTCGGCATCCCCACCCGAGGCGTCTTCCTCGCCCAGCGGCTCGCCGCCAAGCTGGAGCAGATCACCGACCGCACGGTCCCCGTCGGCTCGCTCGACATCACCATGTACCGCGACGACCTGCGCATGCACCCGCCGCGCGCACTGGCCCGCACCGACATCCCCGGTGACGGCATCGACGGCAAGCTGGTCGTCCTCGTCGACGACGTGCTCTTCTCCGGCCGCACCATCCGCGCCGCCCTCGACGCCCTGAACGACATCGGGCGCCCGCGCGCGGTCCAGCTCGCGGTCCTGGTCGACCGCGGCCACCGCGAACTTCCCATCCGCGCCGACTACGTCGGCAAGAACCTCCCCACGTCGCTGCGGGAGACGGTCAAGGTCCAACTCGCCGAGGAGGACGGCCGCGACACCGTGCTGCTCGGCGCGAAGCCGACCGCCCCGGACGAGCGGCGATAGCGCTCCGGCGTACGCGCCGCCGCACGCCGCGCCTCCGCCTGCCCGGAATCTCCCAGAACCTGAACTGCCCCACGGAGCCTGACAGATGCAGCGTCATCTCATCTCGGCCGCCGACCTCACCCGCGACGACGCCGTCCTGATCCTCGACACCGCCGAGGAGATGGCCCGGGTCGCCGACCGGCCGATCAAGAAACTGCCGACCCTGCGCGGCCGCACGGTCGTCAACCTCTTCTTCGAGGACTCCACCCGTACCCGGATCTCCTTCGAGGCCGCCGAGAAGCGGCTGTCCGCGGACGTCATCAACTTCTCCGCCAAGGGGTCGAGCGTGTCCAAGGGCGAGTCCCTGAAGGACACCGCCCAGACCCTGGAGGCCATGGGCGTCGACGCCGTCGTCATCCGGCACGGCGCCTCCGGAGCCCCCTACCGCCTGGCCAACTCCGGCTGGATCGACGCCGCCGTCATCAACGCCGGCGACGGCACCCACCAGCACCCCACCCAGGCCCTGCTGGACGCCTTCACCATGCGCCGCCGCCTGGTCGGCCGGGACGCCGGCCTCGGCCAGGACCTGTCCGGCAAGCGGATCACCCTCGTCGGCGACGTCCTGCACAGCCGCGTCGCCCGCTCCAACGTGGACCTGCTGCACACCCTCGGCGCCGAGGTCACCCTCGTCGCCCCGCCCACCCTGGTGCCGGTCGGCGTCGAGACCTGGCCCTGCACGGTGTCCTACGACCTCGACCGCACGCTGCCCGAGTCCGACGCGGTGATGATGCTGCGCGTGCAGCGCGAGCGCATGAACGCGGCCTTCTTCCCGACCGAGCGCGAGTACTCGCGGCGCTACGGCCTCGACGGCGACCGCATGGCGCGGATGCCCGGCCACGCCGTCGTGATGCACCCCGGCCCGATGGTCCGCGGCATGGAGATCACCGCCGACGTCGCCGACTCCGACCGCTGCACCGTCGTCGAGCAGGTCGCCAACGGGGTCTCCATCCGGATGGCCGTCCTGTACCTGCTGCTGGGCGGCAACGAGCCCGCCGTCACCCACGCCCGCCCCGCCACCGAGGAGAAGTAGGACACATGAGCAAGACCCTGATCCGTGGCGCGAAGGTGCTCGGCGGCGACCCGCAGGACGTCCTGATCGACGGCGAGGTCGTCGCGGCGGTCGGCACCGGCCTGTCCGCCGGGGACGCGCGGGACGTGACCGTCGTCGAGGCCGGCGGCAAGGTGCTGCTGCCCGGCCTGGTCGACCTGCACACCCACCTGCGCGAGCCGGGCCGCGAGGATTCCGAGACCGTGCTCACCGGCACCCGCGCCGCCGCGGGCGGCGGCTACACCGCCGTGTTCGCCATGGCCAACACCTTCCCCGTCGCCGACACCGCCGGCGTGGTCGAGCAGGTCTGGCGGCTCGGCCGGGAGTACGGCTACTGCGACGTCCGGCCCGTCGGCGCCGTCACCGTCGGCCTGGAGGGCAGGAAGCTCGCCGAGCTGGGCGCCATGCACGACTCGGCCGCCGGCGTCACCGTCTTCTCCGACGACGGCAAGTGCGTGGACGACGCCGTGATCATGCGCCGGGCCCTGGAGTACGTGAAGGCCTTCGACGGTGTCGTCGCCCAGCACGCGCAGGAACCGCGCCTGACCGAGGGCGCCCAGATGAACGAGGGCGTGGTCTCCGCCGAGCTGGGCCTCGGCGGCTGGCCGGCCGTCGCCGAGGAGTCGGTCATCGCGCGCGACGTGCTGCTCGCCGAGCACGTCGGCTCCCGCGTCCACATCTGCCACCTGTCGACCGCCGGCAGCGTCGAGATCGTCCGCTGGGCCAAGTCCCGCGGCATCCGGGTCACCGCCGAGGTCACCCCGCACCACCTGCTCCTCACCGACGAGCTGGTGCGCACCTACAACCCGGTCTACAAGGTCAACCCGCCGCTGCGCACCGAGCGCGACGTGCACGCCCTGCGCGAGGCCCTCGCCGACGGCACGATCGACATCGTCGCCACCGACCACGCCCCGCACCCGCACGAGGACAAGGACTGCGAGTGGGCCGCGGCCGCCATGGGCATGGTCGGCCTGGAGACGGCGCTGTCGGTGGTCCAGGAGACCATGGTCGAAACGGGCCTGCTGGACTGGGCCGGCGTCGCCGACCGCATGGCGGCCGCGCCCGCGCGGATCGGACGCGCCACCGGCCACGGCCGTCCCGTCTCGGCCGGTGAGCCCGCCAACCTCACCCTCGTGGACACGGCATACCGTGGTCGGGTGGACCCCGCGGGTTTCGCCTCGCGCAGCCGCAACACCCCGTACGAGGGACGCGAGCTGCCGGGCCGTGTCACCCACACGTGGCTGCGGGGCAAGGCCACGCTCATCGACGGGAAGCTCACGTGACACCTGTAATCCTGCTGGCCGGGGCGAAGAGGTCGGCCGAGGTCACCGACTGGGGGGCCCGCATCGGCTGGCTCGTCGGACTCGCGCTCTTCGTCGCGCTCGTCTACTGGCTGATGCGCGAGGGCTGGAAGTGGCGCGCCACGCTCCAGGGCGACCTGCCCGAGCTGCCCACCGCGCCGCAGGACGCCGGCCCGGTGAGACTCGGCATGGAGGGCCGCTACCACGGCTCCACCACCGCCGGACAGTGGCTGGACCGCATCGTCGCCCACGGCCTCGGCACCCGCAGCCGGGTCCGGCTCACCCTGACGGACGCGGGCCTGGACGTCGAGCGCCCCGGCGCGAGCGACTTCTTCGTCCCCACCGCCGCGCTGCGCGGGGCCCGGCTCGACAAGGCCATCGCCGGCAAGGTGCTCACCGAGGGCGGCCTGCTGGTGGTGACCTGGGCGCACGGCGACCGGCTGATCGACTCGGGCTTCCGCTCCGACCGCGCGGCCGAGCACGCCGAGTGGGTCACCGCCCTGAACCAGATGACCAACGACACGGAAGGCGCACGATGACGACCTCCACCAGGGGAGCCGCCAGGGTTCCCGCCGTACTCGTCCTGGAGGACGGCCGCGTCTTCCGCGGCCGCGCCTACGGGGCTGTGGGGGAGGCCTTCGGCGAGGCCGTGTTCTCCACCGGCATGACCGGTTACCAGGAGACCCTCACCGACCCGTCGTACGACCGCCAGATCGTCGTCGCGACCGCCCCGCAGATCGGCAACACCGGCTGGAACGACGAGGACGACGAGTCCCGCCGCATCTGGGTCTCCGGCTACGTGGTGCGCGACCCCGCGCGCGTGCCGTCCAACTGGCGCTCCACCCGCTCCCTGGACGACGAGCTGGTCGCGCAGGGCGTCGTCGGCGTCTGCGGCGTCGATACCCGGGCCCTGACCCGCCACCTGCGCGAACGCGGTTCGATGCGCGCCGGGATCTTCTCCGGCGAGGCCCTCGCCGCCGACGCCGACCTGGTCGCGCGCGTGCAGGCCCAGCCGCAGATGAAGGGCGCGAGCCTGTACGAGGAGGTCGCCACCCAGGAGGCGTACGTCGTCCCGGCCCGGGGCGAGAAGCGGTTCACCGTGGCCGCGATCGACCTCGGCATCAAGGGCATGACCCCGCACCGCATGGCCGAGCGCGGCATCGAGGTGCACGTGCTGCCCGCCACCGCCACCCCGGACGAGGTCTACGCCGTCGGCCCGGACGGCGTGTTCTTCTCCAACGGCCCCGGCGACCCGGCCGCCGCCGACGGCCCGGTGGCGCTGATGCGGGCCGTCCTGGAGCGCGGGACGCCCCTGTTCGGCATCTGCTTCGGCAACCAGATCCTCGGCCGCGCCCTCGGCTTCGGCACCTACAAGCTGAAGTACGGCCACCGCGGCATCAACCAGCCGGTCCAGGACCGGACGACCGGCAGGGTCGAGGTCACCGCGCACAACCACGGCTTCGCCGTGGACGCGCCGCTCGACGAGGTCAGCGACACCGAGTTCGGCCGTGCCGAGGTCTCCCACGTCTGCCTGAACGACAACGTCGTGGAGGGACTGCAGCTGCTCGACCGGCCGGCCTTCTCCGTCCAGTACCACCCCGAGGCCGCAGCGGGCCCGCACGACGCCGCCTACCTGTTCGACCGCTTCGTCTCCCTGATGGAGGGCCAGCGTGCCTAAGCGCACCGATATCCAGTCCGTCCTGGTCATCGGCTCCGGCCCGATCGTCATCGGCCAGGCCGCGGAGTTCGACTACTCCGGCACCCAGGCGTGCCGCGTGCTCAAGGCCGAGGGCCTGCGCGTCGTCCTCGTCAACTCCAACCCGGCGACGATCATGACCGACCCGGAGATCGCCGACGCCACCTACGTCGAGCCGATCACCCCCGAGTTCGTCGAGAAGATCATCGCCAAGGAGCGCCCCGACGCCCTGCTGCCCACCCTGGGCGGCCAGACGGCCCTGAACACCGCCATCGCGCTGCACGACAACGGCGTCCTGGAGAAGTACGGCGTCGAACTGATCGGCGCCAAGCCCGAGGCGATCCACAAGGGCGAGGACCGCGACCAGTTCAAGGAGGTCGTGGAGGAGGTCCGCCGCAAGATCGGGCACGGCGAGTCCGCCCGCTCGGTGATCTGCCACTCCATGGACGACGTCCTGCGGGGCGTGGAGACCCTCGGCGGCTACCCCGTCGTCGTCCGCCCGTCCTTCACCATGGGCGGCGCCGGCTCCGGCTTCGCGCACGACGAGGAGGAGCTGCGCCGCATCGCCGGCCAGGGCCTCACGCTCTCGCCGACCACCGAGGTGCTCCTGGAGGAGTCCATCCTCGGCTGGAAGGAGTACGAGCTGGAGCTGATGCGCGACAAGAACGACAACGTCGTGGTCGTCTGTTCCATCGAGAACTTCGACCCCATGGGCGTGCACACCGGCGACTCGATCACCGTCGCGCCCGCGATGACCCTGACCGACCGCGAGTACCAGATCCTGCGCGACATCGGCATCGCCGTCATCCGCGAGGTCGGCGTCGACACCGGCGGCTGCAACATCCAGTTCGCCGTCGACCCCGCGGACGGCCGGGTGATCGTCATCGAGATGAACCCGCGCGTGTCGCGGTCCTCGGCACTCGCCTCCAAGGCCACCGGCTTCCCGATCGCCAAGATCGCCGCCAAGCTCGCCGTCGGCTACACGCTGGACGAGATCCCGAACGACATCACGCAGGAGACCCCGGCCTCCTTCGAGCCGACCCTCGACTACGTGGTCGTCAAGGCCCCCCGGTTCGCCTTCGAGAAGTTCCCGCAGGCCGACTCCGCGCTGACCACCACCATGAAGTCGGTCGGCGAGGCCATGGCCATCGGCCGCAACTTCCCCGAGGCCTTCCAGAAGGCGCTGCGCTCGCTGGAGAAGAAGGGCAGCCAGTTCACCTTCGTCGGCGAACCCGGCGACAAGGACACGCTGCTGCGCGAGGCCGTGCGGCCCACCGACGGCCGCGTCAACACGGTCATGCAGGCCATCCGCGCCGGCGCCACGCCCGAGGAGGTCTTCGAGCACACCCGGATCGACCCCTGGTTCGTCGACCAGCTGTTCCTGATCAAGGAGATCGCCGACGAGCTGGCCGAGGCGCCCGAGCTGACCGCCGAACTGCTCACCCACGCCAAGCGGCACGGCTTCTCCGACCAGCAGATCGCCGGTATCCGCGGCCTGCACGAGGACGTGGTCCGCGAGGTGCGGCACGCCCTGGGCATCCGCCCGGTGTACAAGACGGTCGACACCTGTGCCGCCGAGTTCGCCGCGCGGACGCCGTACTTCTACTCCTCCTACGACGAGGAGACGGAGGTCGCCCCCCGCGAGAAGCCGGCCGTCATCATCCTGGGCTCCGGCCCCAACCGCATCGGCCAGGGCATCGAGTTCGACTACTCCTGCGTCCACGCCTCCTTCGCGCTGTCCGACGCGGGGTACGAGACCGTGATGGTCAACTGCAACCCGGAGACCGTCTCCACGGACTACGACACCTCCGACCGCCTCTACTTCGAGCCGCTGACGCTGGAGGACGTGCTGGAGATCGTCCACGCGGAGTCCCTGGCCGGCCCGATCGCCGGCGTGCTGGTCCAGCTGGGCGGGCAGACCCCGCTGGGCCTGTCGCAGGCGCTGAAGGACAACGGCGTCCCGATCGCCGGCACCCCGCCCGAGGCGATCCACGCCGCCGAGGACCGCGGCGCCTTCGGACGCGTCCTCGCCCAGGCCGGCCTGCCCGCCCCCAAGCACGGCACGGCCACCACCTTCGCGGAGGCCAAGGCCATCGCCGACGAGATCGGCTACCCGGTCCTGGTCCGGCCCTCCTACGTGCTCGGCGGACGCGGCATGGAGATCGTCTACGACGAGACCCGCCTCGCCTCCTACATCGCCGAGTCGACCGAGATCAGCCCCTCCCGGCCGGTCCTCGTCGACCGCTTCCTGGACGACGCCATCGAGATCGACGTCGACGCCCTGTACGACGGCACCGAGCTCTACCTCGGCGGGGTCATGGAGCACATCGAGGAGGCCGGCATCCACTCCGGCGACTCGGCCTGCGCCCTGCCCCCGATCACGCTGGGCGGCTTCGACATCAAGCGGCTGCGCGCCTCCACCGAGGCCATCGCCCGGGGCGTCGGCGTGCGCGGCCTGATCAACATCCAGTTCGCGATGGCCGGCGACATCCTCTACGTCCTGGAGGCCAACCCGCGCGCCTCCCGCACGGTCCCCTTCACCTCGAAGGCGACCGCGGTGCCGCTCGCGAAGGCCGCCGCCCGCATCTCGCTGGGCGCGACCGTCGCCGAGCTGCGCGCCGAGGGCCTGCTGCCGGGGAGGGGCGACGGCGGCGAGCTGCCGCTGGACGCGCCGATCTCCGTCAAGGAGGCGGTGCTGCCGTGGTCGCGGTTCCGCGACATCCACGGCCGCGGCGTCGACACCGTCCTCGGCCCGGAGATGCGCTCCACGGGCGAGGTCATGGGCATCGACTCCGTCTTCGGCACGGCCTACGCCAAGTCGCAGGCGGGCGCCTACGGCCCGCTGCCCACCAGGGGCCGCGCGTTCATCTCGGTCGCCAACCGCGACAAGCGCTCGATGATCTTCCCGGCGCGCGAGCTGGTCGCCCACGGCTTCGAGCTGCTCGCCACCTCCGGCACCGCCGAGGTCCTCAAGCGCAACGGCATCAACGCCACCGTCGTGCGCAAGCAGTCCGAGGGCACCGGACCGAACGGCGAGAAGACGATCGTCCAGCTCATCCACGACGGCGAGGTCGACCTCATCGTCAACACCCCGTACGGCACCGGAGGCCGCCTCGACGGCTACGACATCCGCACGGCGGCGGTGGCCCGCTCGGTGCCCTGCCTGACGACGGTCCAGGCCCTCGCCGCGGCCGTCCAGGGCATCGACGCCCTCAACCGCGGCGAGGTGGGCGTCCGTTCGCTCCAGGAACACGCGGAGCACCTGACCGCGGCCCGCGACTAGCAGCCCGAGGGGGGCACCGGAAACGGTGTCCCCCTCCGTATGAGGACACATCTGGATGTACAAGCTCTTCTTCCGCCTGGTCTTCCGGCGGATGGACGCCGAGACGGCCCACCACCTGGCCTTCCGCTGGATCCGCCTCGTGGTCCGCGTCCCCGTGCTGCGCACCTTCGTCGCCGCCGCCCTCGCACCCCGCCGCGAGGAGCTGCGCACCGAGGCCTTCGGGCTGCGCATGCACGGGCCCTTCGGGCTCGCGGCCGGCTTCGACAAGAACGCCGTCGCCGTCGACGGCATGTCGATGCTGGGCTTCGACCACGTCGAGATCGGCACGGTCACCGGTGAGCCGCAGCCCGGCAACCCCGGGAAGCGGCTGTTCCGGCTCGTCGCCGACCGGGCGCTGATCAACCGCATGGGCTTCAACAACGACGGCTCGCTGGCCGTCGCGGCCCGTCTCGCCGGCCGCGAGCCGGTCTTCAGGACGGTCGTGGGCGTCAACATCGGCAAGACCAAGGCCGTACCCGAGGCCGAGGCCGTCGCCGACTACGTGAAGTCGGCCGAGCGGCTGGCCCCCTACGCCGACTACCTGGTCGTGAACGTCTCCTCGCCGAACACGCCCGGCCTGCGCGACCTCCAGGCGGTCGGCCACCTGCGCCCGCTGCTGTCCGCCGTGCGCGCGGCCGCCGACCGCGCGGCCGCGCACCGGCGCGTGCCCCTGCTGGTGAAGATCGCTCCCGACCTCGCCGACGAGGACGTCGACGCCGTCGCCGACCTGGCCGTCGAACTCGGCCTGGACGGCATCATCGCCACCAACACCACCATCGCCCGCGAGGGCCTGGGCCTGGAGTCCGCGCCCGCGCTGGTGAAGGAGGCCGGCGGGCTGTCCGGCGCGCCCCTGAAGGCGCGTTCCCTGGAGGTCCTGCGCCGCCTGTACGCACGCGTGGGCGACCGCGTCACCCTGGTGGGCGTCGGCGGCATCGAGACCGCCGAGGACGCCTGGCAGCGCATCCTGGCCGGCGCCACGCTGGTCCAGGGCTACAGCGCCTTCGTCTACCGGGGCCCGTTCTGGTCCCGCTCGATCCACAAGGGCCTCGCCGCCCGGCTGCGCACCAGCCCGTACGCCACCCTCGCCGACGCGGTCGGCGCCGACGTGAGGAAGTCCGCATGACCCCGCACGCGCCCTTCGGCGCCCGATTGCGCCGGGCCATGGACGAGCGCGGCCCGCTGTGCGTCGGCATCGACCCGCACGCCTCCCTGCTCGCCGGGTGGGGGCTGGCCGACGACGTGTCCGGCCTGGAGCGGTTCAGCCGCACGGTCGTCGAGGCGGTGGCCGACCGGGTCGCCGTCGTCAAGCCGCAGAGCGCCTTCTTCGAACGCTTCGGCTCACGCGGCATCGCCGTCCTGGAGCGGACGGTCCGGGAGGCGCGCGCGGCCGGCGCCCTGGTCGTGATGGACGCCAAGCGCGGCGACATCGGCTCGACCATGGCCGGGTACGCCGAGGCCTACCTGCGCGAGGACGCCCCGCTGTCCTGCGACGCCCTCACCGTCTCGCCCTACCTCGGCTACGGCTCGCTCGCCCCGGCCGTCGCGCTGGCCCGGGACAGCGGCGCCGGGCTCTTCGTGCTGGCCCTGACCTCGAACCCGGAGGGACCCGAGGTCCAGCACGCGGTCCGCGCCGACGGCCGCAGCGTGGGCGCGACCATGCTCGCCCACCTGGCCGCCGAGAACGCGGGGGAGGAGCCGCTGGGCTCCTTCGGCGCCGTCGTCGGCGCCACGGTGGGCGACCTGTCCGCCTACGACCTCGACATCAACGGCCCGCTCCTCGCGCCCGGCGTCGGGGCCCAGGGAGCGACGCCGGACGGTCTCGGCGCGCTCTTCGGAGCGGCGCTGCGCAACGTCGTGCCGAACGTCAGCCGGGGCGTGCTGCGGCACGGACCCGACGTCAGGGGGGTGCGCGCGGCCGCGGAGCGCTTCGCGGAGGAGATCAGGGCCGCCGTGGCGGCCGCCTGAGACCCCCGGCGCGGGACCCGCGCGGACGGTCCGGGTGACGCCCGGACTCGCATACAAGCCCACATCGGGGGCAATATGTCTGCAATATCCTGTCCGGTGGAGGCTGACCTGGACTTTTCCCGCTGTTCTCGCTGACTCCGGCGGACTTGCCCGCTAGTCTCCGAGCAGAGTGAACGGGCAAGCGTGTTGCTCGTGGCTCCCCAGGTGTGGGGCGACTAGGTTCCTCACCGGTCCGTATCCGACAGTTCGACATCCGAGGTGACGTAGGCGTGGCTCTTCCGCCCCTTACCCCTGAACAGCGCGCAGCCGCGCTCGAAAAGGCCGCCGCGGCTCGCCGGGAGCGGGCCGAGGTCAAGAATCGACTCAAGCACTCCGGCGCCTCCCTGCACGAGGTCATCAAGCAGGGCCAGGAGAACGACGTCATCGGCAAGATGAAGGTCTCCGCGCTACTCGAGTCCCTGCCGGGCGTGGGCAAGGTCCGCGCCAAGCAGATCATGGAGCGTCTGGGCATCTCCGAGAGCCGCCGCGTGCGCGGTCTCGGGTCCAACCAGATCGCCTCCCTGGAGCGTGAGTTCGGCAGCACCGGCTCCTGAGTCCGGGTCCTGCCGGACGGGGAGGTCCCGGGCACTCCGGGACTGCTGGAATAATCGCTGCATGAGTGAACGTCCGCGGCTGACCGTGCTCTCCGGCCCCTCGGGGGTCGGCAAGAGCACGGTCGTCGCCCACATGCGCAAGGAACACCCCGAGGTCTGGCTCTCGGTGTCGGCGACGACCCGCAGGCCTCGTCCCGGCGAGCAGCACGGGGTCCACTACTTCTTCGTCACCGACGACGAGATGGACAAGCTGATCGCCAACGGCGAGCTGCTGGAGTGGGCCGAGTTCGCCGGCAACCGCTACGGCACGCCCCGCGCGGCCGTGCTGGAGCGGCTGGAGAGCGGCGAGCCCGTCCTGCTGGAGATCGACCTCCAGGGGGCGCGGCAGGTCCGCGAGTCCATGGCCGAGGCCCAGCTGGTGTTCCTGGCTCCGCCCTCCTGGGAGGAGCTGGTGCGCAGACTCACCGGCCGGGGCACCGAGCCGCCCGAGGTGATCGAGCGCCGTCTGGACGCGGCCAGGACCGAGCTGGCGGCCGAACCGGAGTTCGACACGACCCTGGTCAACACCTCCGTCGGGGACGTGGCCCGCGAGCTGCTAGCCTTGATGGATGTGGTGTGATCCCGTCGGCCTGCGCCGGCTGATCAGACCGACCGGTTCTTTCCCACCCATCGGAAGGTAGAGCGTGTCCTCTTCCATCACCGCGCCCGAGGGCATCATCAACCCGCCGATCGACGAGCTCCTCGAGGCCACCGACTCGAAGTACAGCCTCGTGATCTACGCGGCCAAGCGTGCCCGCCAGATCAACGCGTACTACTCGCAGCTCGGCGAGGGCCTCCTCGAGTACGTCGGTCCGCTCGTCGACACCCACGTCCACGAGAAGCCGCTCTCGATCGCCCTGCGCGAGATCAACGCCGGTCTGCTGACCTCCGAGGCCATCGAGGGCCCGGCCCAGTAAGGCCGCTTTGCGGACCGCGACAGGTTTCCCCACGGGCCCGGCAGCACGACTGCCGGGCCCGTGGTGTCTGATGGACCCGTACACAGCCGAGCCGGGGAGAGACGGTGCACGAGCCGAGGGTCGTTCTGGGGGTCAGCGGCGGGATCGCCGCGTACAAGGCCTGTGAGCTGCTGAGGAGGTTCACGGAGTCCGGTCACGACGTGCGCGTGGTGCCCACCGCCTCCGCGCTGCGCTTCGTCGGCGCCCCCACCTGGTCCGCACTGTCGGGCAACCCGGTCGCCACCGAGGTGTGGGACGACGTGCACGAGGTGCCGCACGTCCGCATCGGTCAGCACGCCGACCTCGTGGTCGTGGCGCCCGCGACGGCCGACACGCTCGCCCGGGCCGCCCACGGCCTCGCCGACGACCTGCTGACCAACACCCTCCTCACCGCCCGCTGCCCGGTCGTCTTCGCCCCGGCGATGCACACCGAGATGTGGGAGCACCCCGCCACCCGGGAGAACGTCGCCACGCTGCGCCGCCGCGGTTGCGTCGTCGTCGAGCCCGCGGTCGGCCGCCTCACCGGCGCCGACACCGGCAAGGGCCGGCTGCCCGACCCGGTGGAGATCTTCGAGGTCTGCCGCCGGGTGCTGGCCCGCGGGACCGCCGCGCCCGACCTCGCCGGCCGGCACGTCGTCGTCTCCGCCGGCGGCACGCGCGAGCCGCTCGACCCGGTCCGCTTCCTGGGCAACCGCTCCTCCGGCAAGCAGGGCTACGCCCTCGCCCGCACCGCCGCCGCCCGCGGCGCCCGGGTGACCCTGATCGCGGCGAACACCGGCCTGCCGGACCCGGCCGGCGTCGACGTCGTCCCGGTCGGCACCGCCGTACAGCTCCGCGAGGCGGTCCTGAAGGCCGCGGGGGACGCCGACGCCGTGGTCATGGCCGCCGCGGTCGCCGACTTCCGGCCGCGGACCTACGCGGCCGGGAAGATCAAGAAGAAGGACGGCCAGGACCCCGATCCGGTCGTCCTCGTGCGCAACCCCGACGTCCTCGCGGAGATCTCGGCCGACCGCGCCCGCCCCGGACAGGTGATCGTCGGCTTCGCCGCCGAGACGGACGACGTCCTGGCCAACGGCCGTGCCAAACTGGTCCGCAAGGGCTGTGACCTGCTCGTCGTCAACGAGGTCGGGGAGCACAGGACCTTCGGTTCGGAGGAGAACGAGGCCGTGGTCCTCGGCGCCGACGGCAGCGAGACCCTCGTGGCCCACGGCCCGAAGGAAGCCCTCGCCGACACCGTCTGGGACCTCGTCGCGGCCCGTCTGGGCTGACGCGCTGCGCCATCCGGGCCGTAGCGTTTCAGCCGTTCAGCGTCTTTTTCCCGTTCATGAATGGCGTGCGGTGGCTCTGGCCAACGCCGCCGGGCATTGTGCAGAATGCCCGTGCCGCAGGTCACAGCGCTCCCGAGAGGCGAGACAGCTGGGCCCGCGGCGGAGTGCGACCGATAAACTGTGCACGGACGACGCCGGGCGCAGCCCCCGTGTCGTCCGCCCATGATCAGCCAGCAGCCGCTGCAACCCCAGGGAGCGTTGTGTCCCGTCGTCTGTTCACCTCGGAGTCCGTGACCGAGGGTCACCCCGACAAGATCGCTGACCAGATCAGCGACACCATCCTCGATGCGCTCCTGCGCGAGGACCCGGCTTCCCGGGTCGCCGTCGAGACGTTGATCACCACCGGTCTGGTGCACGTGGCCGGTGAGGTCACGACCAAGGCCTACGCGGACATCCCGACGCTGGTCCGCGGCAAGATCCTGGAGATCGGCTACGACTCCTCCAAGAAGGGCTTCGACGGTGCCTCCTGCGGGGTGTCGGTGTCCATCGGTGCGCAGTCCCCGGACATCGCGCAGGGGGTGGACGCGGCCTACGAGGCGCGGGTGGAGGGCGACGAGGACGAGCTGGACCGGCAGGGTGCGGGCGACCAGGGTCTGATGTTCGGGTACGCCTCGGACGAGACGCCGACGCTGATGCCGCTGCCGATCTTCCTGGCGCACCGTCTGTCGCGGCGGCTGTCGGAGGTCCGCAAGAACGGCACGATCCCCTACCTGCGTCCGGACGGCAAGACGCAGGTGACCATCGAGTACGACGGTGACAAGGCCGTGCGGCTGGACACGGTGGTGGTCTCCTCGCAGCACGCCAGTGACATCGACCTGGAGTCGCTGCTGGCGCCGGACATCCGTGAGTTCGTGGTGGAGGCGGAGCTGCGGGCGCTGCTGGAGGAGGGCATCAAGCTGGACACGGAGGGCTACCGGCTGCTGGTGAATCCCACCGGGCGGTTCGAGATCGGTGGTCCGATGGGGGACGCGGGGCTGACCGGCCGGAAGATCATCATTGACACCTACGGGGGGTTCGCCCGGCACGGTGGTGGTGCGTTCTCGGGCAAGGACCCCTCCAAGGTGGACCGTTCGGCGGCGTACGCGATGCGGTGGGTGGCCAAGAACGTGGTGGCGGCGGGGCTGGCGGCGCGCTGCGAGGTCCAGGTGGCCTACGCCATCGGCAAGGCCGAGCCGGTGGGTCTGTTCGTGGAGACCTTCGGTACCCACACGGTGGAGCCGGACAGGATCGAGAAGGCGATCGAGGAGGTCTTCGACCTGCGTCCGGCCGCGATCATCCGTGACCTGGACCTGCTGCGCCCGATCTACGCGCAGACCGCGGCCTACGGTCACTTCGGCCGTGAGCTGCCCGACTTCACCTGGGAGCGCACCGACCGCGTCGACGCCCTGCGCAAGGCCGCCGGGGTGTGACCACCGGGCCCCGGCGCGTTCCGGACCGGAACGCGCCGGCGGCGGCGCGCCCCGGCCGGCCGGTCCGGCCGGGTGACCCGGCCGCCGCGGGCCCCGGGGCGCCCGGCGGCCGGACCGGATCCCGGGCGGCGCCGGCTGTCGGTGCCGTTTGGTAAGAATGCAAGCGTGAGCAGCGAGGACGGACCGGGGGACGGCGGCGCCGCAGGGGCGCCGCCGGAGCAGCTCGCGCTCATCCGCGAGAGCGTGCGCGGGGCCGGGACGCCCCGGGCCAAGCCGCGCACCTGGCGGGGGGCCGCGCTCGCCGGGGAACTGCCCGTCGCCCGGGTGCTGGTCGACAAGGGCGTGCTGCACCTCGACCGGTACTTCGACTACGCCGTGCCCGAGGAACTGGACGCCGACGCGCAGCCCGGGGTGCGGGTGCGGGTGCGGTTCGGCGCCGGGCGGCACCGGGTGCGGGACGGGCGCCGTGAGGGTGGGGGGCTCATCGACGGCTTCCTGGTCGAGCGCCGGGCCGAGTCCGACTACGCCGGCCCGCTGGCCGCCCTCGCCCAGGTCGTGTCGCCCGAACCGGTGCTGAGCGAAGAGCTGCTGGGACTCGCGCGGGCGGTCGCCGACCGGTACGCGGGCAGCCTCGCCGACGTGCTCCAGCTGGCCGTGCCGCCGCGCAGCGCGCGGGCCGAGCGGCGGCCGTCCCCCGAACCCCTGCCGCCGCCGGCCGCGCCCGACGCCGGGTCGTGGGCGCGGTACGAGCACGGCGGCGCGTTCCTGGAGTCGCTGGCCGCGGGAGGAGCGCCCAGGGCGGTGTGGAACGCCCTGCCGGGGCCGTTGTGGAGCGAGGAGCTGGCCCGGGCCGTCGCCGCCACGCTCGCCTCGGGCCGCGGCGCGCTCGTCGTCGTCCCGGACGGACGGTCCGCCGCGCGGGTCGACGCCGCGCTGACCGGGCTGCTCGGCGGGGGCCGGCACGCGCTGCTGACCGCCGACGCCGGGCCGGAGAAGCGCTACGCGCAGTGGCTGGCGGTGCGGCGGGGGTCCGTGCGCGCGGTCGTCGGCACCCGCGCCGCCATGTTCGCCCCCGTGCGGGACCTCGGACTCGTGGCCGTCTGGGACGACGGCGACGACAGCCACGGCGAGCAGCACGCCCCCCAGCCGCACGCGCGGGACGTGCTGCTGCTGCGTGCCGCCCTGGACGGGTGCGCGTTCCTGCTGGGGAGCTGGAGCTGCACCGTGGAGGCCGCCCAGCTCGTGGAGAGCGGCTGGGCCAGGCCCCTGGTCGCCGGCCGGGAGGAGGTGCGCCGGTCCGCGCCCCTGGTGCGGACGGTGGGCGACGACGACCTGGCGCGCGACGAGGCCGCCCGCGCCGCCCGGCTGCCCACGCTCGCCTGGGAGGTGGTCCGGGAGGGACTGCGGCACGGTCCGGTGCTGGTGCAGGTGCCGCGGCGCGGCTACGTGCCGCGCATGGCCTGTGCGCAGTGCCGGGCGCCCGCCCGGTGCCGGCACTGTTCCGGGCCGCTTCAGGCGCGGGACGCGGGGGCGCTGGGCTGCGGCTGGTGCGGGCGCGAGGAGGGGGCCTGGCACTGTCCCCGGTGCGGGGGCTTCCGGCTGCGGGCCCAGGTCGTCGGTGCGCGGCGGACCGCCGAGGAGCTGGGGCGGGCCTTCCCCGCGGTCCCGGTGCGCACCTCGGGGCGTGAGCACGTGCTGGACACCGTGCCGGGCACGCCCGCGCTGGTGGTGAGCACCCCGGGCGCCGAGCCGGTCGCCGAGGGCGGTTACGCGGCCGCTCTGCTGCTGGACGGCTGGGCCATGCTCGGACGCCCCGACCTGCGGGCCGGGGAGGACGCGCTGCGCCGGTGGATCGCGGCGGGCGCGCTGGTCCGGCCGCAGGGGGAGCGGGGGACGGTGGTGGTCGTGGCCGAGTCGACGCTGCGGCCCGTGCAGGCGCTGGTGCGCTGGGACCCGGTGGGGCACGCGGTGCGGGAACTGGCCGAGCGGGCCGAACTGGGGTTCCCCCCGGTGTCGCGGATGGCGGCCGTGTCGGGGACGGCGCGGGCCGTGGCGGAGTTCCTGGAGTCGGTCGACCTGCCCCCCGACGCCGAGGTGCTGGGACCGGTCCCGGTGCCGCCCGCACCGCCCGGACGGCCCCGCAGGCCCGGCGGCCCGCCGCCGGGGGAGCACTGGGAGCGGGCGCTGGTGCGGGTGCCGCCGGGGAGCGGGGCCGCGCTGGCCGCCGCCCTGAAGACGGCCCAGGCCGCGCGTACGGCACGGGGGGGCGGGGAGGCGGTGCGGGTGCGGATCGACCCCCCGGACATCGGCTGAGGGGGCCGCCCGGGTGCCGGGCCGGCCGGGACACGGCTTGACGGGGCGCCGGGGCGTCGTTGTGCCGGGCGGCGGGGACGGGGCCGTCGGTGCGCCGGGGCCGACTCGTGGGCTGCCGGATCGCGGACGGCCCGGCGTGCGGCTGCCCTCCCGGCGGTTTCCGGGAGGGTGGGGCAGTCG
The DNA here is from genome assembly GCF_030499535.1 of Streptomyces sp. TG1A-8. Classification (NCBI taxonomy): domain Bacteria; kingdom Bacillati; phylum Actinomycetota; class Actinomycetes; order Kitasatosporales; family Streptomycetaceae; genus Streptomyces; species Streptomyces sp. TG1A-8. Next base: position 5,826,641 of record NZ_JASTLB010000001.1, read on the forward strand.
CTGCGGCCGGCCGTGGCGGTGCGTCGCCGGCCGTGGTGCCCGGCCGCGGTCGTCAGCCGTTGCGCGGGCCGGGGAAGGCCGTGGACCGCGCGTCCTCGCGGAGGGCCGGGCTGCCCGCGGTCGGCTGGGTGGGCATCGAGCGGGCCGCGGGGACCGCGGGCACCGTCGGCAGACCGGTGTTCACGGTGACCGCCCGGCCGCCGGCTGGCTCGGTGGCCCGCTCGGCCTCGGCGGCCGCCTGGGCCGCGGCCCGGCGGGCGCCGTAACGGCGGTGCACCGCCTGCTTGGTGACGCCGAGCGCCGAGCCCACCGCGTCCCACGAGAAGCCGAGCGAGCGGTCGAAGTCCACCGCGGCCGTGACCAGGGTCTCGACGCTGTCCCGGAGCTCCTGGGCGAGGCGGACCGTCGGGGCGGGGGCGCGTCCGTAGACGACGAACCCCGTGGACGGGCCGGAGCGGCGCGGACGGTAGACGTTGCCCAGCTGGGCGGTGAGGGTGCGCAGTGCGTCCACCTGCCGGCGGACCCGCTCGATGTCCCGCACCAGCAGGTGCAGGCTGGCCCGGGCCTGGGCGTCGTGGGTTGCGTGGTCGGCCATGAACAAGCCTCTCGAACCGGCGTTGAAAGGAAGCGGACCGCGAAGGCGGTCCGGCGTGGTCAACTCTTCCTTGACCAACGCGTGCGCGCTCCGCCGGTCACGGGCTGGGGGCGTGCGGGTGCGTGTGTACGCCGTCCCCCACCCGCGCGCCGCGCGTCCGCGGTGCACCGGGGACGGCACGGCCCGTCCGCCGCCGGCGGCTCCCCGTTCCGCGCCCCGGCCCGCGCGCCCGCCCCGTCACGCCACGCCGGGCGGCAGGACTTCGCACGGACTCCGTACGACGCCCTACGGACACCGCCGGCCGCCGGTCCCCCGCGTCGCTGGCCGGAGGGAGCGGGCGGCCCGCTCGGCATAGACTGGTGCGCCGCCCGCCCCCTCGTCCGAGAGGCCCGATCCCGCCCATGAAGCTCGTCTTCGCCGGTACCCCCGAGGTCGCCGTTCCCGCCCTGGACGCCCTTCTCGCCTCCGGGCGGCACGAGGTGGCCGCCGTCGTCACGCGGCCCGACGCGCCGGCGGGGCGGGGGCGCAGGCTGGTCGCGTCGCCCGTGGCCGAGCGGGCGGAGGAGGCCGGGATCGAGGTGCTGAAGCCGGTCAGGCCGCGGGACCCGGAGTTCCTGGAGCGGCTCGGGGAGATCGCCCCGGACTGCTGCCCCGTCGTCGCCTACGGAGCCCTGCTGCCGCGGGCCGCCCTGGACGTCCCGGCGCACGGCTGGGTCAACCTGCACTTCTCGCTGCTGCCCGCCTGGCGGGGGGCGGCGCCCGTGCAGCACTCCCTGATGGCGGGCGACGAGATCACCGGGGCCTCCACCTTCCTCATCGAGGAAGGGCTCGACTCCGGCCCGGTGTACGGCACCGTCACCGAGGAGATCCGGCCCACCGACACCAGCGGCGACCTGCTCACCCGGCTCGCCTACGCCGGGGCCGGGCTGCTCGCGGCGACCATGGACGGCATCGAGGACGGCACGCTGAAGGCCGTGCCGCAGCCGGCCGAGGGGGTCAGCCTCGCACCGAAGATCACCGTCGAGGACGCCCGGGTCGACTGGGCCGCGCCCGCGCTCCGTGTGGACCGGCTGGTGCGCGGCTGCACCCCGGCGCCCGGTGCCTGGACCACCTTCCGCGGCGAGCGGCTCAAGCTCATCCAGGTCACCCCCGTGCCCGACCGGACCGACCTGGCCCCCGGGCAGCCGGCCGTGGGCAAGAACAGCGTGCACGTGGGCACCGGGTCGTACGCCGTCGAGCTGGTGTGGGTGCAGGCCCAGGGCAAGAAGCCGATGCGGGCCGCCGACTGGGCGCGCGGGGTGCGCGTCGCCGAGGGGGAGGCGCTCGGCGGCTGACGCCGGCGGCGGAAGGCGGGGGCGGAAGGCGGGGGCGTGCCGACGTAGGCTGGGAGGCGCACCCCCCTCCTTCCCATCCGGAGCACCTTTTTCGTGAGCGAGCAGTCCCGGCGGCCGCGCAGGCCCGCCAAGCCCTACCGCCGTCCCCAGAAGGACCCCGTCCGCGTCCTCGCCTTCGAGGCGCTGCGCGCGGTGGACGAGCGGGACGCGTACGCCAACCTCGTGCTGCCGCCGCTGCTGCGCAAGGCGCGGGAGAAGGGCGGCTTCGAGGCGCGGGACGCCGCCCTCGCCACCGAGCTGGTCTACGGCACCCTGCGCCGGCAGGGCACCTACGACGCCGTCATCGCCGCCTGTGTCGACCGGCCGCTGCGCGAGGTCGACCCGCCGGTGCTCGACGTGCTGAGCCTGGGCGCGCACCAGCTGCTGGGGACGCGGATCCCCACGCACGCGGCGGTGTCCGCCTCCGTCGAGCTGGCGCGGGTGGTGCTCGGCGACGGGCGCGCCAAGTTCGTCAACGCCGTGCTGCGCAAGGTCGCGCAGGACGACCTCGACGGCTGGCTGGAGAAGGTCGCGCCGCCCTACGAGGAGGACCCCGAGGACCACCTCGCGGTCGTGCACTCCCACCCCCGCTGGGTCGTCTCCGCCCTGTGGGACTCCCTCGGCGGCGGGCGGGCCGGGATCGAGGACCTGCTGGAGGCCGACAACGAACGGCCCGAGGTGACCCTGGTGGCGCGGCCGGGCCGGGCCACCACCGAGGAGCTGCTGCGCGAGGACGCCGCCGTGCCGGGGCGCTGGTCCCCCTACGCCGTGCGCCTCACCGAGGGCGGCGAGCCGGGCGCCGTGCCGGCCGTGCACGAGGGACGGGCCGGGGTGCAGGACGAGGGCAGCCAGCTGGTCGCGCTCGCGCTCGCGAACGCGCCGCTGGACGGGCCGGACCGCAAGTGGCTCGACGGGTGCGCCGGACCGGGCGGCAAGGCCGCGCTGCTGGCCGCCCTCGCCGCCGAGCGCGGAGCGGAGCTGCTCGCCTCCGAGAAGCAGCCGCACCGGGCCGGACTGGTCGCCAGGGCCCTGCACGGCAACCCGGGGCCGTACCAGGTCGTCACCGCCGACGGGACCCGGCCGCCGTGGCGGCCCGGCACCTTCGACCGGGTGCTCGTGGACGTGCCCTGCACCGGGCTCGGCGCGCTGCGCCGGCGGCCCGAGGCCCGCTGGCGGCGGCGTCCGGAGGACCTGGACAACTTCGCGCCGCTGCAGCGCGCCCTGCTGCGCACCGCGCTGGACTCGGTGCGCGTCGGCGGGGTCGTCGGCTACGCCACCTGCTCGCCGCACCTGGCCGAGACCCGGGCGGTCGTGGCCGACGTGCTCAAGCAGCACCCGGACGCCGAACCCCTCGACGCCCGCCCGCTGCTGCCGGGCGTGCCCGCGCTCGGCGAGGGCCCGGACGTCCAGCTCTGGCCGCACCTGCACGGCACCGACGCCATGTACCTGGCGCTCATCCGCCGGACCGGCTGACGGGCGCGGGCCCGGAGCGCATCCCTCCGGTACGGCCCGTGAGGGCCCGCGCACCGTCCCGTGGACGGGACGGACGAAATCTCCTGCGGTCCGGCGCGAACATCCGTGCGCCGGACATGGCAGGCTTGGGGCATGGCCGTGCAGATCAACCCCAGCATCCTGTCCGCCGACTTCGCCCGCCTCGCGGACGAGGCGCGGGCGGTCGAAGGTGCCGACTGGCTCCACGTCGACGTCATGGACAACCACTTCGTGCCGAACCTCACGCTCGGCGTGCCGGTCGTGGAGTCCCTGGCCCGGGCGACGGGCACCCCGCTGGACTGCCACCTGATGATCGAGGACCCGGACCGCTGGGCGCCCCGGTACGTCGAAGCCGGCGCCTCGTCCGTCACGTTCCACGTGGAGGCGGCCGCCGCGCCGGTGCGGCTGGCCCGGGAGATCCGCGCCAAGGGCGCCCGCGCCTCCATGGCGCTGAAGCCCGCGACGCCGGTCGAGCCGTACGAGGACCTGCTGCCGGAACTCGACATGCTGCTGGTCATGACGGTCGAGCCGGGCTTCGGCGGCCAGGCGTTCCTCGACATCATGCTGCCGAAGATCCGCCGCACCCGTGAGCTGATCGACAAGCACGGTCTCCAGCTGTGGCTGCAGGTCGACGGCGGTGTCTCGGCGGAGACGATCGAACGGTGCGCCGACGCGGGGGCGGACGTCTTCGTCGCCGGCTCGGCCGTGTACGGGGCACAGGACCCGGCGGAGGCGGTGCGCGCGTTGCGCGCCCGGGCGCAGACGGCGACCGCCAGGGCGTCCTGGGCCTGCGACCACTGAGCCACGGCTGTGTGAACAGCTGAAAGAACGGCGCCCATCAGGGCGGATCAGCCGCGCCGGATCTGCGAGGATGAACGGCGAATCCAGAGTGTGAACAGCAGTGAGGAGATCGCCGTGTCGGGTATGTCGGCGGGCCGGTCAGCCATGCGGATGGGACCCGCTGAGCTGGTGCAGGCGGCGGCCATGGCCCGCCGCTTCTACCTCGAGGGCAAGTCCAAGATCCAGATCGCCGAGGAGTTCGGCGTCAGCCGCTTCAAGGTGGCCCGGGTCCTGGAGACGGCCCTCGAACGGGATCTCGTGCGCATCGAGATCCGTGTGCCGGCCGAGCTGGACGCCGAGCGCTCCGACGCGCTCCGCGCCCGCTACGGCCTGCGGCACGCCGTCGTGGTGGAGTCCCCGGCCGAGGCCGAGGAGACCCCCGACCCCGAGAACCTCGGCGAGGTCGCCGCCGACCTGCTCGGCGAACTCGTCAACGAGGGGGACGTCCTCGGACTGGCCTGGGGCCGCTCCACCATCCACATGGCGGCGGCGCTCGACCGGCTGCCGCCCTGCACGGTGGTGCAGCTGACGGGTGTCTACGACGCCGGGACCGCCGAGCGCGGCTCGGTGGAGGCGGTGCGCCGGGCGGCCCAGGTGGCGGGCGGCGACGCGCACCCCGTCTACGCGCCGATGCTGCTGCCGGACGCGGCCACCGCGGCGGCCCTGCGCCACCAGACCGGGATCGCCCGGGCCTTCGAGTACTTCGACAAGGTCACGGTCGCCTGCGTGTCCATCGGCTCCTGGGAGCCGGGCATCTCGACCGTGCACGACATGCTCAGCGACGAGGAACGCGCGCACTACGCCTCGCTCGGTGTCGCCGCGGAGATGTCGGCGCACCTGTTCGACGCCGAGGGGCGCCGGGTCGGACGGGACCTGGGGGAGCGGTGCATCACGGTCAAGGCCGACCAGTTGCGCCGCGTCCCGGAGGTCGTGGCGATCGCCGGCGGGCAGCGCAAGGCGGCCGCGATCGACGCGGTGCTGCGTTCCGGGCTGGTCACCAGCTTGGTGACGGACACCTCGGCCGCGGACTGCCTGATGACGGCGGGGCCGGCGCCCAGGCCCGCGCTCAGCCGCGCGGACCCCGACGGGCCCTGACGGCGGCCCCCGGGGGGCGGGTCCAGCGCGGACCGTGCCGCCGGGACGCAGCGGCCGCGGCGGCACCGGCGCCGTGCCGCCGCGGTCCGTCCGCCCCCCACCGGGCGGGGCGGGCGGATCCACGACACCGGTGATCACCACGAACGTTCCGGACGGTGCTGAGATGACGGAGGACCTCGCGGGCAGGGTCGTGGTCACCCTGGACCTCGACGGTGTGACCGACAAGGCGGGGCTCATGGACCGCGCCGCCCGCGCCCTCGCGCTGCCCGACTGGTTCGGCCGCAACTGGGACGCGCTGGCCGACAGCCTCGGCGACGAGGCCCTGTGGCCCGCCGGGGCCGCGCGGCGCGGACTGCTCGTCGTCGTGCGGGGCTGGCAGGCCTACGCCGAGGCCCGGCCTAAGGAGTGGGAGACCGCCCGGGAGGTGTTCTCGGCGTCGGTGCGTCCCAGTCCCGCGCTGGACGTGGCGCTCGCTCTCGGAGGATCCTCCCGGGCCCCCGCGGGCGGCCTGGACGTTCCGCCGGGGCCTGGCGGCACCCCCTCCATGGGACAATGAAGTACGTGCTCTTTCCCCCCGGCGCACCCGTCGGGGGGTCACCTCTGATCGACTGGGATGTGCGGCACGTGCGTTTCCTCAATGACATCCGGCCCGCGTACGACCTGACGTACGACGACGTGTTCATGGTGCCGAACCGCTCCGCGGTGGGCTCGCGTCAGGGCGTGGACCTCGGCTCGCCGGACGGGACCGGCACCACCATCCCGCTCGTCGTCGCCAACATGACCGCCATCGCCGGCCGCCGCATGGCCGAGACGGTCGCCCGGCGCGGCGGCCTCGTGGTCATCCCGCAGGACATCCCGATCGACGTGGTCACGGACGTCGTCTCCTGGGTGAAGAGCCGCCACCTGGTGCTGGACACCCCGATCGTGCTGGCCCCGCACCAGACCGTGGCCGACGCCCTCGCCCTGCTGCCCAAGCGCGCGCACAACGCCGGCGTCGTCGTCGACGGCGACGACCGTCCCGTCGGCGTCGTCACCGACGCGGACCTGACCGGCGTCGACCGGTTCACCCAGCTCGAAGTGGTCATGTCCAAGGACCTGCTGCTGCTCGACGCGGACATCGACCCCCGCGAGGCCTTCAACCGGCTGGACGCGGCCAACCGCCGCTACGCCCCCGCCGTCGACCGGGACGGCCGGCTCGCCGGCATCCTCACCCGCAAGGGCGCCCTGCGCGCCACGCTGTACACCCCGGCCGTCGACGACCGGGGCAGGCTGCGCGTCGCCGCGGCCGTCGGCATCAACGGCGATGTCGCGGGCAAGGCCGAGCAACTGCTCGACGCGGGCGTGGACACGCTCGTCATCGACACCGCGCACGGTCACCAGGAGTCGATGATCAGCGCCATCGGGCTGGTGCGCGCCCTCGACCCGCAGGTGCCGATCGCCGCGGGCAACATCGTCTCCGCCGCGGGCGTCAGGGACCTCGTCGAGGCCGGCGCCGACATCGTCAAGGTCGGGGTCGGCCCGGGCGCCATGTGCACCACCCGCATGATGACCGGTGTGGGCCGGCCGCAGTTCTCCGCCGTCCTGGAGTGCGCCGCCGAGGCGAAGAAGTACGGCAAGCACGTCTGGGCCGACGGCGGGGTCCGGCACCCCCGCGACGTGGCCATGGCACTCGCGGCCGGCGCCTCCAACGTGATGGTCGGCTCGTGGTTCGCCGGGACGTACGAGTCGCCGGGCGACCTCCAGCAGGACGCGGGCGGCCGCCTGTACAAGGAGTCGTTCGGCATGGCCTCCGCCCGTGCCGTGGCCAACCGCACGTCGGAGGAGTCGGCGTACGACCGGGCCCGCAAGGCGCTGTTCGAGGAGGGCATCTCCACCTCCCGGATGTTCCTGGACCCGGCCCGCCCGGGCGTGGAGGACCTGATCGACTCGATCATCGCGGGCGTCCGCTCCTCCTGCACCTACGCCGGCGCCGGCTCCCTGGCGGAGTTCGCCGAGAAGGCCGTCGTCGGCGTCCAGAGCGCGGCCGGCTACGCCGAGGGCAAGCCGCTGCACGCCAGCTGGAACTGACCACGGCTCCTCCCGCCCGGCGCCGGGCGGGAGGAACCGGGCTTCGCCCGCCGCGTGGGGACGACCCGAGCCCCTCGGCCGTCACCCGGCGGTGTGCGGTGTGCGGTGTCCGGAGGGCGGTCGGACCCGTGTTCTACTTCGGGTACGGCCATCGCCGTTCCCGCCCCGCGACCGCCGGGGACGTCGCGATGGCGGCACAGAAGCGACCGGACCCGAAGAAGTGAACCACCCCCAGTGCTGAACGATCTCGACGAACGCATCGTGCACGCCCTCGCCGAGGACGCCCGCCGCTCCTACGCGGACATCGGGCAACTGGTCGGCCTGTCCGCACCCGCCGTCAAACGGCGGGTGGACCGGCTGCGCGCCACCGGAGCCATCACCGGCTTCACCGTCCGGGTGGACCCAGTGGCGCTCGGCTGGGAGACCGAGGGGTACATCGAGATCTACTGCCGGCGCCACACCTCGCCCGAGACCATCCAGCGGGGCCTGGAGCGCTACCAGGAGGTCGTGGCCGCGTCGACCGTCACCGGCGACGCGGACGCGATCGTCCAGGTCTTCGCCTCCGACATGCGCCACTTCGAGCGGGTGCTGGAACGCATCGCCGGCGAGCCGTTCGTGGAGCGGACGAAGTCGGTACTGGTGCTGTCCCCGCTGCTGCGGAGGTTCTCCTCCGGAGCGCCGGGCTGACGACGTCCCCGGGGCGCCACCCGGCGTTCTCGCGGCCCCGGACGCCGGCGCCCGGGCAGGGTGCGCACGCGGCAGCCCGCCCCCCTGCGCGATGCCGGCCGTCCGGCCGCCGCGCCGGCGCCCTGCGCGGGTCGCGGTCACCCGCCGGACGCGCGGCGGTGGGGCCGCACCCCGCCCCGTCCCGTCCCGCGCACCGCCGACGGCCGCCGCCGCGGCCCGCCCCCACAAGGACCGGCGGACCGCCGTCCGGGGCACGCAACGAATCGCCGTCCGGGCCCCCTCGCGCGCAACGAACCGCGCACGAGAACGCAACGGCTCGTTCTTGTCGGGCCGAGCGCGCCGACCGTACCGTCTTACTGGCCCCCGCCCCCCCCGTATCCCGTGAGGATCACGCATGCGCACCGCCCTGCTCCAGAGCTCCGGCCGGCCCGGCTCCGTCGTCGAGAACCTCAAGGTCCTCGACGAGGCCGCGGGCCGGGCCGCCGCGGCGGGCGCCGGGCTGCTGGCCGCGCCGGAGATGTTCCTGACCGGGTACGCGATCGGCGGCGACATCGCCCGCCTCGCCGAGCCCGCCGACGGCGACTCCGCCGCCGCGGTCGCCGAGATCGCCACCCGGCACGGCCTGGCCGTCGCCTACGGCTACCCGGAGCGCGACGGCCGGGCCGTCCACAACTCCGCCCAGCTGATCTCCGCCGACGGCACCCGTCTCGCGCACTACCGCAAGACCCACCTCTTCGGCCGCTTCGAGCGGGACCACTTCGCGCCGGGCGAGCAGCAGGTCGTCCAGGCCGAGCTGAACGGCCTGACCGTCGGCCTGATGATCTGCTACGACGTCGAGTTCCCGGAGAACGTCCGCGCCCACGCGCTGGCCGGCACCGACCTCCTCGTCGTCCCGACCGCGCAGATGCACCCCTTCCAGTTCGTCGCCGAGTCGATGGTCCCGGTGCGCGCCTTCGAGAACCAGATGTACGTCGCCTACGTCAACCGGGCCGGGACCGAGGGCGGGTTCGAATTCGTCGGGCTCTCGGTCCTCGCCGGCCCCGACGGGACCGCCCGCACCCGCGGCGGACGCGGCGAGCAACTGCTGTTCGCCGATGCCGACCCCGCCTTCCTGGCCGCCTCCCGCGAGGCGAACCCGTACCTGAAGGACCGCCGCCCCGGTCTGTACGGGTCCCTCGTCTGAGCCGCCGCACAGCCCCGCCCGCTCCACTTCGCGCAAGGAGTCCGCACCCCATGACGTCCACGGTGCCCAACGCCGTCGAGCACGCCGACGACCAGCAGCCGCCGATCACCATGTTCGGCCCGGACTTCCCCTACGCCTACGACGACTTCCTCGCCCACCCGGCGGGGCTCGGCCAGGTCCCCGCCACCGAGCACGGCACCGAGGTCGCCGTCATCGGCGGCGGCCTGTCCGGCGTCGTCGCCGCCTACGAGCTGATGAAGATGGGCCTCAAGCCCGTCGTCTACGAGGCCGACCGGCTCGGCGGCCGGCTGCGCACCGTCGGCTTCGAGGGCTGCGACCCCTCGCTGACCGCCGAGATGGGCGCCATGCGCTTCCCGCCGTCCTCCACGGCGCTCCAGCACTACATCGACCTGGTCGGCCTGCAGACGCGCCCCTTCCCGAACCCGCTCGCGGAGGCGACTCCCTCGACGGTGGTCGACCTCAAGGGCGAGTCGCACTACGCCGAGACGATCGACGACCTGCCGCAGGTCTACCGCGACGTCGCCGAGGCCTGGAACACGTGCCTCGAGGAGGGCGCCGACTTCTCCGCCATGAACCGCGCCATGCGGGAGCGGGACGTGCCGCGCATCCGCGAGATCTGGGCGAAACTGGTCGAGAAGCTCGACAACCAGACCTTCTACGGGTTCCTCTGCGACTCCGAGGCCTTCAGGTCCTTCCGGCACCGCGAGATATTCGGCCAGGTCGGCTTCGGCACCGGCGGCTGGGACACCGACTTCCCGAACTCCATCCTGGAGATCCTGCGCGTCGTCTACACCGAGGCCGACGACCACCACCGGGGCATCGTCGGCGGCTCCCAGCAGTTGCCGCTGCGCCTGTGGGAGCGCGAGCCGGAGAAGATCGTCCACTGGCCCCACGGCACCTCGCTGAGCTCCCTGCACGCCGGCGGCCGGCCCCGTCCGGCCGTGACGCGGCTGCACCGCACCGCCGGCAACCGGATCACGGTGACGGACGCCGACGGCAGCATCCGCACCTACCGGGCGGCCGTCTTCACCGCGCAGTCCTGGATGCTGCTGTCGAAGATCGACTGCGACGACTCGCTGTTCCCGATCGACCACTGGACGGCCATCGAGCGGACCCACTACATGGAGTCCTCCAAGCTGTTCGTGCCCGTCGACCGGCCGTTCTGGCTGGACAAGGACGAGGAGACCGGCCGGGACGTCATGTCGATGACGCTCACCGACCGCATGACCCGCGGCACCTACCTGCTGGACGACGGCCCCGACCGGCCCGCCGTGATCTGCCTGTCCTACACCTGGTGCGACGACAGCCTGAAGTGGCTGCCGCTGTCCGCCGAGGAGCGGATGGAGGTCATGCTGAAGTCGCTCGGCGAGATCTACCCGAAGGTCGACATCCGCAAGCACGTCATCGGCAGCCCGGTCACCGTCTCCTGGGAGAACGAGCCCTACTTCATGGGGGCGTTCAAGGCCAACCTGCCCGGCCACTACCGCTACCAGCGGCGCCTGTTCACGCACTTCATGCAGGACCGGCTGCCCGAGGACAAGCGGGGCGTCTTCCTCGCCGGCGACGACGTCTCCTGGACGGCCGGCTGGGCCGAGGGCGCGGTCCAGACGGCGCTGAACGCGGTGTGGGGCGTCATGCACCACCTGGGCGGCGGGACCGATCCGTCCAACCCGGGCCCGGGCGACGTCTACGACGAGATCGCCCCCGTCGAACTCCCCGAGGACTGACTAGTCCGGCAGCGGGGTCAGCAGCATCCGGCCCGCGAAGCCGACCGCCGCGTCCAGCCGTTCGGCGAACCCCCCGGCGACGTCCTCGCAGCGGCGCAGCGCCCACAGGGCCCGCGCCGCCGCCCAGGAGGCGTCCCGGGCCCGCTCCAGGCTCCAGGAGCCCAGCAGATGGGTGAGCGGATCGGCGACCTGGAGCAGGTCCGGGCCCGGCATCAGGTCCTCGCGGACGCGCTCCTCCAGGGAGACGAGCAGCTCGCCCACGCGGTCGAACTCGTCCTCCAGCTCGGCCGGTTCGCAGCCCAGCGCGCGGCAGGTGTCCACCAGGGCGAGCGCCAGGTCGTGCCCGACGTGCGCGTTGATGCCCGCCAGCGCGAACTGCAGCGGCCGCACGCCCGGATGGCGGCGGAACTGGAACAGGGGGCGCCAGCAGGCGGGCGGGCGGCGGTCGCGGGCCACCGCGTCGACCGCCGCCAGGTACCGCCCGGCGAACCGCGCGCCCAGCGCGGCGGCCGTCCGCGGGTCCGCGAACCGCCCGGCGTCCAGGCGCCGGCCGACCTCCTCGGTGACGGCGAGGTAGACGCGGTTGAACACGGCCACCCCGTCCCGCTCGGGCAGGGCCGCGTCGAGGATCCGCATCCGGTGGAGCACGGCGTCGACGGGAGTGGTGAGGTGTTCCAACTGCGCCATGGAGGAAGGGTCCCAGCCCCGGGCCGGCCGGTGGGCCGACCGGCCCGCGGCGTCGCCGGAACGGGCGAACGCGGGCCGTGCGCGGGGAGCGGCGCCCCGCCCCGCCGCGGCCCGCCCACCGCGGCGCAGGGCCCTACGGCTCGGCGCGCCCGCCGCTCCCGTCGTACGTGGAGGTGCCCTCATCCAGCAGCGGTTCCTGCTCCTTCAGGTGCGCCGGCGCGAAGGCGCGCAGCGCGTGGTAGCCGGTGATGACGACCAGCGTGCCGAGCGCGATGCCGCTGAGCGAGAAGGTGCCGGTGAACTTCATCGTGACGTTGCCGACGCCGATGACGATGCCCGCGGCGGTGGGCACCAGGTTCAGCGGGTTGCGCAGGTCCACCCCGGCGTTCAGCCAGATCTGCGCGCCGAGCAGGCCGATCATGCCGTACAGGATGACGGTGATGCCGCCGAGGACGCCGCCCGGGACCGCGGCCACGACCGCGCCGAACTTCGGGCAGACGCCGAAGAGCAGGGCGAAGCCGGCGGCGGCCCAGTAGGCGGCGGTCGAGTAGACGCGGGTCGCGGCCATCACGCCGATGTTCTCGGAGTAGGTGGTGTTCGGCGGGCCGCCCACCGCGGTCGACAGCATCGAGGCGACGCCGTCGGCCGAGATCGCCGTACCGAGCCTGTCGTCCAGCGGGTCGCCGGTCATCTCGCCGACCGCCTTGACGTGCCCGGCGTTCTCCGCGACGAGCGCGATGACGACCGGCAGCGCGACCAGGACCGCCGACCACTGGAAGGACGGCCCGTGGAAGGACGGCAGGCCGACCCAGTCGGCCTTCGAGACGCCGGAGAGGTCCAGGCGCCAGTGGTCGGTGACCCTGCCGCCCGCGTCCACCGAGTGGATCCTCCCGAAGATCCGGTCGCACGCCCAGGACAGGCCGTACCCGAACACCAGCCCGAGGAAGATCGCGACGCGGGACCAGAAACCCCGCAGGCACACCACCGCCAGACCGGTGAACAGCATCACCAGCAGGGCCGTCCACTGGTCCTGCGGCCAGTACGTCGACGCGGTCACCGGAGCGAGGTTGAAGCCGATCAGCATGACGACCGCACCGGTGACGACCGGCGGCATCGCGGCATGGATGATCCGCGCCCCGAACCGCTGCACCGCGAGGCCCGCGAGGAACAGCACGGCACCGACGACGAGCACCGCGCCGGTCACGGTCGCGCTCGTACCGCCCTGCGCGCGGATCACGGCGGCCACGCCCACGAACGACAGGGAGCAGCCCAGGTAGCTCGGCACCCGGCCGCGGGTGGCGAGCAGGAAGATCACGGTGGCCACGCCGGACATCATGATCGCCAGGTTCGGGTCCAGGCCCATGAGCACGGGGGCCACGAAGGAGGCCCCGAACATGGCCACGACGTGCTGGGCGCCCAGACCCACCGTACGGGGCCAGGAGAGCCGTTCGTCGGGGCGTACCACCGCTCCGGGCGCGGGCGTGCGCCCGTCACCGTGCAGTTTCCAGCGCACGCCGAGGTCCATGGTGGGGTTTCGCTTTCTCTGTACGTGAAGGCCGTCCGCACCATTGTCGGGGGTACCCGGTCCCGGCACGGCGCCGGGCGGCCGTACCCGATCACGGGCTGACCAGGCACCTTCCCGGCCGCCATCGCTGAGCGGTCGCTTAGTATGGGAATCCGCGGGTGTTCCCGGGGTGCTCCCGCCGGGTCCGGGGGCGTCCCGCCCTTCCGTGCCCCCGCCGTTCAGGAGTTCCCCGTGACCGCCCAAGCCCCGACCGCCCCCGACGCCCCCGTCGGCCGGCTGGTCCCCGTCACCGTCCACTTCGACGACCTGGACGCGCTCGGGATGCTGCACAACGCCCGTTACCCGCTGATGGTCGAGCGCGCCTGGACCGAGCTGTGGGCCGGGCACGGCGTCCGCTTCGACGGCGACTGGGAGACCGCCGGTGACGCCTGCAACGCCGTCCGCGAACTGCGCATCGGCTACGAGGCCCCGGTGACCCGCCCCGGCACCTACGCCGTCCACCTGTGGCTGGAGCGGCTCGGCACCACCGGTCTGACCTACGGCTTCCGCTTCTGCTCCGCCGACGGCGCGCAGACCTACGCGCGGGGCACCCGGGTCCTGGTCCGGCTCGACCCGGGCACCCTGCGCCCGGCCCCGTGGAGCGAGGCCTTCAGGGCCGCGGGTCGGCGACTGCTGCGTTCTGCGGACTGACGGTCCGGCCGCCGCGCTCGGCGGTGCGCAGCACGCCCGCGAACACCGCGACCCCGCAGGCCAGCACGGACACCAGGCAGAAGGAGACCGTCAGGCTGGTCGCCTGGGCCACCCCGCCGATCAGGCTGGGCGCGATGAGCCCCGAGGTGTAGGTGATGGTCGCGACGCCCGCGATGGCCTGGCTGGGACGGGGTCCCGCGTGCCCGGCCGCGGCGAAGCACAGCGGTACGACCACGGCGATGCCCAGCCCCATCAGCGCGAACCCCGCCATGGCCACCGCGGGGTGCCCCGCCGCGACGACCAGCAGACCGCCGAGGACGGCCAGGACGCCGCCGGCGCGGACGGTGCGGACCGCGCCGAAGCGGTTCACCACCGCGTCCCCGACGATCCGGGCCACCGCCATCGTCAGCATGAACCCGGTCGTCGAGGCCGCCGCCAGACCGGCCGAACTGTCCAGCCGGTCCCGCAGGAACACCGCCGACCAGTCCAGGCTCGCGCCCTCGGCGAACACCGCGCAGAAGCCGACCGCGCCGATCAGCAGGGCCGAGCGGGGCGGCAGCGCGAACCGCGGCGGCGGTTCCTCGTCCTCGGCGGGCTGCACGTCCAGCACCCAGCCGCAGGCCAGCACGCCGAGCACGGTGAGGACGACCGCCGCGCACGCGAAGTGCAGGCGCGCGTCCGCGCCCAGGTGGGCGGCGAGGGTGCCGGCCGCCGAGCCGGTCAGCGCGCCCGCGCTCCACATGCCGTGCAGGCCGGACATGATCGACTTGCCGAGCAGCCGCTCGACCTCGACCCCCAGCGCGTTCATCGCGACGTCCGCCATGCCCGCGCTCGCGCCGTAGGCGAACATCGCCAGGCACAGTGTGTACAGGTTCGGCGCGAGGGCCGGCAGGACCAGGGAGACCGTCCACAGCGCGATCAGCCCGCGCAGGGCCGCACGACTGCCGAAGGCGTGGCTGATCCGGCCCGCCAGCGGCATCGAGCACGAGGCGCCGAGCGCGGTGAACGCCAGCGCGAACCCGAGCTGCCCCGCGCTCAGCGAGGCGTGGTCCTGGACCCACGGCACCCGGGTCGCGAAGGAGCCCGTCACGGCTCCGTGTACGGCGAACACGGCCGCCACGGCGTACCGGGCGCGCCTGACCCCGTCGCGCGAACCGTCCACGTCACTCATCTTCCCGTCCCTCCCGGGGGTTCCCCGTCACACCCTCGCTGTCCGCCGTAAACTATCAGGGTCCCTACCTGATAGATAGCGCGCATCGAAGCGGCCCGCGTCTGGGAGGATTCCCGTCATGCCCGCATCACCGAGCACCGCCCGGGCCCTCAACGACCGGCTGGCCCTGCGGCTGTTGCAGCAGGAGGGCCCGCTGACGGCGGGGCAGCTGAAGCAGTTGACCGGACTGTCCCGGCCGACGGTCGCCGACCTCGTCGAACGGCTCGCCGCCGCAGGCCTGATCGCGGTGGTCGGGGAGTCCGGCGTACAGCGCCGGGGCCCCAACGCGCGGCTGTACGGCATCGTCGCCGACCGCGCCCACCTGGCCGCCCTCGACGTGCGCACCGAAGGCGTCCTCGTGCTGGTGTCCGACCTCGTCGGGCGGGAGCTGGCCGAGGCGTCCGCGCCGATCGGCGCGGACACCGGGACCGGCCCGGCCGTGGAACAGGCGGTGGCGGCGGTGGAGCAGGCCGTCAAGGAGGCCGGCGGCGCGGACCGGCTGCACACCGTCGGCATCGGGGCGCCCGGCCTGATCGACCCGGCGACCGGCGACCTCCGCGACTCCGGCGGCCTGCCCGCCTGGCACCGGCGCCTCGCCACCACCCTGCAGGAACGGCTGCCCGGCGCCCGGGTCACCGTGGAGAACGAGACCAACCTGGCCGCGCTGGCCGAACAGCGCGAGGGCGTCGCCCGCGACCGCGACACCTTCGTCCTGCTCTGGCTCGGCCACGGTGTCGGCGCCGCCGTCGTCCTGGACGGCACCCTCCGCCGCGGAGCCTCCGGCGGCACGGGCGAGATCGGCTTCCTCCCGGTCCCCGGCACGCCGTCCCTCCCCTCGGCGACGGACTGCGACGGCGGCTTCCACTCGCTGGCGGGAGCGGCGGCGATCGGGGCGCTGGCCCGCGGGCACGGCCTGCCGGCACCCGGCCCCACGGACGGCCCCGGCGCGGCGCGGACCGTCCGCCGGGCGGTGGCCCGCACCCGCGGGGAGGACTCCGCCGACCGCAGCGCCGAGGGCCGCTTCCTCGCCGTCCTGGCCGACCGGATCGCCATCGGGGCCGCCTGCGTCACGGCGATCCTGGACCCGGGCTGCGTGGTGCTCGGCGGAGAGGTCGGGCAGGCCGGGGGAACGGTGCTGGCGCGGCTCGTCCAGGAGCGGCTGCGCCGGATGTCACCACTGGTCACCGAGGTGCGCGCCAGCAGCCTGGGCGGCGGCGCGGTCCTGCGCGGAGCCCTGCTGACGGCCCGCGAACGGGCCCAGGACGAACTCTTCGCCCCGCCCGGGCACCGGGCGCGGGGCACGGCCGCCGGCTGAGGGCGGGTGCCCCGCGCGGGCGCCCGCGGCTCCCGCGGGAGGGGTGGTGCGCGGCCCCGCCGGACGGCCGGCCGGGCGGGCCGGTTGCACGACGGGCCGGGCCGCCGGAGGGCTGCCCCGGCCCTGGCGGCCCGACGGCGGGCAAGGGCCGTCGTCACCGCCGCCGGGCCCGCCCGCACCCTAAAAGGACTAGACCAGCACGGTCAATGGGTGCGGACCAAGGTCAAGCCCCGGCCGTCGTACAGGAGTTGACCAGGCCCGTTCCGCAGCAGGTGTTCGGGACGCGGACTGTGAGCGAATGCACACCCTTTCCCTGCCGGGGCGGGCGCCGCTCATGGCACACTGGCCCAGTACCACAAGCAGCGCACTCCGGGGTCGGTGAAAGTCCGAACCGGCGGTTACAGTCCGCGACCCGGTCGCCTCCAGCGATCGGTTTACCAGGTGAAATTCCTGGACCGACGGTTAAAGTCCGGATGGGAGGCAGTGCGCGGCGGGCGGGCACGCATGTGCGCGTCGCCGTAACCCGGGCTCGTCCGCATCCGGACGGGTCCGTCCTCGGCGGCGTCCCGGTGCGTCCGTCCCGTGTTCTCTGTCGTCATCGACAGGCCCCGGAGTCCGTGCCCGAAGAGGCAGGAGGACCCGGGAAGTGTTCACCGGAATCGTCGAAGAGCTGGGTGAGGTCACCGCCGTCGAGAACCTCGGCGACGCCTCCCGCTTCCGGCTCCGCGGCCCCGTCGTGACCGAGGGCGCGCAGCACGGTGATTCCATCGCCGTGAACGGGGTCTGTCTCACCGTCGTCGACCGCGAGGGCGACGAGTTCACCGCCGACGTCATGGCCGAGACGCTGAACCGCTCCAGCCTGGGCACGCTCGAAGTCGGCTCCCGCGTCAACCTCGAACGCCCCACCGCCGTGGGCGCGCGCCTCGGCGGGCACATCGTGCAGGGCCACGTCGACGGCACCGGCGAGGTGCTGGAGCGCGAGCGGTCCGAGCACTGGGAGACCGTGCGGATCTCGCTGCCCGCGAACCTCGCCCGGTACGTCGTGGAGAAGGGCTCCATCACGGTCGACGGCATCAGCCTCACCGTCGTGGAGGCCGGCCCCGGCCACTTCACCGTCAGCCTCATCCCCACCACCCTCGCCCTGACCACGCTCGGCCGCAAGCAGAGCGGCGCGCTCGTGAACCTGGAAGTCGACGTCATCGCCAAGTACGTGGAGCGGCTGCTCACGGCCGGTCAGGAGGCCGGCGAGTGAACTGGATGAACACCGAGGCCTTCACCCTCTTCGGCCAGCACATCCTCTGGTCGGACATGGTCGGCAACATCTTCGGCCTGGCCGCCCTCGCCCTCGGCTGGCGGCGCTCCCTGTGGAGCTGGCCGGTGCAGTTCGTCTCCGGCCTGATCCTCTTCACGGCCTTCTACGGCCACCTGACCGGCAGCGCCGGCAAGCAGGCCGTCGTCATGGTGGTCGCCGCCTACGGCTTCTGGCAGTGGAACCGCGGCGGGGGCCGGGGCGGGGACGGCCACATCACCCCCCGGTTCGCCACCTGGCGCGAGCGGGCCGCCCTGGTCGGCGCCGTCGCCGTCGGCACCGTCGCCGTCGCCCTGCTGTTCACCGCCCACCCGGCCCTGTCCTGGGACCCCTGGCCGGACGCCTACATCTTCGTCGGCACCGTCGTCGCCATGTACGCCCAGGCCGAGGGCATGGTCGAGTTCTGGTTCGCCTGGCTCCTGGTCGACCTCGTCGGCGTCCCCCTCAACTTCGCCAACGGCTACGCCTTCTCCGGCTTCGTCTACGTCATCTACGGCGCACTCGTCCTGTGGGGCATGCGCGACTGGTGGCTGCGCTCCCGCAGGGGCCCGCAGCCCGCCCTGGAAGGAGCGCCGGCATGACCTCCGCCCCGCTGCTGTACGGCACCGACGGCGCCGAGGACTTCGGGCTCGACCCGGTCGAGCGGGCCGTCGCCGACATCGCGGCCGGCCGCCCGGTCGTGGTCGTGGACGACGCGGACCGGGAGAACGAGGGCGACCTCGTCATCGCCGCCGAGAAGGCCACCCCCGAGATCGTCGCCTTCATGATGAGCGAGTGCCGCGGCCTGATCTGCGCGCCCATGGAGGGCGAGGAGCTCGACCGGCTGCGGCTGCCGCAGATGGTCGAGGACAACACCGAGTCGATGAAGACCGCGTTCACCGTCTCCGTGGACGCCGCCGCCGGGCACGGGGTCACCACCGGCATCTCGGCCGCCGACCGCGCCACCACCCTCCGGCTCCTGGCGGCCGGCACCGCCGAGCCCGCCGACTTCGTCCGGCCCGGCCACGTCTTCCCGCTGCGCGCCAGGCCCGGCGGCGTCCTGGTCCGCAACGGCCACACCGAGGCCGCCGTCGACCTCGCCCGGCTCGCGGGCCTGCGCCCGGCCGGCGCCATCGTGGAGATCGCCGGTGAGGACGGCCGCATGCTGCGCCTGCCCGAGCTGATCCCCTTCGCCCGCAAGCACGGTCTGACGATCATCTCCATCGAGGACCTGATCGCCCACCTGCGTTCCCCCGGCCCTCCGGCTCCGCTCCAGCGGGCGGCCTCACCGGACGTGCCCGCGGTCCGCCGCGAGGCCGAGACCCGCCTGCCCACCCGGCACGGCACCTTCCGCGCCTACGGCTACCGGTCCACCGCCGACGGCGTCGAGCACGTCGCCCTCGTCCACGGCGACCTGGGCGGCGGCGAGGACGTCCTGGTCCGCGTCCACTCCGAATGCCTCACCGGCGACGTCTTCGCCTCCCTGCGCTGCGACTGCGGCCCCCAGCTGGACACCGCCCTCCAGCGCATCCGGGACGAGGGCCGCGGCGTCGTCGTCTACCTGCGCGGACACGAGGGGCGCGGCATCGGCCTGCTCTCCAAGCTGCGCGCCTACGCGCTCCAGGAACAGGGCCACGACACCCTCGACGCCAACCTCGAACTCGGCCTGCCCGCCGACGCCCGCGACTACGGCGCCGGCGCGCTGATCCTCGCCGACCTCGGCGTCCGCAGCGTCCGCCTGATGACCAACAACCCCGACAAGACCGGCGCGCTGCTGCGTCACGGCCTGGAGGTCACCGGCCGGGAGCCGATGCCCGTCCAGGCCGGCGAGCACAACCTCCGCTACCTGCGCACCAAGCGGGACCGGATGGGGCACGACCTGCCCTGGCTGGACACGCCGGCCGTGTCCACCTGCGGCAACCAGTAAGCGACAGCACTTAGGAGAGACGTGAGCGGCAAGGGTGCACCGGAAGTGTCCGTACGCAACGCGAGCGACCTCAGGGTCGCCGTCATCGCGGCGCGGTGGCACGAGAAGGTGATGGACGGACTGGTGAACGGCGCCCTGCGCGCGCTGCACGACCTGGGGATCGACGAACCGACCCTGGTCCGGGTCCCCGGCAGCTTCGAGCTGCCGGTCGCCGCCAAGGTCCTCGCCGGCCGCGGCTACCACGCGGTCGTCGCCCTCGGCGTCGTCATCCGCGGCGGCACCCCCCACTTCGAGTACGTGTGCCAGGGCGTCACCCAGGGCCTCACCCAGGTCTCCGTCGACACCGGGGTCCCCGTCGGCTTCGGCGTCCTGACCTGTGACACCGAGGAGCAGGCCCTGGACCGGGCCGGTCTGGAGGGCTCGAACGAGGACAAGGGCCACGAGGCGGTGACCGCGGCCGTCTCCACCGCGGTCACGCTCCGCTCGGTGTCCGAACCCTGGCACTGAGGCACCGCCCGGACCGCGTAGGGTAAGGACCACCATGTCCAAGAAGACGTTCGAGGAGCTCTTCACCGAGCTCCAGCACAAGGCCGCCCACGGCGATCCCGCGACCTCCCGCACCGCGGAGCTGGTCGGCAAGGGTGTCCACGCCATCGGCAAGAAGGTCGTCGAAGAGGCCGCCGAGGTCTGGATGGCCGCCGAGCACGAGGGCAAGGAGGCGGCCGCCGAGGAGATCTCGCAGCTGCTCTACCACGTCCAGGTGATGATGGTCGCCCGCGGGATCTCCCTGGACGACGTCTACGCCCACCTCTGAGCCCAGTCCCCGCCACCCCGTCACGCGAAGGAAGCCGACCCCATGCTGCGCATCGCCGTCCCCAACAAGGGTTCCCTGTCCGGACCTGCGGCGGACATGCTGCACGAGGCCGGCTACCAGCAGCGCCGCGAGTCCAAGGAACTGCGTACCGTCGACCCGGAGAACGAGGTCGAGTTCTTCTACCTCCGCCCCCGCGACATCGCGATCTACGTCTCCTCCGGCCGCCTCGACATCGGCATCACCGGCCGCGACCTGCTGATCGACTCCGGCGCCGGAGCCGAGGAGATCCTGCCGCTCGGCTTCGCCCGCTCGACCTTCCGCTTCGCCGCCAAGCCCGGCACGGCCGACGGCATCGAGGACCTCAAGGGCCGGACGGTGGCCACCTCCTACGAGGGGATCGTCGCCAGGCACCTCGCCGACAGCGGTGTCGACGCCTCCGTCGTCCACCTCGACGGCGCCGTCGAGACCGCCATCGAGCTGGGCGTCGCCGAGGTCATCGCCGACGTCGTGGAGACCGGCACCTCGCTGCGCAACGCGGGCCTGGAGGTCTTCGGCGAGCCCATCATGACGTCCGAGGCGATCGTCGTCCGCCGCACCGGCGCCGACGCCGACGAGCCCAAGGTCCAGCAGTTCCTGCGCCGCCTCCAGGGCGTCCTGGTCGCCCGGACCTACGTGATGATGGACTACGACTGCCGCGTCGAGCAGCTGGAGAAGGCCGTCGCCCTCACCCCCGGCCTGGAGTCCCCGACCGTCTCCCCGCTGCACAACGAGGGCTGGGTCGCCGTCCGCGCCATGGTCCCCGCCAAGGAAGCGCAGCGGATCATGGACGACCTCTACGCCATCGGCGCCCGGGCCATCCTGACCACGGCCATCCACGCTTGCCGCCTTTGAGGACCGCACCGCCATGCCCGACCTGCCCACCCTGCCCGTCACCTTCCGGCCGGGCCACACCCGGGCCGTCCTGCTCACCGCCGGCGTCGTGGTCTTCCTGGTCATCTCGGGGATGGCGATGCTGCTGGAGCACCTCGGCCCGGGTGAGCGGGCCAGCTTCGTCGTCACCGGGGCGCTCATCTTCTGGGTACTGGCCCAGCTCGCCCGGATCAAGGTCGTCGCCGACGAGGCCGGCGTCACCGTCGTCAACATCGCCAGCAAGCGGCGCCTGGCGTGGGCGGAGATCCTCCGGGTGAACCTCCGCCCGGGTGACCCCTGGGTGTTCCTCGACCTCAGCGACGGCACCAGCCTGCCCGCGCTCGGCATCCAGCCGGGCCTCGCCAGACAACGCGCCATCGCCGACGCCCGGACCCTGCGGGCACTGGCCGAAGCCCGCGCGACGGCCCACCCGACGCGAGATCAGGGGTGACTTCGGGGCGCCCACCCTGCCCGTACCGCCCGTGTCTTGATTAATCTGGTGGTGGAGGCCCTTTCGCTGCGCCTCCGCCCCTGCGCGCCGCCCGGTGCACAGGGGTTCCTGCTACCCGAGGAGTGACTCCCTCCAGCGATGGACGGATCGTCCTGTAGTACCTGCGCCGCCCCGACCCGGCACCACGGGAAGGCGGTGGCATCGTGACCACCCCCCTGCTGCTCCTCGCAGCGGCGTTCCTGCTGATCCTCGCCAACGGCTTCTTCGTGGCGGCCGAATTCGGCCTGGTGACCGTCGAGCGGCCGGAGGCCGAGAAGGCCGCCGCCGAGGGCGACAGACGCGCCCGTACGGTCGTGGAATCGCTCAAGGAGCTGTCCTTCCAGCTCTCCGGCACCCAGCTCGGCATCACCATCACCTCCCTCGTCGTCGGCATGCTCGCCGAACCGGCCCTGGCCGAGCTGCTGCGCGGCCCGTTCGCCGCGGCCGCCGTCCCCGGCGGCGCCGTCCCCGGCGTCGCCGTGGTCTGCGGCATGCTGCTCGCCTCCGCCGTCCAGATGGTGGTTGGCGAGCTGGTGCCGAAGAACTGGGCGGTGTCCAAGCCCCTGCAGGTGGCCCGGTTCGTGGCCGGTCCCCAGCACCACTTCTCCCGCCTGTTCCGCCCGGTGATCGCCGCGCTGAACACGGTCGCCAACCGGCTCGTGCGGGCCCTCGGCGTCGAGCCCGCCGAGGAGCTGGCCTCCGCCCGCACCCCGGGCGAGCTGGTCTCCCTGGCCCGGCACTCCGCCCGGGCCGGCGCCCTCGAACAGGACACGGCCGACCTGTTCGTGCGCACCCTGTCCCTGGGCGACCTGACCGCGCAGCACGTGATGACCCCGCGCGTGAAGGTCAGCGCGCTGCAGTCGTCGGCCACCGCCGAGGACGTCGTCAACCTCACCCGCGCCACCGGCCTGTCCCGCTTCCCGGTCTACCGGGAGAAGATCGACGAGATCGTCGGCATGGCGCACCTCAAGGACGCCCTGGCGGTCCCGGTGCAGGAGCGGCTGCGCACCCCGGTCGGCCGCATCGCCAGGAAGGCGCTCCTCGTCCCGGAGACACTGCCCGTCCAGCCCCTCCTGGCCCGCCTGCGCAGCGAGCAGCCCATCGCGGTCGTCGTCGACGAGTACGGCGGCACCGCGGGCGTGGTCACCCTGGAGGACATCGTCGAGGAACTCGTCGGCGAGGTCCGCGACGAGCACGACGCCAAGGACGTGCCCGAGCTGGCCCCCGCCCCGCCGGAGGACGGCAGGCCCGCCTGGGACGTCGACGGCAGCTGCCGCGTCGACGTCCTGCTGCGCATAGGCCTGGACGTGCCCGAGGGACCGTACGAGACCGTCGCCGGCCTGGTCGCCGACCTGCTCGGCCGGATCCCGGCCCCCGGCGACCGGGCCGAACTGCCCGGCTGGCGGCTGTCCGTCCGCCAGGTCGGCCACTACCGCGCCGAACGGGTCCGCCTGGTCAGGACGGTCCCGGCGGCCAACGTCCTGGAGGCCGCCCGGTGAGCGTCCTCCAACTGCTCTTCGCCGCGCTGCTCGTGCTCGCCAACGGATTCTTCGTCGGTGCCGAGTTCGCGCTCGTCTCCGTGCGCCGCAGCCAGATCGAACCGCTGGGCACGGCCCGGGCCCGCCAGGTGCTCCACGGCCTGGAGCGGCTGCCGCAGATGATGGCCGCCGCGCAGTTCGGCATCACGGTGTGCTCCCTGACGCTGGGCGCGGTGGCCGAGCCGACGGTGGCCCGCCTGCTGGAGCCGGTGTTCGAGGCGCTGCACCTGCCCGAGGGGGTGATCCACCCGCTCGGCTACGTCGTCGCCCTCGCCGCGGTCGTCTTCTTCCACCTGGTCATCGGCGAGATGGTCCCGAAGAACCTCGCCATGGCCGCGCCGGAGAGGGCGGCGCTGTGGCTCAGCCCCGGTCTGGTGGCCTTCGCCCGGCTGTGCCGGCCGATCACCGTGGCGCTGGGCGCCTGTGCCCAGGGGATCCTGCGGCTGTTCCGGGTGGAGCCGAAGGACGAGGTGGCGGCGGTCGTCACCAGCGAGCAGCTCAACCGCCTGCTGGAGGACTCCGGCCAGGCCGGCCTGCTCGACCCCGAGGAGCAGGAGCGGCTGGAGGACGCCCTGGAACTGGGCTCGCGCCCGGTCACCGACGTCCTGCTGCGGCGCGAGTCCCTGGTGACGGTGCCCCCGTCGGTCACGCCCGCCGAGATCGTCGAGCTGACCGCCCGCACCGGGTACTCCCGCTTCCCGGTGGCCGCCGGCACGGGGGCCTTCATGGGATACGTGCACGTCAAGGACGTCCTGGACGTCGAGGAGTCCGAGCGCGCCGTCCCCCAGCACGTGTGGCGTCCGATGACGACGCTCCGCTCGGAGCTGCCCCTGGACGACGCCCTCACGGTCATGCGCCGTGCGGCCACCCACCTGGCCCAGGTGGCGGACGCCTCCGGCCGGGTCCTGGGCCTGGTCGCCCTGGAGGACGTCCTGGAACTGCTGGTGGGGGAGGTGAAGGACCCGGCGCACCGGGAGGGCCCGCAGACCCGGATCGCGGAGCCGAGGCCGAGCGGGGAACCGGAGCAGGCGCTGGCGACGTAGGGCCGCGGCCCGGCCGGGGGAGGCGGTCGCGCCCTCCCCGGGCGGGCCCGCGCCTACGCGTCCGACGGGTCCTGCGGCCCCCGCCCCGACAGCACCTCCCCGTACGCCTGCATCAGGTCGGGCAGCCGCAGCGTGGCCAGGTCGTCCCGGGACAGCACCCCGGGACACGCCGACAGGCGGAGATCCCGGTACGCGCAGCTCTTCTCGTACAGCGTGCGCAGGAACCGCCCGTTGCCCAGTTCGTCGATCCACCCCTGGTCCACCACGTGCCCGGCGATCGACCGCAGCTCCTCCAGCGCCTCCTCGTCCCAGCCGTCCCCGTTCTCGGCGGCGAGCACCTTGCCGATCTCGGTCAGTTCCGCCGGCCGGTAGGAGGGGAAGTCGACCCGGGTGGTGAAGCGGGAGGACAGCCCGGGGTTGGCGGCGAGCAGCCGGTCCATGCCCTCGGGGTAGCCGGCGAGGATCACCACCAGGTGGTCCCGGTTGTCCTCGGCCCGCTTCAGCAGCACCTGCAGCGCCTCGTCGCCGTAGGCGTCGCCCTTGCCGTACCCCGAGTTGGACAGCGAGTACGCCTCGTCCACGAACAGCACCCCGCCGATCGCGGAGTCGATCAGCTCGTTGGCCTTCACCGCGGTCTGCCCCAGGTACTCCCCGACCAGATCGGCCCGCTGCGCCTCGACCAGGTGGTCACCGCCGAGCAGCCCCAGGGCGTAGAACACCCGTCCGAGGATCCTGGCCACCGTGGTCTTGCCGGTCCCCGACGGTCCGGAGAAGACGAAGTGCCGCTTCGGCGGCTGCACCGGCAGTCCCTGCCCGGCCCGCAGCCGGGCCATGTTCAGTTGTGCGGACAACGCCTTGACCTGGCGTTTGACCGGCTCCAGCCCCACCATGCGCTCCAGTTCGGCGAGCGCCTCCTCCAGCAGCGCGGGATCGGTCGGGCCGGTGGGCAGCGACGAGGACGGCGACGGGACGCCGGCCTTGGCCCGCACCGTCGGGCCGTTCGCCGAAGGCAGCGGCCCGGCCGGCGGATCGGGTTCCGGCAGCCGCAGGTCGCGGCCCTCGGCACCGAAGAGCGGATCCAGCGCGTCCGGTCCGTCCATCACGTCCTGCCCGACACCGGTCAGGGTGACCGCCGCGAAGCCGGCCGGGTCGTCGTACCCGTCGCCCTCGGCGATGGCGGCGAGCCGGGCCGAGGTGTCCATGAAGGCCGGGTCGACCCCGTGCACGGCCCGGTACAGGGGGAGCGCCGCGGCCGAGCGGCCCGTGCCCTCGTGCGCCCGCGCCAGCCAGTACCGCAGCTCCTTGCGCTGCGGCTGCTCGCTGCGGCACCGCATCAGCGCGGCCGACAGCAGCGGCTCGGCCTGCCCGTACATCTCCAGCCGCACCCGGGCCATGCCGCCGAACAGGCCGGCCTCGATGCCGAGCAGCGGGTCGTCGAGCAGCGGGTCGGTGTGCCGCACCAACTGGTCCCAGTCCTTGACCAGGTAGGCACGGCAGGCGTGCAGGAAGCGGACCTGCGGGTCGGTGTCGACGGGGGGCAGTCCGGCGAGCGCCCGGTCCAGCTCCGGGACATGCCGGCCGTCCAGCCAGTGCGAGGCGTGCGCCAGCAGCAGGTCGCGCGGGCTCTCCAGTACCGGCTGCACCCACCAGCCCAGCCAGTACCAGGAGTTGAGGGTCCGGCGGTGCCGGGCGCGCTGCTCCCCGAAGCGCTCCCGGTGCCGGAACATCCGCAGCAGCGCGGTCGTCGTGTCCACCCGCAGCGCGTGCAGCCCCAGCCAGGCGTCCGCCATGGCCGGGTCCAGCCGCGTCGCGGTGCGGAACTCCTCCTCCGCCTGGGGATAGGCACCCATCGTGTAGGCGTCCACACCCCGCAGCCAGGCGAGGTCGGCCGGGGCCTCGGGTCCCCGCGTGCCGAAGTCCATCACGTCCCCCACAGACCGTGCCCCGTTGCTTCGCCACCGGGCAGTCGCCCGATGGCCTCCGCGGCCGAACCGCTGTGCCACGGACCGGAGTTGCCGGTGCGAGACCGCTGCTCAAGGTCGCACCGAAGGCATCGTACCCGGGGTACGACCGCGCACCGAAGGGTGTCGTGCGGGCCGTTTGCCGAGGTGGGAGCGGATGGGCGCACACAGGACGGTGACGCAGAGTGATCGGATCGGCGCGCGGAACGCCTCCACGACGGGCCGCGGACAGGACGAAGCCCCCGGTCACGGGGGAACAACCGGGGGCTTCGCGTCGCGGGGCGGCTCCGACGGGCCGCACATTGAGAACGTAAGACCTGTACGGGCACGGGGTCAAGCGGAGTCGGCACACTCGCGGAAGCGGGGGAGACGGGGGTCTTCACGGGTTCACCGCATCCCGGAGGGATCGTCGCGCTGCGTGACATCCTGGTCCGGACCGCAGGTGCGCGCGGGCCCCGGCAGCACCTCGTACCCCTCGGGCGCCCCCAGCACCAGGAGGTCGGCATGGGGGCGCGTGGGATCGGACGCGAAGTGTTCGTCCTCCGCCCCGACCCACCCGGCCCAGAACTCCCGCTGCTCCGCGCCGTCCCGCAGCCGCCCGCGCGCCCAGGCCTCCTCCCGGGGCACCTCCATCCACAGCAGCAGCGCCAGGTGCGGGCGCAACTCCCGGCGGCCGGCCCCCACTCCCTCGACCACCACCACCGGGGCGGGCGGCAGCGACCGCGCCGGGCCGAAGGTGCGGGTGCGCCAGTCGTAGGGCGTGCAGCGCGCGCTCTCGCCGCGGGCCAAGGGGGTGATCACCTGGGCCGTGAACCGGTCGGTCCAGTCGAAGAGCTGCTCGTGGCTGGCGACGTCGTCGAGGTGCAGCACCGGCGCTCCGCCCAGCGCGGCGGCCAGGTGCCCGGCGAAGGTGGACTTCCCGGAGCCGGCGTGCCCGTCGACGCCGACCAGCCGGACCGGTCCCAGCGAGGGGGGAGCCCGCGCAGCCGGGCGGCGAGGTGGTGAATGGCGGATTCCTGGGGTGTGGTGCGGTGTGGGGCGCTTTCCGGGAACAGTCTAGTAGCGGCCCACAGCGGCCGGGCCGGTGGACGGCGGAACGTCACTTCTTGCACCACTTCCCGGCCCGCGGCCAATCGCGCGCGAATAACATCGCGAATCCGTTGACCGATATGTGAAATTCGGCGTTCCCGGCACGCCGACGGCTGAGTAAGGTGCCTCCTGCGCAACTGCGATGCGCCGTACGGGGACGGACAGGGGAAGATGGCCGCGGAGTTATTCGAAGGGCACTACGTATGGCATCCGGCGGCCGACGACCGCGTCCTGGCGGGGGTATGCGTCGACGTGCGTGCCGGGCGTTATCGGAGCGCGTACGAAGCCCTCGCCGAGACGCGGTCCGACTTCGCGCTGCGCGCCCACCGCTCGCTGGTACTGGCCTCCGAGGCCGCCGGCACCGACCTGGTGGAACGCTGGCTGGCCGAGGAGCCCTCGCCCGAGGCGGCACTGATGTGGGCCCGGGTGGCGGTGCAGCGGGCGGTGCGCGCCGCCGACGCGCACGACGAGCGGGCCGAGGCACTGGAGCGGATAGCGCTGGCCGCCTGTGACCGGGCCGCCGCCCTGGTCCCCGGCGACCCCACACCCTGGGTCGCCAAGCTGGCCATGGCCCGGCTGCACCGGCTGCGCGACCCCGCCCCGCAGGGGTTGCTCACCAGCCCGCCCGGACCGTGGCGGCTGTTCGCGCACATCCTCTCCCTGGACCCCTGGCACCGCGAGGGCCACCACCGCTTCCTGTCGTGCTTCTTCTCGCGGTACGGCGGTTCGGTCAACGCGGCCTGGGACGTGGCGGCCTTCCTCAGCCAGCGGGCGCCCGCCGACTCCGCCCTGCGGCTGCTGCCGCTCGTCGCCCTGGTGGAGGGCTACAACCCCACCCAGTTGCTCGCCGACCGGGTCTGGGAACAGCCACAGTGGCGCTCCACCGCGCTGTCGATCTACCACAACTGGCTGCCCCGGGCGTCCGGTTACCGCTTCACGCCGGTGCTCGACCTGGCCTACCTCGCGCACGCGCTGGTCATGGCCCAGTGCGAGTTCGAGGCCCGGGCGGTCTTCACGGCGATGGGCCCGTACGCCTCGCGCATGCCCTGGAGCGCCTTCGGCGACCCCGCCGAGCAGCTCTCCCGGGCCCGGCGCGCCTGCGGCCTGCCCGTCCCAGGGCCCGCCTGAGACGCACCTGCCCTGACTGCACCCAGAGAAAGGCCGATCTGTGTCGGAACGGACATCGAGTCCACGGGCGAGAGCCCGCGGGGGAGAAGCCCCGGTCGTGCTCGACGACGACGCGACCCTGCACGCCATGGGTTATCCGCGGAAACTCACCCGGCGCTTCAAGGCGTTCGACAACTTCGCGATATCCTTCACCATCATCAATATCCTCTCGGGTATTTTCTCGTCCTTCGGGTACGGAATGAACGCGGGCGGACCGCGTGTTCTCGTGTTCGGCTGGATCGGTGTCTCGGTGATGGTTCTCTTCATCGGCGCCGCGATGGCGGAGGTCGCGTCCGCCTATCCGACGAGCGGTGCGCTGTATTTCTCCGCCGGTAAGCTCGCCAAGCGGCACAAGGGCGCCTGGTCGTGGTTCACCGGCTGGCTGAACTTCGTCGGGCAGATCGGCGGCACCGCGGCCACCGGCTACGCGGCGGCCACCTTCATCCAGGCGTTCATCGCCCTGCAGTGGTCCTCGTACCGGCCCACAGCGCACCAAACCGTCCTGATCACGTTCCTGATCATCGTGCTGCAGGGGCTCGCCAACACCTTCACCGTCCAGCTCGTCGCCGTGCTGAACCGGATTTCCGTGTGGTGGCTGATCATCGGACTCGTCGTGATCGTGACCACACTCACCGTGATGCCCGACCAGCACCAGTCGGCGTCCTTCGTGACGCATTTCGAGAACAACACCGGCTTCACCAACGGACTTTACGGCGGCATGCTCGGTCTGCTGGTCACCAGCTGGACCTTCACCGGCTTCGACGGCAGCTTCCACATGTCCGAGGAAACGGTCCAGGCGACGGTCAACGCCCCCAAGGGGATCACCCGCGCCATCGGCTATTCCGCGATCACCGGCCTGATCCTGATACTGGCACTCGTCTACAGCATTAACGACTACGACAAGGTGGCCGGTGCGAGTGCGCCCCCCGTCCAGATCCTCATCGACGGTCTCGGACTCGGCACCGCCAAGGTGATGCTGCTCATCGTCATCGGGTCGATGCTCTTCTGCGGCCTGGCCAACCTCACCAGCAACACCCGGCAGATCTTCGCCTTCTCCCGCGACGGCGCCATGCCCGGCTCCCGCTGGTGGCACTCGGTCTCGCTGCGCACCCGGACGCCGGTGAAGGCGGTCTGGCTCGCGGTGGGCTGCTCGCTCGCCCTGGTGGTGCCCGGCTGGTGGTCGCACACGGCGTTCACCGCCATCGTCAGCGTCAACGTGGTCGGGCTCTTCCTCGCCTACGCCGTACCGATCTTCCTGCGCCTGCGGCTCGGTGACGGCTTCCGGCCCGGCCCCTGGCACCTGGGCCGCTGGGGCCGGCCGATCGGCTGGCTCGCGGTGGTCTGGATCCTGCTCAGCAGCGTCCTGTTCATGCTGCCGCAGGCCTCGCCGATCACCGTCGACTCCTTCAACTACGCGCCGATCGCGCTGGCCGTCGTCCTGCTCGTGGCCACGGTGTGGTGGTTCGCCACCGCCCGCCGCCGCTTCCAGGGCCCGGTCAGCTACGGCCGCCCCGACGAGGTCGCCGCGATGGACCTCGTCTGATCCACACCGACTCCGGCCCCGGCGCACGGCACCCCGCCCGCGCCGGGGCCGTCGCGCGCCCGGCGGGAACCCGCCAGTGGACGGGACCAATGTTCGTGGCGTGGCATGCGCGGAAGTGCTGGCAGGGGCATGCCCCCTGATTCATAGTGGGCCCACGACCGTGCACCGGATCAGCCCGACATCGGACACCTGGGGGTAAGCACGCCCATGAGCAGAGCCCGACAGCCCTCCCGCCGAACCGTTCTCGCCGCCGCCGTCGCCGCCGCGGTGGCAGCGGGAACGGCCCCCGCCGCCGCCGTGCAGGCGCCGGCCGCCGGCACCGACGCCCCCGGCCGGGCCCCGGCCCGCCCCATCGACTACCACGCCTGGACGACGTACCCCGACTGGCGCAGCGGCACCGCACAGGGCACCCGCGCCGTCTCCGGCCCCCGCCCCGCCGTCGTGATCGGCACCCCCGCGGGCCGCACCGACTACACCGATCCGCACACCGGCACCACCGCCACCTGGGAGTACGCCACCTGGACCTCCCCGGTGCACCGGCTCACCGTGCCCGCCACCGAGGTCGTCGCCTCCTGGAACGCGCACACCCCCGAGGGCACCTGGCTCCAGGTCGAGCTGCGCGGCACGTACACCGACGGCACCGACACCCCGTGGTACGTGATGGGCCGCTGGGCGGCCGGCGACCAGGACATCAAGCGGACCTCGGTCGACGGCCAGAGCGACGGCAGGAGCACCATCTGGACCGACACCTTCGCCATCGACGACGCGGGCACCGGCCTGCGCCTGGCCTCCTACCGGCTGCGCCTCACCCTCCACCGCCGCCCGGCCACCCGCCTCACCCCGGTCGTCCACCGGCTCGGCGCCATGGGCTCCGACGTCCCCGACCGCTTCACCGTCCCGGCCTCCACGCCCGGCCTGGCCCAGGAACTCGCCGTCCCGCGCTACTCGCAGGAGATCCACAAGGGCCAGTACCCGCAGTACGACAACGGCGGCGAGGCCTGGTGCAGCCCCACCTCCTCGCAGATGATCATCGAGTACTGGGGCCGCCGCCCCACCCCGGCCCAGCTGTCCTGGGTGGACCCCGCCTACGCCGACCCGCAGGTGGACCACGCGGCCCGCTTCACCTACGACCACCAATACCGGGGCTGCGGCAACTGGCCGTTCAACGCCGCCTACGCGGCCACGTACCCGGACCTGCAGAGTGTGGTCACCCGGCTCGCCTCGCTCACCGACCTGGAGACCCTCGTCGCGGCCGGCATCCCGGCCATAACGTCCCAGTCGTTCCTGAGGACCGAACTGACCGGCGCCGGGTACGGCACCTCCGGCCACCTGATGACCGTGATCGGCTTCACGGCGGACGGCGACGTCATCGCCAACGACCCGGCCTCGCCCAGCGACGACGAGGTGCGCCGCGTGTACGTGCGGCGCGAGTTCGAGAACATCTGGCTGCGCACCAAGCGGTACAACGCCTCCGGCGCCGTGGCCTCCGGTACGGGCGGCGTCTGCTACCTGTACTTCCCGGC
Organism: Streptomyces sp. TG1A-8; assembly: GCF_030499535.1. Lineage (NCBI taxonomy): Bacteria > Bacillati > Actinomycetota > Actinomycetes > Kitasatosporales > Streptomycetaceae > Streptomyces > Streptomyces sp. TG1A-8. The sequence goes on from NZ_JASTLB010000001.1 coordinate 5,858,439, forward strand.
GCAGCCGGACCCGCGCCAGCGCAAGGCACTGGCCGCGGTGGGCGTGCGCTGACCGTGTGAGCAACGTCTCGGCCGCACACGCCGTCGCGGGTGGCAAGGTGGACAAATGGGTGGGGGGCCCGCTCCGTACGTCCTACCTCTGCGAGAAGAACCATGACCGCACACCCGGCCACCGCCACCCGCGTCCGCACCGGCGGCCCCCAGGAAGAGGGCCCCCGGATCCTCGAACACGTCACGGGCTGGCTGCTCGTCGTGGTGATCGCGATGTTCGTGACCCAGCTCGGCCTGCTCTGACCCGGCGCCCTCCCCACCGGGCGGCGCCGGTCTGCCGCCCGCGCGCGGCCGTCGCACCGCACCCCTCCCGCCCGGCCCCGCCGCGCCCCGTGACGCCGGCGTGCGGCGCCCCGGCCGGATTCTTCGAGTGAGCGGTCGTTAACTGGTGACGGGAGGTCGCCGATCGGGCATACTCACCGCACAGCGGCTGGTCAGCAGCTCCCGAGACCCGGGAGCGGGCGCCTCGGCCGACCGCAAGGACCAGGCGGAACCGCCCCCACCCACGGGCCTGCCGCCGGTGCCCGACCAGGGAGGAGACCGACGCCATGTCCGACCGCGACCCGCAGCCGGTGGAGCGTCAGCTGCCCACGGAAGAGGCGAGGGACCTCCTCGCACTCGTCCGGGACATCGCACAGCGCGAGATCGCGCCGAAGGCGGCCGAGGAGGAGGACGCCGGGCGCTTCCCGCGCGAGGTGTTCACCCTGCTCTCACGGTCCGGCCTGCTGGGCCTGCCGTACGACTCCGAGCACGGCGGCGGCGACCAGCCCTACGAGGTCTACCTCCAGGTCCTGGAGGAGCTGGCCGCGGCCCGCCTCACCGTCGGCCTGGGCGTCAGCGTGCACACGCTCGCCTCCTACGCGCTCGCCGCCCACGGCACCAAGGAGCAGCAGGTCGAGCACCTGCCCGCCGTGCTCGGCGGCGGCCTGCTGGGGGCCTACTGCCTGTCCGAGCCCTCCTCCGGCTCGGACGCGGCCTCCCTGCGCACCAAGGCCGTCCGCGACGGCGACGACTGGGTCATCACCGGGACCAAGGCCTGGACCACGCACGGCGGCGTCGCCGACTTCTACACCGTGATGGCCCGCACCGGCGAGGACGGGCCGCGCGGCATCACCGCCTTCCTCGTGCCCGGCGACGCCGAGGGCCTCAGCGGCGCGGCGCCGGAGAGGAAGATGGGCCTGAAGGGCAGCCCGACCGCCCAGGTGCACTTCGACGGCGTCCGGGTCCCCGACGGCCGGCGCATCGGCGAGGAGGGCCAGGGCTTCGCCATCGCCCTGTCGGCCCTGGACTCCGGGCGGCTCGGCATCGCGGCCTGCGCGATCGGCGTGGCCCAGGCGGCACTGGACGAGGCGGTCGCCTACGCCACCCGGCGCCGGCAGTTCGGCCGGCCCGTCGCCGACTTCCAGGGCCTGCGCTTCATGATCGCCGACATGGCGACCCAGATCGAGGCCGGCCGGGCGCTCTACCTGGCGGCGGCGCGGCTGCGCGACGCGGGCAGGCCGTTCGCCAAGCAGGCCGCCATGGCCAAGCTGCACTGCACCGACGCGGCCATGAGGGTCACCACGGACGCCGTGCAGATTCTCGGCGGCTACGGCTACACCGCCGACTTCCCGGCCGAGCGCTACATGCGCGAGGCCAAGGTGCTGCAGATCGTCGAGGGCACGAACCAGATCCAGCGGATGGTCATAGCCCGTCACGTGGCGGGGCCGGAGGGCCGCTGAACCGCTCCCGGAGGGCCGGCGGGGCCGCCGGCCCGGCCCGTTCCGGGTCGTGGCGGCCCGGCAGGGTGCGGCCCCGGTCGGCCCACACCCGTACGAGCTGGCGGTAGATGGGCGGGTCCTGCGGCGGCGCGGCCGATCCCGCGGGGCGGGTGACGAAGGTGAGGCGCCGGCCCCCGGCGGCCGGTGGCATGGGAGTCATGCCCGGCCAACGGGCCGCCGACCGGACAGGTCACCACCCGGCGCAATCGCGCGTGAGTCCAGCGGGACTCCCGTGTGGGTGCGCGGACGTCCGGCGTGTCCCGGCCGGCGGCGTCCGCGGCCTGCTCGGTCCGCCGTCCGCCCCGGTCGGGACGCACCGGAACCGCACCACGGCGGTGTACGCGCCGTGGTGCGGGGAGGCACGGGGGATCGGGTCCGGCCGGTCCGGAAGGGACTCAGGCGGCCCGGCGCAGGTCCGGCATGCGCATCGGGCGCGAGCCCGGGCCGCCGACGTGCGAGAAGGGCTGTGTCCGCCAGTCCAGGCCCTGGGGGAGCGTCAGGAGCAGGGCGGTGTCCTGTTCCTGGGGGGCGGCGGACTCGTCCGCGGGGCGGGCGTCGGCCGCCGCACGGCCCGTGCCCGCACAGACCGTGAGCCCGAACGGGTTCCACGGCGAGGCGCACAGCGCGTGCTCCGGCAGGACCTCCTCGTCCGCCAGCAGCGCGATGGGCTGCGCGCAGTCCGGGCAGATCACCCGGTACATCTCGAAGGTGTCGTAGGTGTCGTAGGCGTTCAGGTCCTCGGCGTCGAAGTCGTCCGGTTCGACGCCCTCCGGCTCGGGCTCGACGACCGGCTGCTGCCTCTTGGACACGGAACGACCAGGGCGCTTGACACTCTGCATGGGATTCTCCCCCTAAGGCTGGGCCGTGAAGGCGCTGCGGCCTCGACCACAGCAAGCACTTCCCGTCCGGTCCCGGCGGTAATCACGGGGACATCACGGGAGCACGCCCAGTGACTGTGGTGTTCGTCACACCAGATGGCCGGGTGTCCGGTACGCGGCCCTTTGCCCCTCCCGGCCGTCGCCCCCCGCGTCCCCCTGCGAACCCCCGGGCGGCGTCCCGTCCGCTCCCGGACACATCACGAACCGGGTATGACCTGCGCTGCCGAGGTATCCGAGGGGATCGGGCACACGGTAGGTTCTGGCGCCATGGAGGAGCTGGACCGTCAAATCGTGCAGCTGCTCGTCAAGGACGGGCGGATGAGCTACACAGACCTGGGCAAGGCCACGGGCCTGTCCACGTCGGCCGTGCACCAGCGGGTGCGCCGGCTCGAACAGCGTGGCGTCATCCGCGGGTACGCCGCGGTCGTCGACCCCGAGGCCGTGGGACTGCCGCTGACCGCGTTCATCTCGGTGAAGCCGTTCGACCCCAGCGCCCCCGACGACATCGCCGACCGCCTCGCCGACGTCCCCGAGATCGAGGCCTGCCACAGCGTCGCCGGCGACGAGAACTACATCCTCAAGGTGCGCGTGGCCACCCCGCACGAGCTGGAGGAACTGCTCGCCCGGCTGCGCTCCCTGGCCGGGGTCTCCACCCGCACCACGGTCGTGCTGTCGACCCCGTACGAGGCGCGCCCCCCGAAGATCTGACCGGTCCGCCCCGGTGCCCGGTCCACCCCGCCGGCGCGAGAGACTGTCGGCATGAGTGAGCAGTCCGCCGCCCCCCAGACCGTCCTGCTGCGCCGCGGCGAGGTCCACAGTCCCGCCGACCCCTTCGCCACGGCGATGGTGGTGGAGCGCGGCCAGGTCGCCTGGGTCGGCTCCGAGGGCGCCGCCGACGCCTTCGCCGACGGGGTGGACGAGGTGATCGACCTCGACGGCGCCCTGGTCACCCCGGCCTTCACCGACGCCCACGTGCACACCACCGCCACCGGCCTCGCCCTGAGCGGCCTCGACCTGTCCGGCGCCCCCTCCCTGGAGGCGGCCCTGGCCCTCGTCCGCGACTTCGCCGCCGCCCGCCCGGACGACCGCGTCCTGCTGGGCCACGGCTGGGACGCCGCCCGCTGGCCCGGCGGACGCCCCCCGACGCGCCCGGAACTCGACGCGGCCACCGGCGGACGCCCGCTGTACCTGTCCCGCATCGACGTCCACTCGGCGGTCGTCACCACCGCCCTGCTCGACCTGGTGCCCGGGCAGCCGGCCCGCGCGGACGCGCCGCTCACCGGTGACGACCACCACCGTGCGCGGGAGGCGGCGTTCGCCGCCGTCACCCCCGCCCAGCGTGCCGAGGCCCAGCGCACCGCCCTCGCCCACGCCGCCTCCCTCGGCATCGGCACCGTCCACGAGTGCGGCGGCCCGCAGATCTCCTCCGAGGACGACTTCACCGGCCTGCTGGCGCTGGCCGCCGGGCTGCCCGGTCCCCGTGTGGTCGGCTACTGGGCCGAGCAGAGCGTCGACCGGGCGCGGGAGCTGGGCGCCCTGGGCGCCGCCGGTGACCTCTTCGTGGACGGCGCCCTCGGCTCGCACACCGCCTGCCTGCACCTGCCGTACGCCGACGCCGGCCACACCGGCACCGCCTACCTGGACGCCGTCGCCGTCGCCGCCCACGTCGTCGCCTGCACCGAGGCCGGCCTCCAGGCGGGCTTCCACGCCATCGGTGACGCCGCCGTGAGCGCCGTCGTGGAAGGCGTGCGCGCCGCCGCGGAGAAGGCCGGCCTCGCCCGGATCCGGGCCGCCCGCCACCGGGTGGAACACGCCGAGATGCTCACCCCGGAGACCGTCGCCGCGTTCGCCGAACTGGGCCTGATCGCCTCCGTCCAGCCCGCCTTCGACGCGCTGTGGGGCGGCGCGGACGGCATGTACGCCCAGCGGCTGGGCGCGGAGCGGGCCCGCGGCCTGAACCCCTTCGCCGCGCTGCTGCGGGCCGGCGTGCCCCTGGCGTTCGGCTCCGACAGCCCCGTCACCCCCCTCGACCCGTGGGGCACGGTCCGGGCCGCCGCCTTCCACCGCACGCCCGAGCACCGCGTGTCGGTCCGTGCCGCCTTCACCGCGCACACCCGCGGCGGCTGGCGGGCCGTCGGCCGCGACGACGCGGGCGTCCTGGTGCCCGGCGCGCCCGCCGACTACGCCGTGTGGCGCACCGACGAACTGGTCGTCCAGGCCCCCGACGACCGGGTCGCCCGCTGGTCGACCGACCCGCGCTCCGGCACTCCCGGCCTGCCCGACCTCACGCCGGGCCGTGACCTGCCGGTCTGCCTGCGCACCGTGGTCGGCGGACGGACGGTGTTCGCACGGCCGGGCGAGTGACCCGCGGGGGCGGGCCGGGCGGACAACGGCTCCCGGCGGACAACGGCTCCCGGCCGGCCCGAAGGGTGCCGGGCCCCCGTCCGCCGCGGCCCGCGGGGGTCCGGCCGTGCGGGCCGCGGGTGCCGAACGGCGCGTTCTCGCCCCACTCGTGCCGAATCGACACCACGGCGGGCCCGCGCCGTCACGTCACCGCAGGCCGCGGCCACTATGGTGGACGCCTGTGTACGACATGAAGGGGCAGCAGTGAACGACGGCGACGGGACCCTCGCGGCCAAGGCCCAGGGGAGGCAGTTCGGTCCGCTCGGCACGGCCTTGGTGATCATTCCGACCTACAACGAGGCGGAGAACATCAAGAGCATCGTCGGCCGGGTACGCAAGGCCGTCCCCGAGGCGCACGTCCTGGTGGCGGACGACAACAGCCCCGACGGCACGGGCAAGCTCGCCGACGAGCTGGCCGCCACCGACGACCACGTCCAGGTGCTGCACCGCAAGGGCAAGGAAGGCCTGGGCGCCGCCTACCTCGCGGGCTTCCGCTGGGGCCTGGAGCACGGCTACGGCGTGCTGGTCGAGATGGACGCCGACGGCTCCCACCAGCCCGAGGAACTGCCCCGGCTGCTCACCGCCCTCAAGGGCGCCGACCTGGTGCTGGGCTCCCGCTGGATGCCCGGCGGCCGGGTGGTGAACTGGCCCAGGTCCCGCGAGTTCATCTCCCGCGGCGGCAGCCTCTACTCCCGTCTCGCCCTCGACCTGCCGCTGCGCGACATCACCGGCGGCTACCGCGCCTTCCGCCGCGAGACCCTGGAGGGCCTGGGCCTGGGGGAGGTCGCCTCGCAGGGCTACTGCTTCCAGGTCGACCTGGCCCGCCGTGCGGTCAAGGCCGGTTACCACGTGGTCGAGGTCCCCATCACCTTCGTCGAGCGGGAACTGGGCGACTCCAAGATGAGCCGCGACATCCTGGTCGAGGCGCTGTGGCGGGTCACCGCCTGGGGCGTCGGCGACCGCGTCGGCAAGCTCACGGGCAAGGACCAGCAGGCCCGGGACGGAGCGGACCGGCCGCACCCCGGCATCCGCAGCGCCGACTGACCGGGACCGGGTCCTTATCCGGCGCTGAGCCGCTCCCGGGCACACTGGAGGCATGACGACTGGCGCTCCGACCTCCACGCACGCCGACCGGCCCCGGCGCTCCCGGCCGCGCGGGTACCTGCCGCTGGGGATCGCCGTGTGGCTGGTGCTGGAGGCCTGGTTGCTGACCGTGGTCGCGGACGCGGCGGGCGGTCCGGCCGTGCTCCTGCTGCTGGCCGCGGGTCTCGTCGCCGGTGCCGTGGTCATCAAGCGGGCCGGCCGGCGCGCCTTCCGGAACCTGAGCGAGGCACTGCAGCGCGGCGGTTCCCCCTCCGGGGGCGGCGGCAACGGCCTGACGATGCTCGGCGGCCTGCTGCTGATGATCCCCGGCCCGGTCTCCGACGCGGCCGGCCTGCTCCTGCTGCTCCCGCCGGTCCAGAGGGCCGTCGGCCGCCGCACCGAGCGCGCCCTGGGCGAGCGGCTCCGCCGGGCCGCCCCCGGCACCCTGGGCGACGCCTTCCAGCGGGCCCGCGTCCACCGGCCCGGCGGCAAGGTGGTGCAGGGCGAGGTCATCCGTGAGGAGCGGGACCGGCCGGGGGACGCACCGACCGGACGGCGGCCGCCCCTGGCGCGCTGAGCCGCGCGGCCGCACGGAACGCGGCCGGACACGAAACCGCGGGCGCCGTACGTCTCACGTGCGGCGCCCGCGGTTTCGTGTCCGTGCCGTGCATCCGGCCCGGCTCCGCAGGGACTAGGCCGACTTGCGGCTGTCCCGGGGATGAACGGCGATGTTCATCGCCCCCGAGCGCAGAACCGCCAGGCGCTCCTCGAGGACCTCTTCGAGTTCCTCACGGGTGCGCCGCTCCATCAGCATGTCCCAATGGGTACGCGCGGGCTTGGCCTTCTTCTCCTCAGGGCCGTCGCCGTCCACCAGGAGTGCCTGGGCCCCGCAGACCTTGCACTCCCACTCCGGCGGGATCTCCGCCTCGACCGAGAAGGGCATCTCGAAACGGTGCCCCTTCTCGCATGCGTACTCCACGGCCTGGCGCGGAGCCAGGTCGATGCCGCGGTCCGTCTCGTAGCTGGTCACCACGAGGCGCGTACCGCGAAGAGCTCGCTCACTCATGAATCGTGCCTCCCGGGCTTGTCGCCCACAGGACAGGTGTCGCTGTCGTCGTCATCCGGTCAACGTCCGGTCGGCGGTAAAGATTCCCGTTCCGGGTCATGCGTCGCCGTCGTAGCCGCCCTTGTTCTACCCACAGGCGCCCGTTTTGTCACATCTGCCAGCAGATGTGACCCAGTGTTCCGACATCTTTGACGCGCAGTAACGGTACGCCTGGCAGGCCAAACGCGTACACTACCGCCCTTTCGTGTCGAGCGCTAAATCAGCGCTAGATCCTTTTCGGAACCGGGTTTCCCGCCACGCCGATGTCATGCCGGATCGGGACACGTGCGAGCAGTCCGAAGCCGACGACGAAGAAGACCGCCAGCGAGATGATCGCGGACCGGCCGAAGGAGTCGTGGGCGGAGTACAGCACCAGGTCGGCGGTCAGGACCAGCGAGCCCGCCGCGTAGCCGAACGCCCAGCCCCGGGAGGACACCGCGTCGCGCTCCTCGGGCGGGGCGATCCGCGGCAGGTAGGAGTTGTGGAGCACCATCCCCACCGGCTGCGCCGCGTTGGCCGCCACGAGCAGCAGCCCGCCGAGCGGGTAGCGGTCGCCGTCCAGGAAGAACATGCCGGCCGCCCTGGCGGCCCCCGTGTAGGCGGCGGCCGCGAGCAGCGGCCTCCTGCGGCCCGAACGGTCGGCCGCGCCGCCCACCAGGGGCATCAGCACGACCGCCACGACCACCGACAGGGACACGGAGTAGGCGAAGAAGGAGCCCGCCCGCACCGGTACGCCCAGCGGGTGCACGTACCCGCCGGCACCCGCCGCGCCCTCGGCGACCGAGGTCAGGTACGGACCGGGGAACACGGTCAGGAGGCTCGTCGAGTAGACCGGGCACGCCCAGTCGTAGAAGTACCAGCCGCGCCGCCCGGCGGTCCCGCCGCCCGGTCCCGATGTCCACCCGTGCCCCCGCTTCCCCGCCGAGGTGCCGTGCGGGAGACGCGGTCCGGGCGCCCGGGCGCTCAGACCCAGACGCCGCGGTCCTCCATGACCTCGCGCAACGCGCCGATGTGATCGGTCATGATGCCATCGACGCCCAGGTCCAGGAGCCGGTGCATCCGCTCCGGTTCGTTGACCGTCCACACGTGCACCTGCAGCCCGCGCGCGTGGGCGGCGCGGACGAAGCGGTGGTCGACCACCGGGACGCCCGACCGGGCCTCGGGCACCTGCGCCGCCACGGCGGACCGGCGCACCGCCGCCGGCAGCCCCCACGAGCGCAGCCGCAGGCCGAGCACCCCGCGGGTGCCGAAGGACGTCGCCAGGCGCGGCCCGGCCAGCCGCTGGGCGCGCAGCACCCGCGCCTCGGAGAAGGAGCCCACGCACACCCGGTCCCAGGCGTCCGTGCGCTCGACCAGCTCCAGCAGGGGCCGCAGGGCCGGCTCCGCCTTGAGGTCCACGTTCCAGCGGACGCCGGGGAAGGCCTCCAGCAGCTCCTCGAAGAGCGGCACCGGTTCGCGGCCGCCCACGCGCGCGTGCCGCACCTGCGCCCACGGCAGGTCGGCGATGCGTCCGGCCCCGTCGGTGACCCGGTCCAGGGTCGCGTCGTGGAAGGCGACGAGCCGGCCGTCCGCCGTCGCGTGGACGTCGGTCTCCATGTACCGGTAGCCCAGCTCCACCGCGCGCCGGAACTGCGCCGCGGTGTTCTCCAGCCCGTCGGCGGCTCCGCCCCGGTGGGCGAAGGGGATCGGGGCCGGGTGGTCCAGGTACGGGTGGCGCGGCGGCTGCGTGGTCCTCACGGACGCAGTATCGCCCGGTCCGGTGGCCGGGCGGCAGCGACCGCGCTGCCGCCCGGCGCCGCCGGGACGGCCCGCGGCGGACGCGGCGCACCCCCGAAGGGCGGTGCCGGCCCGGCCCGTGTCACCCTGTGGCAGGGGATGGGACGCCGTTCACGGCCGATCAGGGGAAGGTGGACCGATCGTCATGGCACATTGGACCTCGGCGGTGGGCTCCGCGCAGCTGTCCCGGCTGCTGAACTCCCAGCAGGACCGTCCGGCCGGCCCCGGCACGCGCCGCCCGCCCGCCTACCGCGCCCTCGCCGACGGCATCCGGCTGCTCGTCCTCGAAGGCCGCGTCCCCGTGGCCGCCCGGCTGCCCGCCGAACGCGAACTGGCCCTGTCGCTGTCCGTCAGCCGCACCACGGTCGCCGCCGCCTACGAGGCGCTGCGTGCCGAGGGCTTCCTGGAGTCCCGGCGGGGAGCCGGCAGCTGGACCGCCGTACCGGCGGGCAACCCGCTGCCCGCCCGCGGCCTGGAGCCGTTGCCCCCCGAGGCCCTCGGCTCGATGATCGACCTGGGCTGCGCCGCCCTGCCCGCGCCCGAGCCGTGGCTCACCCGCGCCGTGCAGGGTGCCCTGGAGGAATTGCCGCCGTACGCCCACACGCACGGCGACTACCCGGCCGGACTGCCCGCCCTGCGCGCGATGATCGCCGAGCGGTACACCGCGCGCGGGATCCCCACCATGCCCGAGCAGATCATGGTGACCACCGGCGCGATGGGCGCCATCGACGCGATCTGCCACCTCTTCGCCGGCCGCGGCGAGCGGGTCGCCGTCGAGTCGCCGTCCTACGCCAACATCCTCCAGCTGATGCGCGAGGCGGGCGCCCGCCTGGTCCCGGTGGCGATGGCCGAGGGGCTGTCCGGCTGGGACCTGGACCGCTGGCGCCAGGTGCTGCGCGATGCCGCGCCCCGCATCGCCTACGTCGTCGCCGACTTCCACAACCCGACCGGCGCGCTCGCGGACGAGGACCAGCGGCGCCGCCTGGTCGACGCGGCCCGCTCGGCCGGCACCGTCCTCGTCGCCGACGAGACGATGAGCGAGCTGTGGTTCGACGAGGACGTCGCGGCCGCGGGGATGCCGCGCCCGGTCTGCGGCTTCGACCCGGCCGGCTCGACGGTCATCACGGTCGGCTCGGCCAGCAAGGCGTTCTGGGCGGGCATGCGCATCGGCTGGGTGCGCGCGGCCCCGGACGTGATCCGCAGCCTGGTCGCCGCACGCGCCTACGCCGACCTCGGCACGCCCGTCCTGGAGCAGTTGGCGGTGAACTGGCTGTTCAGCACCGGGGGCTGGGCGCAGGCCGTCGGACTGCGGCGGAGCCAGGCCCGCGAGAACCGGGACGACCTGGTGGCCGCGGTGCGCCGCGAACTGCCCGACTGGGAGTTCGAGGTGCCCGGGGGCGGCCTGACGCTGTGGGTCCGCGCGGGCGGCCTGTCGGGCTCGCGCCTGGCCGAAGCGGGTGAGCGGGTCGGCGTCCGCGTCCCGTCGGGCCCGCGCTTCGGCGTCGACGGCGCCTTCGAGGGGTACCTCCGGCTGCCGTTCACGGTCGGGGGAGCGGTGGCGGACGAGGCGGCGGCGCGGCTGGCCGCGGCGGCGCGGCTGGTGGAGAGCGGGGGGACCGCAGGGTCCGCCGAGTCGCCGCGGACGTTCGTGGCGTAGGGGGAACGGGGCGGGAGCGGCCGCGGTTCGTCCTCCGGCCGCGGGCGGGGACCGGTCGCGCGGTCCCCGAGCCCTTGCCGCCGCGCCGTTCGCCGCACGGACGCGGGCGGGGCGGTCCGTCCAGGGTCCGTCGTGCGGATCGTGCCGGGCTCGCGGGCTCCGGCCCGATCCACACGACGGACCCCTAGGCCGTCTCGGCGTGGACCGGCTCCTTGGCCGGGGAGCCGGACCCGGGCGGTTCCGCCCCGGCCGCCGCCGGGCCGGCGTCGGCGGGAGTCGTCCGCGGCGGCAGCAGCCCCAGCACCGCCTGCCGGTGGGTCTCGCTCGTGGCGTCGTCGTACGGGTCCGGGGTGCACGGCACCTGGAGCCGGTGCACCGGTCCCGACCCCAGCCGCGCGTAGCCGCGTCCCGCGGGCACCCGGGCCGGCGCGGTCGTGGGCGGTGCCGCCCCCAGCACCGCCCGCACCTCCTCCGGCGCCGCGGGTCCGAGCACGACCCGCGCGCGCGTGTGCTGCCGGACCGCTTCGTCCAGACCGTCCGCGCCGTCCAGTTGCTCGGCCACGACCACGGTCACGTTCGCCGCGCGGCCGTGCCGCAGCGGCACCCGGAGCAGCGTCTGCGGGTCCTCGCGGCCGTCCGCCTCCGCGAGGTGGGTCAGGACGGCCGGACGGTCCAGGAGGATCCACAGCGGGCGCCGGGTGTCCTCGGGCGGCGGGTTGCCCGCCTGCCGGGCCCGGTTGACGGCGACGAGCCGCCGCTCGGTCTCGTGCGCGGCCCACTGGAGGCTGGCCAGCGCGCCGGTCGGCGCGCACTCCACGGCCAGTACGCCGTCCCGGCCCACCAGGCAGGCGTACTCACCGGTGCCGCCGCCGTCGACGATCAGCACGTCGCCGTGGTGCAGGGCCTGCAGGGCGATCGAGCGCAGCAGGGTCGAGGTGCCGCCGCCGGGGTGGCCCAGGGCCAGCAGGTGCGGCTCGGTCGAGCGGGTGCCGGTGCGCCAGACGACCGGCGGGACGTCGTACTGCTCCTCCCCGTAGGTGAGGGGGAGCGTGCGCTGGACCTCGGTGGGATGGGTGAAGCCGAGGACCGTCTCGCCGGGGGCGGTGACGAAGTGCTGGGCGGCGATGTCGGTGGGCAGCGGCGTGAGGACGGTCACCGCGAGCCGGTTGCACTCCTCGTCCCACGCGAAGTGGTACTCCCGGTCCCGCCCGGCCTTCGCGGCGAGCAGCAGCTCGATCCGGGCCCGGGCCCCGGGCTCGCCGTCCGGGAAGTGGGCGGGGTAGCGGATCACGAGGTGGCCGATGCGACCGGCGTCGTCGAACCCGTGCTCCGCGAAGGCCTGCGCCCACTCCCCGCCGTGCGCGTACAGGGGGGCCGGGTCCTCGGGGGAGGAGAAGTACGGCACCAGGGCCTCGTACAGGGCCTGGAGCCGTTCGGCCTGGGAGGCGTCGGGTCCCTCCGGCCCCCGCGGAGCGCGGTCGCGGCCCTGCCAGGCCGCCGCCGCCATCAGGGTGGCGGCGGCGAGCAGCGGCCCGTACGGCACCAGTGCCACGGTGACGGCCGCGCAGGCTCCCAGGAACAGCAGCGGGCCGCGTCTGTCCCCGGGGGTCCGCGCCCACCTGCGCCGGCCGGCCGAGGCCAGCCGGCGCAGCCCGCGCGTGACGGTGATCAACGGGTGGAGGACGTCGGTGGCGCCGTCGGCCGCCGTCCGGGCCAGCTCCCGGCTCCGGGCGATCTGCGTCCGGGCGGTCCGCGCGCTGTCTTTGCTCAGGATGCGGGGGAGGGGGCGCCGGGCCACTGCTGTCTCCTGTCGGTGCGTGCGGACGTGGGGCGGGCGGTCAGAACCTGATGCCGCCGAGGAGGCTCGCGAGGCTCTCGCCCCCGGCCTTGATGCTCGGTGCGATGGCCGTGCTCGCCAGGTAGAACCCGAACAGGGCCGAGATGCAGGCGTGCGAACCCTTGAGCCCGTCCTTGCGGAAGAAGAGGAAGACGATGATGCCGAGCAGGACGACGCCTGACATGGAGAGAATCATTTGAGGTCTCCTGGTGTCGAGAGGGGACAGTCACCATGCGTACTTCCATAATCACAGCATGTGTCCATACGATTAAAGGTGCAACTGGGTGAAATACGGTACTTTTCACCCGGGTGGCGGAGCCGCCCCTGGGCCGGTTGAGCAGCGCGCTTGCGTCCCGCGGAGCTGTGGTGATCTTTACCTCGGGCACTCCGGGGCGCGTGCGGCGCGAGCCAGTACCCTTGCGATTCACCTGAACGGTTGCAGCGGAAGGCGGTCCGGCCGATGACTGAAGCCCCCGACCCCGAGGTCGTGGAGCTGGCGACCAGGATCTTCGACCTGGCCCGGCAGGGGCGGACGGAAGCACTCGTGGCGTACGTCGACGCGGGCGTCCCGGCCGGCCTCACCAATGACCGCGGCGACTCCCTGGTCATGCTCGCGGCCTACCACGGCCACGCCGACGCGGTGCGCGCGCTGCTCGTCCGCGGCGCGGCGGCGGACCAGGTCAACGACCGGGGCCAGACCCCGCTCGCGGGAGCCGTCTTCAAGGGGGAGACGGAGGTCGTCAGGGTCCTCGTGGAGGCCGGCGCCGATCCCGCTGCCGGTACCCCCTCGGCCGTCGACACGGCACGCGTGTTCGACAGGGCGGACCTGCTGGAACTGTTCGGCGCACACTGATCCGGACGCCCTGACCGGGCACGGCGCGGAAAACGGGGGAGGCGGTACGGGGCCGCCGGAAATACGGTCGCGGCAGCACACGCCGCGGGTCATCATGACGTCGTGATTCACGGACGCGATGGCTGGGCAGGTGTTGCCGCACCGCGCGGGCCGTGACGCGGCCCGCCTGGGCCACCGACGAGAGGCAGAGAGAAATGGTCTACGGCAAGCAGGAGACGGCGGGCGCCCCGACGGTGGGTCACGCGGCCAGGTAATGCGTGTCCCCCGGTTGCGTCGACGCTTGATGTGAGGCTGTTTCCCATGTTCGATCCGGTCATAGCGCCCAGCGGTACGCTCCTCGGCCTGCTCCAGCGTGGCCGCGGCGACGGCACTCTGCACGCGCTCACCGCTCCGCGCGCGGAAGCGCTCGCGGCCCTCGACCACTGCGTGCTCCACGACCCCCGCCACGACTGGCAGGTGGAGAACCGCTCCCTGTACTACGCCCGGCTCTACCTCGACCTCGACGGCGGGCTGGACGCCATCGAGGCGCACCTGTCCGCCCCCGAGGACGTCCTGGACGCCGACGAGTCCCGCACCGGCCTCGCCCTGGCCGTGCTCGGCCACCTCGCCTCCTACGGACGGCGGGACGCGCTCGAACTGCTGCGCGGGTACGCCGCCCGCGGCTCCAACTGGGCCTGGGCGCTGGACGAGCTGGCCCTGCGGGACGACGACGCGGGCCTGCGCGCCCTCGCCGTCCCCGTCCTGGCCCGCTTCGCCACCGACCCGCAGGGCGAGGCCGAGCTGGCCGCCGCCGTGCGCGACGCCTTCGAACCGCGGCCGTGGCGGCTGTGGGCACGGGATCCGCGCGAAGACGTCGCCACCCGCGTGCGTGCCGCCCACGAGACCGGCTGCTTCGACCGCTGGCAGCGCCAGATGCGGCCCGGCGGGCCCCGCCCCGGGTGGAGCGTGCGCGCCGTCCTGGAGTGGGCCCAGCAGGGTGTCGAGCGCGGTGCCGTCCTCCACGTCCCGGCCGCCCGCTGCCTGGCCGCGGTGGCCGGTCCCGAGGACCGGCCGGAGATCCTCCGGGCCGCCCGGAGCGGAGCCGAGGGCGCCCGCTGTACGGCGCTGCGCCACCTCGCCGAGCACCACGACCCCGACGCGCTCGCCCTGATCGAGGCCGCCGTGGCCGACGGTCCGGCCCCGGTCGTGGAGGCCGCCGCCGAAGCCTTCGAGCGGATGCGCAGCACCGCCGCCGTCGAACGCGCCCGCGGCTGGGTCCGGCGTCCGGACGCCCTCGGCGCCGCCGCCGGCCGCGTGCTCGCCTGCCGCGGCGGGGTCCAGGACGGCGACCTGGTCCTCGGCGCCCTGCGCGAGGCCGTACGCGGTGAGGGCCCCGACGCCCCCACCCTGTGGACCCTGGTCGACGGCGCCGGACGCCTCGGCATCGCCTGCGCCGCTCCCGTGCTGCGCCACGTCTACCGCGAGACGGCCTCGTCCCACCTCCGCGGCCGCGCCGCCCGCGCCCTGGCCGCCACCGACCCCTGCTTCGCCGCCGGCTTCGCCGTCGAGTGCCTGTGGGACTGCGAGGAGACCACCCGCGAACTCGCCGCCCGGCACGCCGAGACCGGCGACGCCCGGGTCGTCGAACGGCTCCGCCGCCTCGCCGCCGACCCGGCCGAGGAGGCCGAGGTGCAGACGGCGGTCCGCAGCCGGATCGGACCGGAGACGCAGGCCATGTGACCCTCACCGGGCGGCGCGCCCGGGCCGCCCGGTCCGGTGCCCGGGTTCAGCGGTGCCGTACGGCCGTGAACCGGACGGGCGTGCCCGGGAGCGCCTGGGCCGCGGTCGGCAGGTCGGCGGCGCGGACCACGGCGATCACCGGGTAGCCACCGGTGGTCGGGTGGTCGGCCAGGAACACCACCGGGCGGCCGTCCAGCGGGACCTGGACCGCGCCGAGCACCATGCCCTCGCTGGCCAGTTCGCCCGGCCGGGCCCGCTCCAGGACGGGTCCCTCGGTGCGCAGGCCGATGCGGTTGCTCGCCGACGACACCCGGTACGTGCGCGTGGTGAGGTCGCGGACCGCCCGCGCCGTGAACCAGTCGTCGCGCGGACCCAGGGTCACCCGGAGCACCAGCTCGGCAGGCGGAGCCGGCTGCGGGGCCACGTCCACGTGCGCGGCGGGGCCGGCCGGAGTGCCCAGCGGCAGCACCGTGCCGTCGCCCAGCGGCGCCGGGCCGAGGCCCGACAGCAGGTCGGTGGCGCGGCTGCCGAGGACCGGCTCCACCGCGATGCCGCCGCGGACGGCCACGTAGGAGCGCACCCCGGCCACGGCGGCGCCCACCTCCAGCAGCTCACCGGCGGGCACGACGACCGGAGCGCCCCAGGCCGCCGGGCGGCCGCCCACCGTGACCGGACACGGCGCGCCCCCGACCGCCACGGTCACCGCGGACCGCGGGCGCAGCGCGCAGCCGGTGAGGGTCGTCTCCAGGACGGCCGCGTCCGGCCGGTTGCCGGCCAGTCGGTTGACGAGCGCCGCCGCGGGCGGGTCGAGCGCCCCGGAGCGGGGCACGCCGAGGTGCGCGTACCCGGGCCGCCCCCGGTCCTGCACGGTCGTCAGCGCCCCGGCCCGCTCGACGACGAGCGCACGGTCGCTCATGGGTCCTCCCCCGGGGCGAAGCACCCGCGCACGGGCCCGTTCATGCATGCCCCCACGGTACGAAGCGCACGCGCGCGCCCGGGGAGAGCAGCGCGGCCGGTTCGCGCGCGTGGTCCCACAGCACCGCGTCGGTGGTGCCGATCAGCTGCCAGCCCCCCGGTGAGGAGCGCGGGTAGACGCCCGTGTACGGCCCCGCCAGCGCCACGGCGCCGGCCGGGACCGCCGTGCGCGGGGTGGCCCGGCGCGGGACGTGGTAGCGGGCGGGCAGACCGGTGAGGTAGCCGAAGCCGGGCGCGAACCCGCAGAAGGCCACCGTGAACTCGGTGCCCGCGTGGATCCGCGCCACCTCGCGCTCGGGCACCTGCCAGTGCGCGGCGACCTCGGCGAGGTCCGGTCCGTCGTAGCGCACCGGCAGTTCGATCGTCCCCCGCGCGCGGGGGGCGGGGGGCGGCACGTCGGCGGAGGCCAGTTCGCCCGCCCAGCGGGCCGGGTCGTCCAGGCCGTCGAGCAGGACCGTACGCGCCGCCGGGACGATCTCGCGGACGGTCAGCGAGCCCTCCGCGCGGCGGCGCAGCAGGTCGGCGTGCAGGGCCTGCGCCTGCTCGCCCGTGGCGACCTCCACGAGCAGCGCTTCCTCGCCCACGGGCAGCGTCCTCATGCGAACGCCTCCACCCGCACGCCCGCCGCGGCCAGCCGCCCGCGCACCCGGCGGGCCAGCTCCACCGCGCCGGGCGTGTCGCCGTGCAGGCACAGCGAACGGGCGCGCACCGTGATGCGCGTGCCGGAGTGCGCGATGACCTCGCCGGAGCGCGCCAGACCCACCGAACGCTCCACGACGGCGTCCGGGTCGGTCACCACCGCGCCGTCCCGGCCGCGCGGCACGAGCGTGCCCTCGTCGGTGTACGCGCGGTCGGCGAACGCCTCGGTGACGGCCGGCAGGCCCGCCCGCGCGGCCAGGTCCAGCAGGCGCGAACCGGGCAGTCCCAGCACCGGCAGCGCGGTGTCGGCCAGCAGCACGCCCTCGATCACCGCGGCGGCCTGCTCCCCGTCGTGCACGACCCGGTTGTAGAGCGCGCCGTGCGGCTTGACGTACGCCACGCGCGCGCCCGCCGCCCGGGCGAACACCTCCAGGGCACCGATCTGGTAGGCCACCTCGGCCGCCAGTTCGGCGGACGGCACGTCCATCGCGCGCCGTCCGAACCCGGCGAGGTCGCGGTAGGAGACCTGCGCGCCGATCGCCACCCCGCGCGCCGCCGCCAGTTCGCACACCCGGCGCATGGTGACCGGATCCCCGGCGTGGAACCCGCAGGCCACGTTGGCGCTGGTGACGACGGACAGCAGCTGTTCGTCGTCGGTGAGCCGCCAGCGGCCGAAGCCCTCGCCGAGGTCGGCGTTCAGATCGATCGCGGTCATCGTCTTCCGTGTCTCCGCTCGTGGTCGTAGGGGGGCGCACGACGTCAGCCGGTGCCGAGTACCCGGTACCGCTCGTCGCGTGCGCCGGTCAGGAACATCCGGCCCGGCGCGCGGGTGATGGCGAACGGCGGCCGGGAGGCCGTCACCACCGCCTGCGGGGTCGCCCCGCAGGCCCGGAACACCGGTACGTCGCCGGGGGCGGCCGTCACCGGGTCGCCGAAGTCCGGCCGGCCCGGGTCCCCGATGCCGGGGGCCGCCGGGTCCCCGCCGTGCACGGGCCCGCCGTGCACGGCCGGCAGCAGGCTGCTCTCCCGGACCGCGGTGCGCAGGTGCCGGGGCGGCACCGGGCGCACGGACACCACCATCGGCCCGTGCAGCCGGCCCGCCGGCCGGCACTGCCTGTTCGTCACGTACATCGGCACGTTGCGGCCCTGCTCGACGTGGCGGCTCGGGACGCCCGCCGCGGCCGGCGCCCCCTCGAAGGTGAAGCTGCACCCGAGCAGGAAGGACACCGGGTCGCCGCGCCCGTGCGCGCCCACGTCCGTCGGCTCTCCGACCAGTTCGCCGTCCTGCCGCACCCGGTAGCGCGGCAGGTCGGTGCGCAGGTCCGCGCCGGGGGCGGGGGCGGTCGTGGCGGAACCGGCGTCCGTCACGTCGAACACCGGGCAGGGCTTCGGGTTCCGCTGGCGGAACAGCAGCATGTCGTACGCCCAGTCGGCCGGCACCGAGATCAGGTCGGCCCGGGTGCGGCCCGCCGCGACCCCTGCCCCGGGACCCGCCGGGCCCTCCCGGAACCGGGCGCGCGCGGTGCGCGGGCTCCACGCGCGCCCGCTCGTCGGCCAGGGCCATCGGGAGGTCGCCGGTGCGGTCCACCCGCGTCACGCCAGCTCCCTCCCGCGCGTCTCCGGCAGCCCGAGCAGCGCCAGTGCCGCGAGACCGTAGCCGACCGCGCCGAACACCAGGGCCCCGCCCACTCCCCAGCCGTCGGCCAGGAAGCCGACCAGGGACGGGAACACCGCGCCCACCGCCCGGCCCGTGTTGTACGTGAAGCCCTGCCCCGTGCCGCGCACCGCCGTCGGGTACAGCTCGCTCAGGTAGCAGCCGAAGCCGCTGAAGATCGCCGACATGCAGAAGCCGAGCGGGAAACCGAGCACCAGCAACAAGGTGCCGGCGCCCTGGGGGATGTGGGCGTACGCCAGGACGCAGACCGCCGACAGCAGCGCGAAGAGCCAGATGTTGCGGCGCCGGCCGAGCCGGTCGGTGAGCTGGCCTCCGGTCAGGTAGCCGAGGAAGGCGCCGGAGATCAGGAAGGCCAGGTAGCCGCCGGTGCCCACGACGGACAGGCCGCGCTCGGACTTCAGGTACGTCGGCACCCAGGTGGCCAGGGTGTAGTAGCCGCCCTGCACGCCCGTGGACAGCAGGCCCGCGAAGACCGTCGTCCGCAGCAGGCCCGGCGAGCCGGCCGTGCCCGGCCGGAGGATCGCGGCGAACGAGCCGCGCCGGGGGCTGCGTTCGCGGGCCGCCGCCGCCTCCGGCGCGTCGTGCACCCGGCGGCGCAGCCACACCACCAGGAGCGCGGGCAGCGCCCCGGTCCAGAACATCACGCGCCATGCCAGGTCGTCGCCGGCGAAGGAGAAGACCAGCGTGTAGACCACCGCGGCCAGTGCCCAGCCGACCGCCCAGGCACTCTGGACCGCGCCGAGCGTGCGGCCCCGGTGCCGCGCGCTCGCGTACTCGGCGACCAGGATCGCCCCGACCGCCCACTCGCCGCCGAAGCCGAGGCCCTGCAGCGCGCGGAAGACCAGCAGCGTCTCGTAGGTGGGCGCGAAGCCGCAGGCGACGGTGAAGACGGCGTACGTGATCACCGTGATCATCAGCGCCCGGACCCGGCCCACCCGGTCCGCGACCACGCCCGCCACGGCACCGCCGACCGCGGAGACCACGAGGGTGACCGTGGTGAACAGGCCCGTGCGGCCGCTGTCCAGGCCGAAGTACGCCGAGAGCGCCACCATGCTCAGCGGCAGCGTGAAGTAGTCGTAGGAATCCAGGGCGTACCCGCCGAAGGCGCCGGCGAACGCGTGCCGGCCGCGCGGGCCGAGGGCGCGCAGCCAGTCGAACGCGCGGTTGTCGTGGGCGCCTCCGCCCGGCTTCGGAGGCACGCCGGAGGTCACGGACCGGGGCGGTGGGGTCGTGCTCATGGGCACCTCGCAGAGAGGAGGGAGGAAGAGAGCGGGGAGGGGCAGGGGGAGGAGGGCGGAGGACCGGGCGGGGCCGTGCGGACACCGTGCCGCGGGGAGCACCGTAGGGGGTCGTTCAACGATCCTTCAATACCCTCGTTGTCCCGTCCCCCGGTCTGCGGTTGAATTCCGGGCATGGCAGAGCAGCTGACGGAACTGGCCGACGACCGCGCCCTCCTGGGGCGCACCAGCACCGCCGAACGCGTCTCCGACATCCTCAGGAGCCGCATCGCCGAGGGCTACTTCCCGCCGGGCACCCGCCTGTCCGAGGACGGCATCGGCGGGGCGCTCGGCGTCTCCCGCAACACCCTGCGCGAGGCGTTCCGGCTGCTCACCCACGAGCGCCTGCTCGTGCACGAACTCAACCGGGGCGTGTTCGTCCGCGTCCTGACCGTGGAGGACGTGGAGGACATATACCGCACCCGGACCCTGGTCGAGTGCGCCGTCGTGCGCGGCCTCGGCGAGCCGCCGTACGCGCTCGGCGCACTGGCCGCCGCCGTCGAGGAGGGACAACGGGCCGCCCACGACCACGACTGGAAGGCACTGGGCACCGCCGACATCCACTTCCACCGGGAACTGGTCGCCCTGGCCGCCAGCGAACGCACCGACGAGCTGATGCGCAGCGTCTTCGCCGAACTCCGCCTGGCCTTCCACGTCGTGGACGACCCGCGCCGGCTGCACGAGCCGTACCTCGTCCGCAACCGCCGGCTCCTGCGGACGCTGGAGGCCGGCGACCGGCAGGAGGCGGAGCGGATGCTGGAGACCTACCTCGCGGACTCGCTGGAACGGGTCGTGGAGGTCTACCGGCGGCGCATCGGCGAGGACGGCACCGGCGCCCGCTGAGCCGTCGCCGGGAGCGTTCCCGCCTCGTTTGGATCGATGTCGGACCGAGGACCTAGTCTGTGCACCGTGACTTCGCCTGCACCGACGGACCCCGTTCCGCCCCAGCTCAGCGCGGGGCCGCGCCCGGCACCGGGCCCGGCCGCCGACGAGGGACTGGCGCGGCGGCTGCGCGCGCTCGCCTGCACCGCGCCGCTGCACGACCTCGACGCCCGCAAGGCCAACCTGGCCGGCGAGTACTCGGTGTACGGCATGGCCGAGGTGGCCCTGGCCGCCATCGACCTGGTCACCCTGAACATGGACTTCGACACGGGCGCCGACCACGAGCAGGTCGTGGCCCGGCTCGTCCCGCGCGTCGCCGCCCAGGCCCCGGGGCGCCCCGCCGCCGAGCACGAGCGCGTGGCCCGCTGGGTCCTGGAGAACCTGATCAACGTGGGCAGCGTGGACCGCGGCTTCCGCGCGGTGTACGGCACGTTCGCGCCGGACGGCACCTACGTCCGCCGTGACTACGACTTCAAGCTGATCGAGGAGGTCCCCGGCCCCGGCGGCACGGTCTACCTGCGCACCACCGACGAGGCGGTCAACGTCCTGGTCGGCGCCCTGGACACGGACGTCACCAGTGCCCAGATCGCCGCCGAGGTCAAACTCGAGGTGCTCATCAGCCGCGGCCGCCTCGCCGACGCCCAGCTCGCCGCCGAGCAGGCCCGCTACCGCACGGTGCAGTACTCCGAGACCCTGCGCCGCGCCCTGGAGGCCACCCGGCGCAACGTCCGTGCGGTCGACTGGCTCAAGGCCGTCCCGGACATGATCGCCGAGGCCCTGGACCACGTGGCGGACCGCTACCGCCACGAGAACGCGATCCTGACCAACATCCGCAAGGCCCGCGACGAGACCGAGGAACCCGAGCACAAGCGGCGCGCCGCCGAGCTGGTGGACATCGTCAAGGACTGCATCCGCCGGCACACCCAGCTCCAGTCGCGCCTGCTGGAGGCGGGCCCGCTGTTCCGCGCCGAACAGGACCGGCAGGCCTTCGCCACCCCCGCCACGACCTCCGGGACGGACCTGTACGGCCACCTGTTCGCGCCGCTCCTGCCGCTGCCCCTGGAGCGGGCGATCCGGGTCACGGACGCCTTCTTCGCGAGCGGCACGGGACTGCGCACGCCGGTGTCGGTGCGGGTGGGCGACCTGGTCGGCATCCTGCTGACACCGCCCGTGGAGCGGGAGCACCTGGGCGCGGAGATGCCGGAGCCCGACCTCATCGCCACGCCGGACGACAGCCGGTTCAGCGAGGAGCAGCTGGCCGCGGCGACGCGGCTGCTGGACCTGCCGGCGGACGCGCCGCGCAGGCTGTCCGGACTGCTGGCGCAGGCGCGCGCGGAGGATCCCGACCTGCCCTACCTCGTGGCCCTGCTGGCCGTCCACGCGGCCAGCCCTCCCGTGGGCACCGCCTACCGGCAGGGCGAGGAGAAACTGCTGTTCGCCGTGGACGACGGCACCGAGCTGGACGACCCCGAGTTCGGCGGGGCCGACCTGATCGTGGGCACCGCCCTGCTGGACGCGGCGGGGATGGCGGCCGACCGGGCGGAGGCCGCGTGACGGATCCGCCGGTGAGCCGGCGCGCCGCCCCCGCCCCCGCGCCCGGCCGCGCCCGCTTCGGGGCGAGCGTCCCCGGTCCCGCAGCCACCAATGAGGAGTCGCAGTCGTGAGTGAGCAGGCCGAGTGGAGTGACACGCAGGCCCCGGCCCCGTCGGCGTCCGCCGCCGTCACCCCCGCCGACGCCGCCGACGCGGCGCGGCTCGTCGCCTTCGGGCTGCAGCCCAAGCTGCAGCCCGCGCGGGACCAGGAGTACACCGAGCTGCTGCGCCGCCACCGGGACGACCCCGCGTTCGCACGGCTCGCCGACGCCGTCGCCGCCGGTCTCGGCCTCGTCGTGCTGGAGGTCTCCCCGCGCGCGGGGATGGCCGTCACCGCCGCCGAGGACTCGGTGTTCGCCGTCCGCATGGGCGACTACGCGCGCCGCACCGCCGCCGACTCCGGCGACCGCTTCCTGCACGGCCTGGCCCATCTGGCCGTCGCCGTGCTGGCGTTCCCGCGCCCCGAGGACCTGGCCGACGACTCCTACATCGGCCGGGTCACCGTCAACGGCGTCGACGCCTTCGTCCGGCAGGCCTGCCGACGCCTGGAGGAACGCGCCGAGGAAGAGGGCCGCAACACCGACCCCGAGACCGACGCGCCCGGCCTGGAGTCGGCCTGGCGGATCTGGGCCCGGCGCAGCGCCGCCGGAGCCACCAAGGACGCCCGCCGGCTGCCCGGTTCCACCACCGGGATCGTCGGCAAGGCGGTCGCCTTCCTGACCGACTCGGGCTTCCTGCAGCGCACCGGCGACGACAACGGCGGCACCTACCGCACCACGGCCCGCTACCAGCTCCAGGTCCGCGACATGGCCGGCAGCGCCGCGCTGGCCGAACTGCTGGAGCTGGGCGTCGTCCCGGTCACCGACGGCACGGCCGGCCTGCTCCCCGCCGAGGACACCGAGGACCTGGACCTGGTGGCCGACGCGGGGCTGCCGTTCCACTCCTGAGGGCCGCGCACCCGAAGGCGCCGCCCACCCCGCACCACCGCACGATGTCCGAAGACTTACGACGAGAGTCCGCCATGTACGAGCTGTCCCGGGTCCGCCTCTACTCCATCGGGCCCGCCGGTGCGCGCTACGCCGACACCGTGCTTGACCTGCGCGGTGTCGGCGAACCGGTGCCCGACCCCGCGCCCATGCAGGCGGAGTTCTTCGCGGAGGAGCCGTCCGGCCCGCCGCGCCGCCCCGCACCCGCGGGCGTGCTGTTCCTGGAGAACGGCGGCGGCAAGTCCGTCCTGCTCAAGCTGATCTTCTCGGTGATGCTGCCCGGCCACCGCAACACGCTGGGCGGCGCCAGCTCCGGCGTGCTGCGCAAGTTCCTGCTCGCCGACGACTGCGGACACGTGGCCCTGGAGTGGCAGCACGTGCTGACCGGCGAGTGCGTCGTCGTCGGCAAGGTCAGCGAGTGGCGCGGGCGCCAGGTCTCCAACGACCCCCGCAAGTTCGCCGAGGCCTGGTACTCCTTCCGCCCCGGACCCGGGCTCAGCCTGGACAGCCTCCCCGTCGCCGAGTCCACCGCCGTACGGCCGCCCGTCGAGGGCCAGTCGGGCGCCCAGGGCCGCCGCCGCACCATGAAGGGCTTCCGGGACGCCCTCACCGAGGCCGGCAAGGCCTATCCGCACCTGGAGGTGCACTGGGAGGAGATCCACGACCGCTGGATCGAGCACCTCGGTGACCTCGGCCTCGACCCCGAGCTCTTCCGCTACCAGAGGGAGATGAACGCGGACGAGGGCGAGGCCGCCGGTCTGTTCGCGGTCAAGAAGGACTCCGACTTCACCGACCTGCTGCTGCGCGCCGTCACCGACACCCGTGACACCGACGGCCTCGCCGACCTCGTCAGCGGCTTCGGCAACAAGCTGGGCCGGCGCGCCGAACTGATCGCCGAACGCGACTTCACCGCCGGCTCGGTCGACCTGCTCGGGCGGATCGTCGAGGCCGCCGACGCCCGCGCCCGCGCCCGGGACGTCCACGCCGGCGCCGAACGCCGCACCCGCACCCTGGCCCGGCGGCTGTCCGCCCGGGCCGTGCGGGAGCGGGCGCGGGCCGCCGACCTCGCCCAGCGGGTCACGGCCGCCGCCGACGCGGTCACGCACGCCGGGGGCGCCCGCGAGCGCAGCGCCCGCATCGCCGCCGAACTCGCCTACCGGCACGCCTCCCTGGCGCTCGCCGCAGCCGAGAAGTCCGCCGCCGCGCAGAAGCGCGAGCTGGCCGACGCGCGCACCCTGCACTCCGCCTGGCAGGCCGCCGAGGCCGTCCTGCGCCACCGCGCCGCCGCCGACCGCGTCGCGCGCGTGTCCGCCGCCATCCAGGAGGCGGAACGGGACGCCGCCCCCGCCCTCGCCGCCCGCGCCAGGGCCGCCGCGGACCTCGTACGCGCCCTGCAGGCCGCCGCCGGGCGCGCCGAGGCCCTCGCCAACGAGGAGGAGGAGCGCTCCGCCGCGCTCCAGGAGGTCGGCGACGCCGCCCACCGGGACTCCACCGGCGCGGCCACCGAGGCGCAGCGCGCCCGCAGCGAGGCCGGACACCTGCGCCAGCGCCTCGCCGAGGTCGAGCAGGAGACCGCCGAGGCGGTCCGCGCGGGCTGGCTCGACGACAGCGCCCCGGACGCCGACCCCGCGCGCGCGGCGCTCGCCGCCAGCGACGCCGGGAAGACCGCCGTGGCCGCCTGGGACGCGGCCCGCGAGGCCGCCCGACGGGCCACCGAGCACGCCCGGGAGGCGGCCGCCGCCGAGTCCCGCGCGGAGCTGACCGCGGCCCGCGCGGCGGACGCCGCGACCGCCGCCGAGCGCGCCCACGCCGCCGAGCGGCGCCTGGCCGAGGCACTGGCGGCCGAGGAACGGTTCGCCGAGCTGCTGAGCCTGCCCGGCGCCCCGGGACCCGGCCGGGCCCGGGTGCCCGGCCCCCGGACCGAGGCGGACGGCACGGCCGGTGCCCGCACCGGCGCCGACCGCGGCACGGCGGACGCCGAGCGCGGCGCCGACCGGTACGGCGCCGGCGAGCCGGTGCGCTCCGGCGCGGACGGCACCGGGCGTCCGCCCGCCGACGGCCCGCTGACCCCCCAGGACCTGGACCGCTTCGCCGACGAGCTGCGCGAACTGCTCGACGACGCCGTCGGCTCCGCCGAACGCCACCTCTTCGACCTGCGCACCGCCGCCGCCGACGACGCCCGCATCCTCGGCGCCCTCGGCGACGGCGGGCTGCTGCCGCCCGGCCCGGACGTGCTGGCCACCGTCGAGTTCCTCGGCGAGCACGGCATCCCCGCGCTGCCCGGCTGGCGCTACCTCGCGCAGGCCGTCGACCCCGCCGACCACGCCCGCGTGCTCGCCGCCCGCCCCGAACTGGTCGACGGCGTCATCATCACCGATCCCGACACGCACGCGCGGGCCCGCCGGACACTCGGCGAGGCCGCCCTGCTGCCCCGTTCCGCGGTGGCCGTCGGCACCGCCGCCGCGCTGCTCGCCCCCACCCCGGCGGCCGACGCCACCTCCGGTGACGTCTTCCTCGTCCCGCCGAACCCCGCCATGCACGACGAGCACGCCGCCGACGAGGAGCGGCAGGCGCTGCGCGCCCGGGCCACCGCGCGCGACGAGGAGATCCGCACCCTCGCCGCCCGCCTCGGCAAGGACCGCGAACTGGCCGCACGGCTCGCCTCCTGGCGCACCGGCTGCCCGGCCGGCCGGCTCACCGAGCTGGCCGAAGCGGCCCGGGACGCGCGCGCGTTCGCCGAGGAGGCCGAGGCCGAGCTGGCCAAGACCCGGACCGTGCGCGCGGAGGCCGACGAGGCCGCCGCCGAGGCCGTGCAGGTCCGCGACGAACGGCAGGAGGCCGCGCAGAGGGCCCGCCGCGCCGCCGACGCCCTCGCCGGGCTCGCCTTCCGGCTGCGCGAGCGCGCCGGCTGGCAGGCGAAGCTCCGCGAACTCGTCGACGAGGCCGCCGAGTCGGAGGCCCGGGCCCAGGCCTGCCTGGAGCGTGCCCGCGCGGCCGACGAGGACCGCCGCGCCGCCCAGCGGGCCGCCGACGACGCCCGCCGCACCGCGCGGGCCCTGCGCGCCGAGCGCGCCGAGATCGCCGGTGCCCCCGACGACGTGCCGGAGGGCGGCGAGGACGCGCCGAAGGCGTCCCTGCCCGCCCTGCGCGAGGCCTACCGGGCCGCTTCCCAGGTCTACGAGAAGGTCGGTGTCGGCGCCGACCTGCGCGCCGAACAGGCCCGCGCGGAGAGCGACGAGAGCGCGGCCCGCGCCGAGCTGGACCGGCTCAGCAACAAGGTCCGCACCCGGGCCGAGCAGCTGCTGCAGTCCCCGGACGGCTCCGACGGCCCCTCCCGGCAGGCGGCCGCCGCGCGCGCCGAGGAACTGGTGCAGTTGCTGGAGACCCGCATGTCCACCGCGAGCGAGCAGCTCGGCCGGCTGCGCGGCGAGACCGAGCGCCTCGCCCCCGAGGACGGCGAGGCGCACACCGAGCTGCCCGGGGAACTCGTCCCGCGCGACGCCGAGCACGCCCAGGCGCTGCTGCGCACCGCCACCGCCGAACTCGCCGCCCGCACCGATGCGCTGGCCGAGGCCCGCGGGGCCCACGCCGAGCTGCTGGAGGCGCACCGGGCCGCCGAGGACGCCGCCGGCGGCTTCGACGAGATCGCCGCGATGCTCCGCGACCTGCTGCGCGAGCACGTTCCCGAGGAGGGGCGCGAGGAGCCGGAGCCGTATCCCGGCACCCTGGAGGAGGCCCGGCACTCGGCCGCCGAGACCCGCCGCTCGCTGCGCGGCTGCGCCGCCGACCTGTCCACCGCCGAGACGGCCGTGCGCGAGGCGGGCGACGTGCTCGTCCGGCACGCCAACTCCACGCGCTACGAACAGGTCCGCACCCCGGCCCGGCAGCAGATCCGCGAGCTGCCCGCCGCCGCACTGCCCGAGCACGCGCAGAAGTGGGCCGACGCCTTCGCGCCCCGGCTGCGCGTCCTCACCGACGAGCTGGCGCAGCTGGAACGGAACCGGGACTCGATCGTGGACCGGCTGCGCGGTCTCGTGGAGTCGGCGCTGGCGACGCTGCGGTCCGCCCAGCGCCTCTCCCGCCTGCCCGAGGGGCTCGGCGAGTGGTCGGGGCAGGAGTTCCTGCGCATCCGCTTCGAGGAGCCCGACCAGGCGACGCTCACCGAACGGCTCGGCGAGGTCGTCGACGAGGCCACGCGCGCGGCCGTGAGGAAGAACTCCGACCTGCGCCGCGACGGCATGTCCCTGCTGCTGCGCGGAGTGGCCGCGGCACTGCAGCCCAGGGGAGTGGCCGTGGAGATCCTCAAGCCCGACGCCGTCCTGCGCGCCGAGCGGGTGCCCGTCGGGCAGATGGGCGACGTCTTCTCCGGAGGCCAGCTGCTGACCGCGGCCATCGCGCTGTACTGCACGATGGCCGCGCTCCGGTCGAACGACCGGGGCCGGGACAAGCACCGGCACGCGGGCACGCTGTTCCTCGACAACCCCATCGGCCGCGCCAACGCCACCTACCTGCTGGAGCTGCAGCGGGCCGTGTCCGACGCGCTGGGCGTGCAGCTGCTGTACACGACCGGCCTGTTCGACACGACCGCGTTGGCGGAGTTCCCGCTGGTCATCCGGTTGCGCAACGACGCCGACCTCCGGGCGGGCCTGAAGTACATCAGCGTGGAGGAACACCTCCGGCCGGGGCTGCCCCAGCAGCCGCAGGCGGGGGAGGCGGTCCACAGCGAGATCACCGCGACGCGGATGTTCAAGCGGCCGGCCTGACCCCCGCGCGCCGCGGCCGGTCCCGGCGCGCGGCCGGTCCCGGCGGCGAAGGCGCGGACCGGCCGCGCCCCTGCGCGCGAGCGGTCAGGAATGCGACAGCTGCCCCGCGCCGCCCCGTCGGCGTATCCGCCTCTGCTCCCGCGACGCGGCCCGCTCCTGGCGCCGGCGGGCGCGCCGCTCGCGGCGCAGCGAACGGGCCGTGCTGCTCGGCTCGGAGACCACGCCGTGACGCTGGCTCCACACCTGGCGGGTCACCCAGACGTCGACCACGCCCCAGGTGGCCACCACCGTGCTGGCCACACTGCTGATCACCATCGGGAACGCCAGCCAGGACCCGGCCATCGTGCACAGGAACGCCACCATCGCCTGGATCAGCGTCACCGAGACGATCAGCACCGCGCGCACGGCCGCCGTACGCACCGGATCGGGCAGCCGGCGCCGCCGCGCGGGCTCCTCGACCCACAACGGCCGGTGGCACGACTCGTGTCGTCCTTCGCGTTGCCCCTCGGCGGACTCCCCGGAGCGCCCATGCGCCGGATTGTCCCGATCCGATGCCTCAAGGCCCCGCCGCGCCGCCGGGCGCTCCGCCACGCCTTCCTCGGGCGCCCCGCGCCGCTCCGCCGTCCCCATCACCGTGTCACTCCCCACCGCAGGCAGTCCCCTCACCCGGTGTCCGTGGACCCCGTCTCCCCAGTGGCTGCCCGGCTTGCGCTGTTTTACGCCGCCGGGGCGCGGCATGCGGCTGCTGTGGCCGATTCCACGCCCGCTTCCCGTGAAAGGACGAACGGCGGCCCGGAAAGATTCCCGGTGGCGAAAGATTCCGGCCAACCAGTTGTCCGTACTGCGCCGATGGGCCCCCGGCGGCCGCGTGCCGCACGGGGGCAATCTCCCGCAATGCCCGGACAACTCGCCATCTCTCGCCCCGGATGCGGAAGTTCATCCTCCGGCCATGTCTTCGAGTTAACCAGGAGGCGGTAGTAGGCTCGCGCCGTTTGTTAACGCACGTGTGCGCCCCCGGCCGACGGGGGCCGAGCTGGGGGAGGCCATGCGCTTTCGCGGGAAGTCGGTCCGCCGGAAGATCGTGGCGCTGCTTCTCGTGCCGCTGGTGTCCCTGGCCGCCATCTGGGGCTTCGCCACGGTGCACACGGGGCGTGAGGCCGCCGACCTGGTCCGCGTGTCCAGGGTGGTGCAGGACATCGGCTACCCCACCGAGGACGCCGTCCGCGGCCTGCAGCAGGAACGGCGCCAGAGCCTCGTCTACCTCGCCGACCCGCGGGCCCCCGGTGCCCTCGCGGCGCTGCACCGCGCCCACACCGCCACCGACCGGACCGTCACCGAGCTCCGCAGGCACGCCGGGGACCGCGGCCTCCTCGACGGCATGGACGCGGACGACAACGAGCACTTCACCACCGTCCTCGACGCCTTCCACGGGCTGGACGACCTGCGTCGCGGCGTCCGGGAGCGCTCGGTCACCCGCGCCCAGGCCCTCGACCTCTACAACCGGCTCGTCGACCCCTGCTTCTCCCTGCTCGCCAGCCTGGACGGCATCGACGACGTCGAGATGGACAAGCAGGGGCGGGCCCTGGTCAACGTCATCCGTGCCCGGGAACTGCTCTCCCGCGAGGACGCCCTGCTGGGTTCGGCGCTGGTGGCCGGCCGGCTCTCCCGTGACGAGACCCGGGACGTCTCCGACCTCGCCGCCCAGCGCACCCTGCTGTACGGCATCAGCCTGCCGCTGCTGCCCGCCGCGGAACGCGACCGGTACGAACGCCTCTGGAAGAGCGCCACCACCGCCCCGCTGCGCACGGCCGAGCGGAACGTGATCGGCACCGGCTCCGCAGTGCCCGGCGGCGTCACCGCGCGGAACTGGGACACCGCCGCGGCGAACGTCCTGGGCGACCTCGGCCGCCTGGACGACCAGGTCGGCGACCGGCTCCAGGACCGCACGCGGCCCGTGGCCGTGGGGGTGATCGCCCAGGCGGCCGCCGCCGGCCTCCTCGGCCTCGTCGCCCTCCTGCTCTCCCTGGTGCTCTCCGTGCGCGTCGGCCGCGGTCTCGTCCGCGACCTCAAGCAGTTGCGCCAGGAGGCGCACGAGGCGTCCGGGGTGCGGCTGCCCAGCGTGATGCGCCGCCTCTCCGCCGGCGAACAGGTCGACGTCGAGACCGAGGTCCCGCGCCTGGAGTACGAGAAGAACGAGATCGGCGAGGTCGGCCAGGCGCTCAACACCCTGCAGCGCGCGGCCGTCGAGGCAGCGGTCAAACAGGCCGAACTGCGGGCCGGGGTCTCCGAGGTCTTCGTCAACCTCGCCCGCCGCAGCCAGGTGCTGCTGCACAAGCAGCTCACCCTGCTCGACACCATGGAGCGCAGGACCGAGGACACCGACGAACTCGCCGACCTCTTCCGCCTGGACCACCTCACCACCCGCATGCGCCGGCACGCCGAGGGCCTGGTGATCCTCTCCGGTGCCGCGCCGTCGCGGCAGTGGCGCCGCCCCGTGCAGCTCATGGACGTCGTCCGCGCCGCCGTCGCCGAGGTCGAGGACTACGAACGCGTCGAGGTCCGCCGCCTGCCGCGCATCGCCGTCAACGGGCCGGCCGTCGCCGACCTCACCCACCTCGTGGCCGAACTCCTGGAGAACGCCACGGTGTTCTCGCCCCCGCACACCGCCGTCCAGGTCCTCGGCGAACGGGTCTCCAACGGCTTCACCCTGGAGATCCACGACCGGGGGCTCGGCATGACGGCCGAGGCGCTGCTCGACGCCAACCTCCGGCTCGCCGAGACCCCCGAGTTCGAACTCTCCGACACCGACCGGCTCGGCCTGTTCGTGGTCAGCCGCCTCGCCCGGCGCCAGCGCGTCCGGGTCTCCCTCCAGCCGTCCCCCTACGGCGGCACCACCGCCGTGGTCTTCATCCCCGACACGCTGCTCAGCGACGACATCCCGGAGACCGACGGCACCGGCTTCCGCCTCGACCGGGAGCGCTCCCCGCAGGAGGCCGAGCCCACGGCGCGGCGCCTCACCGCGCGTGCGCGGGTGCCGGAGCTGCCGCAGGTGCCGGGGCTGCCCGCTCTGCCGGCCTCCTTGCTGGGCCCGGTCGAGCTGGAGGCGCCGGTGGACCTGGACGCCCTCGACGACTTCCCCGGGGCGCTGCCGGAGGAGGACAGCGAGCGCGGCGGACTCTTCCGCCCCCGCCACTTCCCGGCCCGCGCCGACGACCCGGCGGTCCCCCGGCTGAGCGGACTCCCCCCGTCCGCCTCCCCGCGCGCCGACGACCCCGGGGAACGCACCGGCGGACCCGTACCGCTGCCCCGGCGGCGGACGCCCAAGCTGGTCAGCTCGCACGGCAGGCCGGTCGCCGGGCAGGGCCCGCGCCGCGACCCGGACGGACAGCCCCCGGCCGGCCCCCGCCGTGCCGAGCCGGGCGGACCGGCCGCGCTGCCGGTCCGCCGCCGCGAGGAGCCGGACCGGCGGGCCGCGGGGTCCGCCGAGCGCGCCGGGGCACGCCCGGCTGCTCCGGGCGACGGCGGGCACGAGTCCTCCGGGACGCCGTCGCCGCCCGGGCGCCCCCGGTCCGCGACCGCCGCTTCCGGGGCCGGCCGGGACGACGGCACGCCGCCCGCCGGCGGCACGGCCCCCGCGTCCGCTCCCGGCGCCGGCCCGCTGCCCCGGCGCCGGCGCCAGGCCAGCCTGGCCCCCCAGCTCAAGCAGGACCCCGAACGGCGCGCCGAACACGAGGCGCGGCCCGAGGACCGCGACGCCGACGAGGTCCGCAGCCGGATGGCCTCCCTGCAGCGCGGCTGGCAGCGCGGCCGCGAGGAGAACGCCGCCGGCGACGGCGCGCGGAACGGCACAGCACGAGGAACGACAAAGGGGGACGGTCCATGACCGCACCGAAGGCCACCGGCGGCACGGGTACGAACAAGGAGGACAAGAGGGACAAGGGGGACAAGGGGGAGCTGAACTGGCTCCTCGACGACCTCGTCGACCGGGTCGCCAGCATCCGCAAGGCCGTCATCCTCTCCGGGGACGGCCTGCCCACGGGAGTGTCCAAGGACCTGACCCGCGAGGACGGCGAACACCTGGCCGCCGTCGCGTCCGGTTTCCACAGCCTGGCCAAGGGCGTGGGCCGTCACTTCGACGCGGGCGGCGTCCGGCAGACCGTCGTCGAGCTGGACGACGCCTTCCTGTTCGTGACCGCCGCCGGGGACGGCAGCTGCCTGGCCGTGCTGTCGGACGCCGACTCCGACGTCGGCCAGGTCGCCTACGAGATGACCCTCCTGGTCAAGCGGGTCGGTGCGCACCTGGGCACGGCTCCGCGCGCCGAGCTGCCCGCGGGCGGGTAGTGGGACGGCATGAGCGGAGACGGTCAGGCAGGAAGCCACTGGTTCGACGACGAGGCGGGACCGGTCGTCCGTCCGTACGCCATGACGCGTGGCCGCACCACGAGCCCGGCCCAGCACCGCCTCGACCTGATCGCGGTGGTCGTCACGGAGCCCGGCGCCGACGACGCCGAGGCGGACACGACGCTCTCCCCGGAACACGTGGACATCGTCCGGCTCTGCCGGGACGCGCCGCAGTCGGTCGCCGAACTCGCCGCGGAGCTCGACCTGCCCACCGGAGTGGTGCGCGTCCTCATCGGAGACCTCGTGCACGCGGAACTCGTCCACGTGACGCGTCCGGTGCCCCCGGCCGAGCTGCCGGACGAGAGCATCCTGCGTGACGTGATCGCCGGCCTCCGGGCGCTGTGACCGGCGTGGAAGCGCGAGCGGTGACGGGCCGGCGGCTGCCAACCGGCCGGGGCGGCACCCCCGCCGGTGCCGTCGCGCGTGGCCCGGACGGCCGGCCGGCCGCGGACGGACCGCCGTCCCGCGGTCCCGGCCGGCACGCGCCCACCGCCGTCACCGGCGCACGCGAGGAACCCCTCGGTGCTGACCGGCCGCGGTGAGCACCCGCCTCCGCGGCGCCCCGCGTGGCCCACGGGAACCAAGAACCCGGTGGCGGCGGCTACGGCCGACCGCCGCCCGAACACCCAGCAAGCAGGAGAAGAGACCGATGATCTTCGGGCGTTCCGAGCGCGGCAGGTCCCTGGTGGAGCCCGTCACGCTCAAGATCCTGGTGGCCGGCGGCTTCGGCGTGGGCAAGACGACCCTGGTCGGCGCGGTCAGCGAGATCAGACCGCTGCGCACCGAGGAGCTGCTGACCGAGGCCGGGCGTCCGGTCGACGACACCACCGGCGTGGAGGCCAAGCACACCACCACCGTGGCCATGGACTTCGGCCGCATCACCGTGCGCGAGGGGCTGGTGCTGTACCTGTTCGGGACGCCCGGGCAGGAACGGTTCTGGTTCATGTGGGACGAGCTGTCCGAGGGCGCCCTCGCCGCCGTGGTGCTCGCCGACACACGCCGCTTGGAGGACTGCTTCGCCGCCGTCGACTACTTCGAACGGCGGTCCATCCCCTTCCTCGTCGGCATCAACTGCTTCGACGGTGCCGCCCGTTACCCCGCCGACGCCGTCCGGCGGGCACTCGACCTGGACGGGGACGTCCCGCTGGTGCTGTGCGACGCCCGCGACCGGGAGTCGGTGAAGGAGGTGCTCGTCCGCGTCGTCCAGCACGCGATGGGGTACACCGCCGACCGCCGGCGGGCCGTCACCACCTGACCCGCGACGCGGTCCGCACCGCGGAGCGGTGGCCGGGGCGGGCGGGAGCCGTTGTGGCCGACCCGCTGCCACCGCATCGGCTCCGTGGACATCTGCGCCGCAAGAAGTTCCGCTTCTGATCGGATACAGTCCGCGCGTGTCCGAAATTCAGCACTCAACTGCCAACTCCGCTCAGGGCTCCCACTGTTCGAGCTGCGGAGCGCCCCATGGGGAGGGTGCCGCCGGCTGGCCGCGCACGTGCCCGTCCTGCGGGAGCGTCGCCTACCGCAACCCGCTGCCGGTCGCCGTCGCACTCCAGCCCGTGTACGACACCAGGGGCACGGCCCTGGTCGTCATCACCCGAACCATCGCCCCCGCACGCGGGGGCACCGCCCTGCCCGGCGGTTACATCGACGACCGCGAGGACTGGAAGCAGGCCGTCGTGCGCGAACTCAACGAAGAGACCGGCATCGACGCCGCCGCCCGCGACGTGCGGCTCGCGGACGCCATGAGCTCGCCCGACGGGCACCTGCTGCTGTTCGGGCTCCTGCCCGAACGCTCCGCCGAAGGACTCCCGGCCCCCGGCACCACGGACGAGACCGAGGGCCCGCACCTGCTGCGCAGGCCCGAGGAGCTCGCCTTCCCCCTGCACACCCTGGCCGTGCGGGCCTTCTTCGAGGGCCGCTACGTCTGAGCCGGCCGGTCAGCCCAGGCCCCGCACCCGCACCGGGCGGGACGGCTCGGCCGCGCCGTCCTCCCGCTCCCGTACGACCACCACCCGCCGGCCCTGCCGGCGGGCCACGTAACGCTCGATCCCCCCCTCGTCCCACCCGTCGCCCGCGTCCGGCACCACCAGCCCGCCCCCCGCCCGTCCCCGCTCGGGCGCCCACACCTCCAGCTCCGGCGCGCCGCGCTCACCGCGCACCGGCAGCACCGCACCCGCGTGCGCGAACACCGGGATCCGCGACGGCGGCGCGTCCACGACGACCCGCGCCGGGCCCTCGTACGCCCGCTCCGTCACCGTGTCGTACCAGCGGCCCCGCGGCAGCTGCACCGCACGCCGGTCGGTTCCCGGTTCCAGGACCGGCGCCACGAGGAGACAGTCGCCGAGCAGGAACGCGTCCTCGCAGTCGCGCAGCGCGCGGTCCTCGGGCGCCCTCCACCACACCGGCCGCACACAGGGCGCGCCGGTCCGCCGGGCCAGGTGGGCCAGCGTCACGAAGTAGGGCTGCAGACGCCGGCGTTCGAGCAGCGCCAGGCGCGCGTGCCCCACCACCCCGGGGCCGGACTCCCACGGCCCCCCGCGCCCCGCCCGCGTACGGAGCAGCGGCAGGTACGCGGCGAGCTGCAGCCACCGCAGGTACAGCTCCGCCGCCCCGTCCCCGCCGGGGCCCCCCACGTCCGGCCCCGAGAACGGCACCCCGCACAGGCCGAGCCCCAGCACCAGCGACAGGGAGGCCCGCAGCCCCGGCCAGCCCGCCGCCGCGGCCCCCGACCAGGTCCCCCCGTACCGCTGCGAGCCCGCCCAGCCGGAGCGCGACAGCAGGAACGGGCGCTCCTGCGGCGACAGCGCGCGCAGCCCCTCGTAGCCCGCGCGGGCCATGCAGAGCGCGTACACGTTGTGC
This sequence comes from Streptomyces sp. TG1A-8, assembly GCF_030499535.1. Classification (NCBI taxonomy): domain Bacteria; kingdom Bacillati; phylum Actinomycetota; class Actinomycetes; order Kitasatosporales; family Streptomycetaceae; genus Streptomyces; species Streptomyces sp. TG1A-8. The sequence continues at coordinate 5,893,610 of NZ_JASTLB010000001.1, forward strand.
GCCTCCCGGTGGTCGCCGCCGCGCCCCTCCAGGGCGTGCCGGGCCGAACGCGGCAGCGTCGTCTCCCCGAAGGCGGTGAACGACGTCGGCTCGTCCATGTCGTGCCAGACCCCCGCGAAGCCCTGCCCCAGCCGCTCCGCGTAGAGGCCGCCCCACCACGCGCGCACGGGCGCGCGGGTGAAGTCGGGGAAGACCGACTCGCCGGCCCGCGCCTCGCCGCGCACCACCCGCCCCGCGGCGTCCCGGACGAACGCGTCCACGGCCGAGCCGCTGTCGTGCACGGCGTTGCCCGGCGCGGCCTTCACCGCCGGGTCGACGACCGACACCAGCCGTATCCCGTCCCGGCGCAGTTCCTCGGCGAGCACCGGCAGCTTCGGGAAGCGCTCCTCGTCGACGGTGAACACCTGGCCGTCCTCGCAGTGGCCGACGTCCAGGTGGACGGCGTCCAGCGGCAGACCGCGCTCCTGATGGGCCGCGACGGTCCGCCGCACCTCCTGCTCGCCGCCGCGGTCCCACCGCAGGTGGTGGCCGAGGGCCCAGGCGGGCGGCAGCGCGGGCGCTCCGGTCAGCGACGCCCAGGTGTGCAGCACGCGCGCGGGCGTGCCCGCCATCACCCAGCAGCGCAGCGGACCCCCGTCCATCCGCGTCTCGCAGCGTCCCGCCCGGTCGTGCCCCGACCCGGCGCCCTCCTCGCCCTCCCACAGCGTCACCGCACCGTCCCACGTGCTGTCGTGGAACACCAGGTGGGCCCCCGCGTCGGCCACCACCAGCTGCACCGGCATGGTCAGGTGCGGCGGATCACCCCCCGGGCCGGACGCACGGCCCGGACCGGCGTTCCACAGCCGGTACGTGCCGTCCCGCAGCCGGGGCCCGGACGCGCGCCCGCCCAGACCGAAGAACCGGGCGTCCGCGGCCACCTCGGACCGCTGCATCCACCGCACCGTGCCCCCGCCGGCCGGCTCCCACCAGCGCGGCGGCAGGTCCCGCCGCAGCATGACGCCTCCGGGCGTGCACACCTGGACCGCACCGTGCCGGGAGACGGCGACCGTCATCCGCTCGGCCACGACCCGCCAGCCACCGTCCTTGTCCGGCTCCAGCACCGCCCGCGGATCCGCCTCGGGACAACTCCGGGCGAGCGCGTACGAGGGCTCGGGGCCCGCCCCGTCCCAGCCCCAGAAGACCGCCCCGTTGACCGCGACGGTGATCCGCAGCTCGGACCGCCCGAACCGGACCACCCCGCCCCCCGGCCCCGGTTCCGCCCCCCGCACCTCTCCCGGGACCCGCGCGCGCTCGGCCCCCCGCGGCGGCAGCCCCGCGGCGTCGATACGCCTCCTGCGCCATGCGGCCCGTACGGTACGGAACCCCTGCGCCGCCCCCCTCGAACCGACCACACTCACCGAACGCACCAGGTCACGACCGTCCATGCTGCTCACCCTGCCACTGACCGCCCCCCGCGCGCGTGTCGTTCAACTGCCGTTCACCCATGCCGGAACCACATCTTCACGACACGGACTATGTGGGGCCCGCCCTGGTGCGGCCCGTACGGTACGGAACCCCTGCGCCGCCCCCCTCGAACCGACCACACTCACCGAACGCACCAGGTCACGACCGTCCATGCTGCTCACCCTGCCACTGACCGCCCCCCGCGCGCGTGTCGTTCAACTGCCGTTCACCCATGCCGGAACCACATCTTCACGACACGGACTATGTGGGGCCCGCCCTGGTGTGGAAGTCGATCACATGGCATCGTCCGTGTCAGCCGCGTCACGCGCACACCCCAGCCCGTGCGCGGACCGACGCACACCACGCGCACAGCCCGGGAGCCGCCCCATGTCGACCGCGAACCCCCAGCCGCTCTGGCAGCCCGATCCCGAACGGATCGCCCAGGCCCGCATCACCCGGTTCCAGGCGTGGGCCGCCGAGCACCACGGGGCCCCTGCCGCGGGAGGGTACCCGGCCCTGCACCGGTGGTCCGTCGACCAGCTGGACACGTTCTGGGAAGCCGTCACGCAGTGGTTCGACGTGCGCTTCTCGACTCCCTGCGCGCGCGTCCTCGGCGACCGCTCGATGCCGGGCGCCCAGTGGTTCCCCGGGGCCACCCTCAACTACGCCGAGCACGCCCTGCGCGCCGCGGACGGCCGCGCGGACGAGCCCGCCCTCCTGTACGTCGACGAGACCCACGAACCCCGCCCGGTCACCTGGTCCGAGCTGCGCCGGCAGGTGGGCTCCCTCGCGGCCGGACTCCGCGCCCTCGGCGTGCGCCCCGGCGACCGCGTCAGCGGCTACCTCCCGAACATCCCCGAAGCCGTGACCGCGCTCCTGGCCACCGCCGCCGTCGGCGCCGTGTGGACCTCGTGCGCCCCCGACTTCGGCGCCCGCAGCGTCCTCGACCGCTTCCAGCAGGTCGAACCGGTCGTCCTGTTCACCGTCGACGGCTACCGCTACGGCGGCAAGGAGCACGACCGCCGTGCCGTCGTCGCCGAACTGCGCCGCGAGCTGCCCACCCTGCGCGCCGTCGTCCACATCCCGCTCCTCGGCACCGAGGCGCCCGACGGTGCCCTGTCGTGGCCGGAGCTGACCTCGGCCGGCACCGAGCCCACCTTCGAACAGGTGCCGTTCGACCACCCGCTGTGGGTGCTGTACTCCTCCGGCACGACCGGCCTGCCCAAGGCCATCGTCCAGTCCCAGGGCGGCATCCTCGTCGAGCACCTCAAGCAGCTCGGACTGCACTGCGACCTCGGCCCCGGGGACCGCTTCTTCTGGTACACCTCGACCGGCTGGATGATGTGGAACTTCCTCGTCTCCGGCCTCCTCACCGGGACGACGGTCATCCTGTACGACGGCAGCCCCGGCCATCCGGACACCGGCGCCCAGTGGCGGATCGCCGAGCGCACCGGCGCCACCTTCTACGGCACCTCGGCCGCCTACGTCATGGCCTGCCGCAAGGCGGGCGTGCACCCCTCGCGCGACTTCGACCTCGCGAGGGTGCGGTGCGTCGCCACCACCGGCTCGCCCCTGCCGCCCGACGGCTTCCGCTGGCTGCACGACGAGGTCCGCGGGGACCTGTGGATCGCCTCCGTCAGTGGCGGCACCGACGTCTGCTCCTGCTTCGCGGGAGCCGTACCGACCCTCCCCGTCCACACCGGCGAACTCCAGGCGGCCTGCCTCGGCACCGACCTGCAGTCCTGGGACCCGGCGGGCCGGCCGCTCGTGGACGAGGTGGGCGAACTGGTCGTCACCAACCCCATGCCGTCGATGCCGATCCGCTTCTGGAACGACCCCGGCGGCAGCCGCTACCGCGACAGCTACTTCGACACCTACCCCGGCGCCTGGCGCCACGGCGACTGGATCACCGTCACCTCCCGCGGCTCGGTGATCATCCACGGCCGCTCCGACTCCACCCTCAACCGGCAGGGCGTACGCATGGGGTCGGCCGACATCTACGAGGCCGTCGAACGCCTGCCCGAGATCAAGGAGTCCCTGGTCATCGGCGTCGAGCAGCCCGACGGGGGCTACTGGATGCCGCTGTTCGTCCACCTCGCCCCGGGCGCCGTCCTCGACGAGGCCCTGTTGACCCGCATCAAGCAGGCCGTCCGCGAGCAGCTCTCACCGCGCCACGTACCCGACGAGGTCATCGAGGTCCCCGGGATCCCGCACACCCTCACCGGCAAGCGCATCGAGGTCCCGGTCAAGCGGATCCTGCAGGGCACACCCCTGGAGAAGGCGGTCAACCCCGGGTCCATCGACGACCTGGCGCTGCTGGCCCTCTACGAGCGGATGGCCCGCGAACGCGCCTGACCCGGCCGCCTCCCGCCCGGAGGGAACGGCCCGGGCCCTGCCGGACCCCGCGGCAGGCCGGGCCGCCCCGGCCCCGTTGTCAGTGCCCCCGGTTACTGTGGGTGAGCAATGATCCACTGCGCACTGGGGGACATCATGGCGCACACCGACCACCGGACCACGCGGCGCGTCCTGGGCCGCGAGATGGCCGGCACCATCGGACTGCTCACCGACGAACACGACTTCCGCGCCATGCGGCGCTACCGCAGCTTCACCTTCGACGACCACACCGCCTACCTCCACCAGGTGGAGGCGCTCCTCGAAACCCGCGCCGCACAGGGCAGCCACACCACACTGGCCCTCTTCGACCCCGAGGACTACGCCGCGTTCTGCGCGCACACCGGCCTCGACCCGGAGGCCCCGGCCAGCCGCAGCCGGTACACCGCCGAACTCGCGGCGACCGGCCCCACCGTCCCCTATGACGGCCGGCCCCTCGCCGCGCTCGTGCCCACCCTCGTGGACGAAGCGGTCCGGCAGGCCACCTGGGAGTACGCCACCACCCTGCTGACCCGCCTCGGCCCCTGCGCCACCTGCGGCGAGGACATCGGCCGCGCGGCCTTCACCAGGGCCTCCGGCCTCCTCGTCCGCATCCTCGACACCGCACCACCGGGCGACCGGCACCTGGTCTGCAGCGTCTCCGGACCACCGGAGACCCTGGTCTCCGTCCTTCACGCGGACGAGGGCACCGGCGGGACCGCCGAACTCGACGAGGCGGAAGCCCTGGAATTCACCGGCGTCCTCGCCCTCGGCCTCGCCACCCGCAGCCCCGGCGGACTCGTCATGCGCACCAGCGCCCCCGGAAGGGCGGACCGCGTCTACGGCTGGCGGCTGCGCGCCGGCGCCCTGGAACCCCTCACCGCCTCCGAGGTCTTCGACGCCTACTGCACCGACGCCGAGTCGGGCGACCCCGTCCCACCGGAACCGGACGTCGACTACTGCGTCCCGCCCGACCTCGGCACGCAGGACACACCACCGGGCCACCGTCACTGAACGCGCCGGGGGCGCCCCGCCCGGAGGCGGGACGCCCCTGAACCCGGCCGGCACCGTCGGCGCCGGCCGGCCTACTCGCCGGACAGCACCGCCTGCGCCGCGGCGCGCGCCTCCCCGGCACTGTCCGCCGCGCGCGCGGCGGCGGCCGCCCGCTCGCACTGCGCCAGCGTGTACTTCGCCAGCGTCGCCCGCACGTAGGGAATCGACGCCGCACCCATGGACAGGGAGGTGACGCCCAGACCCGTCAGCACACACGCCAGCAGTGGATCGGACGCGGCCTCACCGCACACCCCGCAGCTCTGGCCCCCGGCCCGCGCGGCCTCGGCCGACAGCGCGACCAGGTCGAGCAGCGCGGGCTGCCACGGGTCCTGCAGCCGCGACACCGCACCCACCTGCCGGTCCGCGGCGAACGTGTACTGCGCGAGGTCGTTGGTCCCCAGCGACAGGAACTCGACCTCCCGCAGGATCGAACGCGCCCGCAGTGCGGCTGACGGGATCTCCACCATGGCGCCGAACTTCGCGTGCAGTCCCGCCGCGCGACAGGCGTCCGCGAACGCCCTGGCGTCCGCGCGGTCCGCGACCATGGGCGCCATGACCTCCAGGTGCACGGGCAGCCCCTCCGCGGCCTTCGCCAGCGCGGCCAGCTGCGTACGCAGGACCTCCGGGTGGTCCAGCAGCGCCCGCAGCCCCCGCACGCCGAGCGCCGGGTTCGGCTCGTCCGCCGGCGTGAGGAAGTCCAGCGGCTTGTCGGCGCCCGCGTCCAGCACCCGTACCACCACCCGGCCCCCGGGGAAGGCCTCCAGCACCTGCCGGTAGGCCGCCACCTGCTTCTCCTCGGACGGAGCGTTCCGGCTGTCGTCCAGGAAGAGGAACTCGGTGCGGAACAGACCGACGCCTTCGGCACCGGCCTCCACGGCGGCCGGCACGTCCGCCGGACCGCCGACGTTGGCCAGCAGCGGCACCTTGTGCCCGTCGGCCGTGGCACCCGGGCCCGTCGCGCCCGTGAGAGCGGCCCTGCGCTCCGCCGCAGCGGCCTCCAGCTCGGCCTTCCTCCCCTCGCTCGGGTCGACGAAGACCTCGCCGGTGCTGCCGTCGACCGCGATCACCACGCCCTCGGCCAGCTCACCGGCGCCCGGCAGCGCCACGACGGCCGGAACGCCCAGTGCCCGCGCCAGGATCGCGCTGTGACTGGTCGGGCCGCCCTCCTCGGTCACGAAACCGAGCACCAGGGCCGGGTCCAGCAGAGCCGTGTCGGCGGGGGCCAGATCCCGCGCCACCAGTACGTAGGGCCGGTCGCTGTCCGGAACACCCGGCATCGGGACGCCCAGGAGCCGGGCGACGATGCGGTTGCGCACGTCATCGAGGTCCGCGACGCGACCGGCGAGGTACTCGCCGGCGCCGGCCAGCAGCTCCCGGTACGCCGCGAACGCGTCGTACACCGCGCGCTCGGCCGTGCTGCCGACGGCGATCCGCCGCTCGACATCGGCCATCAGCTCGGGGTCCTGGGCCATCATGGCCTGCGCCTCCAGGACCGCCTGGGCCTCGCCCCCCGCCAGGTTGCCGCGCGCCGCCAGGTCGGCCGCCACGGCGTCCACGGCCTGGTGCGCCCGTCCCTGCTCGCGCTCGGCCTCCTGCGCCGGAATCCGCTTCGCCGGCGGTTCGAGCACCGCCGTCCCCATGTGCCGAACCTCGCCGATCGCCACACCGTGGCTCACGCCGACGCCTCGCAGCGTTGTCTCCATCTCACCCGTCTCCGGTCAGGCGCGGCGGGTCGAGCCGCCGCGGTGGTTGTGCGGTGGGCCGCCGTGCGGCGGTGTGGTCGTCAGTTCCAGGAGAAGAGGCTGTCGCCGGTCTTCACGTCACCGCTGTCCCGGAGGCCGGAGAGCGCCTCGGCCGTGGCTTCGAGCGCCACGACGGGACACACCGGGGACTTGCCGGCGGCCTCGACGGCGGCGGGGTCCCAGCGCACGATGCCCTGACCGCGGCTCACGGTGTCGCCCTTGTTGACGAGCAGCTCGAACCCCTCGCCGTTGAGCTGCACCGTGTCGATGCCGAGGTGGGTGAGCACACCGTGCCCGCTCTCGTCGACCACGACGAAGGCGTGCGGGTGCAGGGAAACGATGACGCCGGCCACGGGCGCCACGACCTCGGAGGGCTCGCGCACCGGGTCGATCGCGGTGCCCGGGCCGACCATGGCCCCGGAGAAGACCGGATCCGGCACGGCGGCCAGTCCGACGGCGCGTCCGGGAAGAGGGGACGTCACGGTGGTCATGGGAAGCCTCCCAGGAGTGGGGCTGCGTTCGGGCCGTCACTGTCCGTCCCGGACGGCACACCGAGCAGCAGCGTATGTCAGTGAAGTGGCGGTTCCGGACAGAAGGTACCAGCTAGTGGTCTAGACCACCACTCACCGGGATTTGCACCGGCTCCGGGGACCCGTGTACCGTGGAGGACCTGCTGAGGACGGAACGGCGCTACGGCGTCCTCGCCCGGCAGCAACCCAAACTCGATCAGATCCTATCCCGGGATCACCTTCGGCATGTCTGCGGGGGGTTGGTCAGGGAGACGGAAAAAGCCTGATAGAGTTTGAAACACCGAAGGGAAGCGCCCGGAGGAAAGCCCGTGAGGGTGAGTACGAAGGAAGCGTCCGTTCCTTGAGAACTCAACAGCGTGCCAAAAGTCAACGCCAGATATGTTGATACCCCGTCCGTCGGAGGTTGTTTTCCGATGGTCGAGGTTCCTTTGAAGTAGACACAGCGAGGACGCTGTGAACGGCTGGGCTTATTCCGCCCGGCTGTTCCGCTCTCGTGATGTGTGCACCGGATGTGCTGGTTGCATGGTCCGGGGTGAGCATTCACGGAGAGTTTGATCCTGGCTCAGGACGAACGCTGGCGGCGTGCTTAACACATGCAAGTCGAACGATGAACCTCTTTCGGGAGGGGATTAGTGGCGAACGGGTGAGTAACACGTGGGCAATCTGCCCTGCACTCTGGGACAAGCCCTGGAAACGGGGTCTAATACCGGATATGAGGATCATGGGCATCTGTGGTTCTGGAAAGCTCCGGCGGTGCAGGATGGGCCCGCGGCCTATCAGCTTGTTGGTGAGGTAATGGCTCACCAAGGCGACGACGGGTAGCCGGCCTGAGAGGGCGACCGGCCACACTGGGACTGAGACACGGCCCAGACTCCTACGGGAGGCAGCAGTGGGGAATATTGCACAATGGGCGAAAGCCTGATGCAGCGACGCCGCGTGAGGGATGACGGCCTTCGGGTTGTAAACCTCTTTCAGCAGGGAAGAAGCGAAAGTGACGGTACCTGCAGAAGAAGCGCCGGCTAACTACGTGCCAGCAGCCGCGGTAATACGTAGGGCGCGAGCGTTGTCCGGAATTATTGGGCGTAAAGAGCTCGTAGGCGGCTTGTCGCGTCGGTTGTGAAAGCCCGGGGCTTAACCCCGGGTCTGCAGTCGATACGGGCAGGCTAGAGTTCGGTAGGGGAGATCGGAATTCCTGGTGTAGCGGTGAAATGCGCAGATATCAGGAGGAACACCGGTGGCGAAGGCGGATCTCTGGGCCGATACTGACGCTGAGGAGCGAAAGCGTGGGGAGCGAACAGGATTAGATACCCTGGTAGTCCACGCCGTAAACGGTGGGCACTAGGTGTGGGCAACATTCCACGTTGTCCGTGCCGCAGCTAACGCATTAAGTGCCCCGCCTGGGGAGTACGGCCGCAAGGCTAAAACTCAAAGGAATTGACGGGGGCCCGCACAAGCGGCGGAGCATGTGGCTTAATTCGACGCAACGCGAAGAACCTTACCAAGGCTTGACATACGCCGGAAAACCCTGGAGACAGGGTCCCCCTTGTGGTCGGTGTACAGGTGGTGCATGGCTGTCGTCAGCTCGTGTCGTGAGATGTTGGGTTAAGTCCCGCAACGAGCGCAACCCTTGTCCCGTGTTGCCAGCAGGCCCTTGTGGTGCTGGGGACTCACGGGAGACCGCCGGGGTCAACTCGGAGGAAGGTGGGGACGACGTCAAGTCATCATGCCCCTTATGTCTTGGGCTGCACACGTGCTACAATGGCCGGTACAAAGAGCTGCGATACCGTGAGGTGGAGCGAATCTCAAAAAGCCGGTCTCAGTTCGGATTGGGGTCTGCAACTCGACCCCATGAAGTCGGAGTCGCTAGTAATCGCAGATCAGCATTGCTGCGGTGAATACGTTCCCGGGCCTTGTACACACCGCCCGTCACGTCACGAAAGTCGGTAACACCCGAAGCCGGTGGCCCAACCCCTTGTGGGAGGGAGCTGTCGAAGGTGGGACTGGCGATTGGGACGAAGTCGTAACAAGGTAGCCGTACCGGAAGGTGCGGCTGGATCACCTCCTTTCTAAGGAGCACTTCTTACCGGGCCTGGCCCGGTCAGAGGCCGGTGCATCGGCGAGTGTCCGATGCCGGTTGCTCATGGGTGGAACGTTGACTATTCGGCAGGGTCCAGGATGGATCAGGCGCTAGTACTGCCCTTGGGGGTGTGGAACGCTGATCTGGTCGGCTGGTCGTGTCGGGCACGCTGTTGGGTGTCTGAGGGAATGGGTTTTTTTCCTCAGGTGCCGGCCCCAGTGCACTCGGACGGTGGTCCGGGGTGATGGGTGGCTGGTCGTTGTTTGAGAACTGCACAGTGGACGCGAGCATCTGTGGCCAAGTTTTTAAGGGCGCACGGTGGATGCCTTGGCACCAGGAACCGATGAAGGACGTGGGAGGCCACGATAGTCCCCGGGGAGTCGTCAACCAGGCTTTGATCCGGGGGTTTCCGAATGGGGAAACCCGGCAGTCGTCATGGGCTGTCACCCGCTGCTGAACACATAGGCAGTGTGGAGGGAACGCGGGGAAGTGAAACATCTCAGTACCCGCAGGAAGAGAAAACAACCGTGATTCCGGGAGTAGTGGCGAGCGAAACCGGATGAGGCTAAACCGTATACGTGTGAGACCCGGCAGGGGTTGCGTGTGCGGGGTTGTGGGATCTCTCTTTCACGGTCTGCCGGCCGTGGGACGAGTCAGAAACCGTTGATGTAGGCGAAGGACATGCGAAAGGTCCGGCGTAGAGGGTAAGACCCCCGTAGTCGAAACGTCAGCGGCTCGTTGGAGAGACACCCAAGTAGCACGGGGCCCGAGAAATCCCGTGTGAATCTGGCGGGACCACCCGCTAAGCCTAAATATTCCCTGGTGACCGATAGCGGATAGTACCGTGAGGGAATGGTGAAAAGTACCCCGGGAGGGGAGTGAAATAGTACCTGAAACCGTGTGCCTACAAGCCGTGGGAGCGTCGGAGTGGAGTTTTCTTCATTCTCGTGACTGCGTGCCTTTTGAAGAATGAGCCTGCGAGTTTGCGGTGTGTTGCGAGGTTAACCCGGGTGGGGAAGCCGTAGCGAAAGCGAGTCCGAAGAGGGCGTTTTAGTAGCACGCTCAAGACCCGAAGCGGAGTGATCTAGCCATGGGCAGGTTGAAGCGGAGGTAAGACTTCGTGGAGGACCGAACCCACCAGGGTTGAAAACCTGGGGGATGACCTGTGGTTAGGGGTGAAAGGCCAATCAAACTCCGTGATAGCTGGTTCTCCCCGAAATGCATTTAGGTGCAGCGTCGTGTGTTTCTTGCCGGAGGTAGAGCACTGGATAGGCGATGGGCCCTACCGGGTTACTGACCTTAGCCAAACTCCGAATGCCGGTAAGTGAGAGCGCGGCAGTGAGACTGTGGGGGATAAGCTCCATGGTCGAGAGGGAAACAGCCCAGAGCATCGACTAAGGCCCCTAAGCGTACGCTAAGTGGGAAAGGATGTGGAGTCGCACAGACAACCAGGAGGTTGGCTTAGAAGCAGCCACCCTTGAAAGAGTGCGTAATAGCTCACTGGTCTAGTGATTCCGCGCCGACAATGTAGCGGGGCTCAAGCGTACCGCCGAAGTCGTGTCATTGACATATATAGCCCCAACGGGTGTGTTGATGGGTAGGGGAGCGTCGTCTGCCGGGTGAAGCAGCACCGGAAGGTAGTTGTGGACGGTTGACGAGTGAGAATGCAGGCATGAGTAGCGATACAAACGTGAGAAACGTTTGCGCCGATTGACTAAGGGTTCCTGGGTCAAGCTGATCTGCCCAGGGTAAGTCGGGACCTAAGGCGAGGCCGACAGGCGTAGTCGATGGATAACCGGTTGATATTCCGGTACCCGCTGTGAAGCGTCAAACATCGAGCATCGTGATGCTAAGGCCGTGAAGCCGTTCCGGACCCTTCGGGGAATGGAAAGTGGTGGAGCCGCCGGACCAAGCGGTTAGTAGGTGAGTGATGGGGTGACGCAGGAAGGTAGTCCATCCCGGGCGGTGGTTGTCCCGGGGTAAGGGTGTAGCCCGAGTGGTAGGTAAATCCGCCGCTCATGCAGGGTGAGACCTGATGCCGAGCCGATTGTGGTGAAGTGGATGATCCTATGCTGTCGAGAAAAGCCTCTAGCGAGTTTCATGGCGGCCCGTACCCTAAACCGACTCAGGTGGTCAGGTAGAGAATACCGAGGCGTTCGGGTGAACTATGGTTAAGGAACTCGGCAAAATGCCCCCGTAACTTCGGGAGAAGGGGGGCCACGTCTGGTGAGAGCATGTGCTGCTTGAGCTGGGGGTGGCCGCAGAGACCAGCGAGAAGCGACTGTTTACTAAAAACACAGGTCCGTGCGAAGCCGTAAGGCGATGTATACGGACTGACGCCTGCCCGGTGCTGGAACGTTAAGGGGACCGGTTAGCTCCATTTCGGTGGGGCGAAGCTGAGAACTTAAGCGCCAGTAAACGGCGGTGGTAACTATAACCATCCTAAGGTAGCGAAATTCCTTGTCGGGTAAGTTCCGACCTGCACGAATGGCGTAACGACTTCTCGACTGTCTCAACCATAGGCCCGGTGAAATTGCACTACGAGTAAAGATGCTCGTTTCGCGCAGCAGGACGGAAAGACCCCGGGACCTTTACTACAGTTTGATATTGGTGTTCGGTTCGGCTTGTGTAGGATAGCTGGGAGACTGTGAAGCAGGCACGCCAGTGTGTGTGGAGTCGTCGTTGAAATACCAGTCTGGTCGTGCTGGATGTCTAACCTGGGTCCGTGATCCGGATCAGGGACAGTGTCTGATGGGTAGTTTAACTGGGGCGGTTGCCTCCTAAAGAGTAACGGAGGCGCCCAAAGGTTCCCTCAGCCTGGTTGGCAATCAGGTGTTGAGTGTAAGTGCACAAGGGAGCTTGACTGTGAGACCGACGGGTCGAGCAGGGACGAAAGTCGGGACTAGTGATCCGGCGGTGGCTTGTGGAAGCGCCGTCGCTCAACGGATAAAAGGTACCCCGGGGATAACAGGCTGATCTTCCCCAAGAGTCCATATCGACGGGATGGTTTGGCACCTCGATGTCGGCTCGTCGCATCCTGGGGCTGGAGTCGGTCCCAAGGGTTGGGCTGTTCGCCCATTAAAGCGGTACGCGAGCTGGGTTTAGAACGTCGTGAGACAGTTCGGTCCCTATCCGCTGTGCGCGTAGGAGTCTTGAGAAGGGCTGTCCCTAGTACGAGAGGACCGGGACGGACGAACCTCTGGTGTGCCAGTTGTCCTGCCAAGGGCATGGCTGGTTGGCTACGTTCGGGAGGGATAACCGCTGAAAGCATCTAAGCGGGAAGCCTGCTTCGAGATGAGGACTCCCACCCACTTGATGGGGTAAGGCTCCCAGTAGACGACTGGGTTGATAGGCCGGATCTGGAAGCACGGTAACGTGTGGAGGTGACCGGTACTAATAGGCCGAGGGCTTGTCCTCAGTTGCTCGCGTCCACTGTGTTGGTTCTGAAACCACGAACAGCCCCGTGTGCCCGCACATGGTGCGGCGTTCAGTTTCATAGTGTTTCGGTGGTCATAGCGTGAGGGAAACGCCCGGTTACATTCCGAACCCGGAAGCTAAGCCTCACAGCGCCGATGGTACTGCAGGGGGGACCCTGTGGGAGAGTAGGACACCGCCGAACTCCTTTTAGAGCTCCGGCTCCCGGGCACCGCCCGGGAGCCGGAGCTTTTTTGCGTTGCGGTAGGGTCGGGAAGCATCATTGGCTCGTTTCGCACAGGAGGCCCCGGGTGGAGGTCCAGGAGACGCGTGTCCAGACGGACCGGGTCCTCACCATCCCCAATATCCTCAGCATGGCCCGGCTCGTCGGCGTACCCCTCTTCCTGTGGCTGATCCTCAGGCCGGAGTTCGGCGGTCCCAAGAGCGACGGCTGGGCTCTCCTCGTGCTGGCGTTCAGCGGGGTCAGCGACTATCTGGACGGCAAACTCGCCCGGCGCTGGAACCAGATCAGCAGTCTCGGCCGGCTGCTCGATCCCGCCGCCGACCGGCTCTACGTCCTCTCCACGCTGCTCGGGCTCACCTGGCGCGAGATCCTGCCGCTCTGGCTCACCGCCCTGCTGCTGGCGCGAGAGCTGGTCCTCCTGGTGATGGTGGGCGTCCTCCGGCGCCACGGCTATCCGCCGCCGCAGGTGAACTTCCTCGGCAAGGCCGCGACCTTCAACTTGATGTACGCCTTCCCGTTGCTCCTCCTCAGTGACGGAAACGGATGGATCGCGTCACTCGCCGCAGTCTTCGGGTGGGCGTTCGCCGGATGGGGTACAACCCTCTATTGGTGGGCAGGAGTGCTTTACGTGGTACAAGTCCGCCGCCTGGTGCGCGCGGACGCCGCAGCCGATTGAGATCGTCCCTTGTCCGGACAAAGTCGTCCGATGGCCCGCCGTGGAGAAGTGCGGGACAATTTGGACGGGTGAAGTCGGCTAGACAGTCATCTCTTTAGGAGGACGCTTCCGACATGAAGGCCGTCGTGATGGCCGGTGGCGAAGGCACACGCCTTCGTCCTATGACCTCCAGCATGCCCAAGCCGCTCCTGCCCGTGGCGAACCGCCCGATCATGGAGCACGTGCTGCGGCTGCTCAAGAAGCATGGGCTCAATGAGACCGTTGTCACCGTGCAGTTCCTGGCGTCCCTCGTCAAGAACTACTTCGGCGACGGCGAGGAGCTCGGCATGGAGCTCACGTACGCCAACGAGGAGAAGCCACTCGGCACCGCCGGAAGCGTCAAGAACGCCGAAGAGGCACTGAAGGACGATGCTTTCCTCGTCATCTCCGGTGACGCCCTGACGGACTTCGACCTCACGGACCTCATCCGGTTCCACAAGGAGAAGGGCGCGCTCGTCACCGTCTGCCTGACGCGCGTGCCCAACCCGCTGGAGTTCGGCATCACCATCGTCGACGAGGAGGGCAAGGTCGAGCGCTTCCTCGAGAAGCCGACCTGGGGCCAGGTCTTCTCCGACACGGTCAACACGGGCATCTACGTCATGGAGCCCGAAGTCTTCGACTACGTCGAGGCCGACGTGCCCGTCGACTGGTCCGGTGACGTCTTCCCGCAGCTGATGAAGGAAGGCAAGCCGATCTACGGCTACGTCGCCGAGGGCTACTGGGAGGACGTCGGCACCCACGAGAGCTACGTCAAGGCCCAGGCCGACGTCCTCGAGGGCAAGGTCAACGTCGACATCGACGGCTTCGAGATCTCCCCGGGGGTCTGGGTGGCCGAAGGCGCCGAGGTGCACCCCGACGCGGTGCTCCGCGGTCCGCTCTACATCGGTGACTACGCCAAGGTCGAGGCCGGGGCCGAGATCCGCGAGCACACCGTCGTCGGCTCGAACGTCGTCGTGAAGAGCGGCGCGTTCCTGCACAAGGCCGTCGTGCACGACAACGTGTACGTCGGACAGCACAGCAACCTGCGGGGCTGTGTCGTCGGGAAGAACACCGACATCATGCGGGCCGCCCGGATCGAGGACGGCGCCGTCATCGGTGACGAGTGCCTGATCGGTGAGGAATCGATCGTCCAGGGCAACGTGCGGGTCTACCCGTTCAAGACCATCGAGGCCGGTGCCTTCGTCAATACCTCGGTCATCTGGGAGTCCAGGGGCCAGGCCCACCTGTTCGGCGCCCGCGGCGTCACCGGCATCCTGAACGTGGAGATCACGCCCGAGCTGGCCGTGCGGCTGGCCGGCGCGTACGCGACCACGCTGAAGAAGGGCGCCACGGTCACCACGGCCCGCGACCACTCCCGAGGTGCCCGCGCCCTCAAGCGCGCGGTGATCTCCGCGCTGCAGGCCAGTGCGATCGACGTACGGGACCTGGAGAACGTGCCGCTGCCCGTGGCGCGGCAGCAGACCGCGCGCGGCAGCGCCGGCGGCATCATGATCCGGACCTCGCCCGGCGTGCCGGACTCCGTCGACATCATGTTCTTCGACGGCAACGGCGCGGATCTGTCCCAGGGCAGCCAGCGCAAGCTGGACCGCGTGTTCGCACGCCAGGAGTACCGCCGCGCGTTCCCCGGTGAGATCGGTGACCTGCACTTCCCGGCCAGCGTCTTCGACTCGTACACCGGGTCCCTGCTGCGCAACGTCGACACGACGGGCATCGCGGAATCGGGCCTGAAGGTCGTCGTGGACGCCTCCAACGGCAGCGCCGGCCTCGTCCTGCCCAGCCTGCTCGGCAAGCTCGGTGTGGACTCGCTGACCATCAACCCCGGTCTCGACGAGTCCCGTCCCACGGAGACGGCCGAGGTGCGGCGCAAGGGCCTGGTGCGGCTCGGGGAGATAGTGGCATCCTCCGGGGCCGCGTTCGGCGTCCGGTTCGACCCGGTCGGCGAGCGGCTGTCGCTCGTGGACGAGAAGGGCCGGATCATCGAGGACGACCGGGCCCTGCTGGTGCTGCTCGACCTGGTCGCCGCCGAGCGGCGCAGCGGCCGGGTGGCGCTGCCGGTGACCACGACCCGGATCGCCGAGCAGGTGGCCGCCTACCACGGCACGCAGGTCGAGTGGACCACCACCTCCCCCGACGACCTCACGCGGGTGGGCGGCGAAGAGGGCACCATCTTCGGCGGCGACGGCAAGGGCGGGTTCATCGTCCCCGAGTTCAGCAGCGTCTACGACGGCACGGCGGCCTTCGTGCGGCTGATCGGGCTGGTGGCGCGCACCCAGCTCACGCTGAGCCAGATCGACGC
The DNA here is from genome assembly GCF_030499535.1 of Streptomyces sp. TG1A-8. NCBI lineage: Bacteria > Bacillati > Actinomycetota > Actinomycetes > Kitasatosporales > Streptomycetaceae > Streptomyces > Streptomyces sp. TG1A-8. The sequence continues at coordinate 5,909,494 of NZ_JASTLB010000001.1, forward strand.
GCGGATCCCGCGGGCGCACGTCCTCAAGCGGGACCTGGCGACCCCGTGGGCCGTCAAGGGCCTGGTGATGCGGCGGGTCGTCGAGGCGGCCGGAGAGCGCTCCGTGGACACGACGGACGGCGTGCGGGTCGTGGAGAGCGACGGGCGCTGGGTCATGGTCCTGCCCGACCCCGCCGAGGCGGTCACCCACCTGTGGGCCGAAGGTCCCGACGACGCCTCCGCGCAGGCCCTGCTGGACGAGTGGTCGGCCGTGGTGGACAGCGCCGGGCGGTAGGCCCGGCGGTCCCGGGCGGCGAAAACCACCGCACGCGCGCGTGCCGGACAAGTGTCCCCAAGGGGGCCTGTCCGGCACGCCGGTGGGGCCGTTCGGAGGTACGGGCCGCGACATGCGACGATGTGCGGCATGCCGCAGCAACCCCCCGTTCGGAGCAGTCCCGCGCGGCCGCGCCCGGACGCGTCCATGTCGTTGATCACCAACGTCATGGACCACAGCCTCGACGACGGGTACGCCGAGGCCGCAGCCCGCAGGAAGTCGCGGGGCGAAGGCGGGCTGCCGAAGACCCTGCGGGCGAAACTGGGCCTGGCCGCCGGTCTGGTGCTGGCGGCCCTGGTCGTGACCGTGGGCGCGGCACAGGCGCGCGTGGCCGCGCCCGTGGTGGCCAAGGAGCGCCAGGAACTGATCGACCGCATCGACCGCGGGACCTCGGCCGCGGACAGGCTCGAAGGCGAGGTCGACACGCTGCGCGACGACGTCAGCGCCCGCCAGCGGGCGGCGTTGAAGAACAGCGGGGGCGACGCCGAGGCGGACCTGATGGGTGTCCTGTCGGGCGCGACCGCGGTGCACGGCCCGGGCGTCAAGCTCGTGGTGAACGACGCCAAGGAGGCCAGCACCGGCGGCGACGGCGCCGATCCGCGCGAGACCTCGGGCTTCTCCGACACCGGACGGGTGCGCGACCGGGACATGCAGCGCGTGGTCAACGGGCTGTGGGCGTCCGGGGCCGAGGCCGTCTCCATCAACGGGCGCCGGCTGACCGCCCTGTCGGCGATCAGGGCCGCGGGAGACGCGATACTGGTCGACAACAAGCCGCTGGTGCCGCCGTACACGGTGCTGGCGGTGGGGGACGGGCGGAAACTGAGCACCGGCTTCCAGAACGGCGCCGACGGCCTGTACCTGCACGCCCTGGAGGAGGACTACGGCATCCGCGCCACCATCTCCACGGAGGGCGACGTCCGCCTGCCCGCCGCCCCGAGTGTGATCGTACGAACAGCACGGCCGAACGCCGGCACAACCGAGAAGGGCACATCGTGATCGCCGTACTGGGCCTCGTCGTGGGAGTCGTGGCCGGCCTGTTGGTCCGGCCCGAGGTTCCGGCGGTCGTCGAGCCGTACCTGCCGATCGCCGTGGTGGCGGCCCTGGACGCCGTCTTCGGCGGTCTGCGGGCCATGCTCGACGGCATCTTCGACGACAAGGTCTTCGTGGTGTCGTTCCTGTCGAACGTGGTCGTCGCCGCGCTGATCGTGTTCCTGGGCGACAAGCTGGGCGTGGGCGCACAGCTGTCCACGGGCGTCGTGGTGGTGCTGGGCATCCGGATCTTCTCCAATGCCGCGGCGATCCGACGGCACGTGTTCCGGGCGTGACACGGATGAGCAGCCAGCACGAGCAGCCGCACAACAGGCTGCGCAAGGAACTGCCCGACGAGGTTCCCGCGCCCGCCGGGACGGAGCCCGCCGGGACGGAGCCCGCCGGGACCGAACCCCCCTCGGCCGGGTCCGCCGGGACCGGGTCCGCGCGCACGCCGCGGGGCGCGGCGCCGCGGGATCGGCTCACCGGGCGTCAGCGGCTGATCGACGGCCTGTGGCCGCCGCGGCTCACCCGGGCCCAACTCATCGTGGCCCTGCTGCTGTTCGGCCTCGGGTTCGGGCTGGCCGTGCAGGTGGCGTCCAACAGCGACAGCGGCAGCGCGCTGCGCGGCGCCCGCCAGGAGGACCTCGTTCGCATCCTCGATGAACTGGACGACCGCACCCAGCGTCTTGAGGACGAGAAGCAGGGACTCGAGAAGCAGCGCCAGGAACTGCAGAGCAGCTCCGACCAGGCCGCGGAGGCCCGCAGGCAGACCGCCGAGAAGGAGAGGCAACTCGGCATCCTGGCGGGCACCGTGGCGGCGCAGGGTCCCGGCATCACGATGACGGTCGGGGACACGAAGGGGACGGTCAAGGCGGACATGCTGCTCGACGCGGTCCAGGAGCTGCGCGCGGCCGGCGCGGAGGCGATCCAGGTGAACGGGGTGCGCGTGGTCGCGAACACGTACCTGACCGACGCGGGCAGGGGGGTGAACGTCGACGGGAACAAGATCAACGCCCCCTATCGTTTCAAGGTCATCGGCAAGCCGCAGGACCTCGAGCCGGCGTTGAACATCCCCGGAGGGGTGGTGCAGACCCTGGAGAAGGAGCAGGCCACCGTGGCCGTCGAGCGGTCCGACAAGATCGTCGTGGACGCCTTGCGACAGGCGGAGCAGCCTGACTACGCTCGGTCGTCCTCCCAGTGAACCGGCGGTGCATGTGCGGTGTCCGGCAGGGGCATGAGCTTGCGGGGGGTCGGCGCACCGAAGGGGTGGTGCGTGGTGGAAACTGTTTGGCGGACACGGACGTTGTGAGGATGTCCGGGTCGGCCGGTGTAGGCAATCAGGGTTCGTCCTGCCCCACGGGCGGGTCTGTTTCGGTCAAGGGGAATCGCCCGTGAAGTTGTTTGCGAAGTTGTTCGGCAAGAGCGCGCGAGAAGGCAGCGGCAACGCGACCGCTCGTCATCGCGCACAGCCCGACGCGGAGGACCAGCGCCCGCTGTTCCGCGACCAGGTCGCTGGTCCGGGCGGTGACATTTCCGGAGGTCAGGGCGCCGCGTCGGTTGACCCTGCACAGGCCGGCGGCATAGGTTTCGGGCAATCGTCAGCCTCAGGTGCGGGTGGAGGGTTCACGCCCGGTCCGTACGCGTCGAACGCCCCCGCGGGTCAGCCGCGGCAGGAGGATCCGTCCATGTCGGTCCTGGTCTGTACGAGGTGCGGCAACCGGAACGCGGAGAACGCGCGGTTCTGCTCGAACTGCGGTGCGCCGCTGCGGCCCGGTCTGACCCCGGAGCGCGCGTCGGAGACGACCTCCACGATCTCGATCTCGGGTCTGGAGGCCTACGACGCGGAGGCGACGGGCCAGACGCCGCTGCCGATGCTCTCGCCCGAGGCGCAGGCCGCGGTCGACGCGCTGCCGCTGGGTTCGGCCCTGCTGGTGGTGCGCCGGGGACCGAACTCGGGCAGCCGTTTCCTGCTGGACAGCGACCTGACCACGGCGGGCCGTCATCCGCAGAGCGACATCTTCCTGGACGACGTGACGGTCTCCCGCCGCCACGTGGAGTTCCGGCGCTCCCCGGACGGTTCGTTCACGGTCGCCGACGTGGGCAGCCTGAACGGCACGTACGTCAACCGCGAGCGGATCGACCAGGTCGCCCTGTCGAACGGTGACGAGGTGCAGATCGGCAAGTACCGGCTGGTCTTCTACGCGAGCCGGCACGGCATCTGACCCCCGGACGCCCGTCCGGGGACCCCAGGGAAGGTCCATGCCTCGAACACCGAGCGGCGGTGCCCGAAGCGGTGCCGCCGCCACGGACAGTGGGCCGATGAGCATCGGCACGGTGCTCGGCGTGCTGCGCGACGAGTTCCCGGAAGTCACCATCTCCAAGATCCGCTTCCTGGAGTCGGAGGGGCTCGTGGAGCCGCAGCGGACCCCTTCCGGGTACCGCAAGTTCAGTCCCCAGGACGTCGAGCGCCTCGCGCACGTCCTGAGGATGCAGCGGGACCACTACCTGCCGCTCAAAGTGATCCGGGAGCACCTGGACGCCGTGGCGCGCGGCGAGGCCGTGCCGCTGCCCGTGGTGGGGCGCCAGCGCACCGGGGAGGACGCGCCGGCGCCGCCGGAGCGGCCCACGGTCGCCCGGGTGGGCCGGACCGAGCTGCTGGCGGCGGCGCAGATCGGCGAGGACGTGCTGCGGGAGTGGGAGTCCTACGGGCTCGTCGCCGCGCTGGAGGACGGGGCCTACGACGCCGAGGCCGTCACCGTGGCCTCGTTGATCACCGAGCTGGGCCGGTTCGGGATCGAGCCGCGCCACCTGCGGGTGATGAAGGCCGCCGCCGACCGCGAGGCGGGGCTCGTGGACCAGGTGGTGGCCCCGCTGAGGCGCCACCGCAACCCGCAGACCAGGGCCCACGCCGAGGCCCGCACGAAGGAACTGGCGGCGCTCACGGTGAGGCTGCACGCGGCGCTGGTGCAGACCGCCCTCGGGGTGCGGCTGCCCTGACCGGACGGCCGTCGCGGTGTTCCGGATCGGGCACCTGTTCCCGGCCCGACTACCCAAACGTCCCGGGCACGGCCTAGGGTTGCTGTGTGAACGAGCTCGATGTCGTAGGTGTCCGGGTGGAAATGCCCTCCAACCAACCGATCGTGCTCCTGCGCGAAGTGGGGGGCGACCGCTACCTCCCCATCTGGATCGGGCCGGGGGAGGCCACGGCGATCGCCTTCGCCCAGCAGGGCATGGCCCCCGCGCGGCCGCTGACCCACGACCTGTTCAAGGACGTGCTGGAGGCCGTCGGCCAGGAGCTGACCGAAGTGCGCATCACGGATCTGCGTGAGGGCGTCTTCTACGCGGAACTGGTGTTCGCCAGCGGGGTCGAGGTGAGCGCCCGTCCCTCCGATGCCATAGCGCTGGCTCTGCGTACGGGGACGCCGATCTACGGCAGTGACACGGTGCTCGACGACGCGGGCATCGCGATTCCGGACGAGCAGGAGGACGAAGTGGAGAAGTTCCGCGAGTTCCTCGACCAGATCTCGCCCGAGGACTTCGGCACCAGCAACCAGTGAGGAAGGCGGCGGGGCGGCCCGGGGACCCCGGCCGACCGCCCGGCCCCCCCGCGGTCGGTGCGGCGGCAATTGCCACCGGCCCTTGAGAGCGTCCTCCGGCTCCGCGTGAGCGCATTCGGCTAGCCTTTCCCCGCGATGGGACACGGGAAACCACTCTCAGGGGGATTATCACTCGGCGTGCCGAGTGTGGCGATCGTTGACGCGCCCCAGGTGACTGCCTACCGTCGAGAAGGCAGGTCAAGGACGGAGGTCGGCGTGAGAACCAGCGGCGACGGTACGGCTGGGGGTGCCCCCGGACGCGGTTTCGGGGAGAGCGGCCCGTACCCCTCCCCGAGCTCCCAGCCGCGTTCGAGCGGGGATCGTCCGCAGGCCGGCGGCGCGGTCGACCGCGTTCCGCAGCGACCGACGGCGCCCGACGGCGGAGGGGCGGCGTCCATGGCGTCCGAGGAGATCGGCTACCGGGGGCCCACGGCCTGCGCGGCCGCCGGCATCACGTACCGGCAGCTCGACTACTGGGCCCGCACCGGCCTGGTCGAGCCCAGCGTGCGGCCCGCCTACGGGTCGGGCACCCAGCGTCTCTACAGCTTCCGGGACGTCGTCGTCCTGAAGATCGTGAAGCGGTTCCTGGACACCGGGGTCTCGCTGCAGAACATCCGCACCACCGTCCAGCACCTGAGGGAACGCGGGTTCCGCGACCTGGAGCGGATGACCCTCATGAGCGACGGCGCCACGGTCTACGAGTGCACCTCGCCGGACGAGGTCCACGCCCTGCTCCAGGGCGGTCAGGGCGTCTTCGGCATCGCCGTCGGAGTGGTCTGGCGGGACGTGGAGAGCGCGCTCTCGCAGCTGCACGGGGAGCGCGTGGACACCGGCGAGACGCTCGTCGGGCACAACCCCGCGGACGAGCTGGCCCGGCGGCGCAACCGGGCGGTCTGACGCCGCGGTGCGGCGACCGGCACCCGCCGGGCGCCGCATTGTCAGTGGCGTGGTGCAGCATCGGAGACGTGAGAAACGCGCCCACGATCCTGCACCTCGACATGGACGCCTTCTACGCCTCGGTGGAGCAGGCGTCCAAGCCGAGCCTGCGCGGGAAGGCCGTCGTCGTGGGCGGGCTCGGGCCGCGCGGGGTGGTCGCCACCGCCTCGTACGAGGCACGGGTCTTCGGAGTGCGCTCGGCGATGCCCATGGCCCAGGCGCGCCGGCTCGCCCCGAACGCCGCCTACCTCGTGCCGCGCTTCTCGCTCTACCGGTCGGTCAGCGAGCAGGTGATGGCGCTGCTGCGGGAGCTGTCGCCGCTCGTGGAGCCGCTGAGCCTGGACGAGGCGTTCGTGGACCTGGAGGCCGGGGGATCGGCCCGGGACGAGGATTCGGCGCGGCTGGCCGGTGCGAGGCTGCGCGCGGACATCCGGGCGGTGACCGGGCTCGCCGGGTCGGTGGGGCTCGCCGCGTCCAAGATGCTGGCGAAGATCGCCTCGGAGCGCGCCAAACCCGACGGCCTGGTCCTGATCGAGCCCGGGACCGAGCGTGTGCTGCTGGCCCCCCTGTCGGTGCGCACCCTGCCCGGGGTCGGGCCGGCGACCGGGGACCACCTGCGGCGGGCCGGGATCACCACGGTGGAGGAGCTGGCCGAGGCGGGCGAGGACGAACTGGTCCGGCTGCTGGGCAGGGCGCACGGGCACGCGCTGTACGCCATGGCGCTGGCACGCGACGACCGGCCCGTGGTGGCCGAGCGGGAGACGAAGTCGGTGTCGGTGGAGGACACCTACGACGTGGACATCCACGACCGGCTGCGGGTCGGCCTGGAGGTGCGGCGGCTCGCCGACCGGTGCGTGCGGCGGCTGCGCGACGCCGGCCTGTCCGGGCGGACGATCGTGCTGAAGGTGCGGCGGTACGACTTCTCCACGCTGACCCGCTCCGAGACGCTCAGGGGACCCACGGACGATCCCGCGGTGATCCGGGAGGCGGCCGCGCGGCTGCTGGAGGCCGTGGACACCACGGGCGGGGTGCGGCTGCTCGGCGTGGGCGTCTCCGGGCTCGCCGACTACACCCAGGAGGACCTGTTCGCGCAGGCGGCGGGTGAGCGGGTCGTGGAGACGGCGCAGGAGGCAGCGCCCGAGACGGCCGAGGAGCAGCCGGAGCGGGCCGAACGGCAGTGGCGCGCGGGACAGGACGTCCGGCACGCCGTACACGGGCACGGCTGGGTGCAGGGCAGCGGGCTGGGGCGGGTCACCGTGCGCTTCGAGACGCCGGACTCGGAGCCGGGGCGGATCCGCACGTTCCGGGCCGACGACACCGCCCTGGAGCCGGCGGAACCGCTGCCGCTGGTGCCGGGGACCGCGGAGGGCGGCGCGGGGCGGGGACCCGCGCCGCCCGTTCCGGCCGCCCCGGGCCGGGGACGGGCGGCCGGGGGAGCGTAGGGGCTTGGCGCGGCCACCCGCCCGGGCGGGTGGCCGCGCCAAGCCTCAGCCCTCCTCCGTGCCCGCCAGCCTGCCGAAGTCGCGGTCCGGGACCGTGGGGGGCGGGGCCACGTCGAGGCCGTAGTGGTGGTAGAGCTGGAGTTCCTGCTCCGGGGAGAGGTGGCGCCCGACGCCGAAGTCGGGGGCGTCCTTGATGAGCGCGCGCTCGAAGGGGACCTGGAGGGCGCCGTCGACCAGTTCGCTGGGCTCCAGGGGGACGAAGGCGTCCCGGGAGAAGAGACCGGTGCGTATCGCCGCCCACTCCGGCGCCCCCGTCGCGTCGTCGAGGTACACCTCGTCGATGGTGCCGATCTTGGTCCCATTGCGGTCGAACGCCCTGCGGCCGATCAGGTGGCGCGGATCGATGTCGGTCTGCACGGTCCCTCTCCCTCCAGTGGTCGCAACTCATCCGTAAGCACTACGAAAGGGCACATCGAAGGAGGCGGCCACTCGAAACCCCGTGCGTCGGCCTCGCTGGTAGGCTGGCAACGGTTGTCGACCCCGTGCGGGAGAGTCCTCCGACCAGCTCGGAGGCGCCGAAGGAGCAACTCCTCCCCGGAATCTCTCAGGCCCACGTACCGCACGGACGAGGCCACTCTGGAAAGCAGGGCGGGTGCCGACGGCCTCCGCCCTCACCGACGGGGAAAGCCGGGCGTGCCCGGTGAAGCTCTCAGGTCGTGATGACAGAGGGGGAGGCCGTCCGGGCACCCCCGCCGGGGTGCCCCCCGCAGGTCGCGTCAGACCAGGAGGCCTCCGCAATGACCGCCCATCGCATTCCGCTCTCCGAGCTCGAAGCGGGCATCCCCTTCGAGCAGCGCCACATCGGGCCCGACCAGGAGGCGCGGGCCAAGATGCTCGCGCACGTCGGCTACGGCTCCCTGGACGAGCTGACCGCCGCCGCGGTCCCGGACGTGATCAAGAACGCCGACGCCCTCGACCTGCCCGGCGCCCGCACCGAGGCCGAGGTGCTCGCCGAACTGCGTTCGCTCGCCGACCGCAACCAGGTCCTCGACCCCATGATCGGGCTCGGTTACCACGGCACCTTCACCCCGCCGGTCATCCTGCGCAACGTCATGGAGAACCCGGCCTGGTACACGGCCTACACGCCGTACCAGCCGGAGATCTCCCAGGGGCGGCTGGAGGCGCTGCTGAACTTCCAGACGATGGTCGCCGACCTCACCGGCCTGCCCACCTCGGGCGCATCCCTGCTGGACGAGGGCACGGCCGCCGCCGAGGCGCTGGCGCTGTCCCGGCGGATGGGCAAGAACAAGAAGGGCCTCTTCCTGGTCGACGCGGACGCGCTGCCGCAGACCGTCGCCGTCATCCGGACGCGCGCGGAGCCGACCGGTGTCGAGGTCGTCGTCGCCGACCTCGGCGACGGCATCCCGGCCGAGATCGCCGAGCGCGAGATCAACGGCGTGCTGCTGCAGTACCCGGGCGCCTCCGGAGCCGTACGCGACATCAAGCCGGTCATCGACCAGGCGCACGAGCTGGGCGCCCTCGTCACCGTCGCCGCCGACCTGCTCGCGCTGACCCTGCTGACCTCGCCGGGCGAGCTGGGCGCGGACATCGCCGTCGGCACCACCCAGCGCTTCGGCGTCCCGATGGGCTTCGGCGGTCCGCACGCCGGCTACATGGCGGTGCGCGAGACGTTCGCGCGCAGCCTGCCCGGCCGTCTCGTCGGCGTCTCCGTCGACGCCGACGGCAACAGGGCGTACCGCCTCGCGCTGCAGACCCGTGAGCAGCACATCCGCCGGGAGAAGGCCACCAGCAACATCTGCACCGCCCAGGTGCTGCTCGCGGTGATGGCCGGCATGTACGCCGTCTACCACGGCCCGGAGGGCCTGCGGACCATCGCCCGCCGCACCCACCGCTACGCGGCGATCCTCGCCGAGGGCCTGAGGGCCGGCGGCGTCGAGACCGTCCACGGCGCCTTCTTCGACACCGTCACCGCGCGCGTGCCCGGCAGGGCCGCCGAGGTCGTCGCCGCCGCCCGTGACAAGGGGGTCAACCTGCGCCTGGTGGACGCCGACCACGTCAGCGCGGCCTGCGACGAGACCACCGGCCGGGCCCAGCTGGCCGCCGTGTGGTCCGCCTTCGGCGTCGACGGGGACGTGGCGGCGCTGGACGAGGCCGCGGCGGACGCGCTGCCCGAGTCGCTGCTGCGCACCGACGACTACCTCACCCACCCGGTCTTCCACGAGCACCGCTCCGAGACCGCGATGCTGCGCTACCTGCGCAGGCTGGCCGACCGCGACTACGCGCTCGACCGGGGCATGATCCCGCTGGGCTCGTGCACCATGAAGCTCAACGCGACCACCGAGATGGAGCCGGTCACCTGGCCCGAGTTCGGCGGGCTGCACCCCTTCGCGCCCGCCGAGCAGGCGGAGGGCTACCTCACGCTCATCCGCGAGCTGGAGGAGCGGCTCGCCGAGGTCACCGGCTACGACAAGGTCTCCCTCCAGCCGAACGCCGGTTCCCAGGGCGAGCTGGCCGGTCTGCTCGCCGTGCGCGGCTACCACCGGGCGAACGGCGAGGACCGGCGCACCGTGTGTCTCATCCCCTCCTCCGCGCACGGCACCAACGCCGCCAGCGCCGTGATGGCCGGCATGAAGGTCGTCGTCGTCAAGACCGCCGGGGACGGCGAGATCGACGTCGAGGACCTGCGGGCGAAGATCGAGCAGTACCGCGACGAGCTGGCGGTGCTGATGATCACCTACCCCTCGACGCACGGCGTCTTCGAGGAGCACGTCGCCGACATCTGCGCCCGGGTGCACGACGCGGGCGGCCAGGTCTACGTCGACGGCGCCAACCTCAACGCCCTGGTCGGCCTGGCCAGGCCCGGCCACTTCGGCGGTGACGTCTCCCACCTGAACCTGCACAAGACGTTCTGCATCCCGCACGGCGGCGGCGGCCCCGGCGTCGGCCCGGTCGCGGTCCGCGCGCACCTGGCGCCGTACCTGCCCAACCACCCGCTGCAGCCCGCGGCCGGTCCGGAGACGGGCGTCGGCCCGGTCTCGGCGGCGCCGTGGGGCAGCGCGGGCATCCTGCCCATCTCCTGGGCGTACGTCCGCCTGATGGGCGGCGAGGGACTGAAGCGGGCCACGCAGGTGGCCGTGCTCTCGGCGAACTACATCGCCAAGCGCCTGGAGCCGCACTACCCGGTGCTCTACACCGGGCCCGGCGGCCTGGTCGCGCACGAGTGCATCATCGACCTGCGCCCGCTGACCAAGGCGACCGGAGTGAGCGTGGACGACGTGGCCAAGCGCCTCATCGACTACGGCTTCCACGCGCCGACGATGTCCTTCCCGGTGGCCGGCACGCTGATGATCGAGCCGACCGAGTCCGAGGACCTGGCCGAGCTGGACCGGTTCTGCGACGCGATGATCGCCATCCGCGCGGAGATCGACAAGGTCGGCTCCGGCGTGTGGCCGGCCGAGGACAACCCGCTGCGGGGCGCCCCGCACACCGCGCGGGCGCTCGGCGGGCAGTGGGAGCACCCGTACAGCCGCGAGGAGGCCGTGTTCCCGGCCGGTGTCCCGGCCGCCGGCAAGTACTGGCCGCCGGTGCGCCGGATCGACCAGGCCTTCGGCGACCGCAACCTGGTCTGCTCCTGCCCGCCGCTGGACGCGTACGAGGACTGAGCGGGCCCGGTGGGGCCCCGCCCGGCGGTCCGGGCGGGGCCCCACGCGTGTCACACCGTCGCCAGCGACACCTCGGTCGCCTTGATCAGGGCGATGACGGCGGAGCCGACGAACAGGCCCAGCTCGGTGGCCGCGTCCTTCGTCACGGCCGCGGTGAGTTCACCGCCGTCGACGGCGACCTTCGCGGTGGCCATGACCTCGCCGGTCCGGAGCCGGGTGATCGTGCCGGGAAGCCGGTTGCGGATCGACAGGCCGTCGGCCCGGCTGGTGGCGAGGGAGACCTCCGTGGCCTTCACCAGGGCGCGGACGGCGGTGCCCGGGACGAGGCCGAGTTCCTCCACGGCCTCCAGGGTGATGGCCGTCACGAGGTCCTGACCGCCGTCCAGGCGGATCTCGACGGTGGCCATGACCTCGCCGGGCCGGACGGCGGTGACGGTGCCGGGGAGCTGGTTGCGGATGCTCAGTGTCATGGGCACCCACCGTAGAGCGGATGTCCGCTCAGGCCGGGTACGTGTGGGTCTGCGTCGCTTTCACGGTCGCCCAGACCGGTGCGCCCGGGTGCAGGTCCAGTTCGGCCGCGGCGACGGTGGTGAGGTCGGCGGCCAGGGGGAGCTCGCCGGTGAGGTCGGCGCGGACCCGGTCGCCGTGGGTCTCCAGGCCGGTGACCCGGCAGTGCCACAGGTTGCGGGCGCTGGAGCCGGTGGGCCGGTCCCGGAACAGCGTGACGGCGGACGGCGGGAACGCCACGAACACCGGTCCGGACAGGGCCTCGGTGGTGGTGATCCCGGCTCCGGCGGCCAGCCGCACCGCGTGCCCGTCGGCCTGCCCCCGGTAGAGGTTGAGGCCGACCAGCTGCGCGATGTAGTCCGTGCGCGGGCGGCGCGCGATGTCCGCCGGCGCGCCCTCCTGCACGACCCGGCCGTGCTCGACGACCACCAGCCGGTCCGCGAGCACCATGGCGTCCAGCGGGTCGTGCGTGACGAGGACGGCGACCGCCTCGAAGGCGGCCAGGTGGCGGCGGAGCTGGGCGCGGACCTCCACGCGGGTCCGGGCGTCCAGGGCCGCGAGCGGTTCGTCCAGCAGCAGCAGCCGGGGCCGGGTGGCCAGCGCCCGGGCCAGGGCCACCCGCTGGGCCTGGCCGCCGGACAGGCGGCGCGGCTTGGCGTGGGCGTGGTCGGCGAGGCCCATGCGCTCCAGCCAGGCGGCGGCCTGCGCGCGGGCCCCGGCCCTGCCGGCGCCCCGGCAGCGCGGTCCGAAGGCCACGTTGTCCAGGGCGGACAGGTGCGGGAAGAGCAGGTAGTCCTGGAAGACCACGCCGACCGGGCGGGACTCCGGCGGGGTCCGCTCCAGGGACGTGCCGTCCAGCCGCAGGTGGCCGTCGGAGAGCGGGACGAGTCCGGCGAGGGCGCGCAGGGCGGTGGTCTTGCCGGCACCGTTGGGGCCGAGCAGCGCGACCACGTCCCCGGGGGCGGCGCTCAGGGCCACGTCGAGCCGGAAGGAGCCCCGTGCGACGACGAGCCGGGCGTCGAGGCCCTGGCCGCCCGCGGGGTCCGGGCCGGTCGTGCGGGCACCGGTGCCGGTCATGAGGGGCGTCCTTCCCGGGCGGGCGGGCGGAGGTCCGCCGCGCGTCCTCGCCTCACCGTCACGCTCCCGTCATCCACCGGTCGCGCAGACCGGCGAGCACGGCCACGGACACGGCCAGCAGGACCAGGCTGAGGGCGATGGCGGCCTCGGGGTCGTTCTGCAGGGCGAGGTAGACGGCGAGGGGCATCGTGCGGGTACGGCCGGGGAAGTTGCCCGCGAAGGTGATCGTCGCGCCGAACTCACCGAGCGCGCGGGCCCAGGCCAGGACGGCGCCCGCGGCGATGCCCGGGGCGATCAGCGGCAGGGTGACCCGGCGGAACGCGGTGAAGCGGGAGGCGCCGAGGGTGGCGGCCGCTTCCTCGAAGCGCGGGTCGGCCGCGCGCAGCGTGCCCTCCACGCTGATCACCAGGAACGGCATCGCGACGAACGCCTCCGCGACCACCACCCCGGTGGTGGTGAACGGCAGGGTCACGCCGAACCAGGCGTCGAGCCACCGGCCGACGACCCCGTTGCGGCCGAGGGCCAGCAGCAGGGCCACACCGCCGACCACCGGTGGCAGCACCAGCGGCAGGGTCACCAGGGCCCGGACGAGTCCGCGGCCGGGGAAGTCCGTCCGCGCGAGCAGCCAGGCCAGCGGTACGCCCAGGACGAGGCTCACGGCGGTCGCCGCGGTCGCACTCACCAGGGACAGCCGCAGCGCCTGCCACACCTCGGTGCCGGTCAGCTGCTCCGGCAGGCCGCGCCAGGGGGCGCGCACGAGCAGCGCGACCAGGGGCAGCAGCAGGAAGGCCAGCGCCACCACGCCCGGCACGAGCAGCGGGAGGGGAGCACCGCGCCGGCCGGCGCGGACGCGGCGGCGCGGCGGTCCGTCCGTGCGGGGGCCGGCCGCGGCGCGGGGCCGGTCGAGCGGGGTCACGGCTTGAGGAACCCGGCCCGGCCGAGGACCCTCCGGCCCTCGGCGGACCGGACCAGCGCGACGAACGCCTTGGCGGCCCGTGCGTTGGGCGCGTTCTTCAGCAGGGCGATCGGATAGTCGTTGACCGCCCCGGCCGCCTCGGGGAACTCCACGCCCCGCACCTTGGCACCGGCCGCGCGCACGTCGGTCCTGTAGACGACGGCCGCGTCGGCCTCCTTTAGCTCCACCTTCGTCAGGGCGCTCTTGACGTCCTGCTCGTAGGACACCGGCGTGAGCTCGAGGCCGCCCTGTTCCAGGGCCTTCCGGGCGGCGGCACCGCACGGCACCGTCCTGTCGCACAGCACGACCTTCAGGCCGGGCCTGGTGAGGTCCTTCAGGGAGGACACCTTGTCGGGGTTGCCCGGCAGGGTGGCGATCTCCAGCCGGTTGCGGGCGAAGGTGGCCGGGGTACCGGCCGTGTCCTCCTTCCCCGTCACGATGCCCATGGTCGTGGTGCTGGCCGCGGCGAACACGTCCGCCGGGGCGCCCGCGGTGATGTTCGCGGCCAGGGTGTCGCTGCCGCCGAAGCTGAAGCTCACCCGGGTGCCGGGGTGCTGCCGCTCGAACTCCTCGCCCAGCGTCGTGAAGCTCTCCTGCAACGAGGCCGCCGCGAACACGGTGACCGTGCCGGACAGCGCGGAAGGGGAGGAGCCGGAGGCGCCCGGCTCGTCCGGCGCGGCGTCCGGGGAGTCGCCGGAGGAGGAGCAGGCACTCAGTGCCAGCAGGGCGGCGGCCCCGGCGCCGGCCAGCCGCAGCGTCCGGGTCCGGTGCGCGGAACGGGTCATCACGGGATCTGCTCCTCGGGTCCTGGCGAACGGCTGCCGCGCGCTGTCGCGCCCTGTGGCGGTCGGGCACGTGCGTGCCGTGATGATACTGCCGCATGTGCCAGGCAGGAATCCTCCGTCGGGTCGCATGAGCGGGAGTGCGGGGGCGGAAGGGTGGCATGTGCGTTCCCGCGGTGCCTTCCGCGTGGCCACCGGGAGGCGCTCCGCCGGGCGCGGTCAGACGCGGTCGACGTGTACGTTCGTGGACTTGACGCGCGCGGTGGCCTCCACGCCGACCTCGAGTCCCAGTTCCTCGACGGCTTCCCGGGTCAGCAGGGAGACCAGCCGGTGCGGCCCCGCCTGGATCTCCACCTGGGCGGCGACGTCGCCGAGCTTGATGGCGGTGACGATGCCCGGGAAGGCGTTGCGGACCGAGGTGGAGGAGGCGCCCTCCTCGCCGCCGCCGGCCCTGGCCAGCTCGACCGAGAAGGCGGCGAGGTCCCGCCCGTCGATGAGCCGTCGCCCGGACTCGTCGCGGTGGGTGGCCACCCGGCCGGCGTCGGCCCAGCGGCGGGCGGTGTCCGGGCTGACGCCGAGCAGCCGCGCCGCCTGGCCGATCGTGTAGGACTGCATGCCGGTCACGATAGGGCCACCGCCGGGCAGCCCGCGCGGGCGGGTGCCCGGCGCCGGCACGGGCGCGTCGGCCGGTGTGGACGCGGGGGCGCCGGGCCCGGTGCGGTCCCGCCTCGCACGGGACCTCCCGGGTGACCGGGGCGACCTCGCCCCGTCCGAGGAGGAAGAAGCGCAGGAAGTTCCTGAACGGGTTGCCCTCGGGTCGTTCGAAGTGGACGTGCGGTGCGCAGCCGGTGGGGCCCCGGACGCGGAGGAGGAACGCGACCGGGGCGTCGGGGACGGAGGGCGGCTCCACGGTCAGGACGCGGTGGCGGTGGTGCAGGATCTCGCCGCGCACGGTCAGGCCCGTCCCGAACCCGGACGGGTCGGTCACCGCGACCTCGACGAAGACGAAGTCCTCTGCCCGGGCAGGTCGTTGCCGGCCCGGACCTGCTCGATCTTGTCGCGGTACTGGGCCCGGTCGCGCCGGTCGCGCTCGTCGGCGACGAACCGCGTCCTGCGGGCGGCCGCGTCCCGCACGAGGCGTTCCGCCAGCGGGCCCGGGGTCACGCCGGGCACCCGCAGTCGAAGGCGCGGGCCGGCCGGGACGGCGGCGAGACGAGGGTGATGCCCGTGATTGAAGCAGGCGCCGATCCTCACGCCGTCCGGCCGCTCGACGACGTGGACGACGCTCGTGCAGAGGAACACCGCCGAGATGACCGCGAACGCGACGGTCCAGCCGCGCTTCCTCCTGCGCGCGGCGATGGTCACCGCGATCGCCGCCGAACTGATCCGCACCAGCACGCCGGTGGCGTAGGTGCTGCCCTGCTCGTCGACGTCGGCGTCGAAGATCCGCGTCACCCCCACCGCCGTCGGCGCCGGACGCGCATCGGGGCCGGCGCGCACCGCGGGTGTGCCTCCGGCCCCGGCTCACCGGACGGTGCGGGTGACCGCCCGGGAGGTGCTCAGGCCGCGCTCATCACCCGGTCCGCACCCAGCGGGCGGTGCGGGTCGATGACCCGGCCGTCGGGCAGGAGCTCGCCGGTGTCCTCGAAGAGCAGGACGCCGTTGCACAGCAGGCTCCAGCCCTGCTCCGGGTGGTGCGCCGCGAGGCGGGCGGACTCCCGGTCGGCTGACTCGGCTGGCGGGCACGGCGGCTGGTGCTGGCACATGGGCGGGATCTCTCGCTTTGTCGTGGTCATGTCTATCCCCCGTGAAGACTGGTCGGTCGGAATCCAGTGTTGCCCTCCGGGCGCCATTCCGCAGGTGTTTCGCAGCACCGCTTCCCACGGGTCCACGACGCGTCACCCGCGCGGACGGTTCAATCCGATTCCATCGTCCGTTCGGGTGGTTCGAGGGGGTCACATGGGACTGGTCCGCGGGGAAGGGACCGCCGTTCCGGCTCGTCGGAGCAGGTGAAGGCTCCCGTGAGCGTCACCGGGCCGCCCGGCGGTGGAACGGGGCCGGAAAAACAGTCGTACCCCGCTTCCCTGGCGGTCGGCGGGGTACGCGGGCGTCGTTCAGGCAGGTGAGCCGAGCAGTGGAACGGGAGTCGCCCGATGGGTCAGCACGGGAAGCAGTTCGGCGACCCGGTGCGGCCGGTGGGCCGAGATGCCGGGCGGTGCCGGGGCCAGTGGGACGAGCAGGTCGCTGGCGACCGGGTGGCCCTCGGCGGCCTCGGCCGCGCAGTCGCCGTGCAGCCACAGGGTGAGCATGTACAGGCCGGGTACGGACAGCAGGCGCGGCTGGTACGGCTGCGGGAGCGCCTCGGCCTGCTGGACCGCGCGCTCGGTGGAGGCGATGTAGGGACCTTCGAAGAAGTGCGAGAAGGCCCAGCCGTCGGCGGTCAGCATGGTGTCGGCCGCGGCCACCGCACGCTCGCCGCACCGGATCAGGAAGCGCCAGCCGGCCAGTCTGGTCGCGGACAGCCCCTGCGGGGTGATCCGGTCCAGTACGTGGACGGGAAGCGGGAGTTCGGGAGTCGTGGGCCCCTGTGCGGCCCGCAGGGCGGGGGTGCGGGCCTCTCGGACCGCACTGGGGGAACCGAGGGCTGTCAGGACGGAGCGCAAGGCGGGCGCGGGGGCAGGGGGCACGTGCAGCGGCATGGTGGGTCGCCTCTCGTTCGACAGGCGCGGCGGCGCGAGGAGGGTGGGGCGGACGACGCTGTCTGCTCACGGGTGGCCTGAGAGGTGGGGGCCCGGGTGGGTGCACGAGAGGTGCGGCCGAGGCCTGCCGCCCGTCACCTTGACGGCTGGAACACGGCAGGAGCACGGCGAACCGGACCGCGGGCGCCAACCTTCGGCCTTGTTCGCGAAGTTTATACGACAGGTGTTCACCCGGTGTTTCGGCTATCGGATTCCGGTGGACCGGGCAAGGGGCCATTCGGCCGCCGATCCGAGGTATTCGTCCCGATTTCCCGCCCCGGTCCGCGCTCCTGACCTCGGAATGTACCGCCGCAGTGGACGGCCGAATGTCGTCGGCGTTTTTCACGAGGCGATCGGGGCACCCGAAGGTCCATACTGCAGCATGCCTCGTGAATGTGCCGCAGGGAACACACAAGAGGGTAGCGGGTACCGGGGCCGCGCGGGACGTTATCGATCGCTTCCGCTGGGCATCATCCCACCTGACCCGGGACCCCGGCGGCCGGAGCTCGGCCCGCCCATCCGATGGAGGGACATTTCGATGGGGGAGAAGGTCGTGGCAGGGCAGTTCGACCTGTCCGATCGCCAGCGCTACCGCGAAAAGCTGCAAAAGTGCCTGGCAGGACTGGAGCGACTGCTGGCGGAGAAGCGGTTCGACCGCCCCAAGAACCTCATGGGGGTGGAGATCGAATTGAATCTCGCCGGTTCCGACGGCATGCCCAGAATGCTGAACGGTCAAGTACTGGAGCGCATCGCGAGCCGTGATTTCCAAACAGAACTGGCCATGTTCAACCTGGAAGTGAACATCACTCCGCACCGATTGGGCGGCAGGGTATTCGACCAGCTCGCCGAGGAACTGCGCACCTCGCTCGCGTACGCCGACCGCAAGGCCGGCGAGGTGGACGCCGGGATCGTGATGATCGGCATTCTGCCCACCCTGGGCCGCGACGACCTCGTGTCCTCCAACCTCTCCGAGGCGGACCGCTACACCCTGCTCAACGACCAGATCGTGGCCGCCCGGGGGGAGGACTTCCGCCTCGACATCGACGGGGTGGAGCATCTGACCTGCACCTCGAAGTCCATCGTGCCCGAAGCCGCGTGCACCTCCGTGCAGTTGCACCTCCAGGTCACCCCGGACCGGTTCGCCGACGTGTGGAACGCCGCGCAGGCGGCCTCCGCCGCGCAGATCGCCGTCGGCGCCAACTCGCCGTTCCTGTTCGGGCACGAGCTGTGGCGCGAGTCCCGCCCGCCGCTGTTCCTGCAGGCCACCGACACCCGCCCGCCCGAACTCCAGGCGCAGGGCGTACGGCCGCGCACCTGGTTCGGCGAGCGGTGGGTCACCTCGGCGTACGACCTGTTCGAGGAGAACCTGCGCTTCTTCCCGGCCCTGATCCCGATCTGCGACGACGAGGACCCGCTGGAGGTCCTCGACGCCGGCGGCATCCCGAAGCTCGCCGAACTCGTCCTGCACAACGGCACGGTGTACCGCTGGAACCGGCCCGTGTTCGACATCGCGGACGGGGTCCCGCACCTGCGGGTGGAGAACCGGGTGCTGCCGGCCGGCCCGACCATCACCGACGTGATCGCCAACGCGGCCTTCTACTACGGCCTGGTGCGGGCCCTCGCCGAGGAGGCGCGGCCGGTGTGGACCCGGCTGCCCTTCGAGGCGGCCGAGGCCAACTTCGACGCGGCGTGCCGGCACGGCATCGACGCGCGCTTCGTCTGGCCCCGGCGGGGGCGTTACGGCGGCACGGGCGAGGTCGACGCCGTCACCCTGGTCCGCGACGAACTGCTGCCGCTGGCCTCGGCCGGACTGGACGCGTGGGGCGTGGAGGCCGCCGACCGGGACCTCTACCTCGGCGTCATCGAGGAGCGCTGCCGGCGCCGGGTCAACGGCGCGTCCTGGCAGGCGGCCACCTTCCACGGGCTGCGGGAGCAGGGTCTGAGCCGCGAGGCGGCCCTCGCGGTGACGACGCGCCGCTACGCCCAGCTGATGCACGTGGGGGAGCCGGTCCACACCTGGCCGGTCGGGCTCCCGGCGCCGGTGCCGCTCGGCTGAGCGTCCGGGGCGGCGGGCGGGCCGCCGCGGCCGTGTCCCCGGGCGGGGCGCGGTCGCGGCGACCCGCGGAAGGCGGCCCGCGGACGCGCTCCGACGTGCGGCGGGCGTGCGGCGGGCGTGCGGGCACCGGCCGCGCCCCGTTCGCCGGCCCCGTGAAGAGCCCGGCCGGGCAAGCGCTCCGCATCTCCATCCGGCATGCTGACCTCTCGTGACCGGACCGAAGGCAGGAGTGCACGTGGACGCTGAGGCGGTGGCCGAGTCGTACCCGCGGGAGCGGAACCCGCGGCGGACCCTCCGGGACGAGACGCTGCTCGTCCTAGCGCTGTCGCTCGGCGCGAGCGGCGTTTCCGCCCTGATCAGCTTCATCGGCTCGGTCACGAAACCCGGCGGTCTGAAGGACCAGGCGGCCACCCTCAACGCCTCCGCCGCACCCGGCCGCCCCTGGCTCGACCTGGCCTGGCAGCTGTTCGGCATCGCCACCGCGCTGGTCCCCGTCGCCCTGGTCGCCCACCTCCTGCTGCGCGAGGGCGAGGGCCTGCGCACCCTCGGGTTCGACCGCACCCGACCCTGGTCCGACCTGGCCCGCGGGGCCGGGGTCGCGGCCGTGATCGGCAGCACCGGCATCGCCTTCTACCTGGCCGCCCGCGGACTGGGCTCCAACCTCACCGTCGTCCCCGAGGCCCTGCCCGGGGTGTGGTGGAAGTACCCGGTGCTGATCCTGTCCGCGCTGCAGAACGCGGTCCTCGAAGAGGTGATCGTCGTCGGCTACCTGCTGCGCAGGCTCGGCCGGCTGGGCTGGGGCCCGGGGACCGCGCTGGTGGCCAGCGCGGTCCTGCGCGGGTCGTACCACCTCTACCAGGGCATCGGCGGCTTCGTCGGCAACGTGGTCATGGGCGTGGTCTTCGTCTGGCTGTACCGCCGCTGGGGCCGCGTCGGGCCCCTGGTCGTCGCGCACTCGCTGCTCGACATCGGCGCGTTCGTCGGTTACGCCCTGCTCGCGGGCAGGGTGGGCTGGCTGCCGACGGCCTGAGCGGCGGCCCGCCCGGTCAGGCGAGCAGCTCGCCGTCGAGGACGGTGACCGCGCGGCCCGTGAGCAGTGTGCGCCCGCCGCGCAGCCCGGTGCGGACCAGGCCGGTGCGGCGGGAGGCCTGCAGGCCCGTGAGGTCGTCGCGGCCGAGGCGGGCGGACCAGAGCGGGGCGAGCGCGGTGTGGGCGCTGCCGGTGACCGGGTCCTCGTCGATGCCGACGTTCGGGAAGAAGCAGCGCGAGACGAAGTCGTAGCCGAGGGCCGGGTCGTCGGCGCGGGCGGTGGCGATGACGCCGCGCGCGGAGTGGGCGGCGAGGGCCCCGTGATCCGGGGCGAGCCCCAGGACGGTCTTCTCGTCGGCGAGTTCCACCAGCAGGTCCCCGACGTTCGGGCCGGTGTCGTACACGGCGACCGGTGCGGCGCCCAGCGCGTCGGCGACACCGGCCGGGACCTCCACCTCGGTGAGCGGGGCGGTCGGGAAGTCCAGGGTGATCGAGCCGTCCATGCCGGGCGTGGCCACCAGTACGCCGCTGCGGGTGGCGAACCGCGCGGGCCCCTCGTGGGCGCCGGTGGTGAACAGCACGTGGGCCGTGGCGAGGGTGGCGTGCCCGCACAGGGCGACCTCCGCGACAGGGGTGAACCAGCGCAGTGCCCACTGTGCCTCGCCGTCCCCGGGCAGCGGGTGCGCGAACGCGGTCTCGGCGTGGTTGACCTCCATGGCGACGTTCTGGAGCCAGTCGTCGTCCGGGAAGACGTCGTCCAGGAGCAGGACTCCGGCCGGGTTGCCGGCGAAGGGGCGGTCGGTGAAGGCGTCGACGATTCTGATGCGCATGGCGCCGACGTTAGAGGCGTGGCGAGGGGTGCACCAAAACCAACGCGCGGGTGGTGGCCCGTTTCGCGCGGGGAACCGGGGGGGCCGGGCTGACTCGTCTCAGTGAACTTTGACCGTTCTCACTGAAGTTTGACCGGCTGCTGCTCTACGTTCGCGACGGTTGGGGTTGCAAGGGGCGGGGGCGACGGTGGCTACACCTGTACGGGCATTCGGTGACGAGGCGCTTTCGGCGTTTGAGCTGGACTTTGTGAGGTCTGGAGAGCGTCTTCGGCTGCCGTTGGGCAGGGCCTGGAACACACGCTTCGAGGAGGCGGAACCTGTACGTCCGTTCCGCTGGACGAAGGGTGAGAAGAGCTTCGCGGGCTGGTACTACGCGGTCACGGTCGGCGATCACGTGGGCTACGAGTCGTGGCTCGAGCGGGATCGGTTGATCTTGCTGGACCGGGATCCGGAGGTCGTCGGGATCGGCTCTCAGCCCTTCTGGCTGCACTGGCACGACGGGCAGAGACCGCGGCGTCACGCCCCTGACTACTTCGTACGGCTCGGTGACGGACGAGGCCGTGTGATCGACGTCCGGGCTGGCGACCGCATGGATGAGCGGACCGCGCAGGCCTTCGCTGCGACCCGCCGGGCCTGCGATGCGGTGGGCTGGGAGTTTCAGCACGTGGGCATGCCGGAGCCGGTATTCATGGCGAATGTCCGGTGGCTGGCCCGCTATCGGCGTGACCGCTCCGGACGGCCGGTGGACGTCGCGGCCCGGCTGCTGGAGGTGTTCTCGGAGCCGTTGCCGTTGTGGGCCGGAGCCGAGCGGGTCGGTGACCGTCTGCAGGTCCTGCCGGTGCTGTTCCACCTGCTGTGGTCCGGGCAGCTCGTGACGGATCTGGAGTCCAGGCTGCTGGGAACGGAGAGCCTGGTCAGCGCCGGGAGGAGGAAGCCGTGGGCCGGCTGAAGCGGCCGCCTCGGATCGCGGTCGGGGACCGGGTCCGGTTCGACGGACAGGTCCGCGCGGTGCTTGCCGTCTCGGCAGTGGCCCTGACCTTGACCGACGAGAAGGAGCCGTATCGCGCGGTCCCGTTGCTGGAGCTGTTCGACGCCCACGACTTCCAGGTCGTGGGCACACCGATGCGGATGCCGCTGCCGCCGGCCTCCCTGCTGGAGACCTTCCCCGAAGCGGTGACGGCGAAGGCCTTGTGGTGGGAGGGCCACATCCTGGAGGTGCTGCACGGCCTGCCGCCGGGAGCGGAGCCCGGCACGACGCCGCGGCCCGAATACGGGCCGGACCGGTCGCTGACCGCACGCCAGCGGGCCAAGGCCGCTGAACTGGCGGCCGCCGGGCACCCGGTGACACCCAGCACGGTCGCCCACCGTCGGCGCCGCTACCAGGAACAGGGGGTGATCGGCCTCGCCGACCACCGGCCGATGCGCAAGACACCACAGTTCGGAGAGGTCGACGAGGCGGTGGTCGATGCGATGCGGCAGGCGATCGACGAGGCCGTCGACGCATCAACCCGCACGGGGACCTTCCTCCTCTGGAGAGTCGGAGAAATCCTCCAGAAGACCCCGGAGGGCCGGGCGGCGAAGCTTCCGTCCCGCGCGACGCTCTACCGGCTGCTGGCGAAACTGACCGCGGGCACCCACACCACCGGGTCGGCCACGACCCGCCGTTCCAAGGCCCACGGCGCCAAGACCCCTCACGGTCAGCTGCCGGTCTTCGCGCCGGGCGAGATCATGCAGATCGACTCCACCCCGCTGGACGTGCTGGTCCTGCTCGACAACGGCGTCACGGGCAAAGTCGAGCTCACCGCCATGGTCGATGTCGCCACCCGAACCCTGACCGCGGCGGTGCTGCGTCCGACCACGAAGTCCGTGGACGCCGGCGTGCTGCTGGCCCGCACCGTCACTCCCGAGCTGATGCGGCCGGGCTGGAAGGACGCGCTGAGCATGTCCCGTTCGGTGCTGCCCCACCGCCGTCTGCTGGCGCTGGACGAACGGCTGGAACACGCCGCGGCGCGGCCGGTAATCGTCCCGGAGATGATCGTCTGCGACCACGGAAGCGTGTTCATCTCGCGGAACTTCCGCTCCTCCTGCCGCTTCCTGGAGATCGAGTTCCAGCCGACGCACAAGGGTTCCGGGTTCGAGAAGGGCCACATCGAGAAGATGCTGGGCTCGGTGGCCACGCTGTTCGCGCAGTTCCTGCCCGGCTACACCGGCCGCAACACCGACCACCGCGGGCGCCACCTGGAGCACGAACGCCTGTGGTCCCTGCTCGAGCTTCAGGAACTCCTGGACGAGTGGATCGTCGCCAAGTGGCAGAACCGCAAGCACGACGGTCTGCGCGATCCGTCCCACCCGGGCCGGCTGTTCACCCCGAACGAGAAGTACGCCACTCTGGTCGAGGCCTGCGGCTACGTTCCGATCGCGCTCAGCGGCGATGACTACGTCGAACTCCTGCCCGCGGAATGGCGGGTGGTCAACGAGTACGGCATCCGGATCAAGAACCGCACCTACGACAGCCCGGAACTGGGGCCGATGCGTCGGCAGGACTCCGGTGTCCGGGCCAAACGCGGCCTCTGGGAAGTCCACCGTGACCCCTACGACGTCTCCCGGATCTGGGTCCGTAACCACCGCGGTGACGGCCAGTGGGTCCCGGCCACCTGGAAACACCTGAACCGGGCACCGGTCCCCTTCGGCGACCTGGCCTGGGACCACGTCAGCCACCAGCTGCCCCGCGCCACCGAGGCGGAGATCGCCGACGCGGTCGCCGCCCTGCTCACCCGGGCCCACGGCGGCCCGCAGACCGAGCAGGACCCGAAGCCCGGCAAGCGCGACCGGCGGGTGGCTGCCCGCACGAAAGCCGCAGGGTCCCTCACCCCGGCACCCGTTGCCGGTGCTCAGGCAGAGCCCGAGGACGAAGTCGACCAGAGCGAGGACTCGATGGCCGAGGTGATCCCGCTCGGACTGTTCGACCCGCTCGAAGGCCCCTGGAAACGCTCATGACGGCATCACCCGCTCTGCCCCAGGACTCCCAGCGGCACCTGACCACGATCGACGGCTGGCGTCGCTTCGTCGACGGGCCGCCGGGTCCGCCGCCCCGGCTCGACGATGCCCAGTACGACGCGCTCGGCGAGGCCGGCCAGGCCGCCTTCGACGAAGCCCGCCTCGATCACCACGGCCGTCTGCTGGTGGTCGCCACCTCCGCCGTCCGGCACACCGTCGCCACCGGCCGCCGCCTGGTCGTGCTGAACCGGCATGCGATCAGTGCCCGCCGGGGCCTGATCGTCTCCGGCCCCGCCGGCACCGGGAAGACCATCGCGATCACCCAGCTCGGTCTGTCCCACGAACTGCTGGACCGGGCCCGGCACCCCACCGCCACCGACCGCAAGCCGGTCATCTACGTCACCGTCCCGCCCGCCGCGACACCCCGCATGATCGCGGCCGAGTTCGCCCGGTTCCTCGGACTGCCGGTGATGGCCCGCATGAACATCACCGACCTCATCGAGTCCGTCGTCGGTGTCTGCACCGACGCCCGCACCGGCATGATCCTGGTCGACGAACTCCACAACATCTCGCTCACCACCCAGCACGGCGCCGAAGTCGCCGACACCCTCAAGTACTTCTCCGAGCGGATCCCCGCGACGTTCATCTACGCGGGCATCGACATCGAGCACGGCAGCCTGCTGACCGGCACCCGCGGAGCCCAGATCGCCGGCCGTTTCACCCTGATCCCCACCCACCCCTTCCCTTACAACAGTGAATGGCGGGGCCTGGTCGCCACCATGGAGAAGACCCTCGCCCTGCGGCGGCACCGGTCCGGCACCCTGGCGAAACTGGACCGCTACCTGCACGACCGCACCGGCGGCATGATCGGCGCCCTCTCCCACCAGATCCGCGGGGCCGCGATCGACGCGATCTTCAACGGCACCGAGAAGATCACCAAGGCCGGACTGAAGGCCGTCTCACTGGACGTCGCCGCCGAATCGGCTCAGTCCCGCGGGCCCAGGACGTCCCGATGACCCAGGAGAACATCCGCGTCCTGCCCTTCCAGGTCCGCCCCCGGGCCGGCGAAGGCGTCCGGTCCTTCATCGTCCGCCTGGCCCACGCCAACCATCTCCCGCCCGGCTACCTGCGAACCTTCCTCTGCGAACCGCCCGACCATCTGGGCCTTCCCAGCTGGACACGGCTGGCCGCCGCGACCGGCCGCGACCCTGAGATCCTGCTCGCCACCCTGGAAACCAGGCGCTGCCTGGAGTGCGACGCGGAGATGCCGCCCTCCGACGTCATCGGACGCCGGAGCCTGCGCTGTTCCCAGGCCTGCCGAGAGAAGGCACACCGGGAACGGCATCCTCGCGCTGCCTCACTGAGAGCCCCCTGCCGGCAGTGCGGCAAGAGCATGAAGATCCAGCCCGGACAGCGCTACCGCCTGTGTTCATCCGCCTGTCGAAGGGCCAACTACCTCAAGCACCAGCAGAAATGGTCAGCCGAAGCAGGCCCGGCAGATCCATCCGAACCACCCATCTGCCCCGTCTGCGGCGACCAGATGCTGACACCACGCCGGACATGCTCGGACCGATGCCGCCAGCGAGCACATCGCCAGCAACTCCGGCAGCCTCCTGCGAACCCAAATCCTCCACCGCCGCCGACAGCGCGGCCTGCACCACCGCCGAAGCCACCCGAACCGGCACCCACACCGTCATCACGACCCTGCGAAGTCTGCGAACGGCCGCTGCCACCAGGGCCCTGCCAGAAACAACGCCGGACGTGCTCACAACGCTGCAGGCAGAAGGCGTATCGCCAGCGCCGATCAAACTCCGATGACGGCGGGAAGGCCGGTCAGATGAGGTAGTCCGCGCGCCCCTCATCATCGAGTTCGAAGGGGCCTTCGGGGATGATGCAGAACTCATTGCCCTCGGGATCCGTCATCACCAGGAACCCGCCGGCGTCGTACTCCTCCAGCCGGCGCCCGCCGAGTGCCTCGACACGCTGTTGCTCTGCGGACGGGTCGGGTGAGGTGACGTCGAAGTGCATACGGTTCTTCACAGACTTGGGCTCGCCGGTTCCCTGGAAGCCCAGGCCCAGGCCGTTCTCGCGCTGCAGCCATACATAGGGTCCCATGCGGCCCACGACTGGCCGGCCAAGCAACTCGGACCAGAACGCGGCAAGCCGCTCAGGGTCAGTGGCATCGACGATGAGGGCATTGATCTGCATAGGTGAGTCCGCCATGCCCTGATCCTCTCAGGGCGCACAGGGCCGCCGCTCAGTGTCGGTCGCCACCCGCGCCGTTCGCGGCTGACAAACCATCCGATCGCTGGCTCAGAACAGCGACGGTCAAACTTCGGTGAGACGAACCTGCCAGTGGTCAATCTTCAGTGAGACCGGTCGAACTTCGCTGCGACAGGTCACGGGCGGGGGTGACGGGGGGTTTGCATGCGACCGTTTCCGATATATCGTTGAGTCATCGCGTAACGAACGCGATTGGAACGTGACAGTTCGTACGACGGGATGGAGATCGTGATGCGTACCCACGGATTCGAGCGTGGACACCGTCAGGACGGCCCGGGCCGGTGGGGTCGGGGCGGCATGGGGGGAGGGGGCGGGCGGCGGGCCGCCTTCGGCCCCTTCGGGCCGGGGGGTCCCGGTTTCGGCCCCGGGCCCGGGTTCGGTCCAGGTTTCGGGCCGGGGCCCTGGGGGCCGCGAGGGCGCGGGGGAGGGCGCGGGAGGGCGCGGCGCGGTGACGTGCGCGCCTCGATCCTGGCCCTGCTCAAGGACCGCCCCATGCACGGCTACGAGATGATCCAGGAGATCTCCGGGCGCAGCGGCGGTGCGTGGAAGCCCAGCCCCGGATCGGTCTACCCCACCCTCCAGATGCTGGAGGACGAGGGTCTGATCACCAGTGAGAGCGAGGGCGGCAAGAAGCTGTTCTCCCTCACCGGCAGCGGCCGCAGCGCCGCGCAGGAGGGTCCGCAGGCTCCCTGGGAGGAGGCCTCGCGCGGTGTCGACTGGGAGGCCCTCGGCGAGATCCGCCAGGCCGGTTTCAGCCTGATGGAGGCCTTCGGGCAGGTCTGGAGGACCGGCACCGAGGAGCAGCGCGAGAAGGCGCTGGCCGTCATCAACGACGCCCGCAGGAAGCTGTACCTCATCCTCGCCGACGAGCACTGAGCCGCCGGGCGCCGCGTCGGCGGGCGGTGACGAGCAGCGGTGGGCGGACGCGAGTGCCGGGGCCGGGGCGTCCGGCCCCGCGGGCGCCCCGGTGAGGGGCCCGGGGGGTGCGCGCGGGGCGAAGCCGGCCTGATCTCCTCCGTGAGGATGAGATTCCGGCCGGCGGTGTCCACTCCGCGCGGGACGCGAAGATGGTCCCCTTCGCGGATGCCCCGGCGGCCCGGGGCTGATGGGCTGGGGGTGTGCCATCCCGTATGACCCGCCGGGCCCCGGAGCAGAGCGGCCCGCGCACGGACCAGTACGCCGGACTCAGTGCCGAGCTGGCGGCGGTGCTCGCCGGTGCCCGCCGCAGGGCCGTGCGGGACGGGGACCGGCAGGCCGACACCGCCCATCTGCTCCACTCGCTCCTGGAGGCCGACCCGGAGGTCCGCGCCGCCGTCGCCGCCACCGGGCAGCTCGCCCGGCTGCTGGGCTACCTCGTGCAGCGCAGCATCGGCTACGGACTGCGCTGGCAGGGCGCCGTCGAGGACTCCGGCCCGCTCCCCGCCGTGCCCGGTCCCGGCGCCGCAGGGGACTCCGGCACGTTTCCCGCCGTGCCCGGTCCCGCCCACCGCGGTGCCGGACGCGGAGACGCCGGGGACTGGTCGCCCGCCGCTGCCGCCGCCCTGGCGGAGGCCCGCCGAAGCGCCCGGCGCCGCGGCGCCGCCGTGGCCACCGGCACCGACCTGCTCGCCGTGCTCGTCGTGGATCCGCGCTCCCGGGCCGTGGAGGTCCTCGAACGCGCCGGCATCCCCCGCGGCGACCTGCGCGGCCGCACCGGCGGCCGGGCGCCGCAGCGCACCGGCGACGGGTCCGGCGGCGCCCTCCCGTCCACCCCGTGAGACAGGTGCCAATGGGGGTGACGCTCATGTCATCCCCTGTCATCATGTGCCCGTGCATACGTCAGACAGCCGTTACGGCGACCACGGCAGGGGTGCCGGGCTCGGCCTCGCGCTCGCTTCGGCGCTGGCTTTCGGTGGGTCCGGGGTCGCGGCGAAGCCGCTGATCGAGGCGGGCCTCGACCCGCTGCACGTGGTGTGGCTGCGGGTGGCCGGTGCCGCTGTCGTCATGCTGCCGCTCGCCGTGCGGCACCGCGCCCTGCCGCGCCGCCGTCCCGCGCTGCTCGCCGGGTTCGGGCTGCTCGCCGTCGCCGGGGTCCAGGCCTGTTACTTCGCCGCGCTCTCCCGCATCCCGGTCGGGGTGGCCCTGCTCGTCGAGTACCTGGCACCCGCGCTCGTGCTCGGCTGGGTGCGGTTCGTGCAGCGGCGGCCCGTGACGCGGGCCGCCGCGCTCGGCGTGGTCCTGGCGGTCGGCGGTCTCGCCTGTGTGGTGGAGGTGTGGTCGGGGCTGGGCTTCGACGCGTTGGGCCTGCTGAGCGCCCTCGGTGCCGCCTGCTGCCAGGTGGGCTACTTCGTCCTGTCCGGCCAGGGCGGCGACGCCGGTGACCGGGCACCGGACCCGCTCGGGGTCGTCGCCCACGGCCTGCTCGTCGGCACCGCCGTCCTGACCGCCGTGGCCCGGCCCTGGACCGTGGACTGGTCGGTGCTGGCCGGCCCGGCGCACCTGAACGGCACCGCGGTCCCGGCCGGCGCCCTGCTCGCCTGGCTCGTGCTCGTCGCCACGGTCGTCGCGTACATCACCGGCGTGCTGTCCGTGCGCCGGCTGTCCCCGCAGGTCGCGGGCGTCGTGGCCTGCCTGGAGGCGGTCGTCGCGACCGTGCTGGCCTGGGTGCTGCTCGGCGAACGCCTGTCGGCACCGCAGATCGCCGGCGGCGCGGTCGTCCTCCTCGGCGCGTTCATCGCGCAGTCCTCGTCGCCCGCGGGGAGCCCGACCGGCCCGGCGTCCGGTGACGGCGGAGGCGGCGGGGAAAGAAAGCTGTCCACCCGGGAAACGGCCGCCTGAGACGGGCCTTTGGAAACCCCTGCCCGGCGCACCGCGCCGGGCAGGACGGTGCTGTCCACGGGCGAAGTCCGTGCGCCCCGCCGAAGCGGGTCGCCCCGGATTCCCGCACCCCTGGGTACGCCTCCGCGGAGAAGATCTCGTGTCGCTCGCCCACGCCCTCTACCTCGCCGGAGCCGCCGTCGTCCGGTTCGCCGTCGTCCGGGTGGTCGTGCCGCCGGAGCCGGTGACCGCGGCCGTGCTCGCCGTCGCGCTGCTCGGCGAGCGGCTCACAGTGGCCACCGCGGCCGGCGTCCTGCTGATGCCCGGTGCCGTCGCGGGCCCCGCGGTGGGCGAGGCCCCGGAGCCGGGCGGCGGGAGCGGGTCCGCCCGGCCCCTGGAGTCTCCCGCCCGGATCGGGTCGGACCCCGCGAACCCCGCGGGATCCGGACGGCAGGCCCTGGGTCACAGCGCCGCCAGGTAGTCCGGGAGCCCGATGCCGGGGGCCAGGTCGGCGTTGGCGACGGGCGCGCCGTAGCCCCTGCGGAGCGGGACGACGCCGGCCCAGTACGGCAGGGAGAGGTCGGCGGGCTCGTCGTTGGCGCCGCCGGTGCGCGCCTTGGCCGAGACCTCGTCCAGGTCCAGGCGGATGACCGCGGTGGCGGCCAGCTCCTTCTTGTTCGCGGGCCGGGAGTCGGCGGCCCGGCCCGGGACCACGTGGTCCACCAGCGCGTCCAGGGCCAGCCGCCGCTCCTCGGGGTCGGTGACCTCGTGCGCGACGCCGTGCACCACCACGGAGCGGTAGTTGATCGAGTGGTGGAAGGCGGAGCGGGCCAGCACCAGCTCGTCGACGTGGGTGACCGTCAGGCACACCGCCAGTCCCGGATCGGCCTCGCCGGTCATCCGCAGCGGGCGCGAACCGGTCGAGCCGTGGACGTAGAGCCGCTCGCCGACCCGGCCGTAGAGCGTCGGCAGCACCACCGGGGCGCCGTCCCGGACGAAGCCGAGGTGGCAGACGTAGCCCTCGTCGAGTATCGCGTGCACCAGTTCCCTGTCGTACGACGCCCGGTTCGCGGACCGCGTGGGCACGGTGCGGTCGGTCGGGGTGTAGGCGTCGGGCTGCGCGGACGTCTCCCGGGTCTCCTGCACGGCGGTCCCCTCCTTGGTGGATGCATTGCACTAGTGCATAATTGGTTTTGTGCTAGGAGAGTATCCGATTCAGGGACGGGGCGCAGCGGAGATCGCGGCCAGCGTCGAACGGGCGGTCGGCGCCGGGGAGCTGGAACCGGGCCGGCCGCTGCCGCCCATGCGGGAGTTGGCGGCCCGCCTCGGGGTGAACCCCAACACGGTGGCGGCCGCCTACCGCACCCTGCGTGAGCGCGGGGTGATCGAGACCGCCGGACGCCGGGGCAGCAGGGTCCGGTCCAAACCGGCGACCACGGGACGCGAGCAGATCCGGGTGGAGGTGCCCGCGGGGGTGCGGGACGTGGCCGGCGGCAACCCCGACCCCACGCTGCTGCCGCCACTGGCGGACGCCTTCGCGGCGGCAGCCGCCCTGGGCGACCGGGACCCGGTGCTGTACGGGTCCGACCCCGTCGAGCCGCAGCTCGCCCGGCTCGCCCGTGCCGCCCTGGCCGCCGACGGAGTACCGGACGGTCCCCTCGCCGTGGCCTCCGGCTCGCTGGACGCCGTCGAGCGGGTCCTCGCCGCGCACCTGAAACCGGGCGACCCGGTCGGGGTGGAGGACCCCGGCTGGGGGAGCCTGCTGGACCTGGTCCCGGCGCTCGGACTGAGCCCCCTGCCCGTCGGTGTGGACGACGAGGGCCCGCGTCCCGACGATGTCCGCCGTGCGCTGCGGTCGGGCGCGCGCGCCCTGATCGTCACCGCCCGGGCGCAGAACCCGACCGGGGCCGCGGTGACCGCGGCGCGGGCGCGTGCGCTGCGGTCGGTGCTCCGGGAACACCCCGGCACGCTGCTGATCGAGGACGACCACGGGCACGGCATCGTGGACGTGCCCCTCCACCCCCTCGCCGGGGCCACCCGGCACTGGGCCTTCGTGCGTTCCGTCGCCAAGGCCTGGGGACCGGACCTACGGCTCGCCGTGTTCACCGGGGACGCCGTCACCGTCGACCGGGTGCGCGGGCGGCAGCGGCTGGGCCCCGGGTGGGTGAGCCGGCTCCTCCAGCGGGCCGTGGCGCGGCTGTGGAGCGACGGCGCGGTGGACACCCGCGCGGTGGCGGCCTCCTACGGAAGCCGCCGGGACGCCCTGATCGGGGCGCTCGCGCGGCACGGTGTCGCGGCACACGGCCGCAGCGGCCTGAACGTCTGGGTGCCCGTCCCCGACGAGACCGGCGCGGTGGCCCGTCTCCTGCACGCGGGCTGGGCGGTCACACCGGGAGCGCGCTTCCGCCTGGCGAGCCCGCCCGGCATCCGCGTCACCGTGTCGGCCCTGACCCCGGAGGAAACCGGGCCCCTGGCCGAGGCGGTGGCGGCGGCGATGCGCCCGGCACCGGTGCGCACGTACGCCTAGGAGGGCCCGCCCGTCCCGCCCGGTCCGGGCGGCTCGTGTCCTAGCCGCCGCGCCGCACCTGGGTCAGCGCCGCCCCCGCGAGGACGACCAGCGCGCCCACCGGCGTGTTCCAGCTCAGCGACTCCCCGAGGATCGCGACGCCCGCCGCCGTGGCGATGACGGGGACGAAGTACGTGACCATCTGCGCCGTGGTGGGCCCGACCTCGGCGACCAGGCCGTACTGGATGAGGACCGCCAGCCCCGTGCCCAGTGCCCCCAGCGCGGCGACGGCCAGCAGCGGGACGAGGGGAAGGTGCGCGGGGAACGAGGTGAACAGCGGTGTGACCACGGCCAGTTGGACGGTGGCGAGCAGCAGCTGCGCGCCGGTCATCGACAGGTGCGAGTTCCCCGTGTCCGCCAGTGTCCGCCGGACGTAGATCCAGCCGACCGGATAGCTCAGCGAGGCCAGCAGCGCCATCGCCGTCCCCCCGGCGTCCAGTCCGTGGAAGCCCTGCCACGCGCCGAGGACCGTCAGCACCCCGAGGAAGCCCAGGCCGAGGCCGGCGAAGCGCACCCGCGTCGGCCGGTCCTCGGACAGGGCGACCAGGGACAGGGCCATGCCCCACAGCGGTGAGGTGGCGTTGCAGATGCCGGCCAGCGTGGACGGGACGGTCAGCTCCGCGTAGGCGAAGAGGGAGAACGGCAGGGCGTTGAGGAAGAACGCGGCGACCGCCATGCGGCCCCACAGGCGCGCCCCGCGCGGCAGCCGCTCCCGCTTCACGGCCATCGCCGCCCCCAGGACCGCCGTGCCGAACACCAGCCGGCCCAGCGTGACCTGGAACGGCGCGTAGCCGTTCGTGCCCACCTTGATCAGCAGGAAGCTGAAGCCCCAGATCAGGGACAGGACACCGAAACGCAGCCGCCAGTCGGTACGGGGCCGGGGCGGGGCCGGGGCGGGGGACCGGGTGCGGGAGGTGGCGACCGTGCTCATGACGCCAACGATGCTGGAGCCAACGTCGTAGCACAATCGAGATTTCTCACGGAGTATCTCGTAGGATCGCTTACATGTTGAACCTGGAGCGCCTGCGCACGCTGGACGCCCTCGCCCGGCACGGCTCGGTGAGCGCCGCCGCCGACGCGCTGCACGTCACCACCTCCGCCGTCTCGCAGCAACTGGGCAAGCTGGAACGGGAGGTCGGCCAGCGGCTGCTCGCCAAGAACGGGCGCGGAGTGCGGCTCACGGACGCCGGGCGGCTGCTGTCCGAGCACGCGGCACGCATCCTCTCCCAGGTGGAGCTGGCCCAGTCCGATCTGGAGGCGCACCGGGGCCGGGTCGCCGGCGAACTGCGCCTGTCGGCGTTCCCGACCGCCGCCCGGGGCCTGTTCCCGGCCGCGCTGGCCGCCCTGCGCGCGCGGCACCCGGGCCTGCGGGTGCGCTCCAGCGAACTGGAGCCCGAACAGGGCATCGCCGCCGTCGTCCGCGGCGACCTCGATCTCGCGGTCGTCCTCGACTGGTACAACAAGCCGATGCCCGTTCCCGAGGGCCTGGTCAAGGCGGCCCTCCTGGACGACCCCGCCGATGTCGCCATGCCCGCCGGACACCGGCTCGCCGACCGGGACGAGGTGGACCTCGCCGAGTTCGCCGAGGACGAGTGGATCACCTGGGGCCAGGGGGAGTTCTGCCACGAGTGGCTGATGTTCACCCTGCGGTCGAAGGGCGTCGAGCCGATCGTCGGCCACCGCGCGGGCGAGACCCACACCCAGCTCGGCCTCGTCGCCGCCGGCCTGGGCGTGTGCATCGCGCCGCTGCTGGGCCGCCACCCGGTGCCGCCGGGCGTGGTGACGGTCCCGCTCAGACAGCGGGTGCGCCGCCACGTGTACGTCGTCTGGCGGGCCGACGCCGACCGCCGCCCGTCGATCCGCGCGGCGGTCGAGGCGCTGAAGGCGGCGGCCCGGCAACTGGGCTGAGCGTCACCGCGCGCCCAGTTTGCGGAAGTCCCAGGAGACGGTCTTCTCCGGGGTCAGCCGCGCCCAGGCGTGCTGGCCGTCGTGCGGCAACTCCTCCAGGCCGAGGTACTTGCGGGCGAACAGCGTCTCCACCGTGTCCAGTTCGGCGCACAGTTCCCCGGTCCGCGGCACCTCGCCCACGAACTCCACCCGCCCGGACAGCTCGGCCCCGCGCAACCGGTCGTACTCCTCGCCCGCGTCGACCACGACGGCCACCCGGGGATCACGGCGCAACTGCGCCCAGCGCCTGCTGCGCACCACCGAGTACAGCCACAGCGAGGTGCCGTCCCAGACGAACCACAGCGCGCTCACGTGCGGCGCGCCGTCCGCCGAGACGGACGCGACCCGGCAGGTGCGCCGAGCGGTGAGGAACTCGTCCAGCTCGCCGGGCGTCATCATGATCCTGCGGCCACGGCGCTGCTGAGCTGCGGGCATGCGGCCCCTTCCTTCTCCCACGTCGTGCCGGAGGACGCCCCCGGGGGTGATCCTCCGCCATCGCGTCGCAGAAGGGAACGGGCCGTCCCTCCCCGGCGTCCCCGCGGGGCGCTCCGGTCCTCCGGGCGGCCCGGGTTCAGGCGAGTCTGATCTCGTCGCCGGAGACGGTGATCCGCTCGGCCGGCAGCGGCCTGGTCGCCGGTCCCGCCTGGACGCTGCCGTCGGCGACGGAGAAGCGGCTGTGGTGGCAGGGACAGGCGATCGCGCCGTTCTCGACGGTGGTCACCGCGCACCCCTGGTGGGTGCACTTCGACGAGAACGCCCGGTACGTCCCCGCCGTCGGCTGGGTGACCACCACTCCCTGCTCCTTGTAGATCCTGCCGCCGCCCTCCGGGATCTCGGACGTCTTGCCGAGCACGGTGCCGGCCGAGTCGGCGGAGGTGTTCTCGGTGGAGTCGTCCTCCGAACCGCAGGAGGCCAGTGCGACGGTGAGCCCCGCCGCCCCGGCCGCCGCGATGACAATGCGGCGGGCCGGTCCCGCCGCGGAATCGAGCGATGTGCTGGTCATGTGGGGCTTCCCTTCGCGGAGCGTTTCGCGGTCCGTCCAGGTGTACGGTCCGCGGACGCCGCCCGTTCAGACGGCACGCCGACGCCCTGCCCCGCGTCACTCCACCGTCGGCCCGGACCCGCCGCCCCCGGCGACCCCGGGCGAACGCTCCTCGGCTTGGCTGAAATCCCGGCAGGCACTACGCGGGTCCGGCCGCTCATTCCGGCGCGCCGACCGCACGACCCGAGCCATCCACACCCGCTTGACCTGCGCCTACACGGGGTGAAAAAGATTTATCGGCGTCAATATCGCCCAGCGTTTTCAAGCCGCAGCCCGACATGGGGGTATCTGGCATTATTCGTGGGCGCCATTTGAGTTCTACACGCGTAACTTCAGTGTGCACCGACATCAACGGTTGACGGGGGGCGGCCGGGGTAGGGTTAGCTTTGTCGAGAGTGGTGAGAGGGCTCTGCCCGGCCGCACGGCCGAGCATTGTTCCCTTTCTGCACCTGAATAATCGGACAGGGAGGTACTTCACGTGTAGAGACGAGCGCGGAGTTGTGCAAGAGCTGGCGCCGCATCGGCTGGTGAAATTTCGACAGCAGGTTACTTTCCCTCCCGTTGTCGGGGTGAGACCCGTCCGTCGGTGCGCCTGGGGGAATCCTTACATGTCAGCGGGTGACCAGGCGTGATGGTGGCGAGCTGTGCGTCGGCCTCTCCTGCCGCCGGATCCGGCGTGGTCCGACTCGGCCGACCGTCGGACTCGTGAAAGAATTCAGAATTCATGGAAATTCGAGGAATTCGGCGTCCCGGTGCGCGTTCCGGTGAAGTCGTGTCGTGGTTTCCGGCAGGGCGGCGGGCCTCCGGCCTTCCCGTAACGCGTTCGCTCCCGGAGTGCCCGGATTTCGTGCAAACCGTGGTCCGGCAGCCGGATCCGCGGGCCGCACTTCCTGAACAAAACCGGTGCAGGTGGACGTCTCGGCGGCCGTGCGGCGTTCCATACCGCGCGATCCGCTGTCCCGGGAGTTGTCCGGCGGACCGGACGAGGCCCTGGAACACCTGGAAAAGCGGGCCGCGCGGACAGCGGTGGTCCTCGCTCGGGACCGGCGGACACCCCACCGCCTCGCTCTTCGAAATCCGCGACCGGTTCTCCGGACAAATCGTCCGGGTCACCGCGGTCACCGCGGTCACCGGCGCCGGGGACGAGCCGGACCTCGCGCGGCCGCCGGAGACGCATCCCCCGACTCCCGCGGGTGAGCCGTCTCCACCGCGCGCCGGCAGGCCGGCACTTCCAGCCGTGCGGCGGGCAGTGCCGTGGGCCTCCTGCACGGCGCCTCCGCGGGACCCTTCGACCTCCCCCGTCCAGGCCGAGATCCCGGCCGGCCCGAGCACGCCGTCCCCCGGGGACCTCGCTCCGGCCCGCACGAGGTGGCGGCACGGAACCGTGCCGCCACCGCCGCGACCTGGCCCACCCACTTCAACGACCGGATGTCATGAGCGTCGACACACATCAGACACGGGCCCGGCCGGACGCCCACCTCGACCGCCGCCCCGAGGACGGACCCCCTCTCGCGGGCGTGCGCGAGCTGCTCGGCACACCGGCCGCGGCCCCCGCGTCCCGCAGGGAGCTCCGGGGGCACGTCACCACCGGGGCGGTCCCGGCGAGCGAGCGGGGCCCGTCCCCGGACGTCCACGACGAGCGGCTGCGGTCCCGCGTCCGGGCCCGCCCCGACCGCGCGAGCGCGCACGGCCTGTGGTGAACCGGACTCAGCGATTCACGTCGGCCATGACCGTGGTCGCCGCCTTCCTGGCGGCCATGGGCCAGTTCATCGTCAACGTCGCGCTGACCACCGTCCATGACGACTTGCATGCGCCGGTGTCCCGGACGGAACTCTCCGTCAGCGGTCACGCCCTCGTCTACGGTGCCGTGCTGATCACGGGCGGACGAGTGGGCGCCCTCTACGGGTACCGGCGCCTCTCCGCCCTCGGGGTGGCGGCCTTCACCCTTGCCTCGCTGGGCTGCGGTCCGGCCCCCTCGGCCGGCGTCCTCGTCACGTGCCGCCTGGTGCAGGGCGCCGGAGCGGCCCTGTTCTCCCCCAGACGCTGTCCTTTCCGGGAGCCGTTCGGGAAACGGCCCCCGCGGTCGCCGCGCAGGACACCGTGCCGTCCGCCGGCGCCCTGGGCGCCTTCCGGCCCGAGGGGGCCGCCGTCGCAGGCGTCACGATGCGACCCGCCCGTGCCGGACCCGGCCCGGCCCCGCCGGGCCCGCGGCAGGCCTCCGTGCCGGGACCGGCTGGGGCCACACCGGTCCCGCGCCCGCCGAGCACCCTCCCGACCCCCTGATCGACGCGCTCCGCCAGGTGCCGAAGACCACGGTGAGTCCCTGGACCAGGGCGCGTCGCGCGCGACGGCACAGCGTTTCCCCGGCGCGTGCCGGCTCCCAGCCCTGCAGTTGCAACCCGAGGAGATGACCTCCCATGCCCGACTCGACCGGTGAATCCGTCCTCGTCCTGGTCAACGACGAAGGGCAGTACTCGCTGTGGGCGAGCCACCTGGACGTGCCCCCCGGATGGCGCGTCGTGCGCTCGACGTCGAGCACCCGGGAATCCGCCGCCTTCATCGAGGAGAACTGGACGGACATCCGGCCGAAGAGCATGGCCGGTGCCGACGGCGGAACGGATCCGGCGGACGCCCGGCCGAGCGTGCACGCGCTGTTCGCCGAACAGGCGGCGAGGACACCGGACACGGCGGCGCTGGTCTGGCGGGACCAGGAGATCAGCTACCGGGAACTCGACGAAAGGTCCGGCAGGCTGGCCAGCCTCCTGGCCGACCGGGGCGTCGGTCGCGGCGACTTCGTCGCCCTGTGCGTCGAGCGGACACCCCTGGCGGTCATCTCCTTGCTCGGAATCCTGAAAGCGGGCGCGGCCTATGTCCCGCTCGACCCCGAGTATCCGGTGGAGCGGCTGCGCTACGTGCTGGACGACACCGGAGCCCGGCTCCTGCTGACGCAGGAAGCACTGGGCTTCCTGTTCGTCGGCCACGAGCGGGAAACCCTCTGGCTCGACAGGGAACAGGGCCACATCGACGGCCTGCCCGTCGCGCCGGACGCCGGCACCGCTCCTTCGAGCGCCGCGTACGTCATCCACACCTCCGGATCCACCGGAAGGCCCAAGGGAGTGCTGGTGACGCACCGGTCACTGGCCCACCACGCCGCCTCCGTGAACAGGACACTGCAGCTCGGCCCGGGGGACCGCGTACTGCAGTGCCGGTCGCTGAGTTTCGACGCCGCCGCCGAGGAGATCTTCCCGCCCCTCCTGCACGGCGCCACGCTCGTCCTCGGCGAGGATCCGCTGCGCCAGACGTTCCGTGCCCTGACCCAGCAGGTCGTCGACACCAAGACGACGTTCCTCAGCATCCCGACCGCGTTCTGGCACAGCTGGGTCCTGGAAGAGGACTGCCTCGTCCGGCTGGCCGCGGAATCGTCGCTCCGGGTCGTGATCGTCGCGGGCGAGAAGGCGGAACGGCGGGCCCTGGACACCTGGAACACTCGGGTGGGCGCGGCCATCCGCTGGTGCAACGTGTACGGCCCGACCGAGGGCACCATCACGTCGACCCTCTTCGAGCCGGGGGCCGACTGGGACGGCGGTGACACCCCGTCCGTTCCCATCGGACACCCCATCGAGGACGTGCGGGCCCACGTACTGGACGATGCCCTGCGGCCCGTCGCCGCGGGAACGGTCGGTGAGCTGTACATCGGCGGCGCAGGCGTGGCCGTCGGCTATCTCAACAAGCCTGCGATGACCGCGGAGAGGTTCCTCGCCGATCCCTTCTCCGGGGTGCCCGGACAGCGTCTGTTCCGGACGGGGGACCTGGTCCGGTCGACGGTGGACGGCGCCATCGAGTTCGTCGGCCGCCGCGACCACCAGGTGAAACTGCGCGGCTACCGCGTCGAGCTCGGCGAGATCGAACTCGTCCTGGGCGACCACCCGGACATCCAGGGCTGCGTCGCCCTCGTCGACGACACCGACCCGCAGAACACGCGACTGGTGTGCCACGTCGTCGCGCGCGACGGCGCCGATGCGGCCAACGGCGAGCTGATGGCCCACGTCCGGCGCCACCTGCCCTGGTACATGGTCCCCGCGGCCATCCACGTCATCGACGCCTTCCCCCTGACCCCCAACGGCAAGATCGACCGCACCGCCCTGTCAGCCACCGGGCCGAGCACCCCCGCAGAGGCCGACCACATCGCGCCGCGCACCCCGGTCGAGGCCGTCCTGGCAGCGGTCTGGGAGGAGGTCCTGGACCGGCCGGGCATCAGCGTCGACGCCGACTTCTTCCAGCTGGGCGGGCACTCCCTGCTGGCGGCCACGCTCCTGTCCCGCATACGCTCCCGGCTCGGCGTGTCCGTCCCGGCCCGCGTCCTGTTCGCGTCCCCGACGATCGAAGCGCTGGCAGCAGCGGTCGTACGGCTGAAGTCCGAACCGGTGGCCCATGCCTCGTGAGGCGACCGGCAGGCCCCCGCGCCCACCGCACCCCACGGGCCCGCGCCCACCGACCGGCAGCCGGTGGATCCGGAAGCTCCGCCCCGTGCCGTCGGCACGCCTGCGCCTGGTGTGCCTGCCGCACGCCGGCGGTTCGGCCGGGTTCTTCGGGGACTGGAGCGCGGGCCTGGCGCCCGACGTGGAGCTGTGGGCGATCCAGTACCCGGGGCGGGAGAACCGGATCGGCGAGCCGTTCATCGCCGAGATGGACGTACTGGCCCAGAGCGTCGCGGACGAACTGCACCCGCACGCCGGCACGCCAACCGTGATCTTCGGGCACAGCATGGGCGCGGCGCTCGGCTTCGAGGTCGCCCGCCGCCTCACCACGCCGGGCGAACAGCACGCCATGCGCCACCTCGTGGTCTCGGGATGCGCCGCCCCGCACCGTCTGCGCCCCTTCCCGGGGCAGGAAGGAGCCCACCTGCTGGACGACGAACGGCTCGTGGCCATGCTCGGATCCCTGGGTGCCGGCGGCACGCACCTGCTGGACGACCCGGACCTGCGCGAGGTCCTGCTGCCGCCGGTCCGCAACGACTACCGGCTCGTCCAGTCCTACACCGGACGCCGTGACCCGGCCCTGCCGATCGGCATCACCGCCTTCGCGGGGCGTCAGGACGCCGCCGTGAGCATCGACGAGCTGGACGCCTGGGCCGAGGTGACCGACGGCCGCTGCACCGTCCGCTCCTTCCCCGGCGGCCACTTCTACCTGACGGAACGCCGGGACGAGGTCCTCGGTGCCCTCAACGACGTGCTGGACGGCCTGGGCTGACGCCCCACCCCCGGCCACCACACCGACCACCACGGAAGACGAGGACATGTACACGCCTATCGACTTGTCCGATCCCCTCCTCTACCGGGACGCCGACCCGGAGCCGATCTGGGCGCGGCTGCGTGCCGAGCACCCCGTGTACCGCAACCGGCGGCAGAACGGCGAGTACTTCTGGGCGGTGATGACCCACCGCTTCTGCACCGAGATGCTCACCGATCCGGACGTGTTCGGCTCGGCGAACGGAATGCGACTGGACTCCGATCCGCGGGTCCTGGCCGCCGCCACCGGGAAGATGCTCAACGTCACCGATCCGCCCCGGCACGACAAGATCCGCAAGGTCGTCAGTTCCGCTTTCACCCCGAGAACGGTCGACCGGCTCGAAAGCAACATGCGCAAGACCGCGGCCCGGGCGATCGACGGGGCGATCACCGAGGGCGGGTGCGAATTCACGCGGGTCGCCCAGCAGCTTCCGGTCTCCGTCATCTGCGACATGCTCGGGGTCCCGCCCCATGACTGGGACTTCATGGTCGAGCGCACGCGTTTCGCATGGAGTTCCACGGCACTCGACGAAGCGGACGAGGCCAGGAAGGTACAGGCCCACACGGAGATCCTCTGTTACTTCCAGGACCTGGCCGAGCTGAGGAGGAGGGACCCGCAGGACGACCTCATGAGCGCGCTGGTCCACGGGGAGATCGACGGCGTACCGCTGACCGACCAGGAGATCTTCTACAACTGCGACGCCCTCGTCTCCGGCGGCAACGAGACGACGAGGCACGCCACCGTGGGCGGCCTGCTGGCCCTGATCGAGAACCCGGACCAGTGGCACAGGCTGCGCGTGGACCCGGCGGTGATGCCGTCGGCGATCCAGGAGGTCGTGCGGTACACGTCGCCGGTCATGCACGCCCTGCGCACGGCCAGGGTCGATGTCGAACTCGGCGGGCAGCGCATTCGCGCCGGTGACCACGTCGTGGCGTGGCTGCCGTCGGCGAACCGCGATGACGAGGTGTTCACCGAGCCGGAACGCTTCCTCGTCGACCGATCGCCCAATCGCCACCTGAGCTTCCTCCAGGGAAACCACTACTGCATCGGCTCGGCACTCGCCAAGCTCGAACTCACCGTGATGTTCGACGAACTCGTGCGGCGCGTCGAGGCCGCCGAGAAGGCCGGCCCCGTACGCCGGCTGCGCTCGAACCTGCTGTGGGGCTTCGATTCACTGCCGGTGAAATTCACCCCGCGATCCTGAACGAGAACCAGGACATCCCCGAACCAGAGGTGATTGCGATGAGCACAGCTCGACCCGTGGCGCGGTCCGGTCTCTCCCCGGACGCCGTCCGCACGGTGGAACGTCATGAGGAGCGCTACGGCACCCGCTTCCAGCAGCTGATCCACTTCGACCGGCGGGCACTGGGCTCCTTGCACGCCCCGGGCACGTTGCCGGACACCGTGCGCGTCGCGTCCGGCACCCGCCCTGACGTGATCGACCGCATGGCCACGGTCACTTCCGTGGCCAACCTGCCCGAACCGCGGCACGCCGACCGCGACCGCTACCTCCGGGCCCTCCTCGACATCTACGCCATGCTCCCGGTCCAGGCGGCCGACGCCGCGTCCCTTCCGGGGGCGGCCGTGCTGGCACCCGAACGCGAGGGACGCATCCTGGCGGAACTGCTCGGCGTCATACCGCACGACCGGTGCTGGACGCCGCAGGCCAAGCGCATGCCCGCAGAAGGCGGCCTCCTCGTCGGTGTGGACGGACGACTGCCCGCCGCGGCCGACCGCCTGGTCATCGTCGACGGCGTCGTGGCGAGCGGGGTGACCCTGATGGCGATGATGCGGCTGGCGGCGGCTCCCGGAGCGGTGATCGACGTCTTCACCTGCCACGCGACCGAGGAGGGAGCCCTCGCCCTGGTCCGGTGCGCACAGCAGCTGGGCCTCACCCTCACCCTCCACGCCGGCCACGTCTCCGGCGTCCTCAACGACACGTTCTACTCGGTGGACCCCGGTGCCCCGGCAACCCTGCTCCTCGGCGACATCGGGGACACGATCAGCCCGGTCGCGCCGGACGTCGCGGCAGAGGGGACGACGGCGTGAGCGGGCCCCTGGGGACGCCGGCGCACGACGGATCCCAGCGGCCCGCGGAGGCGGCCGAGCCGGGCGCCGACCCGTCCCGGCTCGCCGCCTCCCTCCCCCCACAGCCCGACACGACACCCGACCGGCTGCGCCGCCAGATCGAGTTCGTGATGGAAACCGATCGACTCAAGAACGTCTTCCGCCGCAGCCCGCTGCTCGCCGCGGACCGCAGGGAGAACGACGCCGAACACTCCTGGCACCTGGCCCTGCTGACCCTCGTACTCGCCGAGTACGCCGACGAACCGCTCGACGTGGGCCGGGTGCTCGCCCTGGTCGTGGTCCACGACCTCGTGGAGATCTACGCGGGGGACACCTTCGTGTACGACACCGAGGCCCTCGTGGACCAGGAGGCGAGGGAACAGCGGGCGGCGGAGCAGCTCTTCTCCCTCCTGCCCGCGGACCAGAGCGCCCGCTTCCGGAGCCTCTGGGACGAGTTCGAGGCCCGGGTCACCCCCGAGGCACGGTTCGCCAAGGCCATGGACCGCCTCCAGCCGCTGCTGCTCAACTACGGCAATCGAGGCGGCACATGGCGTACGCCAGGAGTCACCGCGAACGACGTCCTCGCCCGCAAGTCCCTCATCAAGGACGCCTCCGCGGACCTGTGGCGATACGCGCAGTCACTCATCCACGCGGGAGCCGCCCACGGCTGGGTCCCGCGCTCCGCCTCCGACACCTGATCCCCGTCGAACGACGAGAAAGACCCATGCGAGCCACATTCATCCACGCACCCGGTGACGTCCGGGTGGAGAACGTCCCCGACCCCGTGCCCCTCCATCCCACCGACGCGGTGATCCGGGTCCTGGTCACCTGCGTGTGCGGCTCCGACCTGTGGGAATACCGGGGCATCCGTCCCATCGGCGCACCGCACCCGATCGGCCACGAGTACGTCGGTGTCGTCGAGGAGACGGGAAGGGCGGTGCGGACCCTCACCCCGGGCCAGTTCGTGATCGGTTCGTTCTTCGCCTCGGACAACACCTGCGAAACCTGCCGCAACGGATACCAGACGTCCTGCCCGCAGCGGGAGTTCATCGACGGCAGCCAGGCCGAGTACGTCCGGATCCCCTGGGCCGACGGCACCCTGGTGGCCCTCGACGGTCCGCCGGCCGAGCACTCCCTCCCCAGTCTGCTCGCCCTCTCCGACGTGGCGGGCACCGGCTGGTACGCGGCGGTGGCGGGTGGCGTCCTGCCCGGTGCCACCGTGGCGGTCGTCGGCGACGGGGCGGTCGGCCTGTCCGCCGTGCTCGCCGCGAGGGAACTCGGCGCGGAGAGGATCATCGTCATGAGCCGCCACGTCCCCCGTCGGCAACTGGCGCTGGAGTTCGGAGCCACCGACATCGTGACCGAGCGGGGCCCCGAGGCCGCGTCCCACGTCCGGGAGCTCACCGGGGGAATCGGCGCCGACTCGGTGCTCGAGTGCGTCGGCACCCCCGAGTCGGTGCGGCAGGCCCTGCACTGCGCCCGCCCCGGCGGTGCGGTCGGCATGGTCGGGGTCCCCCACGGGGTGCGGATCGACGGACGGGAGCTGTACGACTCGCACGTGGCGGTGCGGGGCGGCCCGGCCCCCGTGCGCCGCTTCCTGCCCGACCTGATCGCATCGGTGGTGAACGGCCGCATCGACCCGGGCCGGGTCTTCGACCTCACCCTCCCCCTCGACCGGGTCGCCGAGGGCTACCGCGCCATGGACGAGCGCCGCGCCATCAAGGCGCTGCTGCGCCCCTGACGCGTCCGCCCCGGCCCGTCCGACGCCCCGGTCCGTCCGACGCCCCGACCCCGCCCGGCTGCCCGGGGCGGTCCTGCCGGGCCACCCCGAACGCCTCGGACGGCAGTGGCCGTGCTTCCTGTGGCGTTCCCGTCGGATCGGCCCGGACCGGCTCCCGCCCACGGCCGGGGGAAACGGCCGGGGGAACGGGACCCCGGCCGTGGCGGCCCCGAAGGACGGCTTCCACGTGCTGCGGCACCCCTGTGCACCGATCGTGCCGGCGGCCGGGGAGTCCGGCGTGACCTCGGTGCGGTGGCCCGGGCGCTCCTCACCCGCGATCACCCTCGGTTACTATGCTCACTTCGTGCCGGAGGCCGGAAGCAAGGGGCGCGCCGCCGTCGGCGGACTGCCCGGGAAGCAGGGGGAACCGCATGCCGGCCGGACCCCCCGAGCGCCCCCGGGCCGTCGACGGGTGGTTCCCGCTGCTGTGCTCCTCCAAGTCGGTGGTGGATTACAAGGCTGAAGAAACGGGTGGCCTGGGAAAATGTTGAAAGAGGTCACCGCGACCCGCTACATCACGCCCCTGCGTGAGGGCGGCTCGCTGCCGGGGCTCGTCGAGGCCGACGATTTCGGGACGTACGTCATGAAGTTCACCGGCGCCGGGCAGGGCCGCAAGACGCTGGTCGCCGAGGTCGTCTGCGGCGAACTGGCCCGGCGGCTCGGCTTCCGGACGCCCCGGCTGGTCACCGTGGGGCTGGACCCCGTGCTCGGACTCGGCGAGCCCGATCCGCAGGTGCAGGAGCTGCTGCGGTCCAGCGGGGGCGCCAACCTCGGCATGGACTTCCTCTCCGGCGCCCTCGGCTACGACCCGCTCGCCTTCCCGGTGGGCCGCGAGGAGGCCGGGCGGATCGTCTGGTTCGACGCGCTGGTCAACAACGTCGACCGGTCCTGGCGCAACCCCAACCTGCTGGTGCACCGCGGTGAACTGTGGCTCATCGACCACGGCGCCACGATGATCTGGCAGCACAACTGGCCCTCCGCCGAAACCTCCGCCGCCCGCCCCTACGACGCCTGCGACCACGCCCTCGCCCGGTTCGCCCCGGACGTCGCCTCGGCCGCGGCCGACCTGGCCCCCCGGGTCACCGAGGACCTCCTCGCCGAGGTCACCGCCGAGATCCCCGACGCCTGGCTGGCCGGCGAGCCCGGCTTCACCGACCCGGACGAC
The DNA here is from genome assembly GCF_030499535.1 of Streptomyces sp. TG1A-8. Classification (NCBI taxonomy): domain Bacteria; kingdom Bacillati; phylum Actinomycetota; class Actinomycetes; order Kitasatosporales; family Streptomycetaceae; genus Streptomyces; species Streptomyces sp. TG1A-8. The sequence continues at coordinate 5,954,402 of NZ_JASTLB010000001.1, forward strand.
CTCCGCCGGGCCTACGCGCGGCCCCTGCTCGCCCGGGCGGCCGGCATCCACGAACGCATCACCGGGATCGAGGAGGGCAAATGAGTGAGCACCACATCCACATGGCCGGCCATGTGACCGAACGCCACATCACCCGGGCGGGCCAGGGCGGCGACCGTGACGTGTTCGAGTACGCCCTGCTGCGGGTCGTCCCCCGGGTGGAGCGCGGTGAGTGCATCAACGCCGGCGTGGTCGTCTACTGCCGCGCCCAGGCCTACGTCGGGGCGCGCACCCACCTGGACGCGCCCCGGCTGCTCGCCCTCGACCCGGACGCCGACGTCGCCGGGGTGCGGGCCGCGCTCGGGGCCGTCGAGCGCGTGTGCGCCGGCGGGGAGGCGGCCGGGCCCGCGGCCCGCGACGACGCCGGCCGGCGCTTCCGCTGGCTCATCGCGCCCCGCTCCACCGTCGTGCAGCCCGGCCCCGTCCACACCGGCCTGACCACCGATCCGGCCGCCGAGACCGAGCGCCTGCTGGACCTCCTGGTGAGGTAATGGATCACACCATCCGGGCGCGCCGTTGACACCGGGTGCCAGGACTTCTAGCGTCACGGGTACCGAAGGTACTAAGCGGTCGCTCACCGCATTAAGATTCTCTCAAGGACGAGGAGAAGCAGCAATGTCCACCACCGAACAGCGGGTCGCGGTCGTCACCGGCGCGGCGCGCGGCATCGGCGCCGCCACCGCCGTACGACTGGCGGCCGAGGGCCGCGCGGTCGCCGTCATCGACCTCGACGAGACCGCCTGCAAGGACACCGTCGAGAAGATCACCGCGGCCGGCGGCAAGGCGATCGCGGTCGGCGCCGACGTCTCCGACGAGGCACAGGTCGAGGCCGCCGTCGCCCGGATCACCGAGGAGCTGGGCGCCCCGACGATCCTGGTGAACAACGCGGGCGTGCTGCGCGACAACCTGCTGTTCAAGATGAGCGTCTCCGACTGGGACACCGTCATGAACGTGCACCTGCGCGGTTCCTTCCTGATGACCAAGGCCGTCCAGAAGCACATGGTCGACGCGGGCTTCGGCCGGATCGTCAACCTCTCCTCCTCCTCCGCGCTCGGCAACCGCGGCCAGGTCAACTACTCGGCCGCCAAGGCCGGCCTGCAGGGCTTCACCAAGACCCTCGCCATCGAGCTGGGCAAGTTCGGCGTCACCGCCAACGCCGTCGCCCCCGGCTTCATCGCCACCGAGATGACCAAGGCCACCGCCGACCGCGTCGGCATGGGCTTCGAGGACTTCAAGAAGGCCGCCGCCACCCAGATCCCGGTGCAGCGCGTCGGCGAGCCCGAGGACATCGCCAACGCCATCGCCTTCTTCACCGGCGAGGCGGCCGGCTTCGTCTCCGGCCAGGTGCTGTACGTCGCCGGCGGACCGCTCAACTAGGCACTCGGGAAACGCGGAGAACACGGACATGACTGAACTCCCGGAGCTGTCCGGCAAGGTCGCCCTGATCACGGGCGCCAGCCGGGGCATCGGCTACGGCGTGGCCGAGGCGCTCGTGGCGCGCGGCGACCGCCTGTGCATCACCGGCCGCAACGAGGACGCCCTGAAGGAGGCCGTCGAGAAGCTCGGTTCCGACCGTGTCATCGGCGTCGCCGGCAAGGCGCACGACCTCGCCCACCAGGCCGAGGCCGTCGGGCGCGCCATGGAGGCCTTCGGCCGCATCGACTTCCTGGTCAACAACGCCGGCACCAACCCGGTGTTCGGGCCGATGGCCGACCTCGACCTGGAGGTGGCGCGCAAGGTCTTCGAGACCAACGTGATCTCCGCGCTCGGCTTCGCGCAGAAGGCCTGGCACGCCTGGCAGAAGGACAACGGCGGCGCCATCGTCAACATCGCCTCGGTGGCGGGCATCGCGCCCTCGCCGTTCATCGGCGCCTACGGCGTCAGCAAGGCCGCGATGATCAACCTGACCCAGCAGCTGGCGCACGAGTTCGCGCCGAAGGCGCGGGTCAACGCGATCGCCCCGGCCGTCGTGAAGACGAAGTTCGCCCAGGCGCTGTACGAGGGCCGGGAGGCCGAGGCGGCCGCCGCCTACCCGCTCGGCCGGCTCGGCGTGCCCTCCGACATCGGCGGGGCCGCCGCGTTCCTCACCTCCGAGCAGTCCGACTGGGTCACCGGCCAGACGCTCGTCGTGGACGGCGGGATCTTCCTCAACGCCGGCGTGGGCTGACCCGCGGGTGGCCGGGACGGGCCGGTCGGCACGGGCCGGCGGTTCCCTTTCCGGCCGCCCGGCCGTCTGCTCCGGGTGCCGTGTCCCAGCGAACGGCACCCGGAGCACCGCCCGGGGAGCGCGCGGCGGAATGACAACGTCGTCATGGCGCAATCGATCAAAAAGCCCTGTTCCAGGGGAGGTTCGCAGGGCCGGACGCTGCGGTATGGTCTGCCGACCCTTGGTACGGCAGATCGAGGAGCGTGCGCGTGTTCAACCGGAACCGATTCCTGCGAAGAGTCGCGGCGGTCGCGTCCCTCTCCCTGGTGGCCGGATGCAGTCTGCTCTCCAACGGCGATCCGGACAGCGAGAGTCCGATCGTCGTGGGGACCACCAGCGCTCCCAGCACCCTGGACCCGGCCGCCGCCTGGGACGGTTCCTGGGAACTGTTCCGCAACATCTACCAGACGCTCCTCGCCTACCCGAACGGCGCCACCACCCCCCAGCCCGACGCCGCCGAGAGCTGCCGGTTCACCGACTCCACCAGTCGCACCTACCGCTGCACGCTGCGCGCGGGCATGAAGTTCGCCGACGGCGACCCGCTGGACGCCGAGGCCGTCCGGCACTCCATCGACCGGATCCGCACCATCGACGCCCCCAGCGGCCCCGCCGGGCTGCTCGACAGCCTGGACCGCGTGGACACGGCCGGTGACCGCGACGTCGTCTTCCACCTCGACCACCCCGACGCCACCTTCCCGTTCGTGCTGGCCACCCCGGCGATGTCCATCGTCGACCCCGACGACTACCCGGCCGACTCCCTGCGCAAGGACGGCGAGGTCTTCGGCTCCGGACCGTACCGACTCCAGTCGTACCAGGAGGGCAAGCAGGCCGTCCTCGTCCGCAACGGCAACTACAAGGGGTTCGCCAAGCGCCGCAACGACGCGGTGACCATCCGCTACTTCCAGGACTCCCGCGCCATGGTCGAGGCGCTGCGCGACAAGCGGATCGACGTCACCTACCGGGGCCTGGCCGCGAACGACATCATCGCCCTGCAGCAGCACGGCACCACCGACCTGCAGCTCGTCGACGGCTCCGGCACGGACATCAGCTACCTGGTGTTCAACCCCGAGGACCCCTGGGCCGGGCAGCCCGCCGTGCGCAAGGCCGTCGCCCAGGTCGTGGACCGGGCAGCCATCGCGCACAAGGTCTACAAGGACACCGTGGACCCGCTGTACTCCATGGTCCCCAAGGGCCTGACCGGGCACACCACCGCCTTCTTCGACGACTTCGGCGACCCGAGCGTCTCCAAGGCGCGCGAAATCCTCAGGGGCGCGGGCATCACCCGGCCGGTCCCGCTCACCCTCTGGTACACCACCGACCGCTACGGCTCCGAGACCGCCGAGATGTTCCGGGAGCTCGAGCGGCAGCTGGACGACTCCGGCCTGTTCACGGTCGCCCTCAAAAGCCGCCCCTGGAAGACCTACGTGGTCGGCTACCAGAAGGGCGAGTACCCGGTGTTCGGCCGCGGCTGGTTCCCGGACTTCCCCGACGCGGACAACTTCATCGCCCCGTTCGTCGGCGAGCACAACGCCCTCGGTACGCCCTACCCGGCCAAGGAGATCACCTCGGTGCTGCTGCCGCACGCGCGCGCCGAGAGCGACCGCGCCAAGGTGATGAAGGACCTGGAGTCGGCCCAGCGCATCATGGTGGACGACGCCCGGCTCATCCCGCTGTGGCAGGGCCGGCAGTACGTGGCGGCCAGCGACGACATCTCCGGTGGCGAACAGGCCCTCGACCCGTCCACGATCATGACGATGTGGGAGCTGCACCGCAAGACCAGCTGGTGAGAGGCCTACCGGGCAACGGTTGTCAGCGGCCGCCTGTAGGTTCTGAGACCTGCAAGTGACCGCACACCGTGAGGACGTTGACGTGACCGACATCGCCATGCTGCCCGAGTCCTGGCGCGGGGTTCTGGGCGACGAACTCCAGCAGCCCTATTTCAGGGAGCTGACCGAGTTCGTCGAGGAGGAGCGGGCGAAGGGTCCTGTCTACCCGCCGCGCGAGGAGGTCTTCGCCGCGCTGGAGGCGACGCCCTACGAGAAGGTCAAGGTCCTGATCCTCGGCCAGGACCCGTACCACGGCGAGGGTCAGGGCCACGGCCTGTGCTTCTCCGTCCGTCCGGGAGTGAAGACGCCGCCCTCCCTGCGGAACATCTACAAGGAGATGCACGCGGAGCTGGGCCTGCCGATCCCGGACAACGGCTACCTGATGCCCTGGGCCGAGCAGGGCGTGCTGCTGCTCAACGCGGTGCTCACCGTCCGGGGCGGCGAGGCCAACTCGCACAAGGGCCGGGGCTGGGAGAGGTTCACGGACGCGGTGATCCGCGCGGTGGCCTCCCGCCCCGACCCGGCGGTCTTCGTGCTGTGGGGCAACTACGCGCAGAAGAAGCTCCCGCTGATCGACGGGACCCGGCACGCCGTGGTCAAGGGCGCCCACCCCTCGCCCCTGTCCGCGAAGAAGTTCTTCGGTTCCCGCCCGTTCACCCAGATCAACGAGGCGATCGCCCGCCAGGGGCACGACCCGGTCGACTGGCGGATCCCCGACCTGGGCTGAGACGCCGTACGACACGGGGCGGGGCCGTGTCGTACGGGGCCGCCTGCCCCGGAATGCCGGTGGCTCCGGTTAGCGTCGGGGCAGGTGGCCGGCGAGACGGCCGACGTGGGCCCGGAGGACGTGGTGGCGGAGCGACAGGAGCAGGCGGCCCCGGACGCCGTGCTGACGCGGATCGGGCAGATCGTCATCCTGCACCACGGCGGCGACCGGGAGGAGGCCAGGCGCCGCTTCCTGGAACTGTGGGCGGAGCTGGGCGAGAGCGGGCCCCCGCTGCACCGCTGCACGCTGGCGCACTACCTCGCCGACACCCAGGACGACCCCGTGGACGAACTGGCCTGGGACCTGAGGGCGCTGGCCGCCGCGGAGGAACTCGCGGACGGGCGCGGGGCCGGTGATCCGCCGGGCCTGCGGGGCTTCCTCCCCTCGCTGCACCTCAACCTGGCCGCCGACTACGTCGGGCTGGGCCGTTCCGCGGCCGCCCGCGCCCACCTGCGCCGCGCCCGCCACGCCGCCGCGTCCCTGCCCGAGGACGGGTACGGCGACGGCGTACGGGCGGCGATCGGCCGTCTGGAGTCACGGCTGGGCGAGGACGGCCCCCCGGACGGCGGCGGCCGGTGACCGCTGCACCGGTGGCCGAACCGGGCGGGGTTCGCGCGCCGGCGGGCCGGATCCGTCCGGGCCGGGGAGCGGCGCGGCGGCCGGCCCGCGGTGACGTCCGCCGGGTCCGCCGGGCCGGGGACCGCAGCGGAATCCCGTGTCAGTGGCCGTACGCCCGCTCGCAGATCCGTGCCTCGGGGCTGTTCCTGCGCCAGCCGCCGTACTTCCTGCCCAGGGCGCACACGTCGGAGGCGTTCGGGACGGAGCGGGGCAGGTCCGGGACGTCGGTGTACGGCCTTCGCGGGCGGTCCGGGCGCGGCCGGGGCGCGGCGGGCGGCAGCGGCGGGCGGTGCGCGGCCGGCGGGGCGGCCGGCTCGCTGTGCCGGGGGGCGCGGGAGGGGCCGACCTTTTCCAGTCCCTCCCGCGCCGGCGCCTGTACGGGGTGCGACTGCGTACTGCCGTCGGGCCGGGGCGCCGTCTGCTGCGAGGGCGCGGTGCCCGGTGGGGGACCGGGGGCCGCCGGGCGCTGAACCGTCATGCAGCCGGAGAGGGCCGAGACGGCCACGGTGACCAGAAGCGCTGCGGTGGTCGTGGTTCGATGCACCCGCACCACTCTGCTGGGTCGGCCCCCGCCCCGGCACCGTGCACCCGGGGGAAATACCTCCGCACGGGTGGTCTCGTGCCCCGTAAGGAGTGCCCTGCCCGGCGGACGTTGACGCCGCGACGTGCCGGGCGGACGCGCCGCCGCCGATCCGCTCGCGCCGGAGGCGGACGGGCCCGCCGTGCCCGCTTCCCGGCCCCGGCGGGCTTCCCGCCCGGGCATTTCCGGGCACCGCGGTGCCCGGCGGTCCCCGTATGCTTCCGGAAGGCACCCGCAGGGAACCGGTAGGGAGAGCACGTGAAGGTCGGCTGCATCGGGCTCGGGGACATCGCGCAGAAGGCGTACCTTCCGGTGCTGGGCACGCAGCCGGGGATCGACCTCCACCTGCAGACCCGGACGCCCGCCACCCTGACCCGGGTCGCGGACGGCCTGCACCTGCCCCCGGACCGGCGGCACCCCACCCTGGACTCCCTGCTCGACGCGGGCCTCGACGCCGCCTTCGTGCACGCGCCCACCGACGTCCACCCCGGGATCGTCACCCGGCTGCTGGAGGCGGGCGTCCCCACCTACGTGGACAAACCGCTCGCCTACGAACTCGCCGACTCCCGGCGTCTGGTGGCCCTGGCCGAACAGCGCGGCGTCTCCCTCCGCGTGGGCTTCAACCGGCGCCACGCCCCGGGCTACGCGCAGTGCCTGGACCACCCGCGCGAGCTGATCCTCATGCAGAAGAACCGGGTCGGACTGCCGGAGGAGCCGCGCACGATGATCCTGGACGACTTCATCCACGTCGTCGACACGCTGCGGTTCCTGGTGCCGGGCCCCGTCGACGACGTGACCGTGCGCGCCCGCACCGAAGCCGGGCTCCTGCACCACGTGGTGCTCCAGCTGGCCGGCGACGGCTTCACCGCGCTCGGTGTGATGAACCGCCTCAGCGGCTCGGCCGAGGAGGTCCTGGAGGTCTCGGGCCAGGAGACCAAGCGCCAGGTGCTCAACCTGGCCGAGGTGGTCGACCACAAGGGACAGCCGACGGTGCGCCGGCGCGGCGACTGGGTGCCGGTGGCCCGGCAGCGCGGCATCGAGCAGGCGGTGCTGGTGTTCCTCGACGCGGTCCGCGCGGGCGAGGTGCTCAGCGCCCGGGACGCGCTGGCGACTCACGAACTGTGCGAGCGGGTGATACGGGCCGTCGTGGACCGGCCCGGCGCAGCCTGAGCGTCCGCACGCCCTCGGCCGCGCCCAGGGCGGCCAGCACCAGCACGGCGCCGTGCACCGGCCAGTCGCCGTGGCGGGCGTACGGGGTGGTGCCGTGTGCGAGCGGCACGTCGTACACGCGTGCGGCGTCCGCGCCGGTGCCGAGCCACGGGCCAAGGCGCCGGCCGTCCGGGCCGTAGACGGCCGAGACGCCGGTCAGGGTCGCGTGGACCATGGGGCGGCCGGTCTCGGCGGCGCGCAGCGCGGCCAGCGAGGCGTGCTGCGCGGGTGCCCAGCTGCTCTGGAAGGACGAGGTGGAGGACTGGCCGAGGAGCACGTCCGCGCCGTCCTCGGCGAGGTGGCGGCTCATGTCCGGGAACGCGGTCTCGAAGCACACCAGCGGGCCGACCCGCAGTCCGTGCCCCACGTCCATCACGACCTGCCCGGTGCCGTGCCGTCGGTCCTCCCCGGCGGCACGGCCGACGGAGGTGGCCCAGCCGAGGAGCGAACGGGCCGGTATGTACTCGCCGAACGGGACGAGCCGCATCTTGTCGTAGCGGTCACCGGTCGGGCCGTTCGGGCCGACGAGCACCGAGCTCTTGTAGATGCCGGGCCGGTCGGAGCGGCGGGCGTCCACGTTGACCAGCACGTCGGCACCGGTCCGCCGGGAGAGCGCGGCGAGCCGCCGGGCCAGGTCGGGCCGGTCGTCGAGGTCGAAGCCCACGCTGGACTCGCCCCACACGACCAGGTCGACGCCCTGGCCGGCCAGCCGCCGGGTCAGCCGTTCCTCGCGGTCGAACCGCCTCCCCGCACCGTCCCGCCCGTCCACGATCCCCGGCTGGACGACGGCGACGCGCACCCGCCCGTCGACCTCCGGGCGCGGCGCCCACGCCCACGCGGCCGAGGCCGCTGCGGCAGTGGCGACCAGTGAGGCCACCGCGGGCACGCGGGCCCCGCGCACGGACACCAGCACCGCCGCCGCCACGTTCACCACCACCACCAGGAAGCTGAGCAGCCACACGCCGCCCACCGACGCCAGCCGCAGTGCCGGGCCCACCTGCCACTGGCTGGAGCCGAGCATGCCCCAGGGCCCGCCGAGCCCCTGCCAGGACCGGACCAGCTCGACCATCAGCCAGGCCGACGGCAGCACCAGCAGCGCGGCCGCGCCGCGCCCCGGCGTCGGCACCCCGCTCAGGAACCGGCGCACCAGCCAGCCCCAGGGCGCCCACAGCACGCCCAGCAGCCCGGCTATCAGGAAGATGAACACGTGCAGGCTGGGCAGCAGCCAGTGGTGCACGGCCACCATGAAGCCGAAGCCGCCGCACCAGCCGTCGTACGCCGCCCGCCGTCCGGTCGGCGCCGCGCGGGCCAGCAGGATCCACGGGACCAGGGCGAGGTACGCGAACCACCACAGCGAGGGCGCCGGGAACGCGAAGACGGGCAGGGCACCCGCGAGGGCGGCGGCGCAGGAGCGGCGCCAGGGGGAGGTCAGCCAGCGGTCGATCGTCCTCATACGGATGCTCCCTACCCAGGGCTGACCCCAGTGTGCGTGCCGGAGGCGATCCTCGACAGACGGCCGGGTCCCGCCGGGGGAGAACCGGCCGGCGACCCGGTCCCCGGCCCCCGGCACCGGCTCCGCACGCCGCGCCCCCGGCCCGGTGCCGGGCGCACCGGGCCGGGGACCGGGCCGACGTGCCGATATCCGGTGGTGCAGCGTGTGACGCGTGGCGCAACCTGTCCGGGTGAACGAACGTCCAGTCGAACCCGAACCGAAGTTCCGCGTCCGCGCCCGCCACACGGAGTCCACGGTCACCGTCTACCAGGCCTACCGCCCGGGGATCGGCGGCCCGGCGGCCCGCACCGGCCGCTTCCCGTCCTCCTGGAAGCGGGAGAGGATGACCTGGATCAAGCCGTCCTTCCTGTGGATGATGTACCGCTGCGGCTGGGGCACCAAGGAGGGCCAGGAGACCGTCCTCGCCGTCGAGATCGACCGGGCCGGCTTCGAGTGGGCCCTGCGGCACTCCTGCCTGTCGCACTACGTGCCGGGCCTGCACCAGGACGAGGCCGCCTGGCGGCGGGAGCTGCGGCGGGCCCCGGCCCGCGTGCAGTGGGACCCGGAGCGGGACCTGCGCCTCGACCCGCTGCCGCACCGGTCGCTGCAGCTCGGCCTGGCGGGCGAGGCGGCCGCCCGGTACGCCGACGAGTGGATCGTCGGTATCGAGGACGTGACCCCGCTCGCCACGCGGATCCACGGCCTGGTGCGGGCCGGAGAGCCGGAGCGGGCGGCGGCGCTGCTCCCCGCCGAGCGGCCGTACCCGGTGGCCGACGAGGTGCTGGCGCACCCGCGGCCGTAGGCGCCGCGCTCCGGCTCAGGCGGCCTCGATGCCCCGCTCGCGGATCGCCTCCGCCCACTCGACCACCAACAACTCGTACTCGGCGCGCTCCGGGGGCGACAAGGTGCCACCCGCACGCAGCCACAACGCCCGGATCTGCTCGTTCACCTCGGCAGCAGACCGCACGGAACCAGGGGACATGACTTCGGGGGACATGCGGACAAGCCTAGGGGCAGGCACTGACACTGCGCTACCGCGCGGCTACGCAGAACGTATGGGCTTGGTCACCGTCGCCGGCCGGGTCCTCGGCCTCGAACACCCAGGGGCCTGTTGTTGGGGCACATTTCTCGGCTGGTGAACACGCGGAGTGATGACCGAGAAGAGGACGCTTCTCTTAGAGGCCGCGCAGGTAGGCGTGGGTTCACGGTCGGCGGTTCGGGCGTTCGTTCCAGCGGTGGGTCGCCCACGCCTGCCGGCTCAGGCTACGCACGGTGATGATCGTGTCGGTGAGATCGAAGAAGGCGTCGATGACGGTGACTCGCCGCTCGTAGCAGCGGGCGAGCCGGTAGAAGGCGTTCTGCCAGGCGTGGGTGCGTTCCACGTGCCAACGCCGACTGGCCTGGATTGGTGCGTTCTTACCTTTGTGCGCGATGCGGCCGTGGAAGCCGCGCTCTTCAAGCAGAGCGCGGGTCTTGTCCGAGTCGTAACCAGCGTCCAAGTGCACGGTGATGTCATCGGGCAACGGGCCGAGGTCGTCCAGGCGGTCCAGCGTGGGAGCAAGCAGCGGAGAGTCGTGGCGGAACGACTCACATCAGCCCCGTGACCAGCGACAGGATCTTCGTAGGTCATGCTGGCAGCGGCTTTGCAGGAACGCGGGAAGTCCGTGCGCGCCGGGAACCGTGCGGTCCACGGCTTCTCGGGGACCCATCGCTGTACCCCTCAGCCGCCCGCTGAAGTAGGCGCGCAGAAAGTGGAGACACGGACAGGGGGGAACTATAGGAAACCGAGCGCACGTTGGTCTTGACGTGACTAAACTTCGCACCCTCGGCTCGTCCGACCTCCTCGTTTCCCCCCTCTGCCTGGGAGGCAACGTCTTCGGCTGGACCGCCGACAAGACCCAGTCGTTTGCAGTGCTCGACGCCTACCTCGCCGCCGGCGGCAATTTCATCGACACCTCCGACTCGTATATGAATTACTTCGCTGGCAACGAGCCGGGACAGTCCGAGAGCATCATCGGCGACTGGCTCGCCGCCCGCCGCAACCGCGACGACGTGGTCGTCGCCACCAAGGTTGGTGACCACCCGGAGTACATGGGCCTTGCGCCTGCCAACATCAAGGCCGCTGCCGAGGAGTCCCTGCGGCGACTGCGTACCGACCACATCGATCTCTACTACACCCATTTCGACCGGGACGAGTCCATCCCCGTGGACGAGATCATCACGGCTCTCGACGATCTCGTAAAGGCCGGCAAGGTGCGTGCCATCGCGACCTCCAACATCAGCCCCGAACGGCTGTCTGCATCGCTGGCCTTCTCCGATCGCGAAGGGCTGGCCCGCTACGTGGCTCTGCAGCCGCAGTACAACCTCGTCTCACGCGATACCTACGAGGGTGCGCGGCGGGAGGTCGTGCAGCGCGAAGGGCTGGCCTGCGTTCCGTACTTCGCACTGGCCTCCGGCTTCCTCACCGGCAAGTACCGTCCCGGGAAGAGTATCGAGAACGTGCGCAACGTTCCCGGACTCGCCGGTGGCTACGCGGACACTGAACGCGGCGTGAAGGTGCTCGACGCGTTGGAGCAGATCGCGACGGCGCGGGGGGTAGAGATGGCCACTGTGGCGCTGGCCTGGCTCGCGCAGCAGCCGACCGTGACCGCGCTGATCGCCTCCGCACGCACCGTCGAGCAGCTGCCGGCGCTCTTCGCCGCGCAGGACCTGCATCTGTCGGACACCGAGCTGCAGACTTTGACGACCGCCTCGTCCTGACCGGGGGCGCGGTCGGGGGTTAGGGGCCCCGGTCGCAGACCGGGCACAGGTCCTGGTGATCATGGAGTTGCGACGCTCTGTGATCACTTGGGAGACCTGTGCCTCAGCTCCTGTTCGGCCTCCGAGGTCGCCTCGATGATCGAGGGCGTGCTGCGGCACTGCACCGGCATGGTCGTCGACCGGCAGTACACCGACACGCACGGCGCCTCCATCGTCGGGTTCGCCCGTCTGCGACTATCTGGCCGACGTCGAGATGCGCCAGGAGGTCCACGAGGGGTTGCAGGTGGTGGAGAACCGGAACTCCGCGAACAAGGATCTCTTCTACGGCAAGGACGGCGACCTGGCCGGTGCGGACAAGGAGTCCCAGGAGGTCGGCATGTTCGCGCTGCACCTGCTCCAGTCCGCGCTGGTGCACGTCAACACGCTGCCGGTGCAGGAGGTCCTGGCCGATCCGAAGTGGGCGGACGAGCTCACCGACGCGGACCGGCGGCCCCTGTCGCCGCTGTTCTGGACCCATGTGAACCCGTACGGCCGGTTCGAGCTGGACATGGACAGCCGTCTCGATCTGGACCTGTCCGTCCGGGCGGCGGTGCCCGGCCCGCGCACCCCGCAGGGGGAGGCGACCGCCGCCCAGGGGTGATACCCGGGCGCACGACGCTGTGCCCCGGCTCCCGGGCCCGGCCGCCCCGGGTCGGCTTCCGCAGACCCAGGCGATACGGCCCGAGCAGGCGGGGCACCCTTAGCCTCCGGTGCAGTCGCACCATCCGCGGTGCGGGAGCGCGGCCCCGGGGCAGCCCAGGCCGAGGGTGCACGACATGGAGCCGTCCCGGTGGTCGAACTGGTGTCCGCCGCACCGCGGGAATCCCGGGGCGGGGCGGAGCAGCCGCACCCGTCGGCACAGGCCTTCGGAGCTCAAGCGCGAGATCGGCAAACGGCTCCGCAAGAAGGTGTTCTTCGCCGCCGACTACCCGATGCTCAGCCATGACGAGTTGGTCCAGGAATGGCAGGAGCAGGGCTTCGCGCCAGACGTCCTCGACGACGTCTTCCACGGAAATGCTGAGTCGTTCCTGACCTCGATCGGAGTCAACTGATGGACCTTGGACTGACAGACAAGGTAGCCATCGTCGGCGGCGGAAGCGACGGGTTGGGCTTCGCGATCGCCGATCGATTGCTCAACGAAGGCGCCTTCGTGACGATCCTCGGACGACGTGCGGAGAAGGCCGCCGCGGCCGCTGAAGAACTTTCTCGCAGGCACGGAGAGAACAAGGTCCTGGGGCTGGCCGCCGACTGTTCGAATGCGGACGACATCGGCCGGGTCACGGCTTCGACGGTCGCTCGGTTCGGAGCTCCGAACCGAGCGACGTTGGCCGCCCATCACGGCCGCTCCTGTCAGAGGCCATCCGCGGGAAGGCGAAGCGCGCTGTCGTACGGGCCGGGCGGGATGTGGAGGGTGGCGGTGTCGTAGTCGCCGAAGCGGAGCACGTTGTCTCTGCGGTGCGGGCTGAGCGCGGCGATGTCCTCGGGGTTCGCCTCCCGGCCCTGGGCAGCCATCTGCGCAGTGTGTCGGTCATGTCGACGGTGGTGGAGAAGATGATGCTGTTGGCCATCAGGTTGAGGAACTTGACGGAACGACGGCGCTCCTCGCTCCGCTCGGAATCCGCCTCTGGCACCGTCCCCGCAGCGAGCCCCGCCTGATCGCACACGGGAGCCACGACCACCTCGGGTATCCCCCCAATCTTGGGGACACGGCCCAGCCGCACTGCGGACTTCAGCATCACCAGCAGCGCCAAGGCCCGGTCCGGGCGGTCATGCGTACGCTCACCTGCCCACGCCACGTCCTCCGCCGACGGCGTGAAGAACTCCCGCAACCCCCGTTCCGAGATCAACCTCTTGAACCTCGGATACGCCGTCCGCTCCAGCGACGCCACACTAACCGCCCCGCGCCCGACCGACCGACAGCGGCCACCATGAACAGCGGCGGTCCCGGTAGCGGGGCCAGGGCCCGATCACGGAGTGTAGACACACTCACCGTATTCGAACATCACGCTCTGCCATGAAGTGGCGGCTTTTACACGTATCTCCTCCGCCCACCCAGGAGGCCGGCACGGCCGACGACGGCCGGCGGGAAGGAGTGTCCGGGTGCCCGCGGGCGGGTCGCCGGGGCCTCGTGGCGTGCCGGCCGCGGACGGGTTCGCCCACCGTGGGGCGGCGCGGACCCCGCCCGCCGGCACGGGGGCGTGGGCGCCGGAAGGGGCGCACCCACCGCCGCCCGCTCACTGACGGTTCACCGGCCGCGCAGGTGGTGGCGCTTGCGCCAGGCCACCGCCGTGCCCGCCAGCGCCGGCAGGGCGATGCAGGCCATCGCGACCAGGAAGGCCGGGGAGGTCGGGGCGGAGGCGCGGGCGCCGGCGACGGCGTAGGCGGCGGTGTTGGGGATCGAGCCGACCGCGGTGGCCAGCAGGAACGGCAGCCAGCCCATGCGGGAGACGGCGGCGCAGTAGTTCGCCGCCCAGAACGGCACGCCCGGGAACAGCCGGGCCGCCAGCATCGAACGGAATCCGTGCCGGCTGAGCTGCCCGTCCGCCGCCTTCAGCCAGCGGCCGCGCAGCAGCGGGCGCAGCGCCTCCTGGCCCAGCAGCCGGCCGAGCCCGAAGGCCACCCCGGCTCCCAGCACCGTGCCCGCCAGCGCCACCGCCAGACCCAGCTGGGAGCCGAACAGGGCACCCGCCGCCAGGTTCAGCAGCGGACGCGGCACGAAGGCCACCGTGCACAGGCCGTAGGCCACCGCGAACGCCAGCGCCGCCGCCGCGCCGCCGAGCTGCGGTGGCCAGCCGTGGGTGAGGAGCCGCTGCGGTTCGAACAGCAGCACACCGGCCGCCGCTCCCGCGAGCAGCGCGAGCAGCAGGGACAGCCGCGCGTACGGCGACAGCAGCGCCCGCGTGCAGCGGGTGGCCAGCCCCGCGCGCGGCAGGGACGGGACGGGAACGGGCGCGGGGACGGCGAGTTCCGTGGCGGTGGCCCGGGGAGAGGCCGTGGCGGTGCCCCCAGAGCGGTTGTGGGCATCGAGCATTCCGTGACATTAACCGACGAGCAGGTGTGATCGCCGTGCGGAGGGCGCCCCTTGCCGCGCCGCGCACCGCGGGGAACCATCCGACGTGCGACAACGCGGCGGCCATGATCTGCGTCATGTCCCGGCACGCCTTCCCCCTCTCGCGGCCTCCGCCTCACGGACGCCCCGGGGCCGCACCGACCGCGCCGGGAACGTGGTCACCGGCGCCGCGCGGGGGTCGCCCGGCCCGGCGGGACGGCGGGGCGCCCGTCGGGCCGGGGCGTGAGGGCCGGCGGCGGGGCCCGGGTCCGCCGCCCGCGGGGGCGGGCGGACCGTGGGGACCGGCACGGTCACCTCCGTGGCCCGGGGGTCCCCGGGGCGGCGGCCGGTCCGGACACGCGCCGCACAATGGAGGGGTGAACGAAGCCATACCCGTGACCCGGACCGTCGACCACGGCACCGCCAAGCTGATGCCCGACGTCGACAGGGAGCGGGCCTGGCTGCTGACGGTCGACGGGGCGCCGCAGTCCTACGTCGACCTGGACGACCCCGCCCACCTGGAGTTCGAATACGCCCGGCGGCTGGGACACGTGCTGGACACGGTCGCCGGGCCCGGCAAGCCGCTGGACGCGGTGCACCTGGGCGGGGGAGCGCTGACCCTGCCCCGCTACCTCGCCGCGACCCGGCCCGGTTCCCGGCAGGAGGTCGTCGAGGCCGACCGCGCCCTGCTGGAACTGGTCGCCGAGCACCTGCCGTTGCCGGCGGGCTCGGGTGTCGCGCTGCACGCCGCCGACGCCCGGGCCTGGCTGGAGACCGCCCCGGACGACTGCGCCGACGTGCTGGTCGCCGACGTGTTCGGAGGCTCCCGGGTCCCCGCCCACCTCACCTCGCTCGGCTACGCCCGCGAGGCCGAGCGGGTGCTGCGCCCCGACGGGGTCTATCTGGCCAACCTGGCCGACGCGGCGCCGTTCGGCTTCCTGCGCTCCCAACTCGCCACCTTCGCGGCCGTGTTCGAGGAACTGGTGCTGATCGCCGAGCCGGCCGTGCTGCGCGGCCGCCGGTTCGGCAACGCGGTCCTCGTGGCCGCGCACCGGCCGCTCGACACGGCCGCCCTGGCCCGCCGCGCCGCCGCCGACGCCTTCCCGGCCCGCGTCGAGCACGGGACGGCGCTGCGGGACCTCACCGGCTCCGCCCGGCCGGTCGACGACCGCGACGCCGTACCGTCGCCCGAGCCCCCCGGCGGGGCGTTCGGCATCGGCTGACCGGCTGGGAGGCGGCGGACCGCCGCCTCCCAGCCGGTCAGCTCCCCGTCGGGTCGCCGTGCAGCCGTACCGTGCTGAGGATCTTCATGATCGTCTCGGTGCCGACCTCGCCGCTCACTCCCTTGGCGCCGTAGAAGTCGAACGACACGATGTCGTCGGCCGAGTTCCTGAACGCGAACGAGACGGCCTTGCCGTCGCTCGCGCACTTGCCCTTCTGCGGGGTGCCGGTGGAGCGGGCCCAGGCGTAGGCGCCCTCGACGCCCGACGCGGTCTTGTACGGCGTGGCCTTCTTGTCGAAGGTGATGCTCTTCTTGTCGGGCTGGGTGTAACCGCCGTACACGTACCACGGCACGCGCTTGACCGCGGCGTCCGCGGGGCTCTTCGCGCCGTTCTCGCCCCGGGTGCCGGCCACGGCCAGCGCGGTGTCCTCGGTCGTGCCGTTCTTGTCGGAGTCGGTCGTGCACCACTTCGACCTGTACTCGGCGGGCGCCGACACGGAGGTCAGCAGCTTGTTGTCGTCGGACTGGTCGTCCTCCATGAAGATGGAGACGTCCGGGGACTGCACCTCCCAGTCGGCCGGGACGTCGAACGCCGTGCCGAACTTGGGGTTGACGACGACCTTCCAGCCCGCGACGGTCGGCTTCTCGGCGGCGCCGCCGCGCGGGTTGTCGTTCGCGGTGGACGAGGTCGCGGTCGGCTGCGCCGTCGGCGACTGGCTCGTCCCGGGCTGGTTCTCGCCGCCGCCGGCCTCGTCGTCCCCGGAGCCGCCCAGCACCAGGTAGCCGGTGACGCCCGCGGCGACCACGACGGCCGCCGCGGCGACGATCGCGACGGCCTTCGTCCGGCCGCCGCCCCCGCCCCGCGGCGGCTGGGGCGTGCCCGCCGGCCCGGGCGCCCCCCACTGCGGCTGCTGCCCGTACGGAGGGGTCCCGCCCTGCTGCGGGTACTGCTGGTAGCCCGGCTGCTGGTACGGATTCGGCTGCTGGTAGCCCGGCTGCTGGTACGGGTTGTTCTGCGGGTTCTGCGCGCCCCCGGGCGGCTGCTCTCCTGGCCACATGGCGCACCACCCTAGTGCGCCGCGGGACACGGCCGGGTCACCTCCTGCTGTCGGGGACGTACCGGATCGCCGGTCCGGGCGGCCCCGGGGCATCCGGTGCCCGCGGGGGTGGCCAGTCTTGCTACTCGTCGGTAACATCAAGTCCATGACTGTTGACAGCGCCTCGATGGGCGACATGCTGGCCGCCACGGTTCCCATGGTGCGCACCCTGAACCTGGAGTTCGTCGAGGTCACCCCGGAGCGTGCCGTGCTCCGGCTCCCGGACCAGCCGGACTACCACAACCACATCGGCGGCCCGCACGCCGGCGCCATGTTCACCCTGGCCGAGTCGGCCAGCGGCGCCATCGTCCTCGCCGCCTTCGGCGACCAGCTCTCGCGCGCGGTCCCGCTCGCCGTGCGGGCCGGGATCGACTACAAGAAGCTGGCCATGGGGCCGGTGACGGCCACCGCGACCCTGGGCCGGCCGGCCGCCGAGGTCGTCGCGGAGCTGGACGCGGGCCGGCGGCCGGAATTCCCGGTCGCGATCGCCATCCGGCGCGAGGACGGCGCCGTCACGGGCGAGATGACGGTGGTGTGGACCCTGCGGCTGAACGGCTGAACGGCTGAACGGTCAACCCGCTGATCGACTGGAGGCGGGCGGGGGCGGGACCGCTGCGGAGCCTTCCCTCCCGTGTGACGGCGGGCACCCGAAACGGGAGGGGCGGGGGTGGGACGTGCCGCCGGGCACGCGTGCGCGAGCCGCCTGCGGGTGCCGACCAGGTAGCCTTCCCATGGGACGCGCCGCACGGGCGCGGCCCGGGAAGCCAGGCAACGACACGGGAGGAACCGGCGGTGCACGTCCAGGAATGGCTCGACACGGTGCCCGCGGCCGCCGTCTACGCCCTGGTGGCCCTGGTGATCGGTCTGGAGAGCCTGGGCATCCCGCTGCCGGGCGAGATCGTCCTGGTCTCGGCCGCGCTCATGTCCTCGCAGCACTCCGGCGTCAACCCGGTCGTCCTCGGCCTGTGCGCGACCGCCGGCGCCGTGATCGGCGACTCCATCGGCTACGCGATCGGCCGCAAGGGCGGACGTCCGCTCCTGGCCTGGCTGGGCGGGAGGTTCCCGCGGCACTTCGGCGAGGGCCACGTCGCCGCCGCCGAGCGCTCCTTCGAGAAGTGGGGCATGTGGGCCGTCTTCTTCGGCCGCTTCGTCGCCCTCCTGCGCATCTTCGCCGGCCCCCTCGCGGGGGTGCTCCACATGCCGTACTGGAAGTTCCTCATCGCCAACGTCCTCGGCGGCGTCTGCTGGGCGGGCGGCACCACGGCCGTCGTCTACTACGTCGGCATCGTCGCCGAGGGCTGGCTGAAGCGGTTCTCCTACCTGGGCCTGGCGGCGGCGGTCCTGATCGGGCTGTCCTCCGTGCTGGTCCTCAGGCGCAGGGCGAGGAACGCTCAGCCGGTGGAGCGGGAGGCGGAGCCCGTGGGCGCCGGGGACTGAGCCCGCCGCCCCTCGTGCACGTCCCGGTGCGTCCTCGCCAGTTCCGCGTACAGGGTGCCGTTGAGGGTGACGCCCTCCTTCTCCTCCTGCGACAGCTCCCGCTTCACCCTGGCCGGCACGCCCGCCACCAGTGACCCAGGCGGGACCACCATCCCCTGCGGCACCAGCGCCTGGGCGGCGACGAGCGAGCCCGCCCCGATCACGGCGCCGTTGAGCACGGTCGCCCCCATCCCGATCAGGCAGTCGTCCTCCACGGTCGCCCCGTGCACCACCGCGTTGTGCCCGATGGACACCCGCTCCCCGACGGTCACCGGGAACCCGGGGTCGGCGTGCAGCGTGACGTTGTCCTGCACGTTCGCCCGCGCGCCCACGGTGATCCGCTCGACGTCGCCGCGCACCACGGCCCCGTACCAGACGCTCGCCCCCGCGTGCAGCCTCACGTCGCCGATCACCGAAGCCGTGGGCGCCACGAACGCCTCCGGGTCGACCTCGGGCTCCTTGCCGCCGATGCCCACGATCAGCGCCTTGTGCGTCATCACCGTCTCCTCGCGTGTCGTCGTCCCCCGCACGGTATGTCATCCGGTGGGGTGAAGATCACAGCGTTCCGCCCTCTCGCCGCGGGGGCCCGCTGAGTACCTTTGCCGGGTGCCCAAGCGCAAGAACACGTTCTCGTCCCGGCGACGCCGCGCGGCCCAGCGCGCCGTCCACGCGGTCTGGGCGTGGGCGCAGCGCACCGGATCGGTCACGGCCGAGCACCCGGCGCACTTCCGCTTCGGCGCGATGGGTACGGGCACGCGCCTGGCCTTCCCGCTCGGCACGGTCTTCGGCGAGCCCTGGATCCGCCTCGGCGCCCACTGCATCATCGGCGAGCGGGTCACCCTCACCGCCGGGCTGATGCCGGACCTGGACCTCGGCCCCGACCCGATCCTGTGCATCGGCGACGGCGTCGTCCTCGGCCGCGGCAGCCACGTCATCGCCGACACCTCGGTCACCATCGGCAGCGACTGCTACTTCGGCCCGTACGTCTACGTCACCTCCACCAACCACTCCTACGACGACCCCCACGAGCCCATCGGCAGGCAGTGGCCGCGCATGGAGCCGGTGGAGATCGGCCCGGGCTGCTGGATCGGCACCGGCGCGGTGATCCTGCCGGGAGCGCGGATCGGCCGGAACGTGGTCGTCGCGGCCGGCGCGGTGGTGCGGGGCACGGTCCCCGACCACGCCGTGGTGGCGGGGGCGCCCGCCCGGGTCGTACGGCGCTGGACGCCCGGCGACGGCTGGCAGCCGCCGCTGCGGACCCCCGCGCCGGTGCCGTTGCCGGAGGGCGTCACCCCCGGCCAGCTGCGCGCGCTGGCCGGTCTCGACGAGGAAGCGGCCGAACACCTGGCCCGCCTCGACGCCGACGGCTGACCGGGAGCGGCGCGCGGAGCGGGGCCGGGCGCCGAGGAAGCCCCGCGCGGCCGGCGCCGTCACCACGGTGACCGGGCCGTTGCGGGCGGCCACCGCGCGGGCGCCGTTCGCCGCCGCGTCCGCCGGACCGGCGAGGCCCGGGGCCGGCAGCCAGGCCCGGGCAGGGCCGCCCTCCGGCAGGGCGGGGCCACCGCGCCGGACCGGGGCGTACAGCGCCGCGCCGCCGGCCGCGACCTCGTCGCCCGCTGCGCGAACGGCGGGAGGAACAGCCCGGTGGCGCCGGCCGGCACCTCCGTGGCCGGCGCGGGCACCGCCGGCGCGGGCCCCCGACGCGTCAGCGGCCCGCCGCCGAAGTGGCCGGCCCCGCAGGAGACCGGTGGCCGGCGCGAGACGTGCTGTCACGGGCCACCTCGCAGTACAGTGCGGTGAACGACGAGGTACACCACACCGTGGTCGAGTGAGCTGAACGCCGTCGGCCGGAACAGCGGCCCCCTGGAGGTGATGTGTCGGATCTCGACCTGCTGACCCGGTCCCTGGCGCGCAACGTGAAACGCTGGCGCACCGAGCGCGGCTTCACCCTGGAGGCGCTGGCCGCCCGCGCGGGAGTCAGCCGCGGCATGCTCATCCAGATCGAGCAGGCCCGCACCAACCCCAGCATCGGCACGGTCGTGAAGATCGGCGACGCCCTCGGCGTCAGCATCACCACACTGCTCGACTACGAACGCGGCCCCGCGGTCCGTGTCGTCCCCGCCGAGCGGGCCGTGCGGCTGTGGCACACCGAGGCGGGCAGCTACAACCGGCTCCTGGCCGGCACCGAGGCTCCGGGGCCGCTGGAGATGTGGGACTGGTGCCTGATGCCCGGCGAGCACAGCCCGTCCGATCCGCACCCGGCCGGCACGGCCGAACTCGTCCACGTCACCAGGGGCGAGCTGACCCTCACCGTGGACGGGGCGCGGCACACCGTCCCGGCGGGCGCGAGCGCCACCTTCGAGGCCGACACCCCGCACGCGTACGGCAACGAGGGCGAGGTCCCGGTGGAGATGGTCATGGCCGTCTCGGTGCCGCCCGTGCGCTGAGCGCCGCCGGACGGGCTGTTGCCACTGCTGGTGGACGCGGCCGTGGTCGACCTGCCGTACGTGCTCGTCGGCAGCGGACGGCGCCGCGGCAAGCTGCTCGTTCCCGGCAAGGCGTTCGCCGAGCTGCCCGGCGCGGTGGTGCTGGACGGCCTGGGCACGGCCTGAGGCCGGGCGCCCTGGACCGGGGCCGTCGCCCGAGGGGCCCGAGGAATCCGGACGCGGTCCGTGCCGGCGCTCAGGCCGGCAGGTGGTGGGCGAGCGGCAGGTACGGGTCCGGCCCGCCCGGCACCGGCGCCGGATCGGCGTGCACCAGGGCGGCCGTGAGCCTCGGCACGGCGTGCAGCAGGGCGTGCTCGGCCTCGACGGCGATCGCGTGCGCCCGCCGCACGGTCGCCCCGCCGTCCACCACGACCGCCACCTCCGCCCCCGGCCGGTGCCCGATCCACCGCAGCCGCAGTTCGCCCACGCCGTGCACCCCCGGGACGCCCCGCACCGCCGCCCCGGCCCGGTCCACCAGCGCCGGGTCGACGGCGTCCAGCACTCGCCGGAACACCTCCCGTGCCGCGTCCCGCAGGGCCAGCGCGATGGCCGCGGTGATCACCAGTCCCACCAGCGGATCGGCCGGACCGCCTCGCCGAGGGGGCCGGCCCGGCGCGGGATTGAGCGCGCGGCACCCCCGCGCACCGCCGGGCGCTCAGAACGAGGTGGCGGAGCCCAGGTACTGCTCGGCGAAGGCCGCCGCCGCGGTGGGCGAGGTGAACAGGCGGCGCAGGCGGGCCAGGGTGGTGGCGGCCCGGAACGGATCGCCGGACGCGACACCGTGGTAGATGTCCGACAGCCACTGCGAGAACTCCTGGTAGTCCCACACCCGTCGCAGGCACGCCTGCGAGTAGCCGTCCAGACCGCTGCCGTCGCCCCGGGTGACGTACGCGACGAGCGCGTCACCCAGCAGGAAAGCGTCGTGCAGGGCGAGGTTCATGCCCTTCGCCGCGATCGGCGCCGTGAGGTGTCCGGCGTCCCCGGCCAGCAACAGGCGTCCGGCGTCCAGGGGTTCGACCACGTAGTGGTGCATGTCCAGCACCCGCTTCTCGATCAGCCGGCCCTCCGTCGGAGCCGGTGCCCCGGCCGCGCCGAGCCGGGTGCGCAACTCGTCCCAGACCCGGTCGTGCGGCCAGTTGGCCGGGTCGTCGCCGGGCGGGCACTGCAGGTAGTAGCGGGTGACCCCGGGACCGCGCGGCATGTGCCCGGCGAAACCGCGCGGATGGATGCCGAACAGCACGCAGTCGGAGGAGGGCGGCGCCTCGGCGAGCAGCGCCAGCCAGCCGATGCCGTCGTCCCGCCGCACGATCCGCGTCCGGTCCGCCGGCATCGCGTCCCGCGTCACCCCGCGCGCCCCGTCGCACCCGGCGACGAACGCGCAGTGCAGCACACGGCGTTCGCCCGTCCGCGGGCAGAGGTACGACACCGCCGGCCGGTCCGTGTCCAGGTCGTGCAGTCGTACGTCGCGCACGCCGAAGCGGATGTCGCCGCCGCGCACGTCGGCGTACTCCCGCACGAGGTCCGTGACCAGCAGCGGCTGCGGGTAGACGTGGTGGCGGTGGTCCGTCAGGTCGCCGTACGCGAACCGGTGCCGCTCGCCGCCGAAGCGGAACTCGCAGGCGTCGTGCACCTGGGCCGCGGCCGGCAGGTTCCCGGCGAGCCCCCGCCGCCGGAGCGCGCGCACCGCCCACTCCTCGATGACGCCGGCCCGGGGCCGGGTCTCGATGAACCGCCTGCTCCCGGCCTCCAGGACCACGCAGTCGACCGAGGCGTCGCGCAGGATGTTGCCGACGGTGAGACCGGCGGGCCCGGCGCCCACGACGACGACCGTACGGCGTTCCCCGGTCGCGGAGCCGGGCGGGGAGGAGGGGAAGATCATTCCCGCATTATGACGGCGTCCCGTCGGTCGCGGCGGCTGCCGCCGCGACCGACGGGACAAGGGTCCTGCGGGGCGGGCCCTGGCGGCGGGCCCCGGGTGCGGTCAGCGCGCCGGAGCGTCCGTGACCACGACCTCCTCGATGCTCTGCTCGATCGCCTCGGGCCGCGACGCGGTGGCCCTGGCCCAGTAGTAGACGGCGACGGAGAAGGCGGCCACGACCAGGATGTCCCACCACAGTCCGATGTGGCCCTGGCCGCCGAAGCCGCCCTGCCAGGAGATCAGGCCCATGCCCACCAGGTAGCCGGGCAACCACTGCGCCGCCCTGAAGTCCAGCCGGGGCGCGTCGGGCAGGCCCTTGCGGATCGCGTACCAGGCGTAGGAGCCCAGCAGCACGTAGCCGAGCAGGATCGCGAAGCCCAGCCGCCACAGGGTGTCCCAGCCGGCCCAGTAGATGATCAGGTTGGCGACCACGAACGACACCGGCGAGATGACCTTTCCGCCGGGCAGCCGGTACGGGCGTTCGTGGTGCGGCAGCCGGTCGGAGAAGACGCCGTAGGCCAGTGGGGCGCCCGCGTACATCAGCACGCTCGCCGAGGTGATGAAGCCGACCAGTTCCTGCCAGCTCGGGAACGGCAGGAAGCAGATCACGCCGGTGACGAACGAAACGACGAGGCCGAACCACGGCACACCGCGCCCGTCCGTGCGGGCGAACAGCTTCGGCGCGTAGCCGTTCTTCGCCAGGCCGAAGGAGACGCGGGACGTGGCGGTGGTGTAGATCAGGCCGGTGCCGCCGGGGGAGATGATCGCGTCGATGTACAGCACCATGCTCAGCCAGCCCAGGCCCACCACCGTCGCCAGACCCGCCCAGGGGCCGCTGATGCCGGGGAAGTCCAGCTTGGCCCAGCCGTGCGCGAAGGCGGAGTGCGGCAGCGCGGCGATGAACACGACCTGGAGCAGGATGTAGATCACCGCGCCGATCGCGACCGAGCCGAGGGTCGCGCGCGGCAGGTCCCGCTGGGGGTCGCGGCTCTCGCCCGCCAGCTGGATCGCCTGCTCGAAGCCGAGCAGCGCGAAGATGATGCCGCTGGAGCTGATCGCGCCGAGGACGCCCTTGGCGCCGAACGGGGCGAAGCCCTCGGAGGTGAAGTTGCCGGGGTGGAAGTTGCCGATCGCGATGATGAAGATCGCCGCGAGCGGGACGGCGATCTTCCACCACGTGGCGGCGCTGTTGGTGTGCGCCAGGGCGCGGACGCCGAAGAAGTTGACCGCGACGAAGACGGCCATGAGGACGACGGCTGTGACGAAGCCGCTGGTGCTGAGCGTGCCGTCGGCGTGCTGCAGGCCGTCGGCCCAGTGCCAGTGCTTGGCGTAACCGATCATGGCCTCGACCTCGATCGGCGCCACGGTCGCCGCCTGGAGCCAGGAGAACCAGCCGAACGACATGCCGGCCAGGCCGCCGAACGCGTAGTGCGGGTAGCGGGCCGTGCCGCCCGCGACCGGGAACATGCCACCAAGTTCGGCGTGCACCAGTGCCAGCAGCACGATGGCCACCGCGCCGATCACCCACGAGATGATCGCCGCGGGGCCGGCCACGACGACCGCCTTCTCGGCGCCGAAGAGCCAGCCGGACCCGATGATGGAGCCCACGGAGGCCCACATCAGGCCGATCAGCCCCACGTCCCGGCGCAGACCGCCGGAGTCCGCCACGGCTACCGGCACAGCATGGTCGACTTTCACCATGTAAGTGGCCTCTCAGATCGTGAACACAGGTTTAACGACGCATGAGGCCACAGATTAGGGACGCCCTCCGCACGGGCAAAAGAGTGGTTGCCAAGTCTTGACCGAGGATCCTGTGTGGCTTGGGTGCAGCCTTCGCACAGGTCAGACGTCTGCCCGAATGTCAATATTCAACCGTCAACTGTAGGAAGAATCCCAGACAGGCTAACGCAGGAGGGGGATCTCGATCGCCGGGCAGCGGTCCATGACCATCTCCAGACCCGCCGCCCGCGTCCGTTCGTACGCGTCCCCGTCCACGACGTCCAGCTGGAACCAGACCGCCTTCGCGCCCTTGGCCACCGCCTCGTCGGCGACCGCGCCGGCCAGCTCGCGGTTGACGAAGACGTCGACCACGTCCACGTCGAAGGGGACGTCCGCGAGGGAGGCGTAGCCGCGCTCGCCGTGCACCGTCTCCGCCCTGGGGTGCACCGGCACGATCCGCTTGCCGAACCGCTGCAGCACCTGCGCCACCCCGTACGCGGCCCGCCCCCGGTTCGAGGACAGGCCGACCACGGCCCAGGTGTCACCCAGCTCGGTCAGGATCCTGCGGATCGTCGCTTCGTCGCCGTACACGGCCGCCTCCTCGGGCTGCGCGGGGAATGTCGTCCGGGGCAACAGCACCCACCGGACGCGGATTCCCGCCCGGTACCCCGCCACGGCGGCCGGAATCGGCGCGAGGTACCCGCTCGCCGCCGCCCGCGCGCCTACGCTCGCCCCGTGCTGCGCATCCTCGACGCCCGAACCGGCGAACCCGTCACCGCCGCCCCCGCCCGCCGCGGCCTGACCCGCGTCGCCGTCCACGCCTGCGGCCTCGGCCCGACGACCCTGCGCGTCCTGCTCACCGCCGACCTCCTGGTCCGCGCGCTGGAGCTCGACGGCACCCCCGTCTGGACGGCGCTCGTCGCACCCGGCCGGCACGCGGAGCTGCGCACGGCCGCCACCGCCCTGGGCATCCGCCCCTTCGAGGACGACCACGACCCGGCCTCCGGGCCGGGGGCGGCGCAGGTGGTCCACGTGGTCGCCGCGGACGCGGCGGACGCGGCGGACGTGCCCGGCGGCGGTCCGGTGGTGGCGGTCGCCCCGGCGGCGGGCGCCCCGGAGGGGGCGCGCGGCGACTGGGGGCCGGGCGGGGCGCCGGAGGAGGGGGAGCTCCCGGCGGCGCGCGCGGCATCTGCTCCGGGTGCCGGGCCCGGGAACCCCCCCGACACCCCGCTCACCGCTCTCCTCGCCGACCCCTCCGCCCTGCGCCTCGCCCTGCTGTCCGTCCCGCGCGGCGCCCCGGTGCGGGTGGACGGCGCGCGGCTGGACGGGGCCGCGGCGGACCTCGGGCACTGGCGGCTCGCCGTCGCCGGATGGGCCCGGCGGCCCTCGCGCCCGGTGCCCGACCGGGTCCGGGCGCGGCTGCGGGCCGCCTGGGAGGACGACCTCGACCTGCCCGGCGTGCTGGACGTGCTGCGTGACGTGGCGCAGGACCCGGAGCTGCCCGACGGCGCCCGGTTCGAGACGTACGCGTACGCCGACCGCCTGCTGGCCCTCGACCTCGCCCGCGACCTCGGCGGCCCCGCCTGACCGGGCGGCGGCACGACCGGGTCCGCCCGCTCGCATAGGCTGACGGGATGCAGGACGAGTACCGGACGGTGGCCCGCGCGGGCGTGCACGGGACCGAGGTCAACCGCTCCCGCTTCCTGTGCGCCCTCGCCCCGGCCGCCACCGAGCAGGAGGCCCAGGACTTCATCGCCTCCGTCCGCAAGGAGCACGCCGACGCCACCCACAACTGCTGGGCGTACGTCATCGGCGCCGACGCCCGGGTGCAGAAGGCCGGCGACGACGGCGAACCGGGCGGCACCGCCGGCGCCCCCATGCTGCAGACGCTGCTGCGCCGCGACATGCGGTACGTCGTCGCCGTCGTCACCCGCTACTACGGCGGCGTCAAACTCGGTGCGGGCGGGCTCATCCGCGCCTACGGGGGTGCCGTCGGCGAGGCACTGGACGCGCTCGGCACGCTCACCCGGCGCCGCTTCCGGCTCGCCACCGTGACCGTCGACCACCGGCGCGCGGGCAAGGTGCAGAACGACCTCAGGGCCGCCGGACGCCAGGTGCGGGACGTGCGCTACGGCGAGGCCGTCACCATCGAGATCGGCCTGCCGGACGCCGACGTGGACGCCTTCCGCGCCTGGCTGGCCGACGTGACGGCCGGCACGGCGGGCTTCGAACCGGGCGGAGAGGCCTACGGGGACGCGTGAGCGGTCCGGGGCACACGCGTGGCGCCGGCCGGGCGGCGGCAGCGGGGGAGCCACCGCTCCGGGAGGCCGTCGGGAACAGGATCGGCACGCGTCCCGGTGCCGTGCCGATCAGCGTCACCGGGCCCGGGACCCGCGGCTCCGGCCCGTCGTGAACGGATCCGGCGAAAGGTGACGGTTGTTCAGGCGGGAGACGGGGCGGTCATAGGGACGACCGTCCGTGATGTCGGACCCGGCCGTTAGTCTCGGGGATCATGAGACTCCTGCACACGTCCGACTGGCATCTCGGCCGGGCCTTCCACCGGGTGAACATGCTCGGGGCCCAGTCCGAGTTCATCGGCCACCTCGTCACCACCGCGCGCGAGCACGCGGTGGACGCGGTGGCCGTGTCCGGGGACGTGTACGACCGCGCGGTGCCCCCGCTCGCCGCGGTCGAGCTGTTCGACGACGCCCTCCACCGCCTCGCCGCCCTCGGCGTCCCCACGGTGATGATCTCCGGCAACCACGATTCGGCCCGCCGCCTCGGCGTCGGAGCCGGGCTCCTGGACCGCGCGGGCATCCACCTGCGCACGGAACCGTCCGCCGTCGGCACCCCCGTGATCCTCGCCGACGCCCACGGGGACGTCGCCTTCTACGGCCTGCCGTACCTCGAACCAGCCCTGGTGAAGGACGAGTTCGCGGTGGACAGGGCCGGCCACGAAAGCGTGCTCGCCGCCGCCATGGACCGCGTCCGCGCCGACCTGGCCACGCGTGCGCCGGGCACGCGCTCCGTCGTCCTCGCCCACGCCTTCGTCACCGGCGGCCGGGTCAGCGACAGCGAGCGGGACATCACCGTCGGCGGAGTGGCCGCCGTCCCGGCCGGGGTGTTCGACGGCGTCGACTACGTGGCGCTCGGGCACCTGCACGGCTGCCAGACCCTCACCGAGCGCGTCCGCTACTCGGGCTCCCCGCTCGCCTACTCCTTCTCCGAGGCCGACCACCGCAAGAGCATGTGGCTGGTCGACCTGGGCGCCGACGGCTCCGTCACCGCCGAGCGCCTCGACTGCCCGGTGCCGCGCCCGCTGGCCCGCATCCGCGGCACCCTGGACGACCTCCTCGCCGACCCGGCCCTGACCCGTCACGAGGACGCCTGGATCGAGGCCACCCTCACCGACGCGGTCCGCCCCGCCGACCCGATGGCCCGGCTCGGCGAGCGCTTCCCGCACACGCTCAGCCTCGTCTTCGCCCCCGAGCGGGCCCCCGACGACCCCGAGGTGTCCTACGCCCGGCGGCTCGCAGGCCGCAGCGACCAGCAGATCGCCCAGGACTTCGTCGCCCACGTGCGCGGCGCCGGACCCGACGCGCACGAGGCGGCCGTGCTGCGCGAGGCGTTCGACGCCGTGCGCGCCGACGGCGCCGTGCGGGAGATGGCGCGGTGAGGCTGCACCGGCTCGACGTCACCGCCTTCGGCCCCTTCGGGGGCCGCCAGACCGTCGGCTTCGACGCGCTGTCCGCCGCCGGCCTGTTCCTGCTGCACGGCCCCACCGGCGCCGGCAAGACCTCCGTCCTGGACGCCGTCTGCTACGCCCTGTACGGCTCGGTGCCCGGCGCCCGGCAGAGCGGCCAGGGCGGCGCCCTGCGCAGCGACCACGCCGCACCGGGCACCCGCACCGAGGTCCGCCTCGAACTGACCGTCGCCGGGCGCCGGCTGGAGGTCACCCGGCAACCGCCGTGGGAACGCCCCAAGAAGCGGGGTACCGGCACGACCCTCGACAAGGCCCAGACCTGGCTGCGCGAGTACGACGCCGCGGCCCGCGCATGGAAGGACCTCAGCCGCTCCCACCAGGAGGTCGGCGAGGAGATCACCCAGCTGCTCGGCATGAGCCGCGAACAGTTCTGCCAGGTCGTCCTGCTGCCCCAGGGCGACTTCGCCCGCTTCCTGCGCGCCGACGCCGAGGCCCGGGGCCGCCTGCTGGGCCGCCTCTTCGACACCCAGCGCTTCGCCGACGTGGAGAAGCGGCTCGCCGAGCGCCGGCGCACCACCGAGGCCCGGGTGCGCGAGGGCGACGCCGCGCTCCTCGCCGACGCGCACCGCATGCAGCAGGCGGCCGGCGACGCCATGGAGCTGCCCGGGACGGCCCCCGGCGAGCCCGGCCTCGCCGAGGCCGTCCTCGCCGCCGCCGCCATCGCCCGCAGCACCGCCCGCGAGCGCCTCGCCGTCGCCCACTGCCGCCTCGCCGCGGCCGAGTCCCACCGCGCCGCCGCCCGGCGCGCCCTGGACGAGGTACGCGAACTCGCACGGCTGCAGGCCCGGTTCACCGAGGCACGGCAGCGCGCCGAGCACCTCCGGGAGCGGGCCGCCGCCCACCGCGCGGCCCGGGAGCGCATGGAGCGCGGCCGCAGTGCCGAGGCCGTGGCGCCCGCACTGGAGCTGCGCGCCGACGCCGAGGAAGCCCACCGCCGGGCCGCCGGGGCCGAGGCGCGCGCGCGTGCGCTGCTGCCGCAGTCCTTCGCCGGCGCCGGCGCGGCCGGCCTCGCGGCGGCCGCCCGGCGGGCCGCCGAGGAACTGGGCGGCCTGGCCTCGGCCCGGCGGGCCGAGCGGCGGCTCGCCGAACTGGTGCAGGAGCGGGCCGGCCTCGACCGGCAGGAGCGCGCCGACGAGGACGCGCTGCGGGAGGCCGACGCCTGGCTCGCCGACTGGGACGCCACGCGCACGGCCCTGCGGGCCCGCGTCGAGTCCGCCCAGGAGGCCGCCGCCCGCGCCGAACAGCTCGCCGTCCAGCGCGAGCCGGCGCGCCGCCGCCTCGACGCGGCCCGCACCCGGGACGAGCTGGCCGCCGGCATCGAGGAGGCACGGCACCGGGCCCTCGCCTCCGGACAGCGCGCCGTGGTCGCCCGCGCCCACTGGCTCGACCTCAAGGAACAGCGCCTGAGCGGCATCGCCGCCGAACTGGCCGCCCACCTCAGCGACGGCGAGCCCTGCGCCGTCTGCGGCGCCACCGAACACCCCGCCCCGGCCCGCAGGGTCGCCGGACACGTCGGCCGGGAAGCCGAGGAGGAGGCCCTCGACGCCGCCCGGCGGGCCGACGAGCGGCACACCGAGGACGAACGCCGTCTCGGCGCCCTGCGCGAGGCCCTGGCCGCCGCCACCGCCGAGGCCGGCGACGCCCCCACCGCCCGGCTCGCCGCCGAGCACGACGAACTGGAGCGGGAGCACACGCGCGCCCGCCGCGACGCCTCCGCCCTGCACGCCGCCCACGAGGAGCTGCGCCACGCCGAGCAGGAGCGCGAACGGCGCCTCGCCGACCGCCAGCAGGCCGCCGTCCGGGCCGCCTCCCGGCTCGCCCGGCGCGACACCCTGGAGCGCGAACAGGCGGGTCTGGAGGCGGAGCTGGCCGAGGCGCGCGGGACCGCCGGCAGTGTGGCCGCCCGCGCCGCCCAGCTGGAGCGGGACGCCGCCCTGTTCGGCGACGCCGCCGACGCCGTGCGCGCCGCCGGGGACGCGGCCCGGCTGCTGAAGGACGCCGACGCCCGGCTGGCAGACGCCGCCTACCGCGCCGGGTTCGACACCCCGCGGGCCGCGGCCGACGCCCTCCTGGACGACGCCGACCGCCGCGAGCTGCAGCGCCGCCTGGACGCCTGGCAGGCCGAGGAGGCCGCCGTCCGCGCCGTCCTCGCCGAGGCCGGCACCGCGGCCGCCGCGCAGCAGCCGCCCGCCGACCCCGCCGCCGCGGAGCGCACCGCGGCCGAGGCGGAACGGCGGCTGCGCGAGGCCGCCTCCGCGCGCGACGCCGCCGCCCGCTGCTGCGCCGAACTGGACCGGCTCTCCGCCCGCGCCGCCCAGGGCGTGCGCCGGCTCGCCCCCCTGCGTGAGGAGTACGACCGGGTGGCCCGCCTGGCCGCCCTCACCGCGGGCACCTCCGCCGACAACGAGCGCAGGATGCGGCTGGAGGCGTACGTGCTGGCGGCCCGGCTGGAGCAGGTCGCCGCCGCCGCGAGCGTGCGGCTGCAGCGGATGTCCTCCGGCCGGTACACCCTCGTCCACTCCGACGACCGCACCGGGCGCGGCCGCAGCGGGCTCGGGCTGCACGTCGTGGACGCATGGACCGGCCGGGAACGGGACACGTCCACCCTGTCCGGCGGCGAGACCTTCTTCGCCTCCCTCGCGCTCGCCCTGGGCCTCGCCGACGTCGTCACGGACGAGGCCGGCGGCGTCCGCCTCGACACGCTCTTCATCGACGAGGGCTTCGGCAGCCTCGACAACCAGACCCTGGACGAGGTCCTGGACGTCCTCGACTCGCTGCGCGAACGCGACCGCAGCGTCGGCATCGTCAGTCACGTCGCCGACCTGCGCCGCCGCGTCCACGCCCAGCTGGAGGTCGTCAAGGGCAGGTCGGGGTCCTCGCTGCGGCAGCGGGGCGCGTGAGGGGGCCGCGCCGCCGCGGCGCGGCCCCCTCACGCCCGTCCCGTCTCCGCCGGGGACCCGGGACGGGCGGCTGCCGCGCTGCCGGGGAAACTGCCGTCCGTGTGCCGGTGGAATCCCGGTGATCGGGGCCAACAGCCCTTGGAAGGGCGGGTAGTTGTCGAACACCGGATGCCGTGCGTGTAGGTTCTGCCCATGGTTCGATACGCGGATCCAGGCGCGCTGGAATGGGTGGAATCGGGCGGCGGCCCCCTGATAGCGGTTCCGGAGACGGTCCTGCCGTTCTGGGCGGGCGCCGACAGCGAGGAGCTGGACACCGACTACGACCGCGCGTGCGAGGTCGACGGGTACGTCGGCCTGCTCCCGGTCGGCGACAGCGCGGCCCTGGTCCTGGGCGACGAACCGGCCTCCACCTCCTACCTGCCCGACCAGGCCGCCTTCGTGCGCTGGTCCGCCGCCCACTGCGAGGGCGACCTGCTGGCCGGGGTGCCCGCCGCGCTCGACGCCGCCGTGTGGGAACAGGAGATCCGCTGGCAGGTGCCCGGCCCGGTGCTGCTGTTCGACTCGGCCTGGCCGGGCGGAGCGGCGGGCAGGCGGGAGCACCTGCGCGTCCCCCTGACGGCGGGCACCTACGCGGTCCGGGCCGCCTACGCCCAGCCGGGCCCGGAGACCTGGGTGGGGCTCGTACAGCTCAGGCGGCTCGCGCACTGACGGCGGGCGGCTTCCCCGGCCCGGCCCCGCCGGGCCGGGGAAGCCGCCCGCCACCGGCTCACAGCCGCGACAACTCGTCCACCAGGTCGTCCAGGCCCAGGGAACCCTGCGACAGCGCCGCCATGTGCCAGGACTTCAGGTCGAAGCCGGCCCCGTGGCGCTCGCGCGCGAGGTCCCGGCCCCGCAGCCACGCCCGCTCGCCCAGCTTGTAGCCGATGGCCTGGCCCGGCATGGTCAGGTAGCGGGTCAGCTCGCTCTCCACGAAGTCCGCCGGCCGGCTGCTGTGCGTGCCGAAGAACTCCTGCGCCAGCTCCGGCGTCCAGCGCTCGCCCGGGTGGAAGGGCGAGTCCGCCGGGATCTCCAGCTCCAGGTGCATGCCGATGTCGATGATCACCCGGATCGCGCGCATCATCTGCGCGTCCAGGTAGCCGAGCCGCTCCTCCGGGTCCGCGAGGTAGCCCAGTTCGTCCATCAGGCGCTCCGCGTACAGTGCCCAGCCCTCCGCGTTGGCGCTGACCACACCCACCGTGGCCTGGTAGCGGGACAGGTCCTGGGCGACGTGCGCCCACTGGGCGAGCTGGAGGTGGTGGCCCGGCACGCCCTCGTGGTACCAGGTCGACACCAGGTCGTACACCGGGAACCGGGTCAGGCCCATGGTCGGCAGCCAGGTCCGGCCGGGACGGGAGAAGTCCTCCGAGGGAGCCGTGTAGTAGGGGGCCGCGGCGCCGCCCGGAGGGGCGATGTGCGCCTCCACCCTCCGCACCCGCTCGGCGAGTTCGAAGTGCGTGCCGTCCAGGTCCTCGACGGCCCTGTCCATCAGGCCCTGCAGCCAGGCGCGGACCTCGTCGACGCCCTCGACGTGCCGGCCGTGCTCGTCCAGGTGGGCGAGAGCCGCCCAGGGCGTCGCGGCGCCGGGCAGGACCCTCTCCGCCTCCTGCCGCATCTCGCCGAGCAGCCGGTGGAACTCCGACCAGCCGTAGGCGTACGCCTCGTCCAGGTCGAGGTCGGTGCCGTTGAAGTAGCGGGCCCAGCGCGCGTACCGCTCGTGGCCCGCCGTGTCCGGCGCGCCCTCGACGGCCGGCGCGTACGTCTCCCGCATCCAGTCCCGCAGTTCCGCGACGGCACCGGTCGCCGCCCGGGCCGCCTCGTCCAGCTCCGCGCGCAGCGCGTCCGGACCGGCCGCGGCGAAGTCCTCGTACCAGCCGCGGCCCGAACCGTCCATGTCCGACCACTCGGTGAGCTGCTCGACGAAGGTGGCGGTCGGCCGCGGCGCCGCGTACAGCCCGCGCTGCAGGCCGAGCGCCAGCGACTCCCGGTAGCCCGCGAGCGCGGCCGGCACCGCGCGCAGCCGCTCGGCGACCGCCGCCCAGTCCTCGTCCGTCGCCGTGGGCGTCACCGTGAAGATGTCCCGCACGGAATGGCCCGGCGTGTGCATGTTGCCGACCGCGCGCAGGTGCTCGTCGGCCTCGTGCATCGCCAGTCCGGCGGTCAGCCGTTCCCGCAGCAGCCGTCCGCAGCGCCGCTCCACGTCACTGTCCGCGCCCGGCTGCCGCTCGGCCTCGTCCAGCCTCGCGAGGGTGGTCCGCGCCAGCTCCGCCAGCGCCTCCTGGCCCGCCGGCGAGTAGTCGGGCAGCCTGCTGGAACTCTCCTTCACACCCAGGTAGGTACCGGTGACCGGGTCGAGGGCGATGAGGTCGTCGACGTAGGCGTCGGCGACCTGACGGGGCAGCAGGCTCTTGATGTCAGGCATGCCGCCCATCCTCATACGGGGAGTGTGTCCGCGTCACCCGTGCCCCACCGATTCGGCCTTCGGCGTGTCCGGTGGCAACAGCGGTCCGCAGTCCCACTGCTGGAAGATCAGCCGGGTCTCCACCCGGGCCACCTCCCGGCGGGCCGTGAACTCGTCCAGCACCAGCCGCTGCAGATCGGCCATGTCCGCCACGGCCACGTGCACCAGGTAGTCGTCGGGCCCGGTCAGGTGGAACACCGTCCGTGACTCCGGCAGCGCGCGGATCCGTTCGACGAACGGTCCCACCAGCTCCCGCCGGTGCGGTCTCACCTGCACGGACAGCAGCGCCTGAAGCCCCCGCCCGAGCTTCGCCGGGTCCAGCCGCAGTTGATGGCCGAGGATCACGCCCGAGCGGCGCAGCCGGGCCACCCGGTCCAGACAGGTCGAGGGCGCCACGCCCACCTGGGCGGCGAGGTCCCGGTAGGTGGTCCGGGCGTCGTTCTGCAACAGCCGCAGCAGATGGAGATCGACCGGATCCAGTACGACTGATTCCACCATCCGCCGAACGTAGCACGGCGAACGGCGCCACCGGCCCGTGCGGTGTTCACCCTTTGGTCATGGACACAGCGAGCACCGGTGCCTACGACGACGTACGCACCGCGCCCAGAGCACTGGCCACCGAGGCCGTGCACGCCGGCCGCGACGACCTCGTCCGGCAGGGCCTGCACGCCCCGCCGATCGACCTGTCCACCACCTACCCCTCCCACGAGAGCCGCGCCGAGGCCGCCCGCATCGACGCCTTCGCCGCCGACGGCGCCGACCCGGACGGCCCACCGGTCTACGGCCGCCTCGGCAATCCGACCGTCGCCCGCTTCGAGACCGCGCTCGCCCGGCTGGAGGGCACCGAGTCGGCCGTCGCGTTCGCCAGCGGCATGGCCGCCCTCGGCGCGGTCCTCCTCGCCCGCTCCGCCACCGGCCTGCGCCACGTGGTCGCCGTGCGCCCGCTGTACGGCTGCAGCGACCACCTGCTGACCGCCGGCCTCCTCGGCACCGAGGTGACCTGGACCGACCCGGCCGGCATCGCCGACGCGCTGCGCCCCGACACCGGGCTGGTGATGGTCGAGTCCCCGGCCAACCCCACCCTCGCGGAACTCGACCTGCGGGCCGTCGCCCACGCCTGCGGCTCGGTGCCGCTGCTCGCCGACAACACCTTCGCCACGCCCGTGCTGCAGCGCCCCGCCGAGCAGGGCGCGCGGCTGGTCCTGCACAGCGCCACCAAGTACCTCGGCGGGCACGGCGACGTACTGGCCGGCGTGGTCGCCTGCGACGGGGAACTCGCGGGCCGGCTGCGGCAGATACGGTTCGCCACCGGTGGCGTCCTGCACCCGCTGGCCGGCTACCTGCTGCTGCGGGGCCTGTCCACGCTGCCGGTACGGGTGCGCGCCGCCTCCGCCAACGCCGCCGAACTGGCACGCCGGCTGGCCGCCGACCCGCGCGTGGCCCGGGTCCGCTACCCGCGGCTGGGCGGCGCGATGGTCGCCTTCGAGGTGCACGGCGACCCGCACGAGGTCATCTCCCGGGTGCGGCTGGTCACCCCGGCGGTGAGCCTGGGCAGCGTGGACACCCTGATCCAGCACCCGGCGTCCATCAGCCACCGCATCGTCGACGCCGGCGACCGGCGCGGCGCCGGGGTCGGCGACCGGCTGCTGCGGCTGTCGGTGGGCCTGGAGGACGTGGACGACCTGTGGGCCGACCTGGACCGGGCGCTGGGGGAGCGGACCCGGACGCCGGCGCCGCTGCGGGAGGCGGTGCGGTGACGCGCCGCCCGGCGGCCGCGGCCGGCGGTGCCGCACCCCACCGCCGGCCGCGGCCGCCGGGAGGGTCGCCGTCGCGGCGGTCCGGCCCGGAACCGGCGGCGCCCCGCACGCGGCGCCCCGCGCGCACCCGGCCTAGCACCCGGGTGCCGGGCCGGGTGCGCGCGGCGGACGTCAGTCGCGCCGGGCGGGGTCGCCGGATGTCCGGCTGCCGGTGCCGTACGGCTCCCGGGGCGCGCCCGGCGCGCTGTCCAGGCGGGCGGTGATGACCAGGGTGCCCTCCTCGATCTGGTAGTCGAGGGGCAGCCCGAGGCCGCGCATCGCGGCGACCATGCCGGTGTTGGAGGCCTGCGTGACGGCGTACACGCTCGCGCAGCCCGCCTCGCGCGCCATCGCCACCAGCCGGCCGAGCAGTTCGGCACCGATCCCGCGCCGCTGCCACTCGTCCTCGACGAGCAGCGCGACCTCGGTCTCGTCCCCGTCCCACAGCAGGTGCCCGAGGCCGACGATGCGGCCCGGGCCGGTCTGCGCCGCGAGGGTACGGCCGAAGCGGGGGCTGAGCAGGTGGTTCAGGTAGCGGTCCGCGTCGCCGGCCGGCCCGTGGTAGCGCATCCCCAGGGTGTGCGGCGAGCACCGCTCGTGCATCGCCCTGGCCGCCGCCAGGTCACCTGTGCCGGCCCGGCGCACGGTGATGTCGTCGCCCTCGGGCAGCGTCAGCACGTCCTGGCCGCGCGGAACCCGCGGACCGAGCCGGCTGTCCAGCTCCACCAGTGCCCGTGCCCGCGCGAACTCGGTCGGCGTGAACGGCAGGTACGGCCGCTCCACGGTCAGCACTCCGCCCCCCGGCGCCCGCAGCCGCATGACGGTGTCCTCCAGGATCCCCTCGACCGGCACGACCGCCGGTCCGCGGTCCTCGCCGGCCGACGCGGCGGGCAGTGAGCGGATGGTGCAGCGGCCCAGCAACTGGCGCAGTGACAGAGGCAGTTCAGCGGTATCCAGCGCGGTGCGCGTCGCCAGGCCGAGGACCCGGGTGGGCGCGTCCACCAGGTCGTGGGCGTCGGCCCGCTCGATCCACGTGGAGGTGCCCCCGGCCAGTGCGACCTCCCGGGTGATGCCGGCCGCCGCCAGCGCCTGCGGTGCCCGCAGCAGGAACTCGTCCACCGTGCCGTCGGCCAGCGGGTGCGTCTGCAGGCTGAGGATGTCGACCCGCTGTCCGGCCAGTGCCGTGCACAGCGCGGCCAGCGAGCCGGGTTCGTCCTTCACCGTGGTCCGCATCCGCCACAGCACGCTCGCCCCGGCCGCGTCCCCGGGCCCGCCCGGCCGCGTCCCGGCGGACGGCCGGGCGCCGGTATCACCGGCCGGCGGTGCGTGCCCGTGGCGCCGTGCCCACCAGCTGTGGAAGGCCGCCGTCGCGGCGAGCACGACCGCGGAGACCACGAGCAGCGCCGGGCCGTCGGGGCCGTGCCCGATCAGGTTCGCCACCGCGTCCGCGACCGCGACGGCCGTGAACAGGGCGGCGAGTTCGACGATGTCGCGCCGCCAGTGGTGGACCGGCCGTCCGTGCCTGGACCGCGTCGGGTGGGACATGTCTGGAGTCATGCAGCCACTGTGAAGGAACGGTGTTGCGTGATCACTAACGGTTTGTGACCGATGGGTTAAGCATGCTTGCGCCCTTTTTGTTGCTCTTTCCATTGTTGAAGGGCGCGAGCACGTCCGGCACGGCTCGGGGCCGCCCCCTCGGCCGCCACCGGGGCGGTCCCGGACGGGGCGGGGGCCCGCGGGGCGGGGACCGGGCGGGAGCGGGAACCGTGCCGCGCTCCGGGGGATGACGCCGGTGCGCGGCACGGCTTCGAGAGTACGGGACCGGGTGGTCCCGCCGACGGCCTACCGTCCGATCCGGCCCGGCCGCGCTGTACGGGGCCGGGCCGCCGCGCAGCGGGGCCGCCGGGAACGCGAGGGCGTCCGGCGGCCCGGGGGGCGACTCCCAAAATGGCCGGAAAACGGCGGGCGCGGTCCGCGGCGGCCGATGGTGCCGGGCGCAGGCGCGGCGTGCGGTCCGGGGTGACTGGGAGCGTCCTGGACGCCGGCGCGTCCGGGGGTCCCGTCAGCGGCTGCCGTCGAGGATGACGCGGGCGACCAGTGCCGGGTCGTCGTTCATCGGGCAGTGCCCGCAACCGGGGAGCCGGATCAGCCAGGCGTGCGGGATCAGCTGCTTGAGGCGGATCCCCTGGCGGCGCATGAGGATCCGGTCACGGGTGCCCCAGGCCACGGTGACCGGCAGACCCGGCAGGGTGTCGGTGAACCGGACGGTGGTGCCCGCGCGCAGGGTCGCGCCGAAGCCGGTGGCGCCCGCCAGCGCCAGCGTCTCGGCCACCACGGCCTCGGGTGAACGGCGGGCCGGGCGGGCGTAGATGGTGTGCGTCAGCGCCGTGCGGCCGGCCGCGCTGCGCGACAACCGCTCCACCAGGGGCAGCGGGAGCCGCCGGGCGATGCCCCGCATCGTGAGCAGCAGGCCGAAGGCGTAGCGACGTTCGGCCTCCGACCAGAAGCCGGCCGGGGACAGGACCGTGACGGAGCGGACCAGCTTCCCGCGGCCCAGTTCCAGGGCCAGCAGGCCGCCCAGCGAGTTGCCGGCCACGTGCGGACGGTCCAGCCCCAGCGCCTCGAACAGGGCGCCGAGCACGCTGTTCGTCGTGGGCAGGTCGTACTCCAGGCCGCCGGGCAGGCCCGGGGACGCTCCGAAGCCCGGCAGGTCCACGGCGATCACCTCGCGCTCGGTGGCGAGGATGTCCACGACCGGGTCCCAGGCCTGCCGGTGGTGGCCGATGCCGTGCAGCAGGACCAGCGGTGCGCCGCGCCCCGCGCGCGTAGGAGACGGTCACGTCCTCCGGGCCGTGCGGGGCGGGGACCGTGAAGGAGACGGTGGCGGACATGGGTGCTCCTCGTCCGGGCTGCCGACGGATGATGTGGACGGCTTGTCAGCGATTACTACCGGCGGGTAGCCCCTCGGTGGCCCGGGTCGGTGCGGTGCAATGGCGGTGGCGGTGGCGGTGCGACGGCGGCCCGGCCGCGCGGTCGGCCCTGTGCCGCGCCACCACGCGCGTGCGTGCGAACGCCTCGTGAACGCTGTGCGGCGCGGTCCCCGGGCGCTGCCCCGGGGAGCGAGGATTGGTCTTGACCAAGGGTGGCGGCCGCCCTATGGTCGCAGATAAGTGCAACAACCTTTAATAAACAAGGGCGCTAAAAACCGCCGGATCACGGCTCTTGCGGAGGACAGGGTGGGGACCACGCAGCTGGAATCGGTACCGGAACCGAAGTACTGGCATCTCAAGACCGTGCTCAGCGAAGCACTCGACTCCGAGTTCTCGGTCGGCGAGATCCTGCCCAACGAGCGCGACCTGGCCGCCCGCTTCGGCGTGGCCCGCGCCACGCTCCGCCAGGCCCTCGAACAGCTGGAGCTGGAGGGCCGCTTGCAGCGCCGCCGCGGCGTCGGCACCACCGTCGCGCCCCCGCGCGTGGGCGTGGACGTCGGCACCGAGCAGCCGGACTGGCCGGGGTCCGCCGACGACGCCTGGCAGCCCGTCGACGCGGTGCGCTCCGTCCCGCCCGCGGCCGTGGCCGCCGCACTGGAGACCGGCGCCGGCGACCCCGTGCACATCGTGCGCCGCTCGCGGACCTCCCACGGCCGGCTCGTCGCCACGGAACTGCTCTACGTCCCGGACCCCTCGGTCCCGGACCTCACCGCCATCGACGCCCCCTCCGGACCGGCGCGCGCGCGTGCCGTGCTGCGCGAACTGCAGCGCCGGGAACTCGACGGCCAGGACCGCGCCGTCGAACTGGGCTCGGCCCGCGCGGACGACGCCAAGGACCTCGGCCGGCTGCCCGGCTCGCCCGTCCTGGTCGTCACCACCCGCTTCTTCGCCGGGGGCCGCACCGCCGCGCTCTCCGTGGCGACCTACCGCGCCGACACCTGCCGGCTCACCTTCGGCGACTCGCCCGGCGTCGAGATCCATCCCGGCCCGGAGCGGCGCGCCTCCTGAACCGCCGTCTGCCGTACGGCCCCGCCGCGCCCCGGAACCGTTCCGGGGCGCCCGGCGTTCGGGGCGCGGAATCCGCTCAGCGCCGCCCCGTCACCGTGCCCCCCACGGCGAACAACTGCTCCTCCGCGTGGTCGAGGGCCAGCCGCAGCGCGCCCGTGGTCACGGCCGCCTCGCCCAGCAGGGACAGCGTCACGCGCGGCGGGCGCAGGCAGTAGCGGGCGAGTTTGCCGCGCAGCGGATCCAGCACGCCGTCCAGGCCGGCCGCCCAGCCGCCGATCACCACCAGTTCGGGATCGAGGGCCAGCACCAGCGCGGCCACGTCGTGCACGAGCCGCTGGACGAACCGCTCGACCGCGTCCCGCGCCCGCTGCTCCCCCTTCCGGGCGAGGGCGAACACCTCGGTGACCGCCTGCTCGTCCAGCGGGTGCAACGGCTCGCCCGTGGTCGACAGCAGCGTCTCCGGGGTCGCCTCCCGCCCCAGCAGGTGCAGCGCGCCGATCTCCCCGGCCGCCCCGCCGTACCCCCGGTGCAGCCGCCCGCCGATCAGCGCACCCGCGCCCGGGCTGAGCCCGGCCAGGACGAACACGACGTCGTCCGTCCCGGTCGCGGCCCCCTTCCAGTGCTCGGCGACGGCCGCCGCGTTGGCGTCGTTCTCCACCAGCACCGGGCACGGGAAGGACCGGCTGAGCCGCTCGCCGAGCCGCAGTCCCGTCCACTGCGGCAGCGCCGTGCCCAGCCGTACCGTGCCGTCGGCCTCCACGATGCCCGGTGTGCCCACGCCCACCGCCCGCAGGGAACTGCGGGCGACCCCGGCCCGCCGCAGCAGTTCCGCGACCGCGCCGCGCAGCCGCTCCAGCCGCTCGTCCGCCGGAGCCGCCTCGTCCACCTCCTTGGCCTGCGTGCCCAGCACCCGTCCGTCCAGGTCGGACAGCAGCGCGGCGACCCGGTGCGCCCCTATCTCCAGGCCCAGCAGATGCCCGGCCTCGGCCCGGAACCGGTACCGGC
The DNA here is from genome assembly GCF_030499535.1 of Streptomyces sp. TG1A-8. Taxonomy (NCBI): domain Bacteria; kingdom Bacillati; phylum Actinomycetota; class Actinomycetes; order Kitasatosporales; family Streptomycetaceae; genus Streptomyces; species Streptomyces sp. TG1A-8. Next base: position 5,994,863 of record NZ_JASTLB010000001.1, read on the forward strand.
GGGCGGGCCGGCCCTGACGGCGCGCGGTGCCCTCGTCGGCCGCCTTCTCCACCACCAGCCCGGCCTCGACGAGCCCTTCCACGACCCCCTCGACGGTCGGCCGGGACAGTCCGGTGACCTGGGTGATCTCGGTGAGCGTCGCGCAGTCCGCGGCCCGCAGCGCGTGCAGCACCACCGCGGAGTTGATCCGTCGCAGCAGCGAGGGATCGCCACCGGTCAGCTGCCCCACCGTACGTCCTCCCAGCTCGCGGCCGTGTTGGGCGGATCGTACTCGGCCCGGCCCACCCCGGCGAGTGCCGGGCGCGACGGCCCGCGGGACACCGCAGGACCGGTCCGGCGCGTGCGCGGCGATCACCACCCGCGTCCACCCGCGTCCGGCCGCGTGCCCGGGGCCCGGGGCCCGGCGGGCAACGCCCTCGCCCGCGGTCCCGCCGCCGTCGTCCCGGCCACCGCCGGACGCCCGGGAGTTCCCGCGGCGCGCGGCCGGACGGACGACGGGGTCCAGGTGTATCGCCCTGTGAGGTGGGGGACGCGGCTGGCGGGTGGTCGGCCTTTCAGCGCGGTGTGTCCGCGGTGGTGAGTGCAGGTGTGCAGCCGGTCGGGGAACGTCTCGCGCCGTTCGGCTTCTGAGCGGTAGGGGCAGGCGCGGGCCCATTCGTGGAGCAGGGTGCGGTTGAAGCGCTCGACCTTGCCGTTGGTCCGCGGCCGGTGGGGCCGGGTGCGCCTGGGGGCGATCCCGGCCGCCGTGAGAGCGTCGCGCCAGTCGCGGGAGCGGTAGCAGGCGCCGGTGTCGGTCGGGACCCGCTCGACGGTGATCCCGGCTGGGCGAAGAAGGTGTGGGCCCGTTGCCGGAAGCCGGTGGCGGTCTCCTTGCGCTCGTCATCGAGGATTTCGCCGTAGGCCAGGCGGGAGCGGTCGTCCACGGCGGTGCGCAGGCAGCTGTAGCCGGCGTTCCTGCGGGTCCTGCGGCCCGCCTGGCGGCCCAGCACCTTGTGACCGCCGCCGTCGGGGATGTTGCCCAGCTTCTTGATGCCGACGTGCACCAGCTCGCCGGGACGTTCGCGTTCGTAGCGGCGTGTCGTCCGGCCGGTCGCGCGGTCCAGGTGCGCCAGGCGGGCCAGGCGGTAGCGGGCAAGGACGCGGTGCACGGTCGGGGGTGCCCTCTGCAGCAGGTGGGCGATGCGGGCCGGGTCCCAGCGGCACAGGACGCGGACCTTGATGATGCGCCGTTCGGTGCGGGTGGGTGTCCTTCGGGGGCTGTGATGCGGGCGGGAGGAGCGGTCGGTCATCCCGGCCTCGCCCAGAGCCCGGTACCGGTCGGCCCACCGCTGGGCCGTGGTCGGCGAGACCTGGAAGCGTTCCGCGGCACGACGCAGGGGCCAGCCGTCCTCGACCACGCAACGGGCCGGACGCAGACGGCCGGTCCCGGTCAGGGGTGCATCGCGGTGGGGCACGAGGGCCTTTCCGCCGCTGGTGCAGACGTCGCCATCCACACCGGGCCGGAAGGTCCTCACCCATTTCAAGATCACACGTCGGTGATCGCCGTCACCCGTCCCCAACCTCCGTGGACGGAACAGCTAGGCCTCCGCGGCCTCCCGCAGCCGCGCGAACTCCTCGGCCATCGTCGCCTTCGTCCAGTGCGCGTTCAGCCCGCTGGGATTGGGCAGCACCCACACCCGGGTGTCCCCGATGGTCCGCTCCTGCGGACCCACCCGGGCCGCACGGTCGTCGAACGCGGCCCGGTACGCGGTCACCCCGACCACGGCCAGCCACTTCGGCCGCCACCGCGTCACCTTCTCGGTGAGCAGCCGGCCGCCCTCGACGTACTCCTCGGCGGCCAGTTCATCGGCCCGTGCGGTCGCTCGCGCCACCACGTTCGTGATGCCCAGCCCGTACGACGGCAGTTCGTGCTGCTCGGCCGGCTTCAGCAGCCTCGGGGTGAAGCCGGACAGGTGCAGCACCGGCCAGAAGCGGTTGCCGGGGCGGGCGAAGTGCTGCCCCGTCGCCGCCGACATCAGACCCGGGTTGATGCCGCAGAAGAGCACGCGCAGGCCGTCCGCGACCACGTCCGGGACGAGCAGGTCGCGGGCGGCCTCCAGTTCCGCCGGGGTGAAGCGCGGCGAGCGGGTCAGAGGATCGCTCCCGGGGTGTAGCCGGCGGCCGCCGGGTGCTGCTTGACGACCTCCTCGATCCGGCCCACGACCACGCCGACCTGGTCGGCGGCCGCACCGGTGAAGGACAGCCTGTCGGCCATCAGCGCCCGCAGCTGCTCGCGGTCGAGCGGCAGGCGTCCGTCGTCGGCGAGCTTGTCGAGCAGGTCGTTGCGCTCGGCGCCCTGCTCGCGCATCGCGAGGGCGGTCGCCACGGCGTTCTCCTTGATCGCCTCGTGGGCGACCTCCCGGCCGACGCCGGCGCGCACCGCGCCCATCAGCACCTTGGTGGTCGCGAGGAACGGCAGGTAGCGGTCCAGCTCGCGGGCGACCACCGCCGGGAAGGCACCGAACTCGTCCAGGACGGTCAGGAAGGTCTCCAGCAGGCCGTCCAGGGCGAAGAAGGCGTCCGGCAGCGCGACCCGGCGCACCACCGAGCAGGAAACGTCGCCCTCGTTCCACTGGTCGCCCGCCAGCTCGCCGGTCATCGAGGCGTAGCCGCGCAGGACGACCATGAGGCCGTTGACGCGCTCGCAGGAGCGGGTGTTCATCTTGTGCGGCATCGCCGAGGAGCCCACCTGGCCCGGCTTGAAGCCCTCGGTCACCAGCTCGTGCCCGGCCATCAGCCGGATCGTCCTGGCCAGTGAGGACGGCGCGGCCGCCAGCTGCACCAGCGCGGTGACGACCTCGTAGTCCAGCGAGCGCGGGTAGACCTGGCCGACCGAGGTGAACGCCTGCGAGAAGCCCAGGTGCCGTGCGATCCGCTGCTCCAGCTCGGCGAGCTTCGCCGCGTCGCCGCCCAGCAGGTCCAGCATGTCCTGCGCGGTGCCGACCGGGCCCTTGATGCCGCGCAGCGGGTAGCGGCCCAGCAGCTCCTCGACCCGGCCGTGGGCGACGAGCAGCTCGTCGGCGGCCGTCGCGAAGCGCTTGCCGAGGGTCGTGGCCTGCGCGGCCACGTTGTGCGAGCGGCCGGCCATGACCAGCTCGGCGTACTCGCCCGCCAGCTTGCCCAGGCGGGCCAGCACGGCCACCGCGCGGTCGCGCACCAGCTCCAGCGAGAGCCGGATCTGCAGCTGCTCGACGTTCTCCGTCAGGTCCCGGGAGGTCATGCCCTTGTGCACGTGCTCGTGCCCGGCGAGGTCGTTGAACTCCTCGATCCGCGCCTTCACGTCGTGCCGGGTGACCTTCTCGCGCTCGGCGATGGAGGCCAGGTCGACGGTGTCGAGGACACGCTCGTAGTCGGCGATCGCCTCGTCCGGCACCTCGATGCCGAGGTCCTTCTGGGCCCGCAGCACGGCGAGCCAGAGCTGCCGCTCCAGCTTCACCTTCTGCTCGGGGGACCAGAGCGTGGCGAGCTCGGCGGAGGCGTAGCGTCCGGCGAGGACGTTCGGGATGCGGGGCTTGGCGGGCGCTGGAGTCACGTGTACGGATTCTACTGGCGGTTCGTGCAGGCCGGCGCCACGGGCGGGTTCGGCGTAACCCGCGAAACTCCCGCCACGCCGTCGGCCGGGGTCCTGCGTCCGGATCCTGCCGGGCTCGCGGGGGCCGGCCCGATCCGCACGAGGGACCCTAGGCCACCGGCGGTTCGTACGGCAGCAGCTCGGGCCGCTTGGCCGGGCGGCCGTCGCCGGAGGAGCGGCCGGTCAGGCGCCTGCCTATCCACGGCAGCAGGTGCCGCCGGGCGAACCGCGCGTCGGCGACCCGGCGCGCCAGCCAGTGCGGCGGTGCGGTGGCCGCCATCGGCGTGTGCCACCCGGTGTCCTCGGCCTCGTGGCCCAGCGCCTGCCAGACCGCCTCGGCGACCCGGCGGTGCCCCTCGGCCGTCAGGTGCAGCCGGTCCACGTCCCACAGCCGCGGATCGGCCAGCGAGGGCGCCCCGTACAGGTCGACGACCAGGGCACTGTGCTTCTCGGCCAGCTCGTCCACGCAGGCGAACAGCTCCTCCATGCGCGGCCGGAACCGCTCCAGCACCGGGCCCTGCCGACCGGGGCTGCGCATCAGCACGAGCTGCTTGCAGGAGGGCGCCAGCCGCTCCACGGCCTCGGTCAGCAGATCCCGCACCCGGCCCATGTCGCACTTGGGCCGCAGGGTGTCGTTCAGCCCGCCGACCAGCGTGACGACGTCGGCGTTCATGGCGGCCGCCACGTCCACCTGCTCGTCGACGATCTGTCCGATCAGCTTGCCGCGCACGGCCAGGTTGGCGTACCGGAAGCCGGGGGTGCGGGCCGCCATCCGTGCGGCCAGGAGGTCGGCCCAGCCCCGGTAGGAGCCGTCGGGTAGCAGGTCCGACATGCCTTCGGTGAAGGAGTCGCCGACCGCGACCAGGCTGGTGTACGGGGGAGGTGTGGGATTCGTCTGCATGGCGACAGCGATGGTATCCCGGCCCCGTACCCGCCGGTCGGTCGCCCTGGGAGGGGGCCGTGGACCGGTCTGCGGACCGGTCCACGCGGGTTCACGCGGGCTGTCCGAACAGCTGCCGCAGCACGTCCTCCATGGTCACCAGCCCGGCCAGCCGCCCGTCGTCGCCGAGCACGGCCGCCAGGTGCGTACGGCTGCCCCGCATGGCCGTGAGCACGTCGTCCAGCGGCGTGCCCTCCCGCACGCGCGCGATGGACCGCATGTCCCGCAGCCGGAACGGCACGTCCCGCGGCAACTCGTCCAGCGCGTCCTTGACGTGCAGGTAGCCCACGATCCGGCGGCCCGCGTCGACCACCGGGAAGCGGGAGAAGCCCGACCGGGCCGACAGCCGCTCCAACTGCTCCGGGGTGACGCCCACGCGTGCGTACACCACCCGCTCCAGCGGCACCACCACGTCCCGCACCGGCCGGCTGCCCAGCTCCAGGGCGTCGTGCAGCCGCTCCTGCGCCCGGTCGTCGATCAGGCCCGCCTCACCGGCGTCCTTCACGATCTCGGCCAGCTCGGCGTCCGAGAAGGTCGCCGCGACCTCGTCCCTCGCCTCCACCCGCAACAGCCCGAGCAGGCCGCTCGCGAAGGCGTTGACCGTGAAGATCACCGGGCGCAGGGCCCGGGCCAGGGCGACCAGGGGCGGGCCGAGCGCCAGCGCGCTGCGCACCGGTTCGGCCAGCGCGATGTTCTTGGGCACCATCTCGCCCAGCAGCATGTGCAGGTACGTCGCCAGGGCCAGCGCGATCACGAAGGACACGGCGTGGCCCGCGCCCGGGGCCACGCCGGCCGCGTGGAACGCCGGCTCCAGCAGGTGGGCGATGGCGGGTTCGGCGACCACGCCCAGGACCAGCGTGCACAGCGTGATGCCGAGCTGTGCGGCGGCCAGCAGCACGGACACGTGCTCCAGTCCCCACAGCAGGGCCTTGGCGCGCCGGTCACCCTCCTGGGCCAGCGGTTCGACCTGGGAGCGGCGCACGGAGATCAGCGCGAACTCGGCGCCCACGAAGAAGGCGTTGACCACCAGGGTCGCCAGCCCGATCAGCAGGTGTGCGACGGTCATCGGACCCCCTCCGCCCTGCCGCGGTGCAGGGCCTCGCCGTGCCCGTCGGCCGGCGGCGCGTGCAGCAGCACCCGGGCCGCCCGATGCCCCGAGGCGTCCACGACGTCGAGGCGCCAGCCGGCCACCTCGACGGCGTCCCCGGCCTCGGGTATCCGGCCCAGTCCGGTCGCGACGAGGCCGGCCAGCGTCTCGTACGGGCCCTCGGGGGCGCGCAGGCCCACGCGCGCGAGCTGGTCCGTGCGGACGGCGCCGTCCGCCGAGTACAGCGCCCGTCCCCCGTCGTCGGTGCCGGCGGGAACCAGGTCGGGCACCTCGTGCGGATCGTGCTCGTCGCGCACCTCGCCGACGACCTCCTCGACGATGTCCTCCAAGGTGGCCACGCCCGCCGTGCCGCCGTACTCGTCGATGACGACGGCCATGGTGCGCCTGCCGCCCAGCCGGTCCAGCAGCCGGTCCACGGTCAGCGACCCGGGCACCAGCAGCGGTTCGCGCATCACCTGGGCGACCGTGCGGCGGCGCCGCTCCTCGGACGGCACGGCGAGCACGTCCTTGATGTGGGCGGTGCCGACCACCGAGTCGAGGCTGCCGCGGTAGACCGGAAACCGGGACAGCCCGGTCGCCCGGGTCGCGTTCGCGACGTCCTCGCAGGTCGCCTGGGTGTCCAGGGCGACCACCTGGACGCGCGGGGTCATCACGTTCTCCGCGGTCAGGTCGGCCAGGTTCAGCGTGCGGACGAACAGTTCGGCGGTGTCCGGCTCCAGGGCGCCCTCCTTGGCGGAGTGCCGGGCGAGGGCGGCCAGTTCCTGGGGTCCGCGCGCCGAGGCCAGTTCCTCGGCGGGGTCGAAGCCGAGCCGGCGCACGATGCGGTTGGCCGTGTTGTTCAGGTGCGTGATGAAGGGGCGGAAAGCCGCGCTGAACCACCGCTGCGGGGTGCCCACCCGCCGGGCCACGGCCAGTGGCGAGGAGATCGCCCAGTTCTTGGGCACCAGCTCGCCGACGACCATCAGGAACACCGTCGACACGGCCGTGCCGAGCACCAGCGCGACCGAACCCGCCGTTCCGGGTGACAGGCCCACCGCCCGGAACGGGCCGGCCAGCAGCTTCGCGATCGACGGCTCGGCGAGCATGCCGACCACCAGGTTGGTGACGGTGATGCCGAGCTGGGCGCCGGAGAGCTGGAAGGTCAGGTTCCGCGCGGCCTTCAGGGCGCCCGCGGCACCACGCTCGCCGCGCGCGGCAGCCCGCTCCAACTCGCGGCGCTCGACCGTGGTCAGCGAGAACTCGGCCGCCACGAAGGCACCGCAGACGAGCGAGAGCAGGACCGCCAGCAGGAGGAGGAGCACTTCGGTCATCGGGTCACCCCCGTCCCATGATCGGACAGCGGGGGACGGGCCGCACGGTGCCGCGGACCGGGAGGGTCGTCCATGGGCGGACGCTCACAACCTTTCATGGAGAGCCGAGTACTCCCTCCAGGGTAAAGGACGGGCAAAGAAGCGTCGTGGGCTCGGCCGGACAGCGGTGGCGTCCGGCGACGCCGGTACTCCCGCGGCGGGTACCCGGCCGCCCGCCGGGCATGCTGCGCCGTCCCGCGCGGCCCCGCCCCACCCCGTCCCGCCCCACCCCGCCCCGTCGCGCACCGGCGCCCTCGCGCCGCCGCGTCGGCCGCGGGCCGCGCGAAGCGCTCCGCGGCGGCGGCCGGTGGCGTGCCTCCGGCGCCCTGCCGCCGCCACCGTGGTGCGCCGCGAGCCGCTGCGGCCGGCGGCGCACGCCGGCCCGGCGGCCACCGTGCCGACCGGCCCGCCCCGGCTCCGACGCGCCCGGTCCCGCACGGGCGGGCAGGAGCCGCGGGGGCGGGGATCAGCGCCGTGCGCGCCGGGGCGCACCCAGGGAGTCCCCGGGCCGGGCGGGACCCGCGTGCGGCGGTGGCGGTGCGGGCGACCCGCTCCCGCCGTCCGCCCGGCCCGTCCCGGTCACGGGGCCGTCCGCGCGCGGAACGCGTTCGCGTCCCACGTGCCGTGCAGGCCCGGCGCCAGCCAGCCCGGTGCCGCCGCGCGGAAGTGCGCGGGCGGCAGGGAGCCCGCCCCGGCCGGCAGGGCGCCGAGCAGCGGGGCCGAGGCGACCTCCGGCAGGTCGGTCACGTTGCAGCGGGCGGCCAGGTCGGGGGAGCCGGGCCAGCTGCCGATGACCACGCCCGCCGGCTCCAGCCCGCGCGAGCGCAGTTCGCGGACCGTCAACTCGGTGGCGTTCAGGGTGCCCAGGCCGGCCGGGGCGACCACCAGCACCGGCGCGCGCAGCAGCTCCGCCGCGTCCGCCAGGGTGCCGCCCGCCGCGTCGAACCGCACGAGCAGCCCGCCCGCCCCCTCGACCAGCACCAGGTCGTGCTCGGTGGCCAGCTTGGCGGCGGCCTCGGCCACCTCCCGCGGACGCACGGGGGCCGTCCCGGCCCGCCGGGCCGCCGTCCCCGGCGCCAGCGGATCCGGATAGCGCGCCACTTCGGCGGCGGTCACCGCGCCCGCGAGCCGCGCGACCTCCTCGGCGTCCCCGGGTTCGCCCGGCCGCACGCCCGTCTGCGCGGCCTTCAGCACGGCCACCGAACGTCCCGCCGCCAGCGCGGCGGCGGCGACGGCGGCGGTCGTGACCGTCTTGCCGACCTCCGTGCCCGTGCCCGTGATCACCAGTACCGGCATTTCATCCCTCCTGCGCGGCGGCGCACACCGCGCGCGCGATCCGTGCCACGTCCGCGTCCTGCGTGACGTACGGCGGCATCGTGTAGACCAGGTCGCGGAACGGGCGCAGCCACACGCCCTCCCGCACGGCGGCCCGGGTGGCCGCGGCGATGTCCACCTCGTGGTTGAGCTGGACGACGCCGATGGCACCCAGGACGCGCACGTCCCGCACGCCCGGCAGGCCGGCGGCCGGCGCCAGGCCCTCGCGCAGGCCCGCCTCGATCCGCCGCACCCGGGCGCGCCAGTCCTGTCCGAGCAGCAGTTCCACGGAGGCGCAGGCCACGGCCGCCGCGAGCGGGTTGCCCATGAACGTCGGGCCGTGGGCGAGCACCGGCACCCCGCCCCGCGAGATGCCGTCGGCGACCCGCGTGGTGCACAGTGTGGCCGCCATCGTCAGGTAGCCGCCGGTCAGTGCCTTGCCCACGCACATCACGTCCGGCGCGACGCCCGCGTGCCCTGCCGCAAACAGCGCGCCGGTGCGTCCGAAACCGGTGGCGATCTCGTCGAACACCAGCAGCACGCCGTGCGCGTCGCACGCCTCGCGCAGCACCCTCAGGTAGGCGGGGGAGTGGAACCGCATCCCGCCCGCGCCCTGTACCACCGGCTCCACCACCACGGCGGCCAGTTCGTCCGCGTGCCGCTCGATCAGCTCGCGCAGACGGGCCGCGTACGCCTCCTCGTACCGGGCCGGCGGCGCGTCCGCGAACACCTGGCGCGGCAGGATCCCGGTCCACAGCTCGTGCATCCCGCCCTCGGGGTCGCACACCGACATCGGCTGCCAGGTGTCGCCGTGGTACCCGCCCCGCCAGGTCAGCAGCCGCTGCTTGCCCGGACGGCCGAGCGAACGCCAGTACTGCAGGCACATCTTCACCGCGACCTCGACCGACACCGAGCCGGAGTCGGCGAGGAACACGTGCTCCAGGCCGTCGGGCGACATGTCGACGAGGAGTTTCGCCAGCCGCACGGCGGGCTCGTGGGTGAGGCCGCCGAACATCACGTGGCTCATCCGGCCGAGCTGGCGCCGCGCGGCCTCGTTGAGGACCGGGTGGTTGTAACCGTGGATCGCCGACCACCACGAGGACATGCCGTCCACCAGTTCCCCCGAGCCGTCCGCGAGCCGCAGCCGGACCCCGCTCGCCGACTCCACGACGAGCGGCTCGGCACGCCCGGGCATCGGACCGTAGGGATGCCACACGTGCCGCCGGTCCAGCTCCAGCAGCTCCGGCACGCCCAGGGCGGGCCGGCCGGACCGGTCAGGCATTGGGCGCGAGGTCCGTTCCGGCGCCCCGGCGGCGCACGGCGACGAGGTCGGTGCGCGGCTCCTGCGCCGCGGGCGCGGCCGCCGTGCCGCAGATCCCGCCGCCCCCGTGCGACCCGCACCCGGCATCCGCGTGCGCCCCGGGGCCCGTCCCGGCGTGGGAGCCGCAGCCCGCGCCCCCGGACGGCCCGCACCCGCCGGCGGCCGCCCGGTGCCCGGGCAGCGTCACCTCGTCGGCGCCCTCCACCTCGAACCCGGCGTCCGCGATCATCTCCAGGTCGGCCCTGCCCGCCTGGCCCTCGCTGGTCAGGTAGTCCCCGAGGAAGATCGAATTGGCCAGGTGCAGGGCGAGGGGCTGCAGGGTGCGCAGGTGGACCTCCCGGCCGCCGGCGATGCGCACCTCCACGTCCGGGCAGACGAAGCGGACCATCGCCAGGATCCGCAGGCACCGCTGCGGGGTGAGGTTCCACTCCTTGGCCAGCGGGGTGCCCTCGAACGGGATGAGGAAGTTCACCGGAACGGAGTCCGGGTCCAGCTCGCGCAGGGAGAACACGACGTCGACGAGGTCCTCGTCGCTCTCGCCCATGCCCGCGATCAGACCGGAGCAGGCGGACAGACCCGCCGCGTGCGCCTTGTGCACCGTGTCCACCCGGTCGGCGTACGTGTGGGTGGTGGTGATGTCCCCGTAGGCGGCCTCGGAGGTGTTCAGGTTGTGGTTGTAGGCGTCCGCGCCCGCCTCGCGCAGCCGCTCGGCCTGGCCGTCGGACAGCAGGCCGAGGCAGGCGCACACCTCCACGCCCTCGTTCTGGTCCTTGATGGCCCTGATCGTCTCGGAGACCCGGTCCACGTCCCGGTCCGTCGGACCGCGCCCGCTGGCCACCAGGCAGACCCGCTTGGCGCCCCCGGCCAGACCCGCCGCGGCCGTCCTGGAGGCCTCGTCGGGCTTGAGCCAGGTGTACTTCAGGATGCCGGCCGTGGAGCCGAGCCGCTGGGAGCAGTAGGAGCAGTCCTCGGGACACAGGCCCGACTTGAGGTTGACCAGGTAGTTGAGTTTCACGCGCCGGCCGAACCAGTGCCGGCGCACCCTGCCGGCCGCGGCCACCACGTCGAGCACGTCGTCGTCGGAGGTGGCCAGTACGGCCAGCGCTTCCCCGCGGGTCGGCAGTTCGCGCCGAAGCCCCTTGTCCACCAGCGTGTTCAGCAGGTCCATGGGGCCCGATCCTGTCCTACGGGAGCGCTCCGGGCCAAGGAGGGTTCGCACGACGCGAGCGGTTCGCCGTGTGGGTATCGCCACACGGGGGGCGGCCGGCCGTGCCGCTAGTGTCTGTCCGCCACCCACAAGAGCCCGGAGGACCCATGGCGTTCGGCTGGATCGACGAACAGGCCGAGGCGCGCCGCCGCGCCGGCCTCGTGCGGACCCTGCGCCCGCGCCCCGCCGACTCGCCGCTGCTGGACCTGGCGAGCAACGACTACCTGGGCCTGGCCCGCCATCCCGAGGTCGTTGAGGGGGCCGCCCGGGCCGCCCGGACCTGGGGCGGCGGCGCCACCGGCTCCCGGCTGGTGACCGGCACCACCGAGCTGCACACCGAACTGGAGCGCGAGCTGGCGGACTTCTGCGGCTCCGAGGCGGCCCTGGTCCTGTCCTCCGGTTACGCCGCCAACCTGGCGGCGGTCACCGCGCTCGCCCCGCACGGCTCCCTGATCGTCTCCGACGCGGGCAACCACGCCTCGCTCATCGACGGCTGCCGGCTCGCCCGCGGCACCGCACAGGTCGTCCGGCACGCCGACCCGGACGCCGTGCGCAAGGCGCTGGGCACGCACCGGGGGGAGGCCGTCGTCGTCTCCGACACGGTGTTCTCCGTCGACGGGGACGCGGCACCGCTGTCCGCGCTGGCGGGGGTGTGCCGGCGACACGGCGCGGGGCTGGTCGTCGACGACGCCCACGGGCTCGGCGTGCTGGGCGACGGCGGCCGGGGCGCGCCGCACGCGGCGGGCCTGGCGGGCGCCGGGGACGTGGTCGTCACGGCGACGCTGTCCAAGTCGCTGGGCAGCCAGGGTGGGGTGGTGCTCGGCCCGGCCAGGGTCATCGAGCACCTGGTCAACGCGGCACGGACGTTCATCTTCGACACCGGTCTGGCCCCGGCGGCCGTGGGCGCGGCGCTGGCGGCGCTGCGGCTGCTGCGCCGGGAGCCGGAGCGGGCGGCGCGGGCCCGGGCGGTGGCCGCCGGGCTGCACGCACGGCTGACCGCCGCGGGTCTGGACGCGGTGCGTCCGGACGCCGCGGTGGTCTCCGTGCGGGCTCCGTCCCCGGAGAGCGCCGTGCGCTGGGCGGCCGGGTGCCGTACGGCGGGTCTGGCCGTGGGCTGTTTCCGTCCTCCTTCCGTGCCCGACGGCGTCTCACGGCTGAGACTGACCGCCCGTGCGGACCTCTCCGGGACGGAGATCGAACGCGCTGTACGAGTGATCGACGAAACACGACCATGAGTCGGCGTGACACGGCCGGGTGTCGCTCCGGAATGATCGAAATCGATCAGTGCCGGATGTGATCGGGAAGGGTCGGCCGGAGGGTGTCCGGCGGGACGTGGTGCATTCGGGTGACGGGGACGGCGGGGACGGCGGTCACCTCAGCCCGGCCACGAACCCCGCCCAGCTCCCGGGGGAGAAGAGCAGCGCGGGTTTGTCCGGGTCCTTGGAGTCGCGCACGGCGAGCAGCCCGGCCCAGGGGCCGGAGCGCGGCCGGGCCGTCTCCACGCAGTTGTTCGCTCCCGTGCTGTAGCTGCTGCGCAGCCAGCGCACGTCGTGCAGGTCGGTACTGACAGGGACGTTCCGAGGTAGCACTGACATGGTGCCTCCTTATGCGCCATGACCTATTCCGGCGATGTAATCCAACGAGTCACCGGGGGAAAGGGCGTGCTTCTGAAGGGCGTTGAAGGCCTCCGAGTAGGCCTTGAGGTCTCCTTTCCGTTCCAGATAGAGGCTACTCGTCAACTGGTCAACAACAACCACATCGAGATCGGAAATGCTCGGAAATGAAAAGATAACGAAAGGCCCGGTGAGGCCGATATGCGCCCCCGCGGTGAACGGCAGTACCTGGAGCCGTACCTGGGGCAGGCGTGCGGCCTCCAGCAGCCGTTCCAGTTGCCGTGCCATCACCTCCGGGCCGCCGACCTCACGCCGTAGTACGGCCTCGTCCAGTACGGCGTTCAACGCGAGCGGCGGATCCGAGCGCAGCACGTCCTGCCGGGCCAGCCGCACCTCCACCAGCGCGTCCAGCCGCTCCTCGTCCACGTCGGCCACGCCCTCCATGGCGGCCCGGGTCACCGCGCGGGCGTACTCGGGTGTCTGCAGCAGCCCGGGCACCACCGAGGTCTCCAGGGTGCGCATCGCGCAGGCCTGCGACTCCAGGCTGATGAAATCCCGGTAGGTGGGCGGGAGCACTCCGCGGTAGGCGTGCCACCAGCGGTGCCGGCCGCCGGCGGCCGACGAGCCCGCCAGGGCCAGCAGCAGTTCGCGTAGTTGGGCGTCGCGCACCCCGTAGGCGTCCAGGAGTAACCGGACGTCGGAGGGTTTCACCCCGCTCGCTCCGGTCTCGATGCGGCTCACCTTCGACTGGTGCCAGCCCACCAGACGGGCCGCCTCGCCACTGGTGAGCCCCGCCCCGGTGCGCAGCGTGCGCAGTTCGGCGCCCAGTTTCCGGCGCCGCACCGCGGGACCGTTCTGCATGGGGGTACTCCTTACTCCCTCCGGGCCGCCCGAATACGGTCTCGCGTCGTGGAGTTCACCGCTTCGAGCGACAGATATATGCACAACCTGGTGGATCGCTGCCCCGACCGGCCCGGTAATGGCAGTCTGGCGAAGAAGCACCAAAGCGGGACCGTACTCGAACCATCCACTCCTCGTCGGACTGCGGTCCCCTGGGAAAGGGGCGACGTCGCCATGGCAGACCATCTGGAAGCGTCCATCACTCTGCCGAGCGCCCCCGCCTCGGTCTCCACGGCCCGCTCCTACGCCTTGGGCACCCTCGCGGAGTGGGGTCTGCCGCCGGACACCGGGGTCGCCGACTCCGTCCGGCTCATCGTCTCCGAACTCGCGACGAACGCCGTGCAGCACACCCTCGGGCAGTCGCCCACCTTCACGGTGCACATCGCGCTCGACCACGGCGGACGCCTGCGTGTCGGCGTCACCGACAGCCATCCGCGCTTCCCGAAGAGACTGCCCGCCGCCGTCCAGCAGGACAACGGGCGCGGCCTGGTCATCATCCGCTGGCTCACCGCCGAGTGCGGCGGCAGGCTCCGCGTCCGCCCCACCCGCGAGGGCGGCAAGACGGTCTCCATCGAACTGCCCGGGACGCTCCCGGCCCGGCCGGTCACGACGGCGGTCCGGCGGGAGCCCTGACGCCTGAGGAGGGGGAAGGTTTTTCCACCGCGGGAACGCCCGCTGCGGGCCGGCGGGCGGACACGGCCGGCCGGGCGCGGGCAGCGGCACACGTGAAGAAGCCGGGCGGTGAACGCCCGGCGGCGGGGGAGGGAGGGAGAGGCGGACGAGGGTGCCCCGGAGGAAGCGCGACGAGCTGTGCCCCGGCCACCCTCAAGTGGCCGGGGCACCCCACGCACGGCCGGCACCGGGACCGCGCAACGCGGTGCCCGGGCCGGCGGGCGCTCATCCGTCCCCGGTGCCGCGTCCGCGCCGGCTGCGCGTGCTCGACACCCCGCGGCCGCGTCCCGGCGGACCGGCGCCCCGCGCGGGCCGCGGCCCCGCCCGCGGCCCGCGTGACCGCGGCCTCCCGCGGCGCCCGAGGCCGCCTGCCACGGCTCCGGCCCCGCTGCCGGAGCCGCTCACGGCCCGGGACGGGTCAGCCGACGCGGCCGTACCAGACGCTCCTGGTCCAGATCTTCTGCAGCCGCACCACGTCCCCGCTCTTCGGGGCGTGCCAGATCCTGCCCTTGCCGGCGTAGATCCCGACGTGGTAGACGCTGGAACCGGAGTGGAAGAACACCAGGTCACCGGCCTTGCGCTTCTTGGCCGAGATGTGGTGCGTCTTGTTGTACTGCTGGGCGGCCGTGCGCGGCAGCTTCTTGCCCGCCTTCTTGAACGAGTAGACCGTCAGCCCCGAGCAGTCGAACCTCCGCGGCCCGGTCGCCCCCCACTTGTACGGCGCGCCCTTCTTGGACGCCGCGACGTGCAGTGCCTTCGCGGCCGTGGTCGCGGCCGAGGCGTCGGCGGCGAGACCGGGGATCACGAGGGAACCGCCCACGGCGGCGAGGGTGAGAGCCGACGCCGTACCGGCACGGGCCACCACCGACGGGACACGATTGAGCGCAGTCATGCGCAACCCTTCGTCAGCCGCCTGTGAAGGATGACCTGTCGGATTCGGGCTGGCGAAGTTGCCCGGCCGCGTTGCCGCGGCTTCACCCCAAGGGCTGCTCGGCACGACCGCCCGTCTGTGACGAACGTCCGTCCCGGCGACCCGTCTTGCTCGGGTCCTCCACTCCTGCCGATCCACTCCTGTCGACCCGTCATCCGGGCGGCGGCAGGACTCGGCGTCCGCCCGGATCGCCCCGCCGCTGCGGCGGGGGCTTGTCGTCAGTCACGGATCTTGACTCACAACTGGCCCGAAATCCCAATGGAACCGGGTGTTTGTGGCGATCCTCACGACTCGTCCGTACGGGTGCCGAAGGCGGTGCCGACTCCCCGTCAGTTCCCCTGCACAGTCGCTGACCTGGGACGGAACACTTCCCCACGCCTTCGGCACCGGTGCGGTGTGCAAGTCGAAAGAGAAGAAAATCGACATGGAGATACACCGGTCGGGGGTAGACCGGACGGGTCGTTTCAGGTCCGGGCCGGCGGCACGCGTGGTCCGCCGGCCCGCACGCCCGTGTCGGTCCGGGGCCGGGAGGCAGCGCGACCCGCGCGGTGCGGCGTTCGCCGTCCAGCACCCGCAACGCCCGCGCCAGGGTGCCCCCGTGCAGTTCGGTCTCGCCCCGCCGGTGCGTCAGGGCGAGCGCGTCGCGCGGTTCGGAGCTCGCCGACCTGATCGACCGGGTGGTGTACGGCGGGGAGCGCGTCGTCGTGACGCGGCACGGCAAGCCCCTGGTCGCGCTGGTCCCGGCCGCCGACCTGGAGCGGCTCGACGCCCTCGACGAACCCGCCGGGGAACAGGTGGTCGGCTCGGTGTCCGCGGTGCGCGAGGCGGCGCCCGCCACGCGCGGACAGCAGCGCCTCGGGATCGCGGCGGAGCACCGGAGGCCGGGCGTGTCGTGACCCGCGCCGGACCGGGCGGCGGGGGGAGGGCGTCCCGGTATGGGGAACCCCATCGCGCGGTCATGCCGTGACCAAGGTCTGGTTAACGTCGCTGAAACTCCGGCGAACTAGCCTGCCGATCCACGCCACCAGGGGTTTCTTCCACCCGCGTTGCCCACGGCCGGGCGATTTGTCGGTGTGTTACACCTGTCCCGTCGCGGTGGCTGCGGCAACCGGGCCCCGCCGGTCCGGAGCGAGGACTGTGAGGTGGGACGTGCAACTGACCCCGCACGAGCAAGAGAGGCTGCTGATCCACGTGGCGGCCGACGTGGCCGGGAAGCGCAGGGCCCGCGGGCTCAGGCTCAACCACCCCGAAGCGGTCGCCCTCATCACGTCGCACGTCCTCGAGGGCGCGCGGGACGGCCGCACCGTCGCCGAACTGATGTCCTCCGGCCGTACGATCCTGACCAGGGACGACGTCATGGACGGCGTCCCCGAGATGATCCACGACGTGCAGGTCGAGGCGACCTTCCCGGACGGCACCAAGCTCGTCACCGTCCACGAGCCGATCGTCTGAGGAGCCCGCGATGATTCCCGGAGAAGTGCTCTTCGCGGACGGCCCGGTCGTCTGCAACGCGGGTCGCGAGGTCACCCGGCTGACCGTCCTCAACGCCGCCGACCGCCCGGTCCAGGTCGGCTCCCACTACCACTTCGCCGAGGCCAACCCCGGCCTGGAGTTCGACCGTGCCGCCGCGCACGGCAAGCGGCTGAACGTGGCCGCCGGCACCGCCGTGCGCTTCGAGCCCGGCATCCCCGTCGACGTCGAACTCGTCCCCCTCGCCGGCGCCCGCGTGGTGCCCGGCCTGCGCGGTCAGGTCGGAGGCGCCCTCGATGCCTGAGATCTCCCGCGCCGCCTACGCCGACCTGTTCGGCCCCACCACCGGTGACCGGGTCCGGCTCGCCGACACCGACCTGCTGATCGAGATCGAGGAGGACCGCTCCGCCGGCCCCGGGGCCTTCGGGGACGAGGCCGTGTTCGGCGGCGGCAAGGTCATCCGCGAGTCCATGGGCCAGTCCCGGGCCACCCGGGCCGACGGCACCCCCGACACCGTGATCACCGGGGCCCTCATCGTCGACCACTGGGGCATCGTCAAGGCCGACGTCGGCATCCGTGACGGCCGCGTCACCGGCATCGGCAAGGCCGGCAACCCGGACACCATGGACGGCGTCCACCCCGACCTCGTCATCGGCCCCGAGACGGAGGTCATCGCCGGCAACGGCCGGATCCTCACCGCCGGCGCCGTCGACGCGCACGTCCACTTCATCTGCCCGCAGATCGCCGACGAGGCGCTGGCCTGCGGCATCACCACCCTGGTCGGCGGCGGCACCGGACCCGCCGAGGGCTCCAAGGCGACCACCGTGACGCCCGGCCCCTGGCACCTGGCCCGGATGCTGGAGGCCATGGAGGCGTACCCGGTCAACGTCGGCCTCCTCGGCAAGGGCAACACCGTCTCGCACGAGGCGATGCTCTCCCAGATCCGCGGCGGCGCCGTGGGCCTGAAGCTGCACGAGGACTGGGGCTCCACCCCCGCCGTCATCGACGCCGCGCTCACCGTCGCCGACCGCACCGGCATCCAGGTCGCCATCCACACCGACACCCTGAACGAGGCCGGTTTCGTCGGCGACACGCTCGCCGCGATCGCGGGCCGGAGCATCCACTCGTACCACACCGAGGGCGCCGGCGGCGGGCACGCGCCCGACATCATGACCGTGGTCTCCGAGCCGCACGTGCTGCCCAGTTCCACCAATCCGACCCGGCCGTTCACCGTCAACACCGCCGAGGAACACCTCGACATGCTGATGGTGTGCCACCACCTCAACGCCGCCGTCCCCGAGGACCTGGCCTTCGCCGAGTCCCGGATCCGGCCGTCCACCATCGGCGCGGAGGACATCCTCCACGACCTCGGCGCGATCTCGATCATCTCCTCCGACTCCCAGGCCATGGGCCGCGTCGGCGAGGTCATCATGCGCACCTGGCAGACGGCCCACGTCATGAAGGGACGGCGGGGCGCCCTCCCGGGCGACGGGCGCGCCGACAACCACCGCGTACGGCGCTACGTCGCCAAGTACACCATCAACCCGGCGCTCGCCCAGGGCCTGGCCGGCGAGATCGGCTCCGTGGAACCCGGCAAGCTCGCCGACCTGGTGCTGTGGGAACCCGCGTTCTTCGGGGTCAAGCCGCTCCTCGTGCTCAAGGGCGGGCAGATCGCCTACGCGCAGATGGGCGACGCCAACGCGTCGATCCCCACCCCGCAGCCGGTCCTGCCCCGGCCGATGTACGGGGCGGTCGGACGGGCCCCGGCCGCCAACTCCGTCAACTTCGTCGCGCCGCAGGCGATCGAGGACGGGCTGCCGGAGCGGCTCGGGCTCGGCAAGCGGTTCGTGGCGATCGACTCCACGCGTCAGATCGGCAAGGCGGACATGCGCGAGAACGACGCCCGGCCGCGGGTCGAGGTCGACCCCGACAGCTTCGCCGTGCGCATCGACGGCGAACTGGTCGAGGCCACTCCCGCCGCCGAACTGCCCATGGCTCAGCGCTACTTCCTCTTCTGATGTCCAGGGCCGCACTGCTCGTCCTGGCCGACGGCCGCTTCCCCGCCGGGGGACACGCGCACTCCGGCGGGGCCGAGGCCGCCGTCAAGGCCGGGCGGATCGCCTCGGCCGCGGACCTGGCCGACTTCTGCCGGGGCCGGCTGCACACGGCGGGGCTGGTCGCGGCGGCGCTGGCGGCTGCCGCCGCACTGGGCGTCGAGCCCAGGGAGCTGGACGCCGCCGCGGACGCCCGGACGCCCTCCCCGGCGCTGCGGGGCGCCGCGCGCCGGCTCGGGCGGCAACTGCTGCGGGCCGCGCGGGCCGGCTGGCCGTCGGCCGAACTCGACGCCTTGGCGCGGGAGTTCCCCAAGGGCGCCCATCAGCCGGTGGTCCTCGGGACCGTCGCCCGGGCGGCCGGGCTCGGGCCGGACGACGCGGCGTACTGCGCGGTGTACGAGAGCGTCAGCGCTCCGGCGACGGCGACCGTGCGACTGCTGGGCCTCGACCCGTTCGAGGCCACGGGGGTGCTGGCGCGGCTGGCTCCCGACCTGGATCGCGTCGTGGACCGGGCGGTGGAGGCGGCGCTGCGGGTGCCCGAGGAGGGGGCCGACGCCCTGCCCGCCGCGTCGGGGCCGCTGCTGGAGATCGGCGCGGAATGGCACGCGGCCTGGCCCGTACGGCTGTTCGCGTCCTGAACCCCCTCACCCCCGGCCGGAACCGCCCCTCCCGCGCCTCCGGCCCGACGCCCTCGTCCCCGCCCGCCCGACCGGACACACCGGGCCCGCCAGATCCCAGGAGCCGTACATGCACCTCGACCACACCCACCGGGGCCCCGCCGCCCTCAGCGCCGACGCCCACCGCCCCGACGGTACCCGGCGGGCCCTGCGCATCGGGCTCGGCGGCCCCGTGGGGTCCGGGAAGACCGCCACCGTCGCCGCGCTCTGCCGCGTCCTGCGCGACGAGCTGTCCCTCGCCGTCGTCACCAACGACATCTACACCCGCGAGGACGCCGAGTTCCTGCTGCGGGAGGCGGTGCTGCCGCCCGAGCGGATCACGGCCGTGGAGACCGGGGCGTGCCCGCACACCGCGATCCGCGACGACATCTCCGCCAACCTCGAAGCCGTGGAGGACCTGGAGGACGCGGTCGGGCCGCTGGACCTCATCCTCGTCGAGTCCGGCGGGGACAACCTCACCGCGACCTTCTCCAAGGGGCTCGTGGACGCACAGGTCTTCGTGATCGACGTCGCCGGCGGTGACGACGTCCCCCGCAAGGGCGGCCCCGGCGTCACCACCGCCGACCTGCTCGTCGTCAACAAGACCGACCTCGCCCCGTACGTCGGCTCCGACCTGGCCCGGATGGCCGCCGACGCCAGGGCGCAGCGGGCCGGGCTCCCGGTCGTCCTGCAGTCCCTGCGCGGTGGGCGGGGGATCGAGGACGTGGCCGCCTGGGTGCGCGAGCGGCTCGCCGCGTGGACGGCGTGAGCGCGGCCGGGGTCCGGGCGCACGCACGGATCACCGCCCGAGGTGACGGCCGCGGCGGCACGGCGCTGCCCGTGCTGGACGGCGAGGGGCCGCTCGCACCGCGCCGCACCCGGGCGAGCGGCGCCGGTGCGCGGGTCGTGCTGGTCGGCGCGATGAGCGGCCCGCTCGGCGGGGACCGCTTCCACGTCACGGCACGGGCGGAGGAGGGCGCCCGGCTGCACGTCGGCTCGGCCGCCGCCACGCTGGCGCTGCCCGGCCAGGCCGGGGGCGAGGCGCGCTACGACGTGCGGCTCGACGTGGCCGACGGCGCCGAGCTGCGCTGGCTGCCCGAGCAGCTCATCTCCGCCCGGGGCAGCGACCTGCGCGTCACCACCCGGGCCGAACTCGCCGCCGGGGCGCGGCTGGTGCTGCGCGAGGAGCAGGTGCTCGGGCGGACCGGGGAGGAACCCGGCCGGCTCGGCAGCAGGCTCACGGTGCGGGTCGCGGGCCGGACCGTGCTGGACCAGGAACTGGCCTGCGGCCCCGGAGCACCGGGCGGCTGGGACGGGCCCGCCGTGCTCGCCGGCCACCGGTCGGCCGGCCAGCTGGTGGTCGTGCGGCCGGAGTTCGCCGGGCGGTCGCCCGCCGCGGCGATGCTGGGGGAGTGCGCCGCGCTGGTGCCGCTCGCCGGTCCGGCCGTGCTCGTCAGCGCCGTGGCCCCCGACGCGCTCGGGCTCCGGCGCCTGCTGGACGAGGCGTTGGCGCTGCTGGCGTAGGGCCTGTCCAGCGGCTCCGCTCAGCGGGACGTGATCACCCGGTTATCGGATTGATAAAGATGGTCCGCGCCCCCTGTTCTCAGGCGCCTCACAGCCGGAAGGATTCCCCGCCTGAGCATTTGCAGCGATGGAGGGGGAGGGGCCCACGTGAGGCACTACAGACCGAAGAGCCGCCTGCTGGCGCTCGGTTCGGCCGGCGCGCTCGTCACGGCGACCCTGATCGCCGGCACGGTGTCGACGCCCGCGGCCGGCGTCGACGGCCGCACCGGCCGGGTCAGCGAGGCCCTGGGAGCCGGGATCGCCGCGGCCCGTGCCGCCAGGGCCGGCGTCGACTGGCAGGACTGCCCCGCCGACTGGGGACTGGAGAAGCCCATCCAGTGCGGCTGGGTCTCCGTGCCGGTCGACTACGCCAAGCCGAACGGCAGGCAGATCAAGCTCGCCGTCGACCGGATCGGCAACACCGGCACCGCGGCGGAGCGCCAGGGCGCCCTCCTGTACAACCCGGGCGGCCCCGGTGGCTCCGGACTGCGCTTCCCGCGCCGGGTCACCACCAAGGCCGCCGTCTGGGCGAAGGTCGCGAAGGCCTACGACTTCGTCGGTTTCGACCCGCGCGGCGTCGGCCACTCGGCACCCCTCTCCTGCGTCGACCCGCAGGAGTACGTCAAGGCGCCCAAGGCCGACCCGGTGCCGGACTCCGAGGCCGACAAGGCCGCCCAGCGCAAGCTCGCCCGCGAGTACGCGCAGGGATGCGCCGAGCGCAGCGGCGCCATGCTGCCGTACATGACCACCCCGAACACCGCGCGCGACCTGGACGTCATCCGCGCCGCGCTCGGCGAGAAGGGACTCAACTACCTCGGCGTCTCCTACGGCACCTACCTCGGCGCCGTCTACGGCACCCTCTTCCCGGGCCACCTGCGCCGGATGATCGTGGACAGCGTGGTCGACCCGTCCCGCGAGAACATCTGGTACCAGGCCAACCTGGGCCAGGACGTCGCCTTCGAGGGGCGCTGGAAGGACTGGGAGGACTGGGTCGCCGCCAACGACGCCGCCTTCCACCTCGGCACCACCCGCGCCGCCGTCCAGGCCAAGTGGCTGCAGTTGCGCGCCACCGCCAAGAAGGACCCCATCGGCGGGGTCGTCGGCCCGGCCGAGCTGCTCTCCTTCTTCCAGAGCGCCCCGTACTACGACTCCTCGTGGGTGCCGGTCGCCACGGTGTTCAGCCAGTACGCGGCCGGCGACACCCAGGCGCTCGTGGACGCCGCCGCCCCCGACCTCACGGACACCGCCGGCAACATCAGCGCGGAGAACAGCAACGCCGTCTACACGGCGGTCGAGTGCGCCGACGCCAAGTGGCCCACCGACTGGCGCACATGGGACCGGGACAACACCCGTCTCAACCGTGACTACCCGTTCCTGACCTGGTCCAACGCCTGGATGAACCTGCCCTGCGCCACCTGGCCCGGCAAGCAGTACACGCCGGTCGAGGTCACGACCCACCGGGGCCTGCCGCCGGTGATGATCGTGCAGTCCACGCGGGACGCGGCCACCCCCTACCCGGGCGCCGTCGAACTGCACCACCGCTTCAAGGGCTCCCGCCTGATCACCGAGAAGGACGCGGGCTCCCACGGCGTGACCGGCCTGGTCAACCCCTGCATCAACGACCGGGTCGACACCTACCTGCTCACCGGCGGGCTGGACACCTCCGACGTGACCTGCGCCCCGCACGCGACCCCCAAGCCGTAACCGCTCCGGTACGGCGGGAAGAAGGGGCGGCCGGACTCCGGCCGCCCCTTTCCCACGCCGTGAGCCGGACGTCCTCCGCCGCTGGGCCGAAGGAGCCGGAACACCCCTGCGCGGGCCGGGGGAGACATCCCCGCCGACGCGGCGCACCGGCCGTCCGCTCCGCGGCCGCCGCGCCGGGGACGTGGGTCAGCCGAGCGGCGCCCGGGGGAACCTGCGCTCCCTGCCGCCCCGCTCCGCGGCCCGCCCGGCCTTGACGACGGCCGCGTACTCGTCGACGTACTCCTGCCCGGACAGCGCGAGGATCGCGTACATGATCTCGTCGGTGACGGCCCGCAGGACGGCCTTCTCCTGCTCCATGCCGGCGTAGCGGGAGAAGTCGAGCGGCTCGCCGAAGCGGATGGCCACGGGACGCACGCGCGGGACCTTCCTGCCGGGCGGCTGCGCCTCGAAGGTGCCGATCATCGCGCACGGCACCACCGGGACGCCGGCCCTCAGCGCCATCACGGCCACGCCGACCTTGCCCTTGTAGAGCCGGCCGTCGTGCGAGCGGGTGCCCTCCGGGTAGATGCCGAGCAGTTCGCCCCGGCCGAGCACGCCCAGACCCTCGCGGATCGCGGCCCGCCCGGCCTCCTTGCCGCTGCGGTCCACGGGGATCTGCCCGGCGCTGCGGAAGAAGAACGCGGTGAGACGGCCCTTGAGGCCCGGCCCGGTGAAGTACTCCGCCTTGGCGAGGAAGGTGATGCGCCGCTTCAGCACCGCCGGCATCAGGAAGTGGTCGGCGAAGGACAGGTGGTTCCCGGCGACGATCGCCGCGCCCGAGGCCGGCACGTTCTCCAGGCCTTCGATCCGGGGCCGGAAGACCAGCCGGAGCAGCGGCCCCAACAGGACGTACTTGAGCAGGTGGTAGAACACGGCTCGCCCCTCACTCCGCCCGGCCCGCTTCCAACTCGGTTCTTCCCGCGTCGAGGACACCGTCACGGCAGTCGGCCCGTGCGCGCCCGCGGCCGTCCTCCACCGTATTCGCCGAGTCGTCCGACGGCCAGACGGCTGCGGTGCCGCCCGGGGTGGTGCGCCGGGCGACTGCGATAGAAGTGATGTGCGCGCGGAACGGCTCCCCGCCGGTGGGGCGGGGAGCCGTTCCGCGCGTGGTTTCCGCCACGTGGCGCCGGGTCAGGCGTGGCGGTGGGAGTGGCGGTTGCCGGTGATCAGGCGGTAGAGGGCGAGGAGGATCACCGAGCCGATGATGGCGGCGATCCAGGTGGACAAGTCGAAGAACCCGTCGATGGAGTCGACGCCGAAGATCACCTTGCCGAGCCAGCCACCGAGAAGACCGCCCGCGATGCCGATCAGCATCGTGATGATGACGCCGCCGGGGTCCTTGCCCGGCATCAGGGCCTTGGCGATGAAGCCCGCGAGCAGGCCGATGAGGATCCAAGCGATGATGCCCATGATGTGTCTCCTACCTCGTCACATAAGGTTCGCGTTAGTGCATCGTCTTAGCTGCCGGATCGCTTTTAAACGTCGCGCACATGACCATCTGCTCCGGCTGCCCCTCCCGGTCCGCCGCGGCCCCGCCCTCCCGTGGTGCGGCGCGGGTCCGCAGCCGCGGTGATGTCCCCCGGCCCCGGCACGAGGGGACGGGGGAAGCCCGCCGACACGCCTCGGGTCGTCGGGAGAGGTGATCGGCGCCGGCCCCCGGCACCGGCGCCGGGGCGGAACCGGAACCAGGGAGCGGGTGCCGGCCGCTCGTGATCGGCTGCCGGACGCCTGTTGCCGGACGCCCCGGCACCCCGCACGGCCGTCCCGCCCCCCCGTGCCGAGTCGTGGCGGGCCCGGCCGGTGGCGAACGTCACCGCGGGCTGCCGGAGAGGCCGAGGTCACCGACGGTGAGGCGGCCCGGGGGCGCACGGCACCGTGCCGCGGCCGGGACGCCCGCCCGGGCCGCGGCACGCGACGGGGGAGCATCGCATTGTCGTATCGTCTTCCAGACGTAATCAATCAAGCGTTTGGTGAGGAAGACGTGGCGACTGAGAGCAACCCCCGCCTTCTGGTCGAAACACTGACCACGCAGCGTGACGCGTTCCTCGCCCAGTGGACCAGGACGGTCGGTGAAGACCTGCAGGGCCGGCTGAGCATGGCCGAGCTGGGCCGTGAACTGGGTGAACTGTACGAAGCCGTCGTCCAGGGCATCGCCGCCGGCGGACTGGACGGCCGGTCGGAGCACTTCGGCGAGGCGCGCAGCCTGCTGATCGAGCTCTCCCGCGACCGCGCCCGGCAGGGCTTCACCCCCACCGAGACCGCCAGGAGCGTCCTCGCCCTCAAGGAGGTGCTGGAGCCGTCCCTCACCGGGGACGAGCAGAGCATCCGCGCGTACCTGCAGTTCTCCCGGCTGCTGGACGAACTCGGCCTGCTGACCACCGAGGCCTACGTCCGCACCCGCGAGGAGATCATCTCCTCGCAGGCCGAGCAGCTCCTCGAACTCTCCACGCCCGTGGTCAAGCTGTGGGACGGCGTCGTCGGCGTGCCCCTGGTGGGCACGCTCGACTCGGCCCGCACCCAGGTCGTCATGGAGAAGATGCTGCATACGCTCGTCGACACCAACTCCACGCACGCCATCATCGACATCACCGGTGTCCCGACCGTGGACACCCAGGTCGCGCAGCACCTGCTGAAGACCGTCGTCGCCGCCCGCATGATGGGGGCGCAGTGCACCATCTCGGGCATCCGCCCGCAGATCGCCCAGACCATCGTGGCGCTCGGCATCGAGTTCGGCGACATCCCCACCAACGCCTCCCTGTCGGACGCGCTGCGCCAGGCCCTGAAGGAAGTCGCCCTGGACGCCGAGGACGACGTGCGGGGTCTGCTGTGACCGACCGCATCCCCGTTCTCAAGATCGGCGAGATCCTCCTGGTCTCCATCCAGACGGACCTGGAGGACCAGATGGTGATGGACCTGCAGGAGGACCTGTCCAACCGCATCGTCGCGACCGGCGCCAAGGGCGTCGTCATCGACATCTCGGCCCTGGAGATCGTCGACTCCTTCGTCGGACGCATGCTGGCCACCAACGCCTCCATCTCGCGCATCCTCGGCGCCGAGACGATCGTCGTCGGCATGCGGCCCGCCGTGGCCATGACGCTCGTCGAGCTCGGGCTGTCCCTGAAGGGCGTCCGCACCGCCCTGAACCTGGAGCGCGGCCTGAAGCTGCTGCGGCGCCTGAGCGCAGGCCGCGCATGAAGGACTACGGC
The DNA here is from genome assembly GCF_030499535.1 of Streptomyces sp. TG1A-8. Lineage (NCBI taxonomy): Bacteria > Bacillati > Actinomycetota > Actinomycetes > Kitasatosporales > Streptomycetaceae > Streptomyces > Streptomyces sp. TG1A-8. The sequence goes on from NZ_JASTLB010000001.1 coordinate 6,020,520, forward strand.
GCCGCGAGCGGCTCGGCCGAAACCGTTTCGGTGGTCCGGAGCAGCGACGTCGTCACCGCCCGCCAGATGGTCCGCACGCTCGCCCAGCGCAGCGGTCTGTCACTGGTCCACCAGACGAAGCTGGTCACGGCGGCCAGCGAGCTCGGCCGCAACATGCTCGTCTACGGCGGCGGAGGCGTCGTACGCGCGGCGACCGTGGCCGACGGGGGCCGCACCGGCGTCTTCGTGGAGTTCGAGGACGAGGGCCCGGGCATCGGGGACATCGAGCTGGCGCTGACGGACGGCTGGACGTCGGGCAACGGCATGGGGCTCGGTCTCAGCGGCGCCAAACGGCTCGTCGACGAGTTCGACATCGAGTCCGGGGCCGGCGGCACCACCGTGCGCATAGTGAAGTGGGGCCGGTGAACGGCACCCTCGTCGCGGAGGCCGGTGACGTGTGCTGGTTGCGCGCGGACGTCGCCCTGGCGGCGGCCGCCCGCCGCCAGGCCGGTCAGCTGGCCCGCGGCATCTGCCTCTCCGAGGAACAGGTGGCGCGTGTCGAACTGTGCGTGACGGAGATGGCGACCAACCTCCTCAAACACGCCCACGACGGCTCCCTCGCCCTGCGCGTGGCGCGCGCCCGTGGCCGCGCCGCCGTCGAGTGCCTGTCCCTGGACGACGGTCCCGGCATCGACGACCTCCAGCGGGCACTGCGCGACGGCACGTCCGCCGCCGGCAGCCTCGGCATCGGGATGGGCGCCATCGGGCGGCTCGCCGACGCCTCCGGCGTCCACTCCCTGCGCGGGCGCGGCACGGTGGTGCTCGCGCGCTTCTGGGCGGACGGCCAGGCACCGTCGTCCGGTCCGGTGGGCACCGCCGGGCTGACCCGGCCGATCAGCGGCGAGCAGGTGTGCGGCGACACCTGGGCCGTGCGCGCGGTGAGCGGCCGCGGCTCCGACGCCCTGCTGCTGATGATGTGCGACGGGCTCGGGCACGGACCCCTGGCGGCCCGGGTCGCCGAACGGGCCAGGGCGGCCTTCCGCGACAGCCGTCACGTGAGCCCGGCGGCCGTGCTCCAGGACGTGCACGAGGGGCTGCGCGGAACCCGCGGCGCGGCCGTGGCGATCGCGCTGATCGACCTCGTCGACCAGCGCGTGCGGCTGAGCGGGGCCGGCAACATCACGGCGCTGGTCGGCAACGGCGACACCCGCAGCGGACTGCTGTCCATGCCGGGCATCGTCGGGCTGCAGCTGCCCCGGCCGCGCACCTTCGAGGCGGCGTTCCCGCCCGGTGCCGCCCTCGTCATGCACTCCGACGGCCTCAGCGAACGCTGGAGGCCGGCGGACTTCCCCGGCCTGTTCGTGCAGGATCCCTCCCTGGTCGCCGCGCAGATCCTCAACCAGGCCGCGGTCCGCAGGGACGACGCCGGGGTCGTCGTGGCCGTGCACGGGCAGCGGTGAACCCCGCGCCGCCCGTCCACGAACTGATCATGCTCGCCCTGAACGAAGGGGGCGACGTGGTCACCCTGCGCCGCTGCACCCAGGCGGCGTGCCGGGTCACGGGCCTGACGGGCAGCTCCCTGGTCAGGCTGACCACCGTGGTGAGCGAGTCGGCGAACACCTCCTGGGCACCTCGGGACTCACCGCGCAGCTCCGCCTGGAGGTGACCGGTGCCGTCGCCGTGGCCGTGCGCTTCGGCTGGCGCGAGGCACGCCGACCGTCGCCGACCCTGCTGACCGCCGCCGCCCGCCCGCTCGACGACAGCCGCCTGCCGTCCGCGGACGACGGCGGCCGGCACGAACTCGTCCTCGCGCAGCGCACCCCCGCGCCGACCACGTCCATCGGCGAACTGCTCGACGTCGCCAAGGCGGAGTCCGGCCGTCTGGAGCCGCACCCCGCCGAGGTCGACCTCCGGGCGCTCCTGCACCAGCTGCGCGGCACGCTGCAGGGCACCGCGCAGCCCGGAGTGCACCTGCGCATCCCGGACCACGTCCAGCGGGGCCCCCTGGTCACCGATGAGGTCATGCTGACCAGGATCCTGCGGAACGTCCTGTCGAACGCCTGAAGTTCACGGTCGGGGGCGCGGTGGCCCTGGACGTCACCGAGGAGGGGGACGAGCGCGGCGCCCGTTTCGTCTTCCGCGTCCAGGACACCGGCGTCGGCACCCCCGCCGCCGACCTCGACCGCGTCTTCGAGGAGTTCCACCAACGGGGACCGCACCAGCGGGGCCGGGCCGGCACCGGCCTGGGGCTTCCCCACGCCCGCAGGCTGACGGAACTGCTGGGGGGCAGGCTCACCCTCGACAGCGAGGTCGGCCGCGGCACCCGGGTGACCGTCGAGATCCCCGCTCGCCTCGCCCGGGCGGCGCCGGAGGAGACGGCCGCCGCGCCGGCACGGGGCGGGCCGGCGGACGCCGGGCGGCCGGGGAGCCCGTCTCAGCCCCCCGGGGCGAGGACCTTCTCCAGGGCGCCCAGCGCGGAGCGCAGCTCCTCGGCCGTGATGGTCAGCGGGGGCGCCAGCCGGATCGTGGAACCGTGGGTGTCCTTGACCAGGATCCCCTCCCGCATGAGCCGTTCACTGATCTCCCGGCCGGTGCCGAGGGCGGGGTCGACGTCGACGCCCGCCCACAGCCCGCGCGCCCGGAAGCCCCTCACGCCCCTGCCGCACAGCTTCGCCAGCCCGTCGCGCAGGACCACGCCCAGCTCGGCGGCCCGCCGCTGGAACTCACCGGTCTCCAGCAGTTCGACCACCGCCGTGCCGACCGCCGCGGCCAGCGGGTTGCCGCCGAACGTGGAGCCGTGCTCACCCGGGTGCAGCACCTCCATCACCTCGCGCCGGGCCACCACCGCCGACACCGGCACGATGCCGCCGCCCAGCGCCTTGCCCAGCAGCAGCACGTCCGGGACGACGTCCTCGTGCTCGACGGCGAGGGTGCGGCCGGTGCGGCCGAGGCCGGACTGGATCTCGTCCGCGACGAACAGGCAGCCCGCGCGCCGGGTCAGCTCACGGACACCGGCCAGGTAGCCCTCGTCCGGGATGATCACTCCCGCCTCGCCCTGGATGGGCTCGATCAGTACGGCGGCCGTCGTCTCGTCGACCGCCGCCTCCAGCGCGGCCAGGTCGTTGTACGGCACCACCCTGAAGCCGGGCGTGAACGGGCCGAAGCCCGCGCGGGCCGACTCGTCCGTGGAGAAGCTCACGATGGTCGTCGTACGGCCGTGGAAGTTCTCCGCCGCCACCAGGATCGTCGCCCGGCCGGCCGGGACGCCCTTGACGTCGTACGCCCACTTGCGGGCCACCTTGATGCCGCTCTCCACCGCCTCCGCGCCGGTGTTCATGGGCAACACCATGTCCAGCCCGGTCAGCGCGGCGAGCCGCGCGGAGAACCCGGCGAGCCGGTCGTTGTGGAACGCGCGGGAGGTGAGGGTCAGCCGGTCCAGCTGGCGGTGCGCGGCCTCGACCAGCGCCGGGTGCCGGTGGCCGAAGTTCAGGGCCGAGTAGCCGGCCAGCATGTCCAGGTAGCGGCGGCCCTCGACGTCCTCCACCCAGGCGCCCTCGGCCCGGGCGACGACCACGGGCAGGGGGTGGTAGTTGTGCGCGAGCACCGGCTCCTCCGCGCGGATCAGGTCGGCGGACGTGCGCGCGTGCGTGGGTGCGGTCATCAGCGGATCTCCTGGGTGCAGCACTTGATGCCACCGCCGGCCTTGTGGAACTCCGACAGGTCGACGGGGACGGGGACGTAACCGTGGTCGGCCAGGCGCCCGGCCAGCGCCTCGGCACGGGGCGCGATGAAGACGTGGCGGCCGTCGGACACCGAGTTCAGCCCGAACGCCGCCGCGTCGTCGCGGGTGGCGAGCACTGCGTCCGGGTACAGGCGCCTGAGCACCTCCCGGCTGCCCGGCGAGAACGCCTCCGGGTAGTAGACGATGTTGTCGTCGTCCAGCACGAACAGCGCCGTGTCCAGGTGGTAGAAGTACGGGTCCACCAGGGTCAGGCCGATCACCGGGTGCCCGAGGAACTCCTGGGCCTCGCGGTGGGCCTCCCGGGTGGTGCGGAACCCGGTGCCGGCCAGCACGTACCGGCCCGTCCACACCAGGTCGCCCTCGCCCTCGGCGACGGACCCGGGGCGGTACACGTCGTAGCCCGCCGTCTTGAACCAGGTGGCGTAGTGGACCGACTCGGGGCGCCGCTCGGGCGCGTGGAACAGGGAACCGAAGACCCGGCCGCCGACCACGCACGCCGCGTTCGCGGCGAAGACCATGTCGGGCAGGCCCGGCACCGGCTCGACCGCCTCCACGGTGTGCCCGTGGGCGCGGTAGGCGCGCACCAGGGTCCGCCACTGCTCCTGGGCGAGGTCCACGTCGACGGGTGCGCCGGGACGCATCCAGGGATTGATCGCGTACCGCACCGCGAAGTGCCTCGGCTCGCAGACGAGAAAGCGCCGAGGGCGCTGCACACGACTTCCGGACACAGAGGGTTTCCTCCGCTTCCTGTCTGTCACTGGGGGACGACACCACGGTAGGAAGGGACCCGGAGGGCCGACAAGGAACAAAACCTGCGCGTGTGCGCAACACCGCTGCGTCCTCGGCGGGAGGGACGCAGGACAACTGCGCCGGCACGGGTTTGGGCGGGATCACTCGGGTGCCGCGTGGGTGGCGCCCGCCTCCGGGCTCTCCGGCAGGAGGTGGGACAGCACCATCACGCTGATCGTCTTCCGGATGAAGGGCTCGGTGCGGATGCGCTCCAGCACCTCCTCGAAGTGTTCCACGTCCCGAGCCCGCACGTGCAGCAGCGCGTCCGCGCCACCGGTCACCGTCATGGCCGCGGTGATCTCCGGGTGGTTGCGCACCACCTCCGCGAGCCGCCGCGGCGGGGCCGCGCCCTCGCAGTACACCTCGACGTACGCCTCGGTGCGCCAGCCGAGCGCGGAGGGCTCGACCGTGGCCGTGAACCCGGTGATCACGCCGGTCTCCCGGAGCCGGTCCACGCGCCGCTTGACCGCGGTGGACGACAGCCCGACTGTCGCGCCGATCTCGGCGAAGCTGGTCCGGGCGTTCGCCATCAGCGCGGTGATGATCTTCCGGTCGAGGTCGTCGAACGGAGCGGTCCTGCTGTTCATGCGGGCACTGTAGTGAGCCCCGCGCGGACGGTCAGGGCCGGGTGAGGACCAGGGCGAGCGTCAGCAGCCCCAGCACCACCCATCCGAACCACAGCCAGCCGTTGCTGCCGAGCGCGACCGTGTAGGCCGTCACCACGACGAGCCCGCCGGCGGTCATCGCCCCCATGGCCTTGGTTGAACCGTTCGTGGAACCGGGCATCGCGGCATCCTCCCCATGGTCCGTTCCCCCATGGTGCCCCGGCCCGGCCCGCGCGGCACACCGCGGACTCAGCCCTCGCGCGCGCTGAGGGAGGCCAGGTAGGCGTTGTACGCCTCCAGCTCCTTGTCGCCGTCCCGGTCGGCGGCGCGGTCCTTGCGCCTGGCCTGCCGCTGCTCGGAGCCGTGCCACTGGAACAGCAGCGCTATCAGCACCAGCACGGACGGGATCTCGCTGAACGCCCAGGCGATGCCCCCGGCCGCGTTCTGGTCGGAGAGCGCGTCGATGCCGAGCGAGGCCGGCGGGTGTGTGAACGTGCCCACCATCGGCGCCGACGCCATCATCAGCGCGATGCCGAAGAACGCGTGGAACGGCATGCCGGCGAACAACTCCAGCATCCGCATCAGGTAACCGGGGCGGTGCGGCCCGGGGTCCACCCCGATGATCGGCCAGAAGAAGACGACGCCCACGGCGAAGAAGTGCACCATCATCGCCACGTGCCCGGTCCGCGAGCCCATCAGGAAGTCGAACAGCGGGGTGAAGTACAGGCCGTACAGGCTCGCGATGAACAGCGGGATCGTGAACGCCGGGTGGGTGACGATCCGCATGTACCGGCTGTGCAGCAGTGCCAGCAGCAGTTCGCGCGGCCCCCTGCGGCCCCTGCCGGCCGCCGGCAGGGCGCGCAGCGCCAGCGTGACCGGGGCGCCCAGCAGGACCAGGATGGGCGAGAGCATGCTGATCACCATGTGCTGCACCATGTGCACGCTGAACATGACCATGCCGTAGTCGTTCAGCCGGGTGCACATCATCAGCGCGACGGTCAGCACACCGGCCGCGAACGACACCGTACGTCCCGCCGGCCAGGCGTCACCGCGCCGCCGCAGCCGGACGGCCCCCCAGCCGTACAGCGCGAGTCCCGCCAGGCAGGCGACCAGGAAGAACGGGTCCGCCGACCAGCCCAGGCCCCGCCCCAGCGTGAACGGCGGCAGGTCCGTCATCATGCCGTGCCCGCTGTGATCCATCCGCCGGCTCCTGATTCGTGGGGGTTGTGCGCGTCTGTCCGCCCCCAAGAGTAGGACCGCCCCCGGTCACGCCTGCGACCGGGGGCGGTTCGTGCTCCGGGGGCTACAGGATGCACTCCGCCTCGTCGTACCGCTGCGCGGGAACGGTCTTCAGCGTCTCCACGGCCTCCGCCAGGGACACCATCACTATGTCCGTCCCCCGCAGCGCCGTCATCTTCCCGAAATCGCCCCGGTGCACCGCCTCCACCGCGTGCCAGCCGAACCGGGTGGCCAGCACCCGGTCGTACGCCGTCGGAGTGCCGCCCCGCTGGATGTGCCCGAGGATGACCGGACGCGCCTCCTTGCCGAGCCGCCGCTCCAGCTCGACCGACAGCTGCCGCGCGATGCCCGCGAAGCGTTCGTGTCCGTAGACGTCCTTGCCGCCCTCGTCGAACGCCATGGAGCCGGGCCGCGGTTTGGCCCCCTCCGCGGCGACCACGATCGCGAACCGCTTGCCCGCCTCGAACCGGGCGCCGACCTTCTTGGTCAACTCCTCGATGTCGAAGGGACGTTCGGGGACGACGACGGCGTGGGCGCCCGCCGCCATGCCGGAGTGCAGCGCTATCCAGCCGGTGTGCCGGCCCATGACCTCGACGATCAGCACCCGCTGGTGGGACTCGGCGGTGGTCTTGAGCCGGTCCAGCGCCTCGGTCGCGACGCCCACCGCGGTGTCGAAGCCGAAGGTGACGTCCGTGACGGCGATGTCGTTGTCGATGGTCTTCGGCACGCCGACGATGGGCAGCCCGCTGTCGGACAGCAGCCGGGCCGCCTTCAGCGTGCCCTCGCCGCCGATCGGGATGATCGCGTCCAGGCCGAGTTCCGCGACATGGCCCCGGGCCCGCTCCACGCCGCCCCGCAGGTGCTCCGGGCGGACCCGGGAGGAGCCGAGGATCGTGCCGCCGCGGGCCAGGATGCCGCCCACGGCATCGAGGTCGAGCTTCAGATAGTCGCACTCCAGGAGGCCCTTCCAGCCGTCCCGGAAACCGATGACCTCGTCGCCGTGGTCGGCGACGGCACGGTGCACGACGGACCGGATGACGGCGTTCAGGCCGGGGCAGTCGCCTCCGGACGTGAGGACACCAATGCGCATAGCCCGAAATACCTTCTCAACGTGGGCCGGGACGCCGGACCGCGTCGTCCGGCGAGTTCCCGGCCACCCTACCGGCGTGAGGGGGTGGCTCCGTAGCAGGCGTCCGCCTGCTGGACGCGCCCGCACATGTGAGCGGACGGCCTGTCAGGCGGGGCCCGCCACGAGTCCGCACCCGCTGAGACGGCGCTGAGACCCTGCTTACGCGGGCTGCTGCGCGGCGGCGATGCGCTCGTTGCGCAGCGCCTCGTACCACTGGTCGTCGATCGGCGGCAGTGCGTTGACGTCGAGCGCCAGCTTCAGCAGCAGGTCGGCGATCAGCGGGTTGCGGGCCAGCACCGGACCGTGCATGTACGTGCCGAAGACGGTGCCGTTGTACGCGCCCTCCGTGCCGTCCCCGGTGCCGTTGCCCTTGCCGATCCGCACCTGGGCCAGGGGGCGGGCGGCGGGGCCGAGGTGGGTGACGCCCTGGTGGTTCTCGAAGCCGGTCAGCGGGGGCAGGCCGAGCCGCGGGTCGATGTCCCCGAGGACGTCGCCCACGCACCGCTCGCCCTCGCCGCGCACCGACACCACGTCGAGCAGGCCGAGGCCGGGCTCGCGCTGGCCGAGGTCGTTGATGAACTCGTGGCCGAGGATCTGGTAGCCGGCGCACACGGAGAAGACGATCGCGCCGTTCTCCACCGCCCGCTGCAGGTGCCCGTCGCGCCGCAGCCGCTCGGCCGCGAGCCGCTGCGGCCGGTCCTCGCCGCCGCCGATCAGGTAGATGTCCCCGGAGGTCGGGATCGGCTGGTCGCTGCGCACGTCGAGCCGGGCCACGTCCAGGCCGCGCTGCCGCGCCCGGCGCTCCACGACGAGCGCGTTGCCCTGGTCGCCGTAGGTGCTCAGCAGGTCCGGGTAGATCCACACCAGCCGCAGTTGGTTGTCGCTCATGAGGTGATCGCCCTTCCTGATCAGTTGCCGACCCGGCGGCGCAGGTCCTGGAACGCGGTGTAGTTGGCGATGACCTCGATGCGTCCCGGCGGGGCCAGCTGGACGGCCTGGTCGAGGTTGTCGCAGACCTGGAAGTGCTGGTTGGCGACCTCCAGGCGGACGGCGAGGTCCAGCTTCCGGTTGCCGAGCACGAAGATCGGGTGGCCGGTCAGCCGCGTGTAGTCGACGTCCCACAGCCACGAGGTGTCCGTGCCGTCGGCGCCGCGCGCGTTCACGGAGAGGATCACCGGGGTGGGCGGCGGGTCGATCAGGGAGAACGTCTCCAGCCAGCCGGCCGGGTTCTTCGCCAGCAGCAGCCGCAGGTCACGGCCCTGGAACTGGACGACGTCGTAGCGGCCGGCCACGGCCTGCACCTGGTACATCCGCTCCAGGGCGACCTGCGGCGGCACCCCGAACACGGCGGCGACGGCGGCGGAGGAGGCCGCGTTGGCCTTGTTGGCGCGGCCCGGCAGCTGCAGGTGGATCGGCCAGGCGGACCCGTGCGGATCGAGGACGTGGTCCCCGGACAGGGCCCAGGTCGGCGTCGGCCGGCGGAAGCCGCACTCGCCGCAGAACCAGTCGTCGCCGGGGCGCTGCATGACGCCGCCGCACGACGGGCAGGACCACGCGTCGTCCTTCCACATCTGCCCGGCCGCGACCCAGATCACGTTGGGGGAGGAGGAGGCGGCCCACACCACCAGCGGGTCGTCGCAGTTGGCGACGACCACGGCCTTGGACCCGGACAGGCCCTCGCGCCAGTGCTCGGCGAGCATCCGGGTCTCGGCGGCGCGGTCGAGCTGGTCGCGGGAGAGGTTCAGCAGGGCGATGCACTTCGGGCCGGTGTCCCGGGCGACCCCGGACAGGTACTTCTCGTCGACCTCGATGACGGCGAACTTCGCGTCCGAGCCGCCCGCGAGCGCGGAGGTGATGCCGGCCGGCATGTTGGCGCCGAGCGCGTTCGACACGACCGGGCCCGCGGCGCGCAGCGCCTCCGCGATGAGCCGGGTGGTCGTGGTCTTGCCGTTCGTGGCGGACACCAGGACGACGTCCAGGTTCTGGGCGAGCCGTCCGAGGAGGTCGGGGTCGAGTTTCAGCGCGACCCGGCCACCGATCACCGACCCGCTGCCGCGCCCCGCGGCCCGCGATGCCGCAGCGACCGCCTTGCCCGCGGTCACGGCCAGCTTGGCCCGCGGCGTGAGCGGGTCCGAGTTGCCTGCCATCAGTTCTCGATCCTCCTTGCGTACGCGCGGCGCCTCGCCTGAGCCATCCGGCAACGTGGTGTGGACCTCAGCCTATCGAGATCCCCGCGTACACCCGAATCCCGGCCCGCGCCCCGCGGCGGGCACGGGCCCGAACGAACCGTACCCTTGCCGCCATGCGACACGGCTCGATCCCGGGCGCCCGCGGGCGCGTCCGGCCCCTCACCCTGCTCGGCGACGCGCCACTGCGCGAACGGTGCCGGGAGGTCACCGACTTCGGCCCCGCTCTGGCGGCGCTCGTGGAGGACCTGTTCGCCACGATGTACGCGGCGCGGGGGGTGGGCCTGGCCGCGAACCAGATCGGGGTGCCGCTCAGGGTGTTCGTGTACGACTGCCCGGACGACGACGACGTGCGCCACCTCGGGCACGTGGTGAACCCCCGCCTGGTGAGAACGGACGGAGTGGTGGTCCGGGGGCCGGAGGGCTGCCTGTCCCTGCCCGGACTGGAGGCCGGGACGGAGCGTCACGACCACGCGGTGGTCGAGGGTTCCACGCTGACCGGGGAGCCGGTCACCGTGCACGGCACGGGCTTCTTCGCCCGTTGCCTGCAGCACGAGTGCGACCACGTCGAGGGGCGCGTGTACGCGGACCGCCTCACGGGGTGGCGCAGGCGCCGGCTGCTGCGGCAGGTCGCCCGGGCCGCCTGGCACCGGTAGGCGGTTCCGCCGCGAAGGGGCGGGGGAGGGCACGGGAGGCCGCGGTCCGCCCGTGGGCGCAGCGCACCCTCAGAACCCCGGGCCCCCCACCCGGTCGCCCGCGGCGGCGAGCCGCCCCCACAGCAGGTCGGCGAGCGACCGCACCAACTCGGCGCGGGAACAGGGGCGCTCGCCGAGCCACCAGTCGCCCGCGGCGTGCATCATGCCGACGATCCCGTGACCCCACACCCGGGCGAGCTGCTGCGTGCCCGGCCCGAGGTCCAGCCGCTCCTCGATGACCTGGGCCAGCTCCTCGCCCATGCGCCGCAGCAGCGGGGCGCTGTGCTTGCCGACGTCGAACCCCTGGTCGCCCGGGGAGCCCTCCGCGGGGTGCATGAGGAACCGGTACACCTGCGGCCGTGCCTCGATGGCCGTGAGGTAGGTGTCCAGCGTGGACTCCACCCGCTCCCGCCGCCCCGCCGGAGCGTCCAGCGCGGCCCGCAGCGAGTCCAGCAGCGCGTCCGTGTGCCGCTTGGCCAAGGCTGCGTAAAGCCCGCCCTTGTCCCCGAAGTGCCGGTAGAGGATCGGCTTGGTGATGCCGGCCTCGGCGGCGATCGCGTTCATCGACGCCTGCGGGCCGTCGCGCAGCACCACCCGGTCGGCGGCCTCCAGCAACTCCCGCCGTCGGCGGTCGGCGGAGCGTTGCTGATCGGTCCGCTGCCTGGTGTCCATGTGCTCTCCCCACCCGTGGTGATTCGGTGACGCCTGCGCAAACTAACACTGCCCGTGTCCGTGACGTGGAGCGGGATGCCGGGGCACCCTCGGAAGTTGACTTTTCCTACCGGTCGGTAACAGACTCGCGTTACCGCTAGTAACATCGCACCGCCGCGCTGGAGGGGACATGGCCGAGTTCACCATGGAGCTCAACGACGAACAGAAGGAGGTCCGGGACTGGTTGCACGGCTTCGCCGCCGACGTCATCCGTCCCGCGGCCGCCGAGTGGGACGAGCGTGAGGAGACTCCCTGGCCGGTCATCCAGGAGGCCGCGAAGGTCGGCATCTACTCCCTCGACTTCTACGCGCAACAGTACTTCGACCCCACCGGCCTCGGTATCCCGACGGCCATGGAGGAGCTGTTCTGGGGCGACGCGGGCATCGCCCTCTCCATTGTGGGCACAGGCCTGGCCGCCGTGGGCGTCCTCGCCAACGGAACCGAGGAGCAGATCGGTACCTGGATCCCCCAGATGTACGGCGACCAGAACGACGTCAAGGTCGCCGCCTTCTGCTCCTCCGAGCCCGACGCCGGCTCCGACGTCGCCTCCATGCGCACCCGTGCCGTGTACGACGAGGCCAAGGACGAGTGGGTGATCAACGGCACCAAGACCTGGGCGACCAACGGCGGCATCGCCAACGTCCACGTCGTCGTCGCCGTGGTCGACCCCGAGCTGGGCTCCAAGGGCCACGCCTCCTTCATCGTCCCGCCCGGCACGCCGGGTCTCGCCCAGGGCCAGAAGTTCAAGAAGCACGGCATCCGGGCCTCGCACACCGCCGAGGTCATCCTGGACGGCGTCCGCGTGCCGGGCTCCTGCCTGCTCGGCGGCAAGGAGAGGCTCGACGAGCGCCTCGCCCGGGCCCGGGAGCGGGCCAGGACGGGCGGGGAGCGGGTGAAGAACGCGGCGATGGCCACGTTCGAGGCCTCGCGGCCGGCCGTGGGCGCGATGGCGGTGGGCACCGCCCGGGCCGCGTACGAGGTCGCCCTCGACTACGCCCGGACCCGTGAGCAGTTCGGCCGGCCGATCATCGACAACCAGGGCGTCGCCTTCCAGCTCGCGGACATGCGCACGCAGATCGACGCCGCCCGGCTCCTGGTCTGGCGCGCCTCCTGGATGGCGGTCAACGGCAAGCCCTTCACCGCGGCCGAGGGCTCGATGTCCAAGCTGTACGCCAGCGAGACCGCGAAGAAGGTCACCGCGCAGGCCATCCAGATCCTGGGCGGCAACGGCTACACCCGCGAGTACCCGGTGGAGCGCATGCACCGCGACGCGGCGATCTACACGATCTTCGAGGGCACGAGCGAGATCCAGCGCCTGGTGATCGCCCGCACCCTGTCGGGGATGCCGATCCGCTGACCTGGACGCCCTGGGCACTGCGGACGCCCCGGCCCCACCGGCCGGGGGCCCGCCCGTGCCCCTGTTCCGCGGGGCCCCCGCAAGGGCCGCCGGCCGGGGGCGGCCGGTCGCCCAACGGCACCGTCCCCGGGGCGGGAGCGCGACGAGCGGCGTTGCGGAGCGGCCGACCGTCCCGGCACGGGTGCCCGTCAGCCGTGCCGCAGCGGGGTGAGCTGTTCGATGTCGTAGCGCTTGCGCAGGTCCTCGATCGCCGCGTGGTCCGGGGAACCGCCCGTGCCCAGGATCTCCAGCAGCTCCTCGAAGTAGCGCTCGTGGTCCGGGGGCGGGGAGGCCTGGAAGAACATCTTCGCCGGGGTGTCCGTCGGGTTGGCGAAGGCGTGGGGACAGCCGGGGGGCACGACGATCACCGTGCCCGGTGTCGCGCGGACCACCCGGCTGCCCGAGGCCGACTCCCAGCCCCGCCAGTTGTCGGGGGTGCGGACGCGGGGCTCGAAGGCGAGGACGTCCAGCTCGCCCTCGAGCACGTAGAACAGCTCCTCGCTGCGCGTGTGCACGTGGGCGCCGACGTCGAAGCCCGGCGGTACCTCCACCTCGAAGGTGGAGGCCGTCCGCGAGTGCGTGCCGGTGACCTTGAACGTCACGCGCTGGGCGGGTGCCTGCACCACGCGGCCGTGGCCCGGTGGCACGAGCAGTCCCTCGGTCGCCGTCACCGGAGCCTCACCAGGTCACCGGAAGGGCCTCGGGACCGCGGATCAGCGCGCCCTTCCTGAAGGGCACCCGCTCCGGCGGCACCGCGAGCTTCAGGCCCGGCACCCGGTCCAGCAGGACGTCCACCAGCAGTTCCGACTCCAGCCGGGCCAGCATGCCGCCGGGGCAGTAGTGCGGGCCGAAGCCGAACGCCACGTGCGGGTTGGGACTGCGGGCGAAGTCGACGGTCTCCGGGTCGGGGAAGACGCCCGGGTCGCGGTTGGCGGCCAGGTAGGAGACGTAGACAGGGTCGCCGGCGCGGATGCGCACCCCCCGGACCTCCACGTCCTCCAGCGCGATCCGGGACAGCCCGACGGCGTTGCGGTGCGGGATGTAGCGCAGCAGCTCGTCGATGGCCCCCGGGCGGATCTCCGGTTCCGAGCGCAGCCGTTCGGCCAGCTCGGGCCGGGACAGCAGCAGGTGGAACATCTGGCCGCTGTTGTTGGTGACCGCCTCACCGCCGATCTGGAGCAGCACCGCGAGGCCGACGGCCTCCTCCAGGGTGACCTCGTCACGGCCGACGGCGGCGCCCAGCAGCGAGGCGACGTCCTCGCCCGTGGCGTCCTCGCGCAGCCCGATGAGGTCGCCGAAGTAGGCGCTCATCTCGCGCTTGGCCCCCTCGCTGACCTCCTTGCCGTGCGCGGACGACAGGATCAGCTGGGTCCAGGTGTGCATGGCGTGCCGGTCGGCGGCCGGCACGCCCATCAGTTCGCAGATCACCGCGATGGGGAAGGGGCCGAGCACCGCGCCGGTGAGGTCGGCGGGCGGCCCCTGGCGGAGGAGCTCGTCGACCAGCCCGTCCAGGATGCCGCGTGCCCTGCCGCGGACGCGCTCCACGCCCTTGGAGGTGAAGGCGGCGGCGACCGAGCGGCGCAGCCGGGTGTGGTCGGGCGGGTCCAGGAAGCCGACCGCGCCCCGGTCCGGGATGAAGTGCGGGGCGAGCCGGGTGACCTGCCGGCCCAGCACCGCCTCCCGGCTGAAGCGCGGGTCGTTGACGACCGCGCGCACGTCGTCGTACCGGGTGACGAGCCAGGCCCAGCCCTCGCCGTTGGGCAGCCGGATGCGGTTGACCGGGCCCTCGCGCATGAGCTCGGACAGCACCGGGTCGAAGTCCGTCCCGTCCAGGTCGGTCGCCGGCCAGTGCCGCACCGGGGGCAGGGGGCCGGTGGGCGTCGTGTCCCCGGTCATCGCGCGGTCCCGTTCGTCCCGGCCCAGCGGCCCACGGTCATCTCGGCGGTGATGCCGGGACCGAACCCGGCCAGCAGCCCGCGCGCCCGTTCCTCGGCGCCGCCCTCGTCGAACAGCCGGCGCAGCGCGTCCAGGACGACGGCGCTGGCGATGTTGCCGTACTCGGTGAGCGTGGCCCGGCTGAAGCGGAACGCGTGCGGGTCGACCTCCAGGAACGTGCTGAGGTCGTCGAGTATGCGGGGACCGCCCGCGTGGATGATGTAGAAGTCCAGGTCGGAGGCGTTCCAGCCGTGGTTGCCCGCGAGCTCCTGCAGCGCCGGGGCCAGCGGCTCCATGGTGGTCGGCACCCGCTTGTCCAGCAGGAAGTGGAAGCCGGTCTCCCGGACGTCGTACGCGATCCACTCCTCGGTCTTGGGGATCAGGTACGACCCGTTGCGCTCCAGGCGCACGCCCGTGCCGCCGCGGCCGCGCACCACGGCCGCGGCGACGCCGTCGCCGAACAGGCCGTTGGACAGCAGCGAGCCGATGCCGAGGTCTGTGGGCTGGTAGCACAGCGAGCAGAACTCGCAGGCCACGATGAGCGCGTTGGCGTCCGGGTAGGCCGTGCAGAAGTCGTGCGCCCGGTTGATCGCCGCACCGCCCGCCGCACAGCCCAGCTGGGCGATGGGCAGCTGCCGGGTGGTGCTCGGGAAGTCCATCTCGTTGATCAGCCACGCGGTCAGCGAGGGCATCATGAAGCCGGTGCACGACACGTAGATGATGACATCGATGTCATCCGTCATGAGCTCGGCGTCGTCCAGTGCCCGCTGGATGACCGCGGGCACGCGGGCCTTGGCCTCCGCCTCGTACAGCCTGTTGCGCTGCTCGAAGCCCGGGTGCTTCAGGGTCTCCTCGATGGGCTGCACGATGTGCCGGGTGCGTACGCCCGTGTTCTGGATCAGACGCAGGGCCAGCGGGAGCTGCGGGTGGTCCGCGTGACGGGACCGTGCCAGCTCCAGCGTCTCCTCCATCGTGATCACGTGCTCGGGTACGGACACCGAGGGTCTGCACAAAGTCGCCATGAGCCGTCCCTGCTTTCGCCGTCCGGAGGGTCGGTGCCCGCCGGTCAGAAGGTGGTCCACCCAGGTTCACCCGGGAGGACGACGATCTCGCGCCGGACTACTCCGAACAGGGGACGCGCCGCGGCGTTGCGGCTGATGGCGGGAGGTGCGCGGACCCTAGGGCGCTCCGCTGCTGTGCGCGATGCAGGCCACGTCGATGCGGTCCGCGAGTTTCGCCAGCTCGATGGTCAGGGCGGCGACCGTGTCCTCGTCGAGCCCGTGCTCCCCGGCCTCCACCAGATGCAGCCACCGTCCCCCCACGGTCCGCAGCAGCTTGCTCACGTCGGCCGCGGCCACCTGCAGGGTACCGCGGTCGTCGACGATCAGAGGCAGGGTCACTTCGCGGTTCACAGAACGGGATGGTAGCCGTGCATCCGTCACGCACCCTGCCAAACCGTGGTGATGTTGCAGAACTCGCGGATTCCGTGCCCGGACAGCTCACGCCCGTACCCCGACCGCTTCACCCCGCCGAACGGGAACGCCGGATGGGAGGCGGTCATCCCGTTGACGTACACGGCGCCGGCCTCCAAGTCCCGCGCGAACCGCTCCACCTCGGCCTCGTCCCGGGTCCAGACGTTCGAACTCAGGCCGAACGGCGAGTCGTTGGCGATGAGCACGGCCTCGTCCAGGTCACCGGCCCGGTACAGCGCGGCGACCGGACCGAACGCCTCCTCGCGGTGGATGCGCATCTCCCGGGTGATCCCCGCGAGGACCGTCGGCGGGTAGTACCAGCCCGGCCCGTCCGGCCGCTCGCCCCCGCACAGCACCCGGGCCCCGCTGCGCCTGGCGTCGTCCACCAACTCCTCGAGGTCGGCCCGCCCCTGCTCGCTGGCGAGCGGCCCGACCTCGGTCTCCTCCTCCAGGGGGTCCCCCACCTTCAGCGCCCTCATGCCCGCGACGAACTTCTCGGCGAAGGCGTCGTAGACGTCGGTGTGCACGACGAACCGTTTGGCGGCGATGCACGACTGCCCGTTGTTCTGCACCCGTGCGGTCACGGCGACCCCGGCCGCCCGGTCGAGGTCGGCGGACGGCATCACGACGTACGGGTCGCTGCCGCCCAGTTCCAGCACCGTCTTCTTGACCATCTCCCCGGCGGTGGAGGCGACCGCCCGCCCGGCGGGCTCGCTGCCCGTCAGGGTCGCGGCCTTCACCCGCTCGTCGCGCAGCAGGTCGTCGATCGCGCCGGAACCGATCAGCAGCGTCTGGAAACAGCCCTCCGGGAAACCCGCCCGGTGGAACAGGTCCTCCAGGTACAGGGCCGTCTGCGGGACGCCGGAGGCGTGCTTGAGCAGGCCCACGTTCCCCGCCATCAGCGCGGGCGCGGCGAACCGGACCACCTGCCAGAGGGGGAAGTTCCACGGCATCACCGCGAGCACGGGACCGAGCGGCCGGCAGCGGACCCGTACCCGCGAGGCG
Source organism: Streptomyces sp. TG1A-8 (assembly GCF_030499535.1). Classification (NCBI taxonomy): domain Bacteria; kingdom Bacillati; phylum Actinomycetota; class Actinomycetes; order Kitasatosporales; family Streptomycetaceae; genus Streptomyces; species Streptomyces sp. TG1A-8. The sequence goes on from NZ_JASTLB010000001.1 coordinate 6,037,403, forward strand.
CCGGAGTCCCGCACGTCCGACTCGGCCGGCTCCTCGTCGGCCAGCAGCGACTCGGCGCGGTCGGCGTACCAGCGCATCGCCTTTGCGCACTTCGCCGCCTCCGCGCGGGCCTGCCGGACGGGCTTGCCCATCTCGGTGGTCATGATCCGGCCGATCTCGGCCCGGTCCTCCTCCAGCAGGTCGGCGGCCCGGTGCATCAGGCGGGCGCGTTCGGCGAACGCGGACGTCCGGTAGGTGCGGAAGGTGGCCTCGGCGAGCTGGAGACGCCGTTCCAGCTCCTCCTCCCCCATGGCCTGGTACGTCTTGAGCGTCTCGCCGTTGGCCGGGTTCACCGTCGCGATGGGCATGGCTGACCTCCCTGGGAGCGGGCCTGCTCCGGTCCCGGCGCGCGACCGGACCGGTCGCGGCGCGCAGGCCGCTGTTCAGCCCGAGTGCTCAGCCAGCCGGTCCAGAAACGCGGCCTGCGCCGTGATGATCACCTCGCGGGCCCGGTCCAGACCGAACCAGGCCACCCGGTCCAGCTCGGGGAACTCCTGGACGCGGCCCGACCCCGGCGGCCACTGCATCGTGAAGGTGCCGGGGCTGATGGACCCCGGGTCGAGGTCCGCCTCCACCGCCCACACGGTGACGACCTTGCCGTTGGCCTGGACGACCTCGCCCAGCGCCACGGCCTCCCCGTCGGGCGGCGCCAGCCCCAGCTCCTCCCGGAATTCCCGGCGGGCCGCCTCCCAGGCGGGCTCCTGCGGTGTGTACTCGCCCTTGGGCACGGTCCACGCCCCCGCGTCCTTCTTCGCGAAGAAGGGGCCGCCCATGTGGCCGAGCAGCACCTCCAGCCCGTCGCCGCCGCGCCGGAACAGCAGCAGTCCCGCGCTGCGCCTCACCGCACGCGCCGTCACGGTGCGACCTCCGGGTGGGCCGCCAGCAGGGTCTGCACCGTGTCGGCCTCCTCGGGCCGCTTGTCCTCGCGGTAGCGGATCACGCGGGCGAAGCGCAGCGTGACGCCGGCCGGGTAGCGCGAGGAGCGCTGCAGCCCGTCGTAGGCGATCTCGACGACGAGTTCGGGGCGGACCCTGACCACCCCGCCCTCGTCCTCGACGGCCAGCTCCCGCAGCCGCCCGGTCTGCCAGGCGAGCATCGCGTCCGTCATGCCCTTGAAGGTCTTGCCGAGCATCGTGTAGCCGCCGTCCGGGTCGCGTGCGCCGAGGTGGAGGTTGGACAGCCGGCCGGTGCGGCGGCCGTGGCCCCATTCGGCGGCCAGCACCACCAGGTCGAGGGTGTGCACGGGCTTGACCTTCAGCCAGGACGCACCGCGGCGGCCGGCGCTGTAGGGGGCGTCCAGGGCCTTGACGACGACGCCCTCGTGGCCGCGGGCGAGGGTGTCGGCGAGGAACCGTTCCGCTTCGGGCAGGTCCCCGGGTCCGGACACCGGCGTCCGGCGCACCCGCATCGGCTCGGGCACCAGCCGGGCCAGCTCCGCGTGCCGCGCGGTGAGGGGCAGGTCGAGCAGGTCGCGGCCGTCGACCGAGAGCGCGTCGAAGAACACGGGCGAGACGGGCACCTCCCCGGCCGCCCTGGCCACGTCCGTCCGGGAGCCGACCCGGCCCGCCGTCTCCTGGAACGAGCGGGGCCGGCCGGACGCGTCGAAGGAGATCACCTCGCCGTCCAGGATGAACCGCTCGCCCGCCAGCCCCAGGGCGGCGGCGGTCACTTCGGGCAGCCGGTCGGTGATGTCGTCCAGGGTGCGGGTGTGGACGCGCACCGTGCTGCCGTCCCGGTGGACCTGGACGCGGATGCCGTCCAGCTTCTCCTCGACCGCGCAGGCCCCCAGTTTCCCGACCGCCTCGGCCACCGAGGACGCGCTGTGCGCCAGCATCGGCAGCACCGGACGGCCGACGGCCAGCCGGAACCGGTCCAGCGCTTCGGGTCCCTCGGTGAGCAGCGCCTGCGCGACCGGCTGCAGCGCCCCGGCGAGCATCACCGCCCGCCGCACCCGCGCCGGGTCCGCGCCGGTGGCGCGGGCGAGGCCCTCCGCGGCGACCGCGTCCAGCGCGCCCTGCCGGACCTCGCCGGTCAGCAGGCCCAGCAGGAAGCGCTGCTCGCCCCCGGTGGCCGCGCCCATCAGCTCGCCGACGATCCGGGCCCGCTCGGCCTGGGACCCGGGGCCGGACACCCGGCCCAGCTCGGTCAGCCGGGCGTCGACCTCCCGGACCGTGAGGGAGGGCTCGGCGGCCGGCGGGACCGCACGGCCCAGCACCTTCCAACCGACGCCGAGCCGCCCCTGCGGCAGCCGTCCGGCCAGGTAGGGGATGACGATCGGCACGTCGTCCGCCTCCGCGTCCCGGAACAGCTCCGCGAGCAGGGCGGTCTTGCGGGAGCGGGCCGCCGTGGCGGCGACCTCCCGCGACACGTCGGCGAGCCGGGTCAGCAGCATGCAGTCATGGTGCACCGGTCAGGCGGTGTCCACACCCGGCCGCCGCGCCCAAATCGGCGCGGCGGGGATCGCCGCCCCGGCGGCCGCGACCGGCCGCGGTCGCCGGGTCCCGCACGCCGGTCACCGGACGGGCGCCGGACGACGTCTCGTGCGACCCGGTGCCCGGCCGTGCCGGCAGGCTGCCCGCGGCACGGCGCGCGGCGTCCCCCGGCCGTGCCGCGGGGACCGGGCGGCGGCCGCGGGATTGACGAAGGGACTTGCCGATCCTGCAATGAGGCCATGACGACCGACGACGTGCTGACGCAGGTGGGCCCCCGGTTGCGGCGCCTGCGCAAGGAGCGCGAGGTGACCCTGGCCGCGCTCTCGGAGGCGACGGGGATCTCCGTCAGCACCCTCTCCCGGCTGGAGTCCGGCCTGCGCAGGCCCAGCCTCGAACTGCTGCTGCCGATCGCCCGGGCCCACCAGGTGCCGCTGGACGAACTGGTCGGTGCCCCGCCGGTGGGGGACCCGCGGGTGCGCTCCAGGCCGATCGTGCGGGACGGGCGCACCCACTGGCCGCTGACCCGGCAGCCCGGCGGGCTCCAGGCCTTCAAGGTGCTGGAACCGCGGCGCAGGCTCGCACCTGACCCGCGCAGTCACGAGGGCTACGAGTGGCTGTACGTGCTCTCCGGGCGGCTGCGGCTGGTGCTGGGCGAGCACGACGTGGTGCTCACGGCGGGCGAGGCCGCCGAGTTCGACACCCGGGTGCCGCACTGGTTCGGGTCGACCGGGGAGGGGCCGGTGGAGTTCCTGAGCCTGTTCGGACCGCAGGGCGAGCGCATGCACGTCCGGGCACGGCCGACGGGCACGTGACGCACCCGACTGTTCCCGGATCGGCAAGCGACCGCTTAGTATGCGGGCGGACCCGGTCAGACGAAGCAGTCCCGTGGAGGCCCCGCATGCAGGCATGGCAAGTGCACGAGAACGGCGAGCCCGGTGAGGTGATGCGCCTGGCGGAGGTGGAGCGGCCCGTGCCCGGCGACGGCCAGGTACTGCTGCGCGTGCGGGCCGCCAACGTCAACTTCCCGGACACGCTGCTGTGCCGGGGCCAGTACCAGGTGCGCCCGCCGCTGCCCTTCACACCGGGCGTGGAGGTCTGCGCCGAGACCGAGGACGGCCGCCGGGTGATCGCCACCCCCGCGCTGCCGTACGGCGGTTTCGCCGAGTACGCCGTCGCCGACGCCCGCGCCCTGCTGCCCGCGCCCGGGTCGCTGGACGACGCGGAGGCCGCCGCGCTGCACATCGGCTACCAGACCGGCTGGTTCGGCCTGCACCGCAGGGCGCACCTCGAAGCGGGGGAGACCCTGCTCGTGCACGCCGCCGCCGGCGGAGTCGGCAGCGCCGCCGTGCAGCTCGGCAAGGCCGCCGGGGCCACGGTCATCGGCGTCGTGGGCGGCGCGGACAAGGTCGCGGTGGCCCGGGAGCTGGGCTGCGACGCGGTGGTCGACCGCCGCGCCGAGGACGTCGTCGCCGCCGTGAAGGAGGCGACCGGCGGCCGGGGCGCCGACGTGGTCTACGACCCCGTCGGCGGCGAGGCGTACGCCCAGTCCGCCAAGCTGGTCGCCTTCGAGGGCCGGATCGTGGTCGTCGGCTTCGCCAGCGGCACCATCCCGAACCCGGGCCTCAACCACGCCCTGGTGAAGAACTACTCGATCCTGGGCCTCCACTGGGGCCTGTACGCCGCCAAGGACCCCGGGCTGGTGCTGCACTGCCACGAACGGCTCACCGAACTGGCCGCGCGCGGCGCCGTCAAGCCCCTGGTGAGCGAGCGGGTGCCGCTGGAGGAGGCCGCGGCCGCCGTGCAGCGCGTGGCCGACGGCGTGACCACCGGCCGGATCGCCGTACAGCTGGAGAACGGAGCCGCCGCATGACCGACGCCGGAGAACTGCGCCGCCGCACGCGCGAGCTGCTGGCGGAGCACCCGCCCGCGAGCACCGGCCGGCTGGAGTTCCTGCAGGCCCGGTTCGACGCCGGCCTGGCCTGGGTGCACTACCCCGAGGGCCTCGGCGGTCTCGGCGCCCCGCGCTCCCTGCAGGCCGTCGTGGACGCCGAACTGGAGGCCGCGGGGGCCCCCGACAACGACCCCCGGCGCATCGGCATCGGCCTCGGCATGGCCGCGCCGACCATCCTGGAGTACGGCACCGAGGAGCAGAAGCGGCGCCACCTGCGCCCGCTGTGGACGGGCGAGGAGGTCTGGTGCCAGCTCTTCAGCGAGCCCGGGGCCGGCTCCGACCTGGCCGCGCTCGGGACGCGGGCCGTCCGGGAGGGCGACGAGTGGGTCGTCGACGGGCAGAAGGTGTGGACGTCGAGCGCCCACCTGGCCCGCTGGGCCATCCTCATCGCCCGCACCGACCCGGGCGTGCCGAAGCACGCGGGCATCACCTACTTCCTCTGCGACATGACCGACCCGGGCGTCGAGGTCCGCCCGCTGCGCCAGATCACCGGCGAGGCCGAGTTCAACGAGGTCTTCCTCACCGGCGTCCGCATCCCCGACTCCCGCCGCCTGGGCGAGGTCGGCGACGGCTGGCGGGTCGCCCAGACCACGCTGATGAACGAGCGCGTCTCCATCGGCGGCATGCGCCTGCCCCGCGAGGGCGGCATGATCGGCCTGGTCGCGAAGACCTGGCGCGAGCGCCCCGAACTGCGCACGCACGAGCTGCACCAGCGCCTGCTGAAGCTGTGGGTCGAGGCCGAGGTCTCCCGCCTCACCGCCGAGCGCCTGCGCCAGCAGCTCGCCGTCGGCCAGCCCGGCTACGAGGGCTCCGGCATGAAGCTCGCCTTCGCCCGCCTCAACCAGGAGATCAGCGGCCTGGAGGTCGAACTGCGCGGTGAGGAGGGCCTGCTGTACGACGACTGGACCATGCGCCGCCCCGAACTGGTCGACTTCACCGGCCGGGACGCCGGGTACCGCTACCTGCGGGCCAAGGGCAACAGCATCGAGGGCGGGACCAGCGAGGTCCTGCTGAACATCGTCGCCGAGCGCGTCCTGGGCCTGCCCGCCGAGCCGCGCACCGACAAGGACCTCGCCTGGAAGGACCTCGCCCGATGACGGATCTTCTCTACTCCGAGGAGGAGGAGGCGCTGCGCGCCGCCGTCCGCGACCTGCTCACGGACCACTGCGCCGCCGCGGACGTCATCGCGCGCACCGAGTCGGACGCCCCGCACGACCTCGCCCTGTGGAAGTCCCTGGCGGACGGCATGGGCCTCGCCGGACTCCTGGTGCCCGAGGCGCAGGGCGGCCACGGCGCCACCCACCGCGAGGCGGCCGTCGTGCTGGAGGAACTGGGCCGGGCGGTCGCCCCCGTGCCGTACCTCACCAGCGCGGTCGTGGCCACCGAGGCCCTGCTCGCCTGTGGGGACGGGGAACTGCTGGGCCGCCTGGCCTCCGGGCGCACCCTCGCCGCCCTCGCGGTCGGGCTGCACACCGCCCCGGGCACCGCCCCGAAGACCGCACGGCGGGACGGCGGCGCCCTGCACGGCGAGTTGACCGCCGTCGCCGACGCCGCCGTCGCCGACGTCCTGCTCGTCCCGGCCGACGACGGCGGGCTGTACGCCGTGGCCGCCGACGCCGTGACCGTCACCGCGCAGGTCTGCCTGGACCCGACCCGTCCGCTGGCCACCGTCACCCTCACGAGTGCCCCGGGCCGCCGGATCGGCGACGCGGAACCGGCCGTACGACGCGCCCTGCGGGCCGGCGCCGGACTGCTCGCCTCCGAGCAACTGGGCGTCGCGGAATGGGCGTTGACCGAGACGGTCCGCTACCTGAAGGAGCGCAAGCAGTTCAACCGGCCGGTCGGCGGCTTCCAGGCGCTCAAGCACCGGCTCGCCCAACTGTGGCTGGAGGTCGTCAACCTGCGGGCCGCCGCCCGCGCCGCCGCCGACGCCCTGTCCGGCGGTGCGGACACCGACATCCCGGTGGCCGTCGCCCAGGCCTACGCCGCCCCCGCCGCCGTACGCGCCGCCGAGGAGGCGCTGCAGCTCCACGGCGGCATCGGCATGACCTGGGAACACCCCGTCCACCTCCACCTGAAGCGGGCCAAGGCCGACTCGATCGCCTACGGCACCGCCGGCGCCCACCGGGAGGCACTGGCCGAGCTGGTCGACCTCCGGGCGCCCTGACACCGGCCCCGGACGAAGCCCGCCCCACCCGGGGGGCGGGCTTCCGCGCGTCCGCGCCCGGGTGAAGTGAACAGCGGGCAGCGGTCCGGCCAACTCCCCGTGGGCGCGGGTCCGCTGAGCGGTGGGCGCACGCATACTCTCCCCGGTCCCGTCCGGTACCCGAGGGAGACAGGGCATGGCCCCCACCACCCGCCGCAGAGCCCCCACCACCCTCGGTGCCGCCCTCGCGGGCACCGCCGCCCTGCCCGCGGCCCGGGCCCGGGCGCTCGGGGGCCACCGCGGCCTGCGTCCGCTGCGGCACGCCCACGCCCACAACGACTACGACCACCCGCGGCCCCTCCTCGACGCCCTCGACCACCGCTTCGGCAGTGTCGAGGCCGACGTCTTCCTCGTCGGCGACCGGCTGCTCATCGGCCACGCCGCCGAGCTGGATCCGGCCCGCACCCTCGAATCCCTCCACCTCGACCCGCTCGCCGCCCGCGTACGGGCCAACCGGGGCCGGGTGTACCGGGGGTGGCACCGGTCCGTGCAGCTCCTCGTGGACATCAAGACCGAGGGCTCCTCGGCGTACCGCGAACTCGACCGCCACCTGAGGCGCCACCCGCACCTGTTCACCACCTGCGCGCGCGGCCGGGTGCACCCGGGCCCGGTCACCGTCGTCGTCTCCGGCGACCGCGCCGCCCGCGCGCCCATGGAGGCCCAGGGCGAGCGCCGCGCCTTCCACGACGGCCGGCTCACCGACCTCGGCAGCGCCGCCCCCGCCTCCTTCGCCCCGCTGATCAGCGACAACCGGACACTCCACTTCACCTGGCAGGGCGAGGGACCCTTCCCGGACGCCGAGCGGCGAAAGCTGCGGAGCATCGCCGGGGCCGCGCACGCGCACGGGCAGCGGGTGCGGTTCCGGGCCACCCCGGACACCCCCGGACCGGCCCGGGACGCCCTGTCGACCGAACTGCTCGCCACCGGCGTCGACTTCCCGAACACCGACGACCTCGCCGGCCTGGAGGCGTTCCCCGACGCCCGCCCCTCCGCGTAACACCACACGATCGGGGGTCGTGTCAGCCGCCCGGACGAGCCTCCCGCTGGGCCACACTTGCGGCCGGACGCCGCACTCGGGGCGTGGCCGAGGAGGTTTCGATGGTCATTTCCATCTCTGTGGTGGTGCTGCTCCTGATCCTGGCCGTGATCTTCATGCGCAACGGCGCGCTGAAGGTCTCGCACGCCCTGGTCTGCATGCTGCTCGGCTTCTTCCTGGCCGGCACCAGCATGGCGCCCACCATCCACGACGGGTTCACCGCGACCGCCGACCTGGTGAGCAGCCTGCAACCCTGAGCGCGCCGTGCCCGTCCCGGCGGCCCGGGCGTCGTCCGCCCGTCAGGGCTCGCGCAACGACTGCGGGAGTCGCGTCGAGCGCGCGCACAGGTCCGCGCGGTTGGCGGCGCCCGTCTTGGTCATCAGGCTGGCGATGTGCTTCTCGGCCGTGCGCGGGGAGATGAACAGCCGGTCGGCGATGTCCTTGTTGCTCAGCCGGTCGGCGAGGAGCCGGAACACCTCGAACTCCCGCACGGTGACGCCGAGGGCCCGCAGTTGCTCGGGGATGCCGTTCGTGCCGGTGCGGTGCTGGTGCACGGGCGCCCCCAGCCGGCGCAGGGCGGCCCGGCAGGCGTTCGTGACGGCCGGCACGCCCCGCTCGTGGAAGTAGTGTTCGGCCCGCCGGAGCCAGGCGACCGGTTCGCCCCAGCCGTCCTCGTGCGCCGCGTCCGCGACCAGCCGCAGGCCCAGGTGCAGGGCGGCCGGGTAGTCGGCGGCCTCCCGCAGCGCCGTGGCGATCCTCTCGGCCGCCGGCCCGGGCCGGCCCTCCCGGCCCAGCAGGACGGCGTCGGCGAGCGTGACGAACTGGCGGTTCCACCGCATGCGCCCGACCGCCGTGGAGGCGATCTCGTCGTGCCGGGCGCGGTCCGCGTCCCCGGCCAGCACGTCCAGCAGCAGTCCCACCCCGTGCGTGCCGCTGAGGTGGTAGGTGCTGGGGTTGCGCTGTTCCAGTACCGACACCGCCCTCAACTCCGCCCGGGTCAGCTCCCGGTCCTCCTCCATCAGGGCGCAGAAGGCGCGGGCCATGCCCAGGGTGAGCGGTTCCTCCTGGGAGCCGGCCCCCTCCCAGTCGGCGAACGCCTCCAAGGCGGCCTCCATCGCCCGCCGGTCGCCCAGGTGGGCCTCCAGCGACGCCAGCGACATGAGTACGTACCGGACGACCGGGGCGAGCCTGAGCCGGCGGACGACCGCCAGGCACTCGGCGGCGGCCTCCCGCGTCGACCCGTACGCGCCGCGCATCACGCCGTCCAGGACGAGGATGCCGTCGACGGTGTGCACGATGCTGACCGAGCCCAGCCGCAGCGCCTCCTCGCGGGCGGCCAGCAGCCCCGTGGTGTCGCCCTCCGCCAGCCAGTCGTTGCCGCCGATGCGGGTCGCCGCGTACATCCGCCGCAGCGGGAGCCGGTGCCGTTCGGCCGTCGTCAGGGCCTGTTCGAGCATCGCCCGGGACCCGTCGGGATCCCGTTCCCGGGCCACGGTCGCCAGCAGTTCCCACGCCTGGCAGGCCACCGAGGGCAGCGCGTAGCGCTCGGCGGCGTCCGCGGCCGAGCGGGCCAGCTTCTCCGCGTGCTGGGTCCGGTCGGTGCCCGGGGTGTCCAGCGCGAGGTAGGCCGCGGTGACGTCGACGGCCGCCGCGGTCGCCCCGTCCGGGTCCGGCCCGAGCATCTCGCGGGCCCGGTCGATCTGCCGGTTGCCGTCGCTCCACCGTCCCGCGGTGTGGGCGACCTTGGCCAGCCGGGTGTGCAGGACCGCCAGGTGGGCGCCGCTCAACCCCGCGCTGTCCAGGGCGTGCAGGTGTTCCACCAGGTCGAAGGCCCGGTCGAAGTCACCGGATTCGGCCAGCGCGAGCAGCAGGTGCTCCAGCACCCCGGCCCGCTCCTGCGGGCCGGCGCCCCGTGCCAGCAGTCCCTCGGCCCGGCTCAGCAGGGTCACCGCCGAGCCCAGCGCGCCGGCAGTCAGCGCCCGGCGCCCGGCCTCCGCGAACAACCGGCCGGCGGCCGTGTCCTCCCCGGCCTCGCAGCGCAGTCCGGCCGCCAGCGCGCACCACTCGCCGGGCAGGCGCGGGTGCAGTTCCTCCACCGCGTCCGCCCCGCGCCGCGCCAGCTCGGCCCGCTGGCCGGGCGTCAGCTGGGTGAACAGCGCCTCCACGGTGGGGGAGTGGCGGAAAGAGTACCAGTCCGGCGCGGGCTCGTCCGGGATCACCAGCCGGGCGGCGACGCCGGCGTGCAGGTGGCTGAGCAGGGCCCGGTCGTCGACGCCCGTCATGCGCTGCAGCACGGTCAGCGGGAACCGCCGGCCCAGCACGGCCGCCGCCGACAGCAGCGTCAGGCCCTCCGCGCCCAGCCGGTCGATGCGGCGCAGGATGCCCCGGGCCAGCGCGGAGGAGACGTCCCCGCGCGGATCGCCCACGGTCCGCCAGCCGTCCGTCGCCTGGACGAGGGTGCCCGCACCGATCATCGACTGCAGCAGTTCCTCGACCAGGTAGGGGCTGCCGGCACTGTCCTCCCACAGCCGCTCCAGCACCGGTGCGGGTACCTCGCCGGCGGTGGTGCCCAACTGACCGGCCACCAGCTCGTGCACCTGCGGACGCGTCAGCGGGGGCAGCTCCACCACCGAGGCGGCGCCGCGCCGGCGGGCGGACTGGGCCAGGTCGAGGGCGTCGCTGAAGTCGGTGCGCACCGTGGCCAGCAGCAGGACCGGGGTGTACTCCAGGTTGTCGACCAGGTATTCGAGGACGCCGAGCGTCTCGGGGTCCGCGTCGTGCAGGTCCTCCAGCAGCAGGAGCCGGCCACGGCCGTGGTCGGTGGCCAGCAGCAGGCGCAGTACGGCCTCGCCCAGGATGACCATCGTGCTGCTGTCGCTGTCCCCGGTGTTCCAGTCGGGTATCAGACGCCCCAGCACCGGCCGGTAGGGCCCCAACTGCAGCTCGCCCAGCGGCTCGCCGCTGCGGAACAGCGACATCAGCGCCTCGGTCAGCGGCCGGAACGGCACGGCGGGTCCGGTGGTGCTGCTGCGTCCCCGCAGCACGCTCATCCCGGCCCCCAGCGCACTGCCCACGGCCTCGGCGGCCAGCCGGGACTTGCCCACCCCGGCCTCCCCCACCAGGAAGACCACGCCACCGCGTCCCTGCCGGGCGCTGGACAGCGCGCGCTCCAGGAAGCCCAGTTGGGCGTCCCGGCCGACGAGGGAAGGCGCTTGGAAACGCATAAACTCGAAGCATAATCGGAACATCGGGGATCATGGCAGACCGTCCGTGTCCTGATACCGGCCCCGCGCCCGCCGGGCGGACGGGTGGCTCCCGGCCGGGAGCCACCGCGGGGCAGTCACCGCACCGGGGGCCGGCTCGTTCAGCGCGGCGCGGAGACCGAGGTGTCGATCGTGCTCAGCGTGATGACGATGCCGCTGGTGAGGACCATGCCGGCCAGGACGCGGACGCGGGCGCAGGCGCGGTTGCGGCCCGAGAGGGCGATGCCGCCGGCGGCGTCCTGCTCGTCGGGGGAGAGCGCGGGGATCTCGGTGCCGGCGTCGGCGAGGGACACGGACGTGGCGCGGCTGAGGTTCTGGTTCATGACGGTGAGCCCCTTGTTCTGTGGAGAGTTCTGAACGAGTGGTGGAGGAGACGGGCGCGGCGGGGGCGGCGGACGGACGGCCGCCGGTGGTGGTCCTCAGCGCGCGGGGAGCGGGCCGGTGCGGCAGTGCCCGAGCAGGAGCGCGGACGGGACGAGGGTGGGGAAGCCGAGGCGGAGCAGTCCGTAGCCGATGCCGGCCAGGCCGGTCAGCAGCCCGGGGGAGGGCACCTGGTCCGGGGTGGCGCAGCGGTGTTCCCGCGCCTCGACGGTCGCGAGCACCCGGCCCGTGTGGCGCGCCAGCGCGGCGGACGCCGTCGCGTCACCGCGGTCGGCGAGCACCGACAGGGCCTCCAGGGCGCCGAACACGCCGTGGCCCGGGCTGAGGTCGGCGTCGTCGCACAGGGCGGACAGCCGGCCGGAGAGGCCCTCCGCACCCGGCAGGTGCGCCGCGGCGGCGGCGATCCCGGGCAGTCCGGTGGTCCAGGAGGCGTCGAGCGGGGCGTCACCGGCCGCGGTGAGGGACGAGCGCAGCAGGCTGGTCGCGACCGCCGCGTGCCCGTCGCCGTCCGCCCGCTGGTCCGCGTGGCGCGACAGGGCCCAGCCGATGCCCGCGTCGCCCTCGGCGAACCCGGCGGTGCCGCCGCCCCGCGCGACGGCGGGAGCCAGGCCGTCCGCCACCGCGTCGGCCAGGTCCAGTGCCTGGTACGCGCCGCCGGCGTGGGCCGCGACGGCCGCGGCCAGCGCCCCGGCCGCACCACCGGCGAGCCCGGGGTCCGCGCAGGCCGCGACGGCGTGTCCCAGCGCGGTGAGCGCGTCCGGCAGCGACTCCGCCAGCTCGGGGTCCAGCACGACCGACAGGCGGACCAGGCAGTACAGGATGCCGCCCAGCCCGTCGTACGCGCCCGGCCCGACCGTCGCGCACAGCTCGGGGTCGGCGGCCAGCGTCTTCAGCAGGGTCGGCAGCGGCCGCACCGCCTCGCGGGCCAGTACCGTGTACCGCTCGGCGCCCGCGAGCAGGCCGGCCTGGGCCAGGAAGAGCGCCACCCCGCTGTAGCCCTGGGCCAGCCCGGCACCCATCGGCAGCACCGACCAGTGCCCGCCCGGCAGGCGTTCCAGACCGAGCCAATTGGCCCGGCCGCCGGAGCGCACGGTACGGGCGGCGATCTCGTCGGCGATCCCGCAGGCCGCGGCCAGCAGGCGCGACGGTTCCGCCGCCACGGCCGGCGGGCACGCCGGCAGCAGCGCGGAGCGGGGCCGCCGCAGCGGGGAGCCCGCGTCCCGCGCGGCGAGCGTGGCCGACACGATCCACTCCTGGTCGTGGCAGTCCACCTCGTCCATGCGGGCGATCTTCGCGCGCACCGCGGTCAGGGCCGGCACCGGCAACAGGCCGGGCAACCAGGTCCCGTCGGCCGTCCGGACCCCTGTACCGGACGGCCGATGGGCGAAGAGGGGGACGTCCCCGCGCCACAGGTCGGCGGTCTCGTGCTCGACGAGCCGCTGGCGCGCCGGGTCGTGCACCGACTCGGTCCACAGCACCGCGAACACCGCGTCCCGGGCCAGCGCGTCACCGAGCAGCGCCGGGTGCGTGGACTCCTCCAGCAGGGTCGCGTACAGCCGGGTGGACCGGACGATCAGCCGGGCCGGGCTGTCCGCGCGCAGCGCCAGCGGACCGTCGTCCGCGGCCAGTTCACCGCCGTGCGCGCGGACCGCCGCGTACGCGGTGCGGAACCCCTCCAGCAGCGCCGCGCGGTGGTCGGCCCCCGCGAGGCGGGGCCCGCCGGGCAGCGGCTGGTTCTGCGCGGCCGGGCTGGTGACGGGGCCGCGCGTCACCCGCATGGTGTCCAGGCCGGTGTCCTCCCAGCGCAGGCCCTCGCTCGGGTAGGTGCCCTCCTCGGCGCGGCCCAGCGCGGAGATGTCCAGCGCGCCGTGCTCGCCGATCAGCAGGTGCGGCAGCAGGCACGTACGGTGCACCGACGCCTGCAGGGCGTCCGCCGCCGGATCGGCGCCGGCCGTGGTGGCCTGCGGGAGCCCGGTGTGCAGCAGGGTCTCGGCGTCCACCAGCACCGGCTGGCCGGCGCACGCGATGACGTTCTCGTAGTGCATGTCGGCACCGTCCACCGCGTACAGCAGTGCCAGCAGCGCGCCCTGGCGGCGGTAGAAGGCGTCCGCCTCGGTCACCGTGCCGCACCAGCGGTGCTCGATGAACTCGAGCCAGCCGTGGTCGTCCCGCCGCACCGTGCGGGGGGTGCGCAGCTCCAGACCGGGGACCCGGCCGGCGAGCCAGGCGGTCAGGTCGTCCAGGAGCGCGTGGTGCTCCAGCGAACGCGGCTTGTACACCGCCCGGGAGCCGTCGGCGAAGCCCAGCACCGCCACCGACCGGCCGCCGCGGTGGGCGTCGCCGCAGCCCAGCTCGATCCGGGCGAGCGGACCGGGGTCGCGCCCCCCGAACAGGACGGCCGTCAGGTCGGCGCGGTCGGCGAGCAGGCGCAGGCCCAGTTCGGCCACGGCGTCGGCCGCGTCCAGGGCCGTCTGGCCGAGCATCCGGGCCAGCACCGGGTAGGCGGTGAACAGCGTGCGCAGTCCGTCCGGAGCGCCGGTCGCGGCGCAGAACGCGGCGAACCGCTCGCGCGGTCCGGCCCCGGCGAGCCGCCCGGCGCGCCGGGCGCGGTCGAGTTCGCGGACCAGCGTGCGTCCCGCCAGCCGGGCCAGCCGGTCCAGCAGCCACCGCTCGAACGAGGTCCGCAGCACGTGGCGTTCGGCCGCCGGCAGCGGCTCCAGGCGCCGGTCCAGGGCCGTCGAGGCGGGTGCCGCCAGCGGCGCCACGACCGGTGCGAACACCTCGGGCCCGGTGGCCCCGCCCGGCAGCGGCAGCCGGGCGTCGTGCGCCGCCAGGTCCACGGCCTGTTCCACGTACCCGGCCCAGCGCGGCGTGCCGGTGCGGGCGGCCAGGTGCCCGGGTGCCTCGCCGGCGAGGGCCGCCACGGCGGATTCGTCCAGGCCCAGGTGTGCCAGCCGGGCGGCGAAGCCCACCGTGTCCCCGGCGGCCCAGGGAGCCCGGCCGGACAGGGCGGCCGCGGGTGACGCCGCGGGACGCCCGGGGGCGGCCACCCGCTCGGCCAGGGTGAGCGCGGGGGCCCACCAGGCGGGCGGCAGGTGCGCGCTCCGGGGGGTCGGAAGGGCGGCTGGTTCGGTCACGGGAAGAAGGTCGCAGACGCCGTGCGACCCCCACATGGGGGTACGTCCCCCATATTGTGCGCGGGCCCCCGCCCGGCGGGTGGGGGCCCGCCCCCCGCGCACCGGTCCCGGTCCCGGCCGCGTCCCTGCTCGGGAGGGTGAACCAGCAGGCCACAGCGGGTTCCCATGTTCCGGCAGAAAGGCCGCCGACCCCTCCGGGCCGCCCCGCACCCGCGTGCGGAAGCCGTGCTTCCGCGCCGCGTGCGCGGGTGGGGGATCCCCGGTGTTCGCGGCCGCGCGCCCCGTTGCCCCGGCACCGGCCGCCCGGAACGCCCCGTTCCCGGGCGGGGCCTCCCAGGGCCTCTCGCGGCCTCCCGGGACCGCCCGGCGCCACCGGTGGGCGCGGCGGTCCTCGGCCGGGTGCGGCACCCCGGCGCAAGGTACCGGGGCGCCGCGGCCCCCCGAGCCCGAAGGCGCCGGTGCGTCAGTTCCCGGCGGCGGGCAGCAGGCGCGGCTCCAGACGTTCCTCCACGGCCCGGTCGCCCTCGCGCGTCACCACGTACGCGCCTTTGCCCGCCGCCTCCGTGACGGCCTCCACCAGCCGGGTGCCGTGGTAGACGAGGCCGACCCCGTCGTCCGTGCAGTGCGCCGTCGGCAGGGTGCCGTCCGCGACCAGCCGGTGGATCAGCGGGCGGCGGCCCGGGTCGGAGTCGTAGTGCACCCCGTTGCCGTACGGCAGGAAGCCCAGGGCGTTCGTGACCGGGCGCAGGTCCGGTCCGAAGGAGTCGGTCGCGCCGCCGCGGAACCAGCAGATCGACCCGGCGCTCACCCCGCTCAGCACCACGCCCGCCCGCCAGGCGCGGCGCAGCGCGCCGTCCAGGCCGTGCACCCGCCACACCGCCAGCAGGTTGGCCACCGAGCCGCCCATCACCCACACCACGTCGTGCGCGAGGAGCGTGCCCTCCACGTCCTCGACGTTCGGCATGGGGAACAGGTGCAGCGGCGTCAGGTCGAAGCCCGCCACCCGGGCCGCCTCGTGCATCCGCGCCGTGACGTGCTCGGCGTCCCCGACCGCCGTTCCGAGGTACAGGATGCGGGGGCGCCGGCCGTGCACGCCGGAGAGGTCAACCGCGTGGTGGACCAGGGAGTCGAACAGCACCCGGGAGCGCGGATCGGCACGATGCCCTCCGGAGGTGGCCAGGACGGTCGGCTGCGAAGCGGGCATGCGCGCGATCGTAACGCCTGTTCGGGCACGCCGGTGGCGAAACGGGCCCTCACCCGGCGCCGTACGCCGGCGGCCCCGTCCGCCAGAACTTGGGTGGCCGGCCCGCATCCGCCCCCGCACCGGCTCCCGTCTACTGGTGTCCGGCCGGCGGACCCCCTCCGCGGCGGCACGGGGACGTGCCGTCCCGTCCGGTGGAGCGCCGTCCGACTCGACACGTCCGACTCGACACGTCCAACAGGTGCCGTACGACAAGACATTCAGGAGTGCAGGACATGGGGACCTCTCTGGGGATCGACTCCGTCGCTCGGAGCGTGTACCTCGCCATGGTCGACCGGCCCGGTGCCGGCGTGGCCGAGCTGGCGGAACAACTGGGGGAGACCGAGGACTGGGTCCGGGACGGGCTGGAGCGGCTGTCCGCCCTCCTGCTCGTGGTCCCCGCGGACGGCGCCACCGGTTGGCGGCCGGTCGACCCGGAGGTCGGCCTGGCGGCGATGCTCGCCCGGCAGCAGGCCGAACTGGCCCGCCACCGGCTCCAGGTCGAGGACAGCAGGCTGGAGGTGACGCGGCTGCTGTCGGAGCACGGCCGCGGCAGCCGGTCGGGCGTGCCCGGTGTCGAGTGGCTGGCGGGCCCGGACGCCGTGTGGCGGCGCGTCGCCGACCTGGCCGAGAGCTGCGCGCAGGAGTGGCTGACCGTCGGGCCGACCGAGCGGCTCGGCACACCGGCCGTCGAGGCCGGCCGGCCGGTGGACGAGATCCTGCACAGGCGCGGCACGCCCACGCGCACCATCGTGCTGGAGAGCGTCCGCAACGACCCCGGGACGATGGGGCGCCTGCGGTGGCGGGGCGAGCACGCCGGCGCGGTGCGCACGCTGCCGTCGCTGCCGGTGTGGATGATCCTGTCCGACCGCACGCACGCCGTGGTGCCCGTGACCGGTGCCGCTTCCGTCATCGGCGCCATGGTGTGCGGCGTCGAGTCGGTCACCGAGGCCTTCGCGGCGCTGTTCGCCCGACTGTGGAAGGAGGCCCAGCCGCTGACCGACGCGCGGCCCCGCACCCGCGGCAGCCTCTCGCTGCAGGAGCAGCACGTCCTGCGGCTCTGGGCGCAGGGCCTGACGGACGCCGCCGCGGCCCGCCGCATGGACGTCTCGCTGCGCACGGTGCGCCGGCTCTCCGAGAAGCTGACCGACCGGTTCGGCGCGCAGAGCCGTTTCCAGCTCGGCGCCCTGGCCATCGCCCAGGGCGGCATCCGCGTCGAGGACATGGTCTGACGCCCCTCCCGCGCCTCCTCGCACGCGCCGCCGTCCAGGGCCGGACCCCGTCACCGGGGTCCGGCCCCTCGCGGTGCGCCCGGGGCGGGGCCGCCCCGCCCCGGGCCGTCCTCACCCGGCCGGCGCGAACTGCGCCGTGATCGCCGCCATCATCAGGTCCGCGATGCTCTGGGCCAGCTCCGCGGGGGTGGGGGAGTCGAACACGGTCCGCACCGGGACGTCGACCCGCAACGCCTTCCGCAGCCGCGACGCGACCTGCGTGGCGAGCAGCGAATGCCCGCCCAGCTGGAAGAAGTTGTCGTGGACGCCGATGCGCTCGATGCCCAGCAGATCCGCCCAGACGCAGACGACGGCGCGTTCGACGGTGTTGCGCGGAGCCGTGTACGCCGTCTCCAGGTCCGGCCGCCGGCTGTCCGGGAGCGGCAGCGCCGCCCGGTCCACCTTGCCGTTGGCGGTCAGCGGCAGCCGCTCCAGCACCACGAACGCCGCCGGGATCATGTAGTCGGGCAGGTGCCGTCCCAGGTGCGCGCGCAGCTCCGTCGTGCTCGGCGCGCCGGGGCCGGCGGCCACCAGGTAGGCCACCAGCCGCTTGTCGCCGGGCACGTCCTCGCGCACGACCACGCTGACCTCGCCGATCCCCGGGTGGGTGAGCAGGTTGGCCTCGATCTCGCCCAGCTCGATGCGGTTGCCGCGGATCTTCACCTGGTTGTCGATGCGCCGCAGGAAGTCCAGCTGCCCGTCCGGCCGCCACTTGACGAGGTCGCCGGTGCGGTAGACCCGGCTGCGCACGCCCTCGGCCTCGAACACCGTGAACCGCTCCTCGGTCAGCTCGGGCCGCCCCCGGTAGCCGCGGGCCACCTGCACGCCCCCGACGAGGAGTTCACCGGGCACCCCGACCGGCACCGGACGGCCGTGCTGGTCCACCACGAACACCAGGGTGTTGGCGACCGGCCGGCCGATCGGCGGGACGGTGTCCCCGGGCTCGGCCACCGTGGAGGTGACGATGACCGTGGTCTCGGTGGGCCCGTAGTTGTTGACCACCCGGAAGGGCAGCCGTGCCCGCGGCGGCATCCGCAGCCGGTCACCGCCGGTCAGCACGTAGTCCAGGGTGCTGTCCGGGCCCCAGGCGAGCGCGGCCAGGGACTCCAGCATCGGCGTGGACAGGAACGCGGCGTGGACGCGCTGCTCCTGGAGCCAGTCCCGCAGCAGGTGCGGGGCGAGCCGGACGTTCTCGGTGGTGGTGCAGCACGTGGCGCCGCGGGTGAGGCCCAGCCACAACTCCCACGCCGCCGCGTCGAACCCGATCCCGGCGAGCAGACCGATCCGCTGACCCGGCTCCAGCCCGTACTCGGCCGCCGTCCAGTGGATCAGGTTGACCAGACCGCGGTGCTCGACCTGGACGCCCTTGGGGCGGCCGGTGGAGCCACTGGTGTAGATCAGGTAGGCCAGGTGGTGTGCGGCGGCGGCCGGCTCCGGGTCGGCGGCCGGTTCGCCGGCCAGCAGGTCCCCGTCCCGGTCGAGCAGCAGCAGCGGCACGCCGGACGGCAGCCGGTCCGCGTGCGCGCCGTGGGTCAGGACCACCGGGGTCTGCGTGTCCCGCACCATGTACGCCAGCCGCTCGACGGGGTACTGCGGGTCCAGCGGCACGTACGCCGCTCCCGCCTTCAGCACGCCCAGCTCGGCCGCCACCAGGTCGGGCCCGCGTTCCAGGCACACCGTCACCGGCATGTCGGGCCGCACCCCGTACCGGGTCCGCAGGTGGTGGGCGATCCGGTTGGCGCGCGCGTTCAGCTCGCCGTAGGTCAGCGCGCCCTGGGGGCCCTCGACGGCGACGGTGTCCGGCTGCCGCGCCGCCCACCCCTCGAACAGTCCGTGCAGGGTGGCGGTGTCCGGGTAGTCGCGCGCCGTGTCGTTCCACTCGGCCACGATCCGCCGCCGCTCGGCCGGCGTGAGCAGGCACAGCTCCGACAGCCGCGCCCCGGGAGCACCGGCGACCGCGTCCAGCAGGCTGCCCAGGTGATCGGCCAGCCGGACGACCGTCTCCCGCTCGAAGAGGTCCGTACGGTACTCCAGCGTGCCGCGCAGGTCGCCGCCGGCGTCCTCGGACATCATCAGGCTGAGGTCGAACTTGGCGTCCGGCAGCGTGACCGTGAACGGCTCCACCTCCAGGCCCGGCAGGTTCCAGGCGTGGTCGTCGGGCGTGTTCTGCAGCGTGAACACGGTCTGGAACAGCGGGTTGCGGGAGGAGTCGCGGTCGGGGGCGAGCTCCTCGACGAGCCGTTCGAAGGGCAGGTCCTGGTGGTCGTAGGCGCCCAGCGCGGTGTCCTTGACGCGGTCGAGGAGCTCGGTGAAGGCCGGGTCGCCGGACAGGTCGGTGCGCATGACGAGGGTGTTGACGAAGAAGCCGATCAGGTCCTCGGTCTCGGCGCGGTTGCGGCCCGCGATCGGGCTGCCGACGGCGATGTCGTCCTGCCGGCTGTACTTGGCCAGCAGCACCTGGTACACCGCCAGCAGCACCATGTACAGGCTGGCGCCCCGGGCCGTGGCCGCCGCCCGCAGCCGCGCGGCCACCTCGGCCGGCACCGCGAACTCCACGCTGTCACCGCCCCCGGGCCGGCCCGCCGGCCGGTGCCGGTCGGTCGGCAGCTCCAGCGGCTCCACCCCGGCGAGCCGCTCCCGCCAGTACGCCAGCTGCCGTTCCAGCTCGTCACCGGTCAGCCGCTCCCGCTGCCACACGGAGAAGTCCGCGTACTGCACCGGCAGCTGCGGCAGCCGCGCCGCGGCACCCGACACCGCCGCCCGGTAGCCCTCGCGCAGCTCGCGCGCCATGACCCCCTGCGACCAGCCGTCGCAGACGACGTGGTGGACCGCCAGGAGCAGGTGGGCCTCCTCGTCGGCCAGCCGCACCAGGCTCGCGCGCAGCAGCGGGCCCGACGCGAGGTCGAAGGGCCGGCCCGCCTCGGCCTCCACCAACTCCCTCGCGGCCAGCAGCCGTTCCTCCGGACCGGCGAGGTGCCGCAGGTCGTGGACCGCCGCCCGGACCGGTGCCGGCGGGTCGACCACCTGTCCCGGCCGGCCGCCGTCGTCGGCGACGAACCGGGTCCGCAGGGCTTCGTGCCGGGCGACCACCGCGGTCAGGGCCGCGTCCAGGGCCGCCGTGTCGAGTGCGCCGCCGACGCGCAGCGCGAACGGCACGACGTACTCGGCCCGGCCCGGCTCCAGCTGGTCCAGGAACCACAGCCGCTGCTGGGCGAAGCTCAACGGGAGCGGACCGCCCGCGCGGTCGGCGGGAGCGATGCGCTGCGCACCGCCGGTGTCCAGCTCCTCCACGACGGCCGCCAGCGCGCCCACGGTCGGCGAGGCGAACAGGGCCCGCACCGGAACCTCCACGCCCAGCTCCGCCCGCAGCCGTGAGGTCACCTGGGTGGCCAGCAGCGAGTGGCCGCCCAGCGCGAAGAAGTCGTCGTCGACCCCGGTGACCTCCGTGCCCAGCACCTCGGACCAGGCCGCCGCCACCGCCCGCTCGGCCGGCGTGCGCGGTGCCGCGCCGCCGGCGCCGCCGGTGCGGGGCTCCGGTGCGGGCAGGGCGCGCCGGTCCACCTTGCCGTTCGGCGTCAGCGGCAGCCGCTCCAGCACCACGAACGCGGACGGCACCATGTAGTCGGGCAGTTCACGGCGCAGACGGGCGCGCAGGCCCTCCTCGGCCGGGCCGGTGCCGCCGGCCGGGACCACGTACGCCACCAGCCGCTTGTCGCCCGGGGCGTCCTCGCGGACGACCACGGTGGCGGCGGCCACCTCGGGGCCGTCCAGCAGCACCGCCTCGATCTCGCCCGGCTCGATGCGGTGGCCGCGCAGCTTGACCTGGTCGTCCAGCCGCCCGAGGAACTCCAGCCGGCCGTCGGGCAGCCAGCGCACGCGGTCGCCGGTGCGGTAGACCCGGCGGGGGGTGCCGTCGAGGTCGAGGGTGACGAAGCGCTCCGCCGTCTGCCGGGGCAGCCCCCGGTAGCCGCGGGCCAGCCCCGCGCCGCCGACGAGGAGCTCGCCCGGCACGCCGGTCGGCACCGGCCGGTCGTGCCGGTCGACGACGTACACGACGGTGTTGCGCACCGGGCGGCCGATGGGCGGCACCGGGACGCCCGGGACGACCTCGGCGGAGGTGGTGACCACCGTGGACTCGGTCGGCCCGTAGTTGTTGACGACGCGGAAGGGCAGCCGCAGCCCGGCCGGCAGGTGCAGCGCGTCCCCGCCGGTCAGCACGTACTCCAGCGTGGTCGGCTCCGACCAGTCCAGCGCGGCCAGCGCCTCCAGCACCGGTGTCGACACGAACGTGCCCCGCACCCGCTTCCCGGTCAGCCAGCGCTGGAGCAGCGCCGGGGTCAGCCGCACCGTGTCGTCGGGCACGCACACGGTGGCGCCCGCGGCCAGCGCGGGCCACAGCTCCCACGCGGCCGCGTCGAACCCGACACCGGCGAGCAGCGCGACCCGCCGGCCGGGTGCCACGGCGAAGCTCTCGACCGTCCACCGCACCAGGTTCGCCAGGCTGCGGTGCTCGATCTCCACGCCCTTGGGGCGCCCGGTGGATCCGCTGGTGTAGATGACGTAGGCCAGGTCGTCCGGGGCCGCGGCGGGCTCCGGGTCGTGCGCCGGCAGGTCCGCCAGGCGCGGCCAGTCCCGGTCGGTGAGGAACCGGGCGGGCGCCCCGGGCAGCCGCCCGGTGCGCGCGCTGTCGGTGACCACCAGCACGGCCCCGGTGTCCGCGAGCATGAAGGCGAGCCGGTCGGCCGGGTGCTCGGGGTCCAGCGGCACGTAGGCGGCGCCGGACTTCAGGACCGCGAGCAGGGCGGTGATCTGGTCGGGCCCGCGCTCCAGGCAGACGGCGACCACCCGGCCGGGACCGGCGCCGTGCGACCGCAGGTGCCGGGCGAGCCGGTTGGCCCGCGCGTTCAGCTCGCGGTAGGTCAGCTCCCCGGTGTCCGTGAGCACCGCGGCCGTCCCGGGCCGGGCGGCGGCGCACTGCTCGACGAGCCGGTGGACGGTCGTCCCCCCGGCCCCCGTCGCGGACGCCGTCCCGCTCCACTCGGTCAGCACCCGCCGCCGCTCGGCACCGCTCAGCACCTCCAGTTCGGACAGCCGCCGCTCCCGGCCGGTGGCCGCGGCGCGCAGCAGGGTGGTGAAGTGCCCGGCCAGCCGCTCCGCCGTGGCCGGTTCGAACAGGTCCAGGGCGAACACCAGGCTGCCGTCCAGCGAGCCGTCGGGCCGCTCGGTGAGGAACAGCGTCAGGTCGAACTTCGCCTCCTCCGCCCGCACCGCGAACGGCTCCACCACCAGGCCCGGCAGGCCCCAGGCGTTCCCGTCGGGCGTGTTCTGC
The DNA here is from genome assembly GCF_030499535.1 of Streptomyces sp. TG1A-8. NCBI lineage: Bacteria > Bacillati > Actinomycetota > Actinomycetes > Kitasatosporales > Streptomycetaceae > Streptomyces > Streptomyces sp. TG1A-8. Next base: position 6,059,688 of record NZ_JASTLB010000001.1, read on the forward strand.
AGCACGAACATGGTCTGGAACAGCGGAGTGCGCGACAGGTCCCGGTCCGGGGCCAGTTCCTCGACGAGCCGCTCGAAGGGCAGGTCCTGGTGGTCGTAGGCGCCCAGCGCGGTGTCCTTCACCCGGTCCAGCAGCTCCCCGAAGGTCGGATCGCCGGACAGGTCGGTGCGCATCACCAGGGTGTTGACGAAGAAACCGATCAGGTCCTCGGTCTCGGCACGGGTGCGGCCCGCGACCGGGCTGCCGACCGCGATGTCCTCCTGCCCGCTGTACTTGGCCATCAGCAGCTGGAACACGGCCAGCAACGACATGAACAGGCTCGCCCCGCGCCCCGCCGCCGTCCGCCGCACCGCGTCGACCACGTCGGCGGGCACGCCGAGGGCGACCGTGCCGCCCCGGCCCGAGCGCTCGGCCGGCCGGCGGTGGTCGGCCGGCAGCTCCAGTGGCTGCACCCCGGCGAGCCGCTCCCGCCAGTACGCCGCCTGCCCGTCCAGCGCCGGCCCGTCCAGTGCCCCGCGCTGCCAGACCGCGAAGTCCGCGTACTGCACGTCCAGCGGGGCGAGCGCGGCCGGACGGCCCTCCACGGCCGCGCCGTACAGCTCCCGCAGCTCCCGCGCCAGGACGCCCTCCGACCAGCCGTCGGAGACGATGTGGTGCACCGCGACCAGCACCAGCCACTCCGCGTCGGCCGTACGCACCGCCACCGCGCGCAGCAGCGGTCCCGACGCGAGGTCGAAGGGCCGGCCCGCCGCCTCCCGCAGGATCCCGCGCGCCGCGTCCGCGCCGGAGCACCGCGCGTCGTGCACCTCCACGGCGACCTCGCGCGGAGCGTCGACGACCTGCACCGGACGGCCCGTGCCGTCCGCGACGAACCGGGTCCGCAGGATCTCGTGCCGGGCCGTCAGCGCCGTCAGCGCGGCCCCGAACGCCTCCGGCACGAAGTCCCCCCGACGCGCAGCCCGACCGGGACGACGTACTCCGCCCGTCCGGGCTGCAACTGGTCCAGGAACCACAGCCGTCGCTGGGCGAAGGACAGCGGCAGCGCTCCCGCCGACCGGTCCGCCCGCGGCATCGCCGCCGCCGCGCCCGGGTCCAGCGCGTCCACGGCCGCCGCCAGCAGCGCGGGGGTCGGCGCCCCGAACAGCGTGCGGTACGGCACGTCGACCCCCAGGTCCCGGCGCAGCCGGGAGGCGACCCGGGCCGCCAGCAGGGAGTGCCCGCCCAGCTCGAAGAAGTCGTCGTCGGCACCGACCGCGTCGACACCCAGCAGCTCCGCCCAGATGCCGGCGACCGCCCGCTGGGTCGGGGTGCGGGGCGCCGCGTACGCGGCGGAGACGTCCGGGCGGTGGCCCTGCGGCGCGGGCAGCGCCTTGCGGTCCACCTTGCCGTTCGGCGTCAGCGGCAGCCGCTCCAGCGTCACGTACCGCACGGGCACCATGTGCCCGGGCAGGTCCCGGGCGAGCGCCGCGCGCAGCTCGGCCGCGCCCGGGGCGGCTCCGCCGGCCGGCACCAGGTACGCCACCAGGTGCTTGTCGCCCGGCGTGTCCTCACGCACCACGACGGTGGCCGCCGCCACGCCGGGCCGGGCGAGCAGGGCGTTCTCGATCTCGCCCAGTTCGACCCGGTGCCCGCGCAGCTTGACCTGGTCGTCGATCCGGCCCAGGTACACCAGCCGCCCGTCCGGCAGCCACTTCACCAGGTCACCGGTGCGGTACACCCGGGCGTCCGGCTCCGTGGCGAACGGGTGCGGCACGAACCGCTGCGCCGTCAGACCGGGCCGGTTCAGGTAGCCGAGGGCGAGGTTCACCCCGCCGATCAGCAGTTCGCCCGGCACGCCCACCGGCTGCACCTGGCCGTGCGCGCCGACCACGTACACCTCGGTGTTGTCGATCGCCCGGCCCATCGGCACGTGGTCCGCCCCCGGGTCCACCGACCCCGTCCGGCCGGCCACGTTGCCGACGGTCGCCTCGGTCGGCCCGTACTCGTTGACGATCACCGTGGCGTCCGTGCCGCCGGCCAGCACCCGGTGCGCCAGCGCCGGCGTCAGGTCCTCGCCGCCGGCCACCACCGTCGCGACGGCGTGCCGCAGCCCGTCCTGCTCCAGCCGGGCGGCCAGCAGCTCCAGGTGGGACGGCGTCGCCTTCAGGAAGCTGACCGGCACCCCGGTCGCGACGAGGTCGACGGCCGCGTCCCACACCGTCCGCCCCGGGCCCGGCCGCGGCACCACCAGCCGCAGCCCCTGCACCAGCGGCAGGAACAGCGCGGTGACCGTCAGGTCGAACGCCGCCGACGAGCACAGCAGCGAGCCGATCTCCGCGCCGGGCGCCGGCGGGTAGTTCCGGTCGCACCAGTGCAGGTAGTTGACCACTCCCCGGTGCGCGACGCGCACGCCCTTGGGGCGGCCCGTGGAGCCGGAGGTGTAGATGACGTACGCCGGGTCGTCCGGTCCCGCGGCGGCCGGCGGGGCCGTGCCGTCGCCGGCCGGCCACTCCCGGTCGGTCAGCAGCAGCTCCGGTCCCGGGGCGAACAGACCGGCGTGCGCGGACTGCGTGACCACCACGGGAGCGGCGCTGTCCCCGACCATGTACCGCAGCCGCTCGGCCGGGTACGACGGGTCCAACGGCACGTACGCCGCACCGGACTTGAGTACTCCGAGCAGGGCGCACACCAGGTCCGCGCCGTGGTCCAGGCACACCGCGACCAGCGTGCCGGGGCCCACGCCCCGGTCCCGCAGGTGGTGCGCCAGCCGGTTCGCCCGCTCCTCGAGCGCCCGGTAGGTCAGCTGCCGCCCGTCGTACTCCACGGCCACCGCCTGCGGCTGCCGCGCGGCCCGCTCCTCCACCAGGCGGTGCACGGTCGCGGTGCCGGGGAACGGCGAGCGCGGTCCGTTCCACTCGGACAGGATCCGCCGCAGTTCCGCCTGCGTCAGCATCTCCAGCGCGGCCAGCCGCGTGCCCGGCGACCCGGCGGCGGACCGGGCGAGCACCCCGAAGTGCCCCGCCATCCGCTCCGCCGTGGCCCGGTCGAACAGGTCCGTCCGGTAGCCGAGGACACCGCGCAGCGCGTCGCCGTCGGCGACGACCTCCAGGGTGAGCTGCGCCGACGGCGGGAACAGCGCGGCCTCCCGGGCCGTCGCGCGCCACGCGAACCAGGGTGCGCCGGCCAGGGTACCGCCGGCCGCCTCCACGAGCCGCGGCCACGGCAGGCCGCCGCGCGCCCGCACACCGGACGCGACGTGCGCCAGCGCCTGCTCGAACGGCGGGTCGCCGTCCGCTCCGCGCACCACGGCCGCCGTTCCGTCGCCCCGGGGCACGACCACCGGGACGTCGCCCCGGCCGGCGTGGCGGGCGAGCAGGGCCTGGAACACCGTCAGCAGGACCGCCGACGGCTCCACGCCCCGGTCGCGGGCCAGCGCGGACAGCGCGTCGGCCGTGGCCACGGGGACGTCGAAGCAGATCCGGCCCGAAGGGCCCGGTCCGTCCCCCGCCGGCCGCCGGTCCGCGGGCAGTTCCAGCGGTTCCAGCCCCGCCAGCGCGTGCCGCCACTCCTCCACCTGGTGATCAGCCACCGTTCACTCCCCAATGTCAGCACGTCTCAGCGGTACAAGCGGTTCACGGACGGCACGTCACGCAACGGCGCGCGGCGCACGGCGCGGGGTGCCGCCGGGGCGGGCCCGGGGCCGCGCCGCCGGCGGCGGCACCGCGACCGGCCGGCACCGGGACCGCCGGTGCCGGGACGTCCGCGACAAGCACGCTAGGACGCGCGGGCGGGCGCCCCCAGTGGGCACAAGTGCCGCCCCGGCGGCTGGTCACAAGTGCCCAGTGCCGCAGCGGATCACCGGTCCGCACGATGGACGGCGTCACTTGCGGACGGCCCGGACGCCCCGGCGGCGCAGGCACCTCCACGGGTGACCGACCCGGTCGCAGCGATCGCGGTCCCATCACGGTGTCGAGAGGAAAGCCGGTCGTGTACCTGCGTCACCAGCCCCCGGACGGTCCGCGTCACGCGGTCCTGAGCACCATCCCCTCGGACTCGCACACCTGGAACCTGCTGTTCCTCCAACTCCTGCTGGAGGAACAGGGCTGGGAGGTCACCAACCTCGGTGCCTGCGTCCCGGTCGACGTCCTGACCACCGAGTCCGCGGCCCGGGTGCCCGACCTCATCGTCGTGAGCACCGTCAACGGCCACGGCGCCGAGGAGGCCCCGGCCCTGGCCCGCGCGGTGCGTGCCGTGCCCGCCCTGTCCGGCGTACCGCTCGTCATCGGCGGCAAGCTCGACACCTCGGGCGCCACCGGCCCCGACGTCCACGCGGCGCTCGTCGCCGCCGGATTCGACGCCGTCCTGACCGGGCCGAACGCCGTCCCGGGACTGCTCGGCCTGCTGGACGCCCTCCCGCAACACGGGCACGGAAGGGCTTACGCCGATGCCGTCCGCTGACCTCCCCCGCCCCGCCGGCGGCGCCTTCCACCGCTTCATGGAGGCCGCCGCCCGCTCCGGCACCCTCGTCGTCCAGCCCCGCATGGGCTTCGCCGACCCCGGCCGGATGCGCGCCGGGCTGCTCGCCACCCGCGGCGCCGACGCCACCACCGTCGGCACCCTCACCCTGGACAGCTTCACCCGCGTCGGCGACTACGCCGCCGCCGCCCGCGCCGCCGCCCAGGGGCACCCGCTCAACGGCTACCCGCTGGTCAGCCTGCCCGTGGCCACCACCACCGCCCTCCTCGACGGCGTCCACGGCGCGGACTTCCCCGTCCAGGTGCGCCACGGCTCCGCCCTGCCCGGCCGCATCGTCGACGCCCTGATCGCCGCCGGACTCGACGCCACCGAGGGCGGTCCCGTCTCCTACTGCCTGCCCTACGGCCGCACCCCCCTGGCCGCCTCCGTGCAGGCCTGGCGCGAGGCGTGCCGCACGCTCGCCGAACTCCGCGCCACCGGCGCCGAACCGCACCTGGAGAGCTTCGGCGGCTGCATGCTGGGCCAGCTCTGCCCGCCCTCGCTGCTCATCGCCCTCTCCGTCCTGGAGGGCATGTTCTTCCGGCAGCACGGCATCCGCAGCGTCTCCCTCAGCTACGCCCAGCAGACCAGCGCCGAACAGGACGAGGAGGCCGTCCACGCCCTGCGCGCCCTGGCCGCCGACCACCTCCCGGACACCTCCTGGCACGTGGTCGTCTACGCCTACATGGGCGTGTACCCGGAGACCGCGGCCGGCGCGCTGGAACTCGTCGCGGACGCCGCCCGGCTCGCCGTGCGCACCGGTGCCGCCCGCCTCATCGTCAAGACCGCCGCCGAGGCCGCCCGCATCCCGTCGGTCGCCGAGAACGTCACCGCGCTGGAGACCGCCGCGGCCGCCGCCGCGCGCACCGCACGGCGCACCGCACCACCGCCGTCCACCGGCGTGGAGGGGGAGGCGCGGTCCCTCGTGCAGGCCGTCCTCGGCCTGCACGACGACATCGGGCAGGCCCTGGTCCGGGCCTTCGCCCGCGGCTACCTCGACGTCCCCTACTGCCTGCATCCCGACAACGCGGGCCGCACCCGCAGCGTCATCTCCGACCGGGGCCGCCTGGAGTGGTCCCGCACCGGGTCGCTCCCGCTGGGCCGGCCCGCCGCCCCCGTGCGGCGCGCCCGGCGCCTGACCTCGTCGGGGTTGCTGCACGCCCTGCACCACGTCAAGAACCGCTACGACACGTCCGCCGCATCCCTCGGCCGAGTGAGCTGACGGACCGCCCCCGGTCGCCGCAGCCCCCCCGGGGCCCGGCGGTCCGAGCCGACCCGAAAAGGACCGACATGACCCTGCAGACCGACATCGCCCCGATGCTCGCCGCCACCCCCGCCCTGCCCTCGCCGCTGGAACACCTGCGCGATCCGCGCACCCGCGCGGCCCTGCGCGTCCAGCAGGCGATCGTCGCCGGCGCCCGCGCGTTCCTGCGCGCCGGCGGCGCCGTCGAGATGGCCCACCCCGTCATCGGCCCCGTCACCGATCCCGGCTCGCGCGGCGCCAAGCAGGTCGACATCGACTACTACGGTCACCGCTACAAGCTGATGACCAGCGCCATCCTCTACAAGCAGGCGTCCTTGCTGGCCTTCGACCGCATCTTCCTCGTCGCGCCCAACGTCCGCCTGGAACCCGTGGAGACCAGCTCCACCCACCGCCACCTGACCGAGTTCCGGCAGATCGACGTCGAGTTCGCGGGCGCCACCCGCGACGACGCCATGAACGTGGCCGAGGGCCTGGTCCGCAACGCCGTCACCACCGTCCTCGACGAGTGCGGCGACGACCTCGCCGTCCTCGGCCGCGACCCCGACACCCTGCGCCGGTTCGTGGCCGAGCCCTTCGCCCGCGTCCCGCACGCCGAGGTCGTCGAGCGCCTGCGCGCCGGCGGCTACCCGCAGGCCCTGGGCACGGAGATCGAGTGGGAGGCCGAGGAGCGCGTCTCCCGCCAGGCCGACGCCCCCTTCTTCGTCGTCGGCTACCCCAAGGGCTCCCGCGGCTTCTACGACAAGGAGAGCCCCGCCGACCCCGGCACCCTGCTCAACTTCGACCTCATCGCCCCCGAGGGCTGCGGCGAGATGTGCAGCGGCAGCGAACGCGAGTACGAGTACGCGGCCCTGGTCACCCGCATGCGGGAGACCGGCGAGAACCCCTCCAAGTACGCCTGGTACCTGGACGTCGCCCGGCACGGCATCCCGCGCAGCGCGGGCTTCGGCATCGGTCTGGAACGCCTCACCCGCTGGATCGCCGGCCTCGACTCCGCCTGGCAGGCCACCGCCTTCCCGAAGATCGCCGGGGTGGTGTCGCCGTGACGTACCTGACCGCACCCGGACTGCCCGAGGACGCCGTCCGCGCCCGGGCCCGCGACGGCGCCGCCGCCGTCTTCCCCCCGCCCCGGAGCTACGGCACCGCCGTCTTCGGCGCCGGCCCCGGCACCACGCCGGACGGCGACGGGATCGACGCCCTGCGCCTGGTCCCGCCCGTCTTCATGCCGGGCCGCCTCGCCAAGCTCATCGACCTCGGCCACGAGCCCCTCTACTCCGACGTCGGCCTCGGCACCGCCCTCGGCGGCTTCACCGCCCCCCTGCCGGTGTACGTGTCGGCGCTCGGCTCCACCCGCGTCGCCGGCACCAGCCTCGCCATCAGCCGCCAGGCCGGCCGCCTCGGCATCCCCATGGTCATCGGCGAGAACGTGGCCCCGATGAACGGCTTCCGCACCGGCGGCGACGACCACCGCAAGGGACTGCTGGAGCGCATCCTCGCCTACTGCGAGGAACTGCCCGACGGCGTCGGCGGCGTCTGCGTCCAGCAGAGCACCGAGGACGCCGACTCCGAGGTGTGGAACCACGTCTACAGCGACCCCGCCGTCTCCGGGCTCCTCGCCACCGGCCGCCTCGGCTTCGAACTGAAGGCCGGCCAGGGCGCCAAGCCCGGCCTCGGCGGCCTCACCATGATCAGTGAGGTGGTCGCCGCCGACCTCGACGGGCAGTACGCCGTCGAACGGCTCTCCGCCGACGGGGACGCGGTCCTGCGCTGCTCCAGCCCCGGCACCTTCACCGAGGAGATCTTCCGCCGGCAGATCCAGCTCATGCGCAACAACTACCCCCGCGCCCGCTGCTGGGTGAAGCTCTTCCCCGGCCGCGACGTCGGCCACGCCGCCGCCGTCGCCTGGGAGGCCGGTGCCCACGCCGTCACCGTCGACGGCGCCGAGGGCGGCACCGGCTGGGCCCCGACCGGCTTCCTCGACCACGTGGGGCTCCCCCTCGCCGAGTGCCTGCGCCGCGTCGACCCCGCCGACCGCGTCCTCCTCGCCAGCGGACGCGTCTGGGACGGCATCCGCGCCGTGAAGCTGCTCGCCCTCGGCGCCCGCGCCGTCGGCCTGGGCCGCGCCGCCCTGGTCGCCGCCGACGAGGACCCCGAGCACGGACTCGAACGCCTCCTGGAGGCCATGGCACTGGAGATGCGCATGGCCGTCAGCGCCCTCGGCAAGTACACGGTGCACGAGACGAGCGCCGAGGACCTGTGGAGGCCCCAGTCATGATCTACGAGCACACCTACGAACTCGTCACCGACGACCTCTTCGTCCGGCTGACCCGGATGGCACCCGGCGCCGACGTCTTCCTGAAGATCGAGGGCCTCAACCCGGCCGGCTCGGTCAAGCTCAAGACCGCGCTGAGCCTCGTGGAGGACGCCGAGCACCGCGGGGTGCTCACCCCCGGCGCCCGCGTCATCGAATCCTCCTCCGGGAACCTCGGCATCGCCCTCAGCTCCATCTGCGCCACCAAGGGCTACCCCTTCACCTGCGTGGTCGATCCCAACACCAACGCCACCAGCATCGACCACATGCGCGCCCTCGGCGCCGAGGTCGTCGTCGTGGACACCGTCGACGCCAACGGCGGCTTCCTGCAGTCCCGCATCGCCCACATCCGGCACCGCGTCGCCGCCGACCCGGCCATGGTCTGGCTCAACCAGTACGCCAACCCGGCCAACCCGCGCGCGCACTACGAGCAGACCGCGCGCGCCATGCTCAAGGAACTCCAGCACATCGACTACCTGTTCGTCGGCGCCGGCTCCACCGGCACCTTCGTCGGCTGCTCGCGCTACCTGCGCGAGTTCTCCCCGCACACCCGGATCGTCGCCGTCGACGCCATGGGCTCCATCATCTTCGGGGCCGCGCCGGGCCGCCGCCTCATCCCCGGACTGGGCGCCAGCCGCATCCCCGAACTGCTCGAACCGGGCCTCGCCGACGACGTGGTGCTCGTCGCCGAGGAGCACGCCGTCCGCGAGTGCCGGCAACTCGCCCGCACCCACGGCCTGCTGGTCGGCGGCTCCACCGGCTCCGTCCTGGCCGCGATCCGCCAGTACCGCGACGGGTTCCCCGCCGGCTCCCGCATCGCCGCCGTCTCACCCGACCTCGGCGAGCGCTACCTCGGAACGGTCTACAACGACGACTGGGTGGGCGAACACCTCGGTGCCCTCGCCTGAGCCGTACCCCGTGCCCTCCCACCCGCGAAAGGCAACCACCGATGTCGACTTTTCACGTGATCGACGGCACCGTCGCCCAGGACGTCATCACCTCGGCGCCCTCCGACGTCCTGGAGATCGTGCGGGACACCTACCTCCAGCACAGCCGCGGCGCCACCGTGAACCCCAACAGCTACTTCCTGCGCTTCCCCGACAACCCGAGCGCCCGCATCATCGCCCTGCCCGCCCACCTCGGGGGCGAGGCACCGGTCTCCGGGCTGAAGTGGATCGCCAGCTACCCGCAGAACGTGCAGCGCAACCTGCCCCGGGCCTCCGCCGTCCTGCTCCTCAACGACGCGGAGACCGGCTACCCGTTCGCCTGCCTGGAGGCGTCCACGATCAGCGCCGCCCGCACGGCCGCCTCCGCCGCGCTCGCCGTGGAGACCCTGGCCCCCGACGACGCCCCCCGCACGGTGCTGTTCGTCGGCGCCGGCGTCATCGGCCGCACCGTCTCGGACTTCCTCGCGGCCCGCGGCCTGAACGTACGGGAGTGCCTCGTCCACGACCACGTGGACGCCTACGCCGAGACCTTCGCCGCCTACGCCGCCGACACCCACGGCTGGCAGGCCCGTGCGGTCACCGGGATCGACGCGGCCCTCGCCACCTCCGACCTGGTGGTCCTGGCCACCACCGCCCCGGCGCCCTGGCTGGCGGACGGGCAGACGCTGCTGCAGGGGCAGGTCATCCTGAACCTCTCCCTGCGGGACATCCACCCCACCGTCATGATCAAGTGCCACAACATCCTCGACGACACGGACCACTGCCTCACCGCGCAGACCTCGCCCCACCTCACCGAAACGGAGTACGGAACGCGCGACTTCATCGACGGCACCCTCGCCGACGTCCTGCGCGGCGAGGTGACCCTCCGCCGCGACCGCCCCATCGTCTTCTCCCCCTTCGGCCTCGGCGTGCTGGACCTGGCGCTCGGCTGCCACATCTACCGGATCGCCCTCGAGACCGGTCGCGCCACCGAGGTCCCGGGATTCTTCCCCGAGCTGGCCCGTTGGTGAGCCGGCCGCCCCCCGCCGCCGCTCCGCACTCCGCGCGCCGGCCCTGACGCCCCGGTCCCGCGGTCCCCCCGAGCACCTCGGGGGGACCGCGGGACCGGGGCGTTCCGCGCGTGCCCGACCGGGCTGCGCCGGGCCTGCCCGCCGCGGGCCGGGACACCGGGCGGGCCGGGGAGGAGGCGGACCGGGAAGGAAGGGCTCCAGCACGCCGCGATCGACGCGCCGGGGCCGTTCCACCGGCCGCGCCTCCGTCCGCCCGGCCCCGGTACACCGACCCGACGGCCGCCCGCGCCGCTTCCGTCCCGCGGCCCCGGCCCCGACCGGCTCCGTGGGCGCCCCGCCACCCGGCCGCGCGCACGCCCGCACCTCCGGCGGCTGTGGCCGCGGCCCGTGCCGGGGGCGGCGCAGCGGCTGTGGGCGCGGGCGTGGGGGTGGGTGCGGACGACGGTGCCCGGCGCGGCGCCGGTCCGGGCAGTGGCGCCGGTCCGGGCCAGTGGCACCCCTACCGGGTGCCGTCGGCGGTTCCGGGCGGCACGGGCGGGGGCGCGCACACGAAGGGGGCCCGCCACGTGTCCGTGGCAGGCCCCCTGCGGGCGGCCGTCCGTCAGGCCGGGACCAGCAACTGCGCCTCCCGGCGGGCACCGTCCGTCAGGGCCTCCCGCGCCGCGGCGGCCAGTGCGGCCAGTTGCCGCTCGCCCCTGACCATCTCCATGTGGCGGCCCGGCACGGCGCGGACGTCCAGCCCCGCGGGGTAGAGGTCCCGCCAGTGCGCGGTGTACCGCGCCTGCGGCACCTCGTCCCCGCTGCCCTCGCGCACGGTGTCGCTGACGAACAGCGTCGCCGGGGCCTTCGAACGCCGGGGCCGGTAGGCGGCGAGCGAACGCACCTCGGCCTCCAGTACGCCGTACGGCAGCCACTCGTCGAGCGTGATCGCGTCCGCCTCGATGTTCATCTCCGGCGCCAGGCGCTTCATCTCCCGCTCCGTGGCCGCACGTTCGGCACCGGTCTCGGTCTGGCCGCGACGCCACAGCGCGTCCACGCGGCGGTACACCTCGGCATGCCGCTGGAACCGGTCCTGCTGGTCCTCCCCGGTCACGGCCGGCTCCAGCAGGAGCAGCGCGGCCACCGCCCGCGGATCACGCGCACCCATCGCGTGCGCGATCACCGCGCCGGTCGACCAGCCGAGGATCGTGCAGGGGCCCTCCGGCTGCACCCGGCGAATCTCCCGCCAGTACCGCTCCGCGACGGACTCCACGCCGACGAGCGGGGATTCGCCCGCGTCCAGTCCCGGCGCCTGGATGCCGTACACGGTGAACGCCCCCGCGAGACGACGCGCCAGCGCGCGGTACGGGTGCGTGCTGCCACCGCCGGGGTGCACGCAGAACAGCAGGGGAAGTGCGGGGTCCACCTCACGGGAGAGGAGCACCACCAGCCCGCCGGACTCGTCCTGCGGGGCGTCCAGCGCAGCCGCCAGGCCGGCCACCGTCGGGTGCCGCGTGATCTGCTGGAGGGCGATCGGCAGACCGGCGTCCCGGATGCGCGACACCACCCGCACGGCATTGATCGACTGCCCGCCGAGCGCGAAGAAGTTGTCGTGGACGCCTACGGTCTCGACGCCCAGGACATCGGCCCAGATGGCGGTGATGGTGCGTTCGGTGTCGGTGCGGGGTGCGGTGTAGGTGGTGTCGAGGTGGGGGCGGTGGTGGTCGGGTGCGGGCAGGGCCTTGGTGTCGATCTTGCCGTTGGGGGTCAGTGGCAGTCGGTCGAGGGTCACGAAGGCCGTCGGGACCATGTAGTCCGGCAGGTTCCGTTGCAGGTGGGCGCGGAGGGAGCCGGTGTCGACCGGAGCGTCGGTCACGAGGTATGCGGTGAGTCGTTTGTCGCCGGGGGTGTCTTCGCGTGCGGTGACGGTGGTGGTGTGGATGTGGGGGTGGGTGAGGAGGGCGGCTTCGATTTCGCCGAGTTCGATGCGGTAGCCGCGGAGTTTGATCTGGTTGTCGATGCGGCCGATGAATTCGAGGGTGCCGTCGGGGCGCCATTTGACGAGGTCGCCGGTGTGGTAGGTGCGGGGGTCGGGGTGGGGTGGGGTGAGGGGGTTGGGGGTGAAGCGGGTGGTGGTGAGGTCGGGTCGGTGGTGGTAGCCGCGGGCGAGGCAGATGCCGCCGAGGAGGGCGTGTCCGGGGATGCCGATGGGGGCGGGTTGGTTGTGGTGGTCCAGGACGTAGGCGGTGGTGTTGGTGATGGGGCGGCCGAGGGTGGTGGTGTCGCCGTGGGGGTCGGGTGTGGTGGTGAGGCTCATGACGTTGGCGACGGAGCCTTCGGTGGCGCCGTATTCGTTGCTGATGGTGGTGTGGGTGGTGCTGTGGTTGAGGAGGCGGGTGACGAGGTGGGGGGTGAGGTTTTCGCCGCCGGCGACGATGGTGGTGATGTGGTGGTGGGTGTGGCGTGTTTTGAGGTGGGCGGCGAGGACTTCGAGGTGGGAGGGGGTGGCTTTGAGGAAGCTGATGGGGGTGTTGGTGCAGATGAGGTCGATGGCGGCGTCGAAGGCGCTCTGGCCGTCTTGGGGGTGGGGGATGGCGAGTTGTTGGCCTTGGATGAGGGGGAGGAAGAGGGCGGTGATGGTGAGGTCGAAGGTGACGGAGGAGTAGAGGATGGTGCCGATGCCGCCGGGGGTGTGGGCGGGGTAGTTCTGGTCGCACCAGTGGAGGTAGTTGACGACTCCGCGGTGTTCGAGGGCGACGCCTTTGGGCTTGCCGGTGGAGCCTGAGGTGTAGATGACGTAGGCGAGGTGGTCGGGTGTGGCCAGGGGGGTGGGGTTGTGGGTGGGTGTGTGGGGCCATTGGGTGTCGACGAGGAGGTGTGGGGTGTGGGTGGGGAGGCGGTTGCTGAGGTTGCTGTGGGTGATGGTGAGGGTGGCGCGGGAGTCTTCGACCATGTGGGTGATGCGGTCGGTGGGGTAGTCGGGGTCGAGGGGGACGAAGGCGGCGCCGGCTTTGAGGATGCCGAGGATGGTGGTGATCAGGTCGGGGGTGCGGTCGAGGCAGACGGCGATGAGGGTGTCGGGGGTGGTGCCGGTGGTGCGCAGGTGGTGGGCGAGTTGGTTGGCGCGGGCGTTGAGTTGTGCGTAGGTCCACTGCTGGGTGCCGTGGGTGAGGGCGATGGCGTCGGGGCTGGTGGTGACGCGGTCCTCGATGAGCTGGTGGATGGTGGCGGTGTCGGGGTAGGGGCCGGTGGTGCCGTTCCAGTCGACCAGGACCTGCCGCCGCTCCCGCTCGGTGAGCATGTTCAACTCGGAGATGTGCGCGCCGGGGGCGTCCACGACGGATTCCAGCAGCATCCGGAGGTGGCCGGCCATCCGCTCGACCGTCGCCGCGTCGAACCTGCCCCGGTCGTACACGAACCGGAACTCCAGGGCCCTGCCCGCCGACACCACCAGGGTGAGCGGGTAGCCGGTGCGTTCGACGCAGTTGACCAGGCGCCGGGTCAGGCCCTCGGGGAAGTCCGACGGCTTCTGCACCACGGGGTAGTTCTCGAAGACCAGGATGGACCGGAACAGCGGCTCCCCGCGCGGGATGGGGCTGTGCTTCTGCACGTCGACGAGGTGGCAGTACTCCCACTGCCGCATGTCCAGCTGCTCGTCCTGGAGGTCCCGCAGCCAGTCGGCGACCACCAGGTCGCCCGTGAGCCGCCCGCGGACCGGGAGCGTGTTGATGAAGAGGCCCATCATCGACTCGACGCCGGGCAGGGCGATCGAGCGACCCGAGATGGTGGAGCCGAACAGCACCTCGTCCTGGCGGCTGTACCGGGAGAGCAGGATCGACCACAGTCCCTGCACCAGCGTGTTCATCGTGATCCGCTGGGACCTGGCGTAGTCGCGGGCCCGCGCGAACAGGTCGGCCGGGGCGCACACCTCGAACTCCCCGACCCCCCTGTCCCCGGTGTCCCGGTCCACGTGCAGGTCGGTCGGCTCGGTGACGCCCGCCAGGTAGTCGGTCCAGAAGGCGGCCGAGGCGTCGTCCCGCTGGGCGTTGAGCCACTCGATGTAGCGGCGGTAGGGCGCGGTCGGCGGCAGGGCGGCGGGGGAGCCGTCGAGCAGCCCGCGGTAGAGGGCGAACAGCTCCTTCTGGAGGATCTGCACGCTCCAGCCGTCCAGCAGGATGTGGTGGAACGACCAGACGACGATCCTGCGCTCCTCAGCCGTGCGCAGCACGGTGACCCTCACCAGCGGAGCCCGGGACAGGTCGAACCCGCGGTCCCAGTCCTCGGCCAGGAAGGCGTCCAGCCGCTCCTGCTGGTCGGGCAGGCCGCGCAGGTCGCGCACCGCGAAGGGCAGGGGGGCGCGGCGCTGCACGACCTGCACCGGCTCCGACACCCCCTCCCACACGAACGCGCTGCGCAGGATCGTGTGCCGGTCGACCAGCCGCTGCCACGCCTCGCCGAACAGTGCCTCGTCGAAGGGCCCTTCGACCTCCTCCGTCATCTGCACCATGTACGGGCGGGTGTCGGACGTGTCCTCGAGCGAGTGGTACAGCATCCCGAACTGCAGGGGCGAGAGCCCGTAGACGTCTTCCACGTTGTGCGTGCTCATATCGAGAACCTCTTCAGGATCGCGGCCATGTCGGTGTCACCGACGTCGGTGAGGGGGACGCCGGGGGTGGCCCGGCGGGTGTCGGCGGCTCCGTCGGCGCTGCCGGCGATCAGTTCGCGCAGGTGGCGGAGCATGCCGTCGGCCAGACGCTCGACGGTGCACCGGTCGTGCAGCGCCGTCGAGTAGCCGATGTGGACGCCGAACGCGTCACCCTCGACGGCGGCGGTCACGTCGAGCACGTTCCAGCGCATGCCGTCGGGGCTGATCGAGTGGCCCTTGGGCTCGCCGGGGGCGGCGTACCGTCCGATGCCCGGCAGGTCCCGGACGAACTGTCCCAGGTAGTTGAAGTTGACTTCGGGGGTGGGCTGTCCGCCGAGGACGGACGCCACGTCCGGGGTGCCGAGGTGACGCAGGATGCCGTAGCCGACGCCCTTGCTGGGGACCCGCGCCAGCTGTTCCCTGACGGAGCCGAGCGACTCCACGGGGCCGGCGCCCGGAGCCAGCCGCAGCGCGACGGGGAACACGGAGGTGAACCAGCCGACGGTCCGCGACAGGTCCACGTCGGGGAACAGGTCCTCGCGGCCGTGCCCCTCCAGACCGATCAGGGTCTCGTCGACACCCGTCCAGTCCCGCAGCGCGTGCGCCAGCGCGGTCAGCAGCGCGTCGTTGATCTGCGTGCTGAAGGCGCGCGGGACGTCCCGCAGCAGGGCGCGCGTCTCCTCCGCGGTGAGCGTCGCCATGACGCTGGACGCCGAACCCAGGTCGTTGCGTCCGTTCCGGTCGCGCGGCACCCGGCCGGCGGGCTTCGCCTCCGCCCAGTACGCGAACTCGGCGCGCGCCCCGTCCGACACGGCGAACCCGCGCAGCCGCTCCGCCCATGCCCTGAACGACGTCGTCTTCGCCGGCAGCCGCGGCGCCCGTCCCCCGGCACGCTGCTCGTAGCAACTGCCGAGGTCCTCCAGGAGGATCCGCCAGGACACCCCGTCGACCGCCAGGTGGTGCACGGCGATGAGCAGCCGCTGTCCCCGCGCCGCTCCCAGGTTCAGCAGGGCGCACCGCATCAGCGGGCCCTTGGCCAGGTCGAGGCTGCGCTGCGTCTCCTCCGCGATGCCCAGCGACACCGGGGCCAGGTCGTCGTCGGCGACACCGGACAGGTCGTGGACGTCGAGGACGCCGGTGTCCACGGTGTCGTCCAGGTACTGCCGCCATCCGTCGGCACCGTGGACGCACCGCAGCCGCAACGCGTCGTGGTGCTCGATCAGATCGGAGAGCGCCTGCCGCAGCACCTCCGGGTCGAGACCGTCGGTGGCGAGCAGTTCGGCCTGGTTGAAGTGGTCGAACGCCGGCAGGTCCTTCTCGAAGAACCAGTGCTGGATCGGTGTCAGGGGGACCTCGCCCACCACCCGTCCCTGCTCGGCGTCGACCAGCGTGGTCGCGCCGGCGTGCACCGCGATCTCGGCGATCGTCTGGTGCTTGAAGATCATGCGCGGCGTGAGGTGCACGCCGAACTTCTTGGCCTTCGCGATCATCTGGATGCTGATGATCGAGTCGCCGCCCAGCTCGAAGAAGTTGTCGTGGACGCCGACCGTGTCGATGCCCAGGATGTCCCCCCACACCGAGGCGAGGGTGCGTTCGGTGTCGGTGCGGGGTGCGGTGTAGGTGGTGTCGAGGTGGGGGCGGTGGTGGTCGGGTGCGGGCAGGGCCTTGGTGTCGATCTTGCCGTTGGGGGTCAGCGGCAGTCGGTCGAGGGTCACGAAGGCCGTCGGGACCATGTAGTCCGGCAGGTTCCGTTGCAGGTGGGCGCGGAGGGAGCCGGTGTCGACCGGAGCGTCGGTCACGAGGTATGCGGTGAGTCGTTTGTCGCCGGGGGTGTCTTCGCGTGCGGTGACGGTGGTGGTGTGGATGTGGGGGTGGGTGAGGAGGGCGGCTTCGATTTCGCCGAGTTCGATGCGGTAGCCGCGGAGTTTGATCTGGTTGTCGATGCGGCCGATGAATTCGAGGGTGCCGTCGGGGCGCCATTTGACGAGGTCGCCGGTGTGGTAGGTGCGGGGATCGGGGTGGGGTGGGGTGAGGGGGTTGGGGGTGAAGCGGGTGGTGGTGAGGTCGGGTCGGTGGTGGTAGCCGCGGGCGAGGCAGATGCCGCCGAGGAGGGCGTGTCCGGGGATGCCGATGGGGGCGGGTTGGTTGTGGTGGTCCAGGACGTAGGCGGTGGTGTTGGTGATGGGGCGGCCGAGGGTGGTGGTGTCGCCGTGGGGGTCGGGTGTGGTGGTGAGGCTCATGACGTTGGCGACGGAGCCTTCGGTGGCGCCGTATTCGTTGCTGATGGTGGTGTGGGTGGTGCTGTGGTTGAGGAGGCGGGTGACGAGGTGGGGGGTGAGGTTTTCGCCGCCGGCGACGATGGTGGTGATGTGGTGGTGGGTGTGGCGTGTTTCGAGGTGGGCGGCGAGGACTTCGAGGTGGGAGGGGGTGGCTTTGAGGAAGCTGATGGGGGTGTTGGTGCAGATGAGGTCGATGGCGGCGTCGAAGGCGCTCTGGCCGTCTTGGGGGTGGGGGATGGCGAGTTGTTGGCCTTGGATGAGGGGGAGGAAGAGGGCGGTGATGGTGAGGTCGAAGGTGACGGAGGAGTAGAGGATGGTGCCGATGCCGCCGGGGGTGTGGGCGGGGTAGTTCTGGTCGCACCAGTGGAGGTAGTTGACGACTCCGCGGTGTTCGAGGGCGACGCCTTTGGGCTTGCCGGTGGAGCCTGAGGTGTAGATGACGTAGGCGAGGTGGTCGGGTGTGGCCAGGGGGGTGGGGTTGTGGGTGGGTGTGTGGGGCCATTGGGTGTCGACGAGGAGGTGTGGGGTGTGGGTGGGGAGGCGGTTGCTGAGGTTGCTGTGGGTGATGGTGAGGGTG
The DNA here is from genome assembly GCF_030499535.1 of Streptomyces sp. TG1A-8. NCBI lineage: Bacteria > Bacillati > Actinomycetota > Actinomycetes > Kitasatosporales > Streptomycetaceae > Streptomyces > Streptomyces sp. TG1A-8. Next base: position 6,077,191 of record NZ_JASTLB010000001.1, read on the forward strand.
GCGCGGGAGTCTTCGACCATGTGGGTGATGCGGTCGGTGGGGTAGTCGGGGTCGAGGGGGACGAAGGCGGCGCCGGCTTTGAGGATGCCGAGGATGGTGGTGATCAGGTCGGGGGTGCGGTCGAGGCAGACGGCGATGAGGGTGTCGGGGGTGGTGCCGGTGGTGCGCAGGTGGTGGGCGAGTTGGTTGGCGCGGGCGTTGAGTTGTGCGTAGGTCCACTGCTGGGTGCCGTGGGTGAGGGCGATGGCGTCGGGGCTGGTGGTGACGCGGTCCTCGATGAGCTGGTGGATGGTGGCGGTGTCGGGGTAGGGGCCGGTGGTGCCGTTCCAGTCGACCAGGACCTGCCGCCGCTCCCGCTCGGTGAGCATGTTCAACTCGGAGAGGCGGGCTCGCGGAGTGGCCGCGGCGGAGGCGGCGAGGGTGGCGAAGTGACCGGCCATCCGCTCCACCGTCGCCCGCTCGAACAGATCCGTCCGGTACTCGAGCGCCGCCAGTAGCTCACCGTCCGCCTCCGCCGCTGTCAGCTGGAGGTCGAACTTGGCGTCCTGGCCCCGTACGCCGACCTGTTCGACCGCCAGGCCCGGCAGGCCCCAGGCGTCGCCGTCCGGCGTGTTCTGGAACACGAACAGGGTCTGGAACAGCGGGTTGCGGGACAGGTTGCGCTCGGGAGTCAGCTCGTCCACCAGGCGTTCGAAGGGCAGGTCCTGGTGGTCGTAGGCGCCCAGCGCGGTGTCCTTGACGCGGTCGAGGAGCTCGGTGAACGTCGGGTCGCCGGACAGGTCGGTGCGCATGACGAGGGTGTTGACGAAGAAGCCGATCAGGTCCTCGGTCTCGGCGCGGTTGCGGCCCGCGATCGGGCTGCCGACGGCGATGTCGTCCTGCCGGCAGTAACGGGCGAGGACGATCTGGAACAGGGACAACAACGCCATGAACATGCTCGCGCCGTGCCGGGCCGCCGTCGTACGCAGCCCGTCCGCCACCTCGGCCGGCACCGAGAAGTGCACGGTGTCGCCTTCGGCGCTCACGCGTTCGGCCGGGCGCCCGTGATCCGTGGGAAGCTCCAGGACCGGCACCCCCGTGAGGCGGTCGCGCCAGTACGCCAACTGACGCTCCAGGAAGTCACCGCTGAGCCGCTCGCGCTGCCAGACGGCGAAGTCGGCGTACTGCACCGGCAGTTCGGGCAGTGACGAGGTGCGCGCGTCGAGGGCCGCCGCGTACAGCTCGCGCAGCTCCCGCGCCAGGACGCCGGACGACCAGCCGTCCGACACGATGTGGTGAACCGTCAACAGCAGGTACTGGTCGTCGTCCGCCACGCGTATCACGTCCACGCGCAGCAACCGCCCCCCGTCCAGCGCGAACGGCCGGCGCGCCTCGGCCGCCATGATTTCCAGCGCGGCCCGCTCCCTGTCCTCGGCGTCGCAGACGGTGCGGACGTCGTGCACCGTGGGAGTGACCGACCACGCGGCCTCCACGAACTGCGCGGGCCGACCGGAGTCGTCGGTGACGAACCGCGTGCGCAGGATCTCGTGCCTGTCCACCAGGCCGGTGAAGGCCGCTCCCAGCGCGCCGAGGTCGAGTTCGCCCCGCAGCCGCAGGCCGAACGGCACCAGGTACTCGGCGCTGCCGGGCGTCAACTGGTCCAGGAACCAGAGGCGCTGCTGCGCGAACGACAGCGGCAGCGGGTCCCCGTCGCGGCCGACCGGCACCAGCGGGGCTTCTTGGGCGGTCTCCAGCTCGTGCACGGCCGCGGCCAGCGTGGCCGGGGTCGGCGAGGTGAACAGGCTGCGGACCGGGACGTCGACGCCGAGCCTCTGCCGCAGACGTGACGTCACCCGGGTCGCGAGCAGCGAATGCCCGCCGAGCGTGAAGAAGTTGTCGTGGACGCCTACGGTCTCGACGCCCAGGACATCGGCCCAGATGGCGGTGATGGTGCGTTCGGTGTCGGTGCGGGGTGCGGTGTAGGTGGTGTCGAGGTGGGGGCGGTGGTGGTCGGGTGCGGGCAGGGCCTTGGTGTCGATCTTGCCGTTGGGGGTCAGTGGCAGTCGGTCGAGGGTCACGAAGGCCGTCGGGACCATGTAGTCCGGCAGGTTCCGTTGCAGGTGGGCGCGGAGGGAGCCGGTGTCGACCGGAGCGTCGGTCACGAGGTATGCGGTGAGTCGTTTGTCGCCGGGGGTGTCTTCGCGTGCGGTGACGGTGGTGGTGTGGATGTGGGGGTGGGTGAGGAGGGCGGCTTCGATTTCGCCGAGTTCGATGCGGTAGCCGCGGAGTTTGATCTGGTTGTCGATGCGGCCGATGAATTCGAGGGTGCCGTCGGGGCGCCATTTGACGAGGTCGCCGGTGTGGTAGGTGCGGGGGTCGGGGTGGGGTGGGGTGAGGGGGTTGGGGGTGAAGCGGGTGGTGGTGAGGTCGGGTCGGTGGTGGTAGCCGCGGGCGAGGCAGATGCCGCCGAGGAGGGCGTGTCCGGGGATGCCGATGGGGGCGGGTTGGTTGTGGTGGTCCAGGACGTAGGCGGTGGTGTTGGTGATGGGGCGGCCGAGGGTGGTGGTGTCGCCGTGGGGGTCGGGTGTGGTGGTGAGGCTCATGACGTTGGCGACGGAGCCTTCGGTGGCGCCGTATTCGTTGCTGATGGTGGTGTGGGTGGTGCTGTGGTTGAGGAGGCGGGTGACGAGGTGGGGGGTGAGGTTTTCGCCGCCGGCGACGATGGTGGTGATGTGGTGGTGGGTGTGGCGTGTTTCGAGGTGGGCGGCGAGGACTTCGAGGTGGGAGGGGGTGGCTTTGAGGAAGCTGATGGGGGTGTTGGTGCAGATGAGGTCGATGGCGGCGTCGAAGGCGCTCTGGCCGTCTTGGGGGTGGGGGATGGCGAGTTGTTGGCCTTGGATGAGGGGGAGGAAGAGGGCGGTGATGGTGAGGTCGAAGGTGACGGAGGAGTAGAGGATGGTGCCGATGCCGCCGGGGGTGTGGGCGGGGTAGTTCTGGTCGCACCAGTGGAGGTAGTTGACGACTCCGCGGTGTTCGAGGGCGACGCCTTTGGGCTTGCCGGTGGAGCCTGAGGTGTAGATGACGTAGGCGAGGTGGTCGGGTGTGGCCAGGGGGGTGGGGTTGTGGGTGGGTGTGTGGGGCCATTGGGTGTCGACGAGGAGGTGTGGGGTGTGGGTGGGGAGGCGGTTGCTGAGGTTGCTGTGGGTGATGGTGAGGGTGGCGCGGGAGTCTTCGACCATGTGGGTGATGCGGTCGGTGGGGTAGTCGGGGTCGAGGGGGACGAAGGCGGCGCCGGCTTTGAGGATGCCGAGGATGGTGGTGATCAGGTCGGGGGTGCGGTCGAGGCAGACGGCGATGAGGGTGTCGGGGGTGGTGCCGGTGGTGCGCAGGTGGTGGGCGAGTTGGTTGGCGCGGGCGTTGAGTTGTGCGTAGGTCCACTGCTGGGTGCCGTGGGTGAGGGCGATGGCGTCGGGGCTGGTGGTGACGCGGTCCTCGATGAGCTGGTGGATGGTGGCGGTGTCGGGGTAGGGGCCGGTGGTGCCGTTCCAGTCGACCAGGACCTGCCGCCGCTCCCGCTCGGTGAGCATGTTCAACTCGGAGAGGCGGGCTCGCGGAGTGGCCGCGGCGGAGGCGGCGAGGGTGGCGAAGTGACCGGCCATCCGCTCCACCGTCGCCCGCTCGAACAGATCCGTCCGGTACTCGAGGACGGCACGCAGGCCGTCCGACGACTCGACCGCGGTCAGCGTCAGGTCGAACTTGGCCACTCCCCGCTCGATCTCGACCGGCTCGATGTCCGTTCCCGCCAGCTCCCACGCCTGTCCGTCCGCGCTCCCGGGAGCCTGGAGGACGAACATGGTCTGGAACAGCGGGTTGCGGGACGGGTCGCGGTCGGGGGCGAGCTCCTCGACGAGCCGTTCGAAGGGCAGGTCCTGGTGGTCGTAGGCGCCCAGCGCGGTGTCCTTGACGCGGTCGAGGAGCTCGGTGAACGTCGGGTCGCCGGACAGGTCGGTGCGCATGACGAGGGTGTTGACGAAGAAGCCGATCAGGTCCTCGGTCTCGGCGCGGTTGCGGCCCGCGATCGGGCTGCCGACGGCGATGTCGTCCTGCCGGCAGTAACGGGCGAGGACGATCTGGAACAGGGACAACAACGTCATGAACATGCTCGCACCGTGCCGGGCCGCCGTCGTACGCAGCCCGTCCGCCACCTCGGCCGGCACCGAGAAGGTGACCACGTCGCCACTGCCGCTCGGGCGGGCGGGACGCTGGTGGTCCGTGGGAAGTTCCAGCGGGGTGGTGCCGGCCAGGCGGTCACGCCAGTAGGCGAGTTGGCGCTCCAGCGCCGGACCGGTGAGCTGCTCGCGCTGCCAGAGGGCGAAGTCGGCGTACTGCACCGGCAGTTCGGGCAGTGACGAGGTGCGCGCGTCGAGGGCCGCCGCGTACAGCTCGCGCAGCTCCCGCGCCAGGACGCCGGACGACCAGCCGTCCGACACGATGTGGTGAACCGTCAGCAGCAGGTACTGGTCGTCGTCCGCGAGCCGTACCAGATCGGCCCGCAGGAGCCGTCCCGAACCGAGGTCGAACGGCCGGGTCGCCCCGGCCCGCAGCACCTCCCGGGCCCGCGCGTCGGCGTCCGGGACCCGGCGCAGGTCGTGCTCGGTGACGTCCACCGGCCACGGGGCCGTGACGACCTGCCGCGGCGTGCCGTCCTCGTCCGCCGGGAACGCCGTCCGCAGTACCTCGTGCCGGGCCACCAGGCCCGACAGGGCCGTGCCCAGCGCCGCCACGTCCAGCGCGCCGCGCACCCGCAGGGCCGTCGGCACCAGGTACTCGGCGCTGCCGGGGTTCAGGCGGTCCAGGAACCACAGCCGTTGCTGTGCGAACGACAGCGGCAACGCACCGGCGGCGTCCCTGTCGCCGGGTACGATCCGGGCCGCTTCCGCACGCCGTCGCATGCGGGCCAGCAGCCGCGCCTCAACCGAATTCTCGCCCATGATGTTCCGTCCTCTTCTCTTCGCGCTCAATTCGCGTGGGCACCGGGCCGCTGGTTCAGGAAGCCTGTTCCTGCGTGTCGAACAATTCGAGGAGCTGTCGCTTGATACCGGCGACCGTCGGCGCCTGGAAAAGCCGGCGCAGGCCGATACGGACTCCGGTCGCCGCCTCGATACGATTGACGAGCTGGATGGCGAGCAGGGAATGACCGCCGAGTTCGAAGAAACCGTCGTGGACGCCGACCCTTTCGGTGCCGAGCACGTCGGCCATCACGTGCGCGATCTCGGCCTCCACGTCGTCGCGCGGCGCGACGAATCCGGCGGTGGCGTCGCCGTCGCCCCCGGGTGCCGGCAGCGCCGCGTGGTCGACCTTGCCGTTCCGGTTGAGCGGGAGTTCCGGCAGGATCACGAACGCGGACGGCATCATGGCGCGCGGCAGCCGCTCGGCCGCCCAGCCGCGCAGCGCGCCGACGTCCACCGTGCCGCCGGGTGCGGGCACGCAGTAGGCGGCGAGCCGCTTGTCGCCGGGGGCGTCCTCGCGGACGACCACCGCGCACACGCCCACCGCGCCGTGCGTGAGCAGCACCGCCTCGACCTCGCCGAGTTCGACGCGGACGCCGCGCAGCTTCACCTGGCGGTCGATGCGGCCCAGCAGGTCGAGCTCACCGTCGGAGGTGAAACGGCCGAGGTCGCCGGTGCGGTACATGCGGCCGCCGGTGAACGGGTCGGGCACGAAGCGCTGTGCCGTCAGCTCGGGCCGCTCGTGGTAGCCGCGTCCGACGCTCGCGCCGCCCAGGTACACCTCGCCCAGCACGCCCGCGGGCACCGGACGGCGGTCCGGGTCGAGGACGTACACGGTCTGGTTCGCCATGGGCCGGCCCGCGAGGACCGGGCCCTGCGGGTCCGTGCGCGACGCCCGCCAGTACGTGGTGTCGACGGAGACCTCGGTCGCGCCGTACAGGTTGACCAGGTCGCCGGGGAAGCGGTCGACGTAGCGGCCCACCAGCGTCGGCTGCAGCGGCTCGCCGCTGGCGAAGGCGTAGCGCAGGTGGGCGCAGTCCTCCGGCCGCACCCGGGAGACGAACAGGTCCAGCAGACTGGGCACGAAGTGCAGGCCGACCACGCGGTGCGCCCGCATCAGGCGCGACACCCCGGCCATGTCCAGCCGGTCGGAACCGGGCACCAGGACGACGGTCGCGCCCTGCCACAGCGGCCAGAAGATCTCGTACGCCGACACGTCGAAGGACAGCGGCGTGGCCTGGAGGAAGCCCTCGCCCGGGGCGAGCGGGAAGGCGTGCTGCATGCCGGCGAGGTAGTTCACCACGCCGCGGTGTTCGACGCGGACGCCCTTCGGCCGGCCCGTCGACCCGCTGGTGTAGATCAGGTAGCACAGGTCACCGGGGCCCGCGACGGGCTCCGGGGCGGTGGCCGGCAGCGTGTCCGGCAGGTCCGCGGCCCGGTCGACGGCCAGCAGGTCCAGGCCCGCCGGCAGCAGAGCGGCGTGCGCGGTGTCGGTGACGACCAGCGGTGCGCCGGAGTCCTCCACCAGGTACGCCAGGCGCTCCGCCGGGTGCTCCGGGTCGAGCGGGACGTAGGCCGCACCGGCCTTCAGGATGCCCAGCAGTGTCCACACCATGGCGGGGGAGCGCTCCAGGCACACACCCACCGGCACGTCCGGTCCGATGCCCGGTACGGCGCGCAGCCGGTGGGCCAGCCGGTTGGCGTGCTCGTCCAGCTCCCGGAAGGTGAGCGTGTCCGTGCCGCAGACGACGGCGACCGCGTCCGGGTCCAGTGCCGCGCGCTCCTCGAAGAGCCGGTGCAGCGTGGCCGCCGCCGGGACCGGTGCCGCGGTGTCGTTCCACTCGGTCAGGATGCGGTGCCGTTCGTCCGCGCCCAGCATCTCCAGCTCGGACAGGGCGCTGTGCGGACGGGCCGTGGCCGCCGCCAGCAGGTTCTGGAAGTGGCCGGCCAGGCGGCGCGCGGTGGCCTCGGTGAACAGGTCGTCCGCGTAGACGACCGCGCCGTCCAGGGTGCCGTCGGCGGCCTCCGCGAGGTACAGCGACAGGTCGAACTTGGCGTCGCGGACGGGCATCTCGACGGGTTCCGCGGACAGGCCCGGCAGGTTCCAGGCGTCCGCGCCGGGCGTGTTCTGCAGCGTGAACAGGGTCTGGAACAGCGGGTTGCGCGACAGGTCGCGGTCGGGGGCGAGTTCCTCCACCAGGCGTTCGAAGGGGAGGTCCTGGTGGTCGTAGGCGCCCAGCGCGGTGTCCTTGACGCGGTCGAGGAGCTCGGTGAAGGCCGGGTCGCCGGACAGGTCGGTGCGCATGACGAGGGTGTTGACGAAGAAGCCGATCAGGTCCTCGGTCTCGGCGCGGTTGCGGCCCGCGATCGGGGTGCCCACCGCGATGTCCCGCTGTCCGCTGTAGCGGGCGAGCAGCAGCTGGAAGACCGACAGCAGCGTCATGAACAGGCTCACGCCGCTGTCGGCGGACACCGTCCTGGCGCGTGCGGCGATCGCGGCGGGCACCGAGAACCGGACGACCTCGCCCTTGCCGGTGCGCTCCGCCGGCCGTGGGTGGTCCGTCGGCAGTTCCAGTGGCTCCAGGGCGTCCAGCCGGTCCCGCCAGTAGGCCAGTTGGCGCTCCAGCGTCCCGCCCGACAGCCAGCCGCGCTGCCACAGCGCGTAGTCGGCGTACTGCACCGGCGGCGGCGCGAGGTCCGGTGCGGCGGGCCGCGCGCCGAGGGCCGCCGCGTACAGCGCGGACAGCTCGCGCACCAGCACGCCCACCGACCAGCCGTCGAAGGCGATGTGGTGCACGGTGACCGCCAGGACGTTCTCCTCCTCGGCCAGCCGCACCAGCAGCGCGCGCAGCACCGGGCCGGCACCGAGGTCCACCGGGCGCAGCCCGTCCTCGCGCAGGACCGCCGCGAGGGCGTCCTCGCGGGCCGCGGCGTCCCCGGCGGCACGCAGGTCCCGCACCGCCACCGTCACCGGCCCGGCCGGGTCGATCAGCTGGACCGGGGCGCCCGCGCCGTCCGTCCCGAACCGGGTGCGCAGCATCTCGTGCCGTGCCACCAGGGCGGTGAACGCGGTGTTCAGGGCGTCCACGTCCAGTTGGCCGCGGACGCGGAAGGCGAACGGCATCAGGTACTCGGCCCGGCCCGGCTCCAGCTGGTCGAGGAACCACAGCCGCTGCTGGGCGAAGCTCAGCGGCGGCGCGGTGCCGTCGCGCGGCACCGGCACGATCCGGGACGTCCCGGCGTCGTCCAGGTCCGCGACGGCCGCGGCCAGCAGCGCCGGCGTCGGCGCGCTGAACAGCGTCCGCACCGGCACGTCGACGCCCAGCCGCCGGCGCAGCCGCGACACGACCTGCGTGGCCAGCAGCGAGTGGCCGCCCAGTGCGAAGAAGTCGTCGTCCACGCCGACCGTGTCGATGCCCAGCACCTGCGACCAGACCGCGGCCACCGTCCGCTCGGTGTCCGTGCGCGGAGCGGTGTACGCGGCGCCCAGGTCGGGGCGGTCGGAGGCGGGCGCGGGCAGGGCGCGGCGGTCCGTCTTGCCGTTCGGGGTGAGCGGGATGCGGTCCAGGGGCACGAACGCCGCGGGCACCATGTAGTCCGGCAGGTCGCGCTGGAGGTGGGCGCGCAGCCCGCCCGCGTCGACGGGCGGGTCCGCCACCACGTACGCCACCAGCCGCGGCATGCCGGGCGTGTCCTCGCGCAGGACGACGGTGGCCCCGGTCACGCACGGGTGGCTCAGCAGGGCCGTCTCGATCTCGCCCGGCTCGATGCGGTAGCCGCGCAGCTTGACCTGGTTGTCGGCCCGGCCGACGAACTCCAGCCGCCCGTCCGCGTGCCACTTGGCGAGGTCGCCGGTGCGGTAGACGCGCCGCGGCGTCCCGTCCACGGTGACCACCGCGAACTTCTCCGCGGTCAGCTCCGGCCGGCCCAGGTAGCCGCGGGCCAGTCCGGGACAGGCGATCCACATCTCGCCCGGCACCCCCACCGGCACCGGCCGGCCGTGGCGGTCCACCACGAACACCTTCGCGCCGGCGACGGGGCGGCCGATCGGCACGTGGTCGCCGGGGCCGGTGATCCGGGCGGTCGTGGCCTCCTGCGCGGCCTCCGTCGGTCCGTAGCCGTTGACCAGGGGCACGGAGGTGTGCCGGAACCACTGCCGCACCTGTTCGCGCTGCAGCGCCTCGCCGCCGAGCCGGACCAGCCGCAGTTCCGGGCCCAGCGCGTCCGGCCCGTCGAGTTCGGCGGCGAGCGCGCCGAACGCCGACGGGGTCAGCCAGGCCACCGTCACCCCGTTGGTGCGCAGCGCCTGCGCGAGCCGGCCGGGGTCCCAGGCCTCGTCGCGCAGCACCAGGGACGCGCCTGAGGTGAGCGGTGCGAACAACTGCCCCACCGAGGAGTCGAAGGCGATCGACGCGAACTGCAGGACCCGGTCCTCGTGCGTGAGCCCCAGCTGCCGGCGCGTCTCCCGCATCCGCGCCCGCAGGGCGCCGTGGGTGATCTGCACGCCCTTGGGACGGCCAGTGGAACCGCTCGTGTAGATCACGTAGGCGAGGTCGTCCGGGCCGGGCCGCGGCACGCAGCCGCCGGGCGGGCCGGCGGGCAGGTCCGCCGGCCAGGAGCCCTCCAGCAGCAGGCACGGCGTGCCGGCGGGCAGCCGGCCGGTGTGCGCGGACTGCGTGACGATCAGCGGTGCGCCGCAGTCCCGCACCATGTGGGCGAGCCGGTCCGTGGGGTACGCCGGGTCCAGGGGGACGTAGGCGGCGCCCGACTTGAGGATGCCGAGCAGCGCGCTCACCATGTCGGTGCCGCGGTCCAGGCACACCGCCACCAGCGTCCCGGGACCGGCGCCGCGCTCGCGCAGCCGGCCGGCGATCCACTCGGCCCGCGCGTCCAGCTCCCGGTAGGTCAGGTGATCGGTGCCGCAGGTCACGGCGGGGGAGTCGGGGCGCTGCGCGGCCCGCTCCTCGAACAGCCGGTGCACGGTCAGCGCGTCCGGGGCGTCGGCGTCGGCGCCGTTCCAGTCGGCCAGGACCTCCTGGCGCTCGTCGGCGGTCAGCATCTCCAGCGCGGACAGCCGGGCCGTGGGGGTGCGGGCGGCGGAGGCGAGCAGGGTCTCGAAGTGCCCGGCCAGCCGCACCATCGTGGCCTCGTCGAACAGGTCGGTGGAGTAGACGATCGTGCCGTCCAGCGCCCCGTCGGCGGCCTCGGCGGCGTAGAAGGTGAAGTCGAACTTGGAGTCCTGCGCGACCACCTCCAGCTGCCGGACGCCGAGCCCGGGCAGGTCCCACGAGCGGCTGTCGGGCGTGTTCTGCAGCACGAACATGGTCTGGAACAGCGGGTTGCGGGACAGGTCCCGCCGGGGTGCCAGCTCCTCCACCAGGCGTTCGAAGGGCAGGTCCTGGTGGTCGTAGGCGCCCAGCGCGGTGTCCTTGACCCGGTCGAGGAGCTCGGTGAACGTCGGGTCGCCCGACAGGTCGGTGCGCATGACCAGCGTGTTCACGAAGAAGCCGATCATGTCCTCGATCTCGGCCCGGTTGCGGCCCGCGATCGGGGTGCCGACCGCGATGTCCTCCTGGCCGCTGTAGCGGGACAGCACGAGCTGGAACACCGCGAGCAGCGTCATGAACAGGCTCGCGCCGGTGTCGTGCGCCAGCCTGCGCGCGCCGTCGGCGGTCCCCGCGGGGATCCGGAACGTGAGCATGGCGCCGTTGCCGCTGCGCCGCGCCGGACGCCTGCGGTCGGTGGGCAGCTCCAGCGGCTCGGTGCCCGCCAGCCGCCCGCGCCAGTAGTCCAGCTGCCCGTCGAGCACGTCACCGGTGAACCACTCGCGCTGCCAGACGGCGAAGTCGGCGTACTGCAGGGGAGGTTCGGGCAGACCGTCGGCGGCTCCCGTGACGTGTCGCGTGTACAGCGCGGTCAGTTCCCGCGAGAGCACGCCCGCCGACCAGCCGTCGAAGGCGATGTGGTGGACCGTCAGCGACAGCAGGTGTTCCTCGTCGGCCAGCCGGATCAGCAGGGCGCGGACCACGGGGCCGGTGGCGAGGTCCATGGGCCGGAAGCCCTCGGTGTCCACCAGCGCGGTGGCCGCCTCCTCCCGGGCGGCGGCGTCCCCGACGCCGCGCAGGTCGTGGACGGCCAGCGGCAGCGGCCGGGGGGCGTCGACGACCTGGCCGGGGTCGCCGTCCCCGTCGGTGACGAAGCGGGTGCGCAGCACCTCGTGCCGTGCCACCAGCTCGGACAGCGACGCCTCCAGCGCCGGCACGTCGAGGGGGCCCTGGACGCGCAGTCCCATGGGGATGAGGTATTCGGCGCGGCCCGGCTCCAGCTGGTCCAGGAACCACAGCCGGCGCTGCGCGAACGACAGCGGCAGGGGACGCCCGTCCCGGACCGCGGCGCGGATGACGGGGACGTCGTCGGGGGCGCCGGCACCCGGCAGGCCGGCCACGGAATCCAGGTCCGGGAGATCCGCGTCGACGGACTCGAACAGCCGGCGGGCCCTGAGCAGGGCCTCCTCCGCGAGGAACGACGCCACGGCTGCGACCGTCAGCGGTGACGGTACCGTCCGGGCGCACAATTCCGAACCGAATTCCTCCGCGACCCGGCGGGCCATTTCCGCCGCCTGGTCCTCGGTGCCGCCCAGCCGGAAGAAATCGCAATCCGCTGTCGTCACCTCGGTGCCCAGCACGGAACCCCACACCGCGGCGATGCGGGCCTCGGCCGGGGAAAGGCCCGGTTGCGCCGTTTCCCGCCCGTGCGCCGGGGCCACCATCGGATTCGTAGTCATGCTCCACCAGTTCCTCGTCGTCGGCCGTAACGCAAGGCCCTCGGATACTCAGCCGAATTCGATGCTGGCAGAGCGGTCCTGACGAGATAACTGGTTACTTCTGCCCGCCGGACCTGGTCACTTCTACCCGTGGTCCGTGGTCCGTGGTCCGTGGCCGCGTGCGCCCGTGGAGGGCGCACGCCCCCGCCCGCGCGGGACGGCTGCCGGCGGTGCGCGACGGCCGTACGGGAAACGGGGGACCGGCGCGGGCCGGGCGGGTGGAGCGCCACGGCCTGCACCGGTCCCCCGTCGCGCCGGTCAGGCGGCGGCGGTCATCGAGGGCTCGCCGGGCACGGCCTGTCCGGGCGGGTGCGCCACCGCGCCCCCGGTGTCGTCGGCGCCGGACGCCGTCCGCTTGCGCATGCCGGCCCACTCCCGGCTCGTGCCGGGCACCACGATCGCGACGAGGTACAGCCCGCCCACGATCCACAGCGCCCCCGACGTACCGGTCACGGTCACCAGGGCCGCGCCCAGCAGTCCGCCGAACGGGATGCCCGCCCAGGTGACGGCCTGCGCCATCGTCTTGACCCGGCCCAGCAGCGGCGTCGGGATCAGCTCGTAGGTCACGGCCCCCACGATCGGGTTGACGAAGCCGGACCCCAGGCCGCCCACCGCGAGCACCGTCAGGACCAGCCACAGCGGTGCCCCCGCCGCCATCGCCGCGAAGCGCGGCACCCCGCCCAGGGTGAAGCCGATCAGGTAGACGGTGCGCCGCGGCAGCCGCTCGGCCACCCCGGCGGCCGCCAGCGCGGCGACGATCGACGTCGCGGCGAAGACGCTGACCACCAGGCCGACGGCCTCCGCGCCGTTGCCCGACTCCTTCGCCCACACCGGCAGCAGCACCGACATGAACGCCTGGTCGAGGAGGTTGGTCATCGCCAGCATGCCCACGATGGACCGCAGCAGCTTCGCGTCGCGCAGGAACGCGGCGCCCTGACGCAGCCGGGTGAGATAGCTGTCGGCCTCCTCGACCGGCGTCTCGTGGGGCTCCGGCACCGGATCGCTCAGGGTCGTGGAGACGACCAGCGCCGACACCGCGAACAGCGCGGCGGTGACCCACAGCGCGTACAGGCTGCCGAAGGCGGTGACGACCACGCCCGCGAGGGCCGGTCCGACGGTGGTCGCGGTCCGTTCGACCGCCGCCGACAGACCGGTGCCCCGCTCGATGGGCACGCGGGCCGCCCTGGTGGCCGACGGCACGAAGAGCCCCTTGGCGCCGTTGGCCGGCCCGTCGGCGGCGCCGACCACGGCCAGCAGCGCCAGCAGCAGTCCGAAGGACAGGTGCCCCGTCAGGTACAGCAGCGGTGCGGTGGCCATCGCGACGGTGGAGGCCAGGTCACCCGCCACGCTGATCCGCTTGGGGCCGAGCCGGTCGATGACCGGGCCCGCCAGTGCCTGCGCGATCACGTACGGCACGATCTGGCAGAAGGCCACCAGACCGGTCTTGCCGACGCTCCCGGTCGTGGTCAGGACGAACCAGGGCAGGGCGATCGACAGCACCCGGTTGGCCGACAGGGCCGCCGCGTTGGCCGAGAGCATGCCGACCAGGCCGCGCAGGACCCGCGGGCCGGTCTCCGGGGCGGCCGGGGAGGGCGCCGGTGCGCTGCTGTCCGCCGCCGTCGTGGCGGCCGTGTGCTCAGGGGGCATCTTTCTCACTCCGTGTCGGTGGGGTGGGTGACGTGCCGGTCCGTGCCGGTGGGGAACAACTGGAACTGGAACGCGACCCGCGCCGCGCCCTCCGGGAGCGGTGAACCGGCCGGCGGGGAGGCGGAGGTGCGCCGCCGGAGCAGTTCGTGGATCTCCGCCATCAACTCCTTGGCGCCGGCCGGGGTGAGTGACAGCGCGTAGTCGCCGAAGTCCTGGGCGTCGCGCCACTCGGGCGGGAGCGAGGGGGTCGTGTCGATGGCGGCCGTCATGGCCTCGGACCAGACCCGGCCGAGCGCCTGCAGGTAGACCACGCCGAGCCCGTCGCCCTCCTGCAGCGCCTCGTCGTCCGGCACGACGGTGTTGGCGTGCGCCGCCTGCCACCACCGCTCGCGGCGCCCGCCCCGGGAGGGGGCCTCCACGATGAAGCCGTACTCGGCGAGCTGGCGCAGGTGGTAGCTGGTCGCGCCGGTGTTGTGGTCCAGCCGCCGGGCCAGCGTGGTCGCCGTGGCCGGGCCCTCCGTCCGCAGGATCGTGAGGATCCGCACCCGCAGGGGGTGGGCGATCCCGCGCAGGTTGCGGGCGGTCAGGTGCACTTGGGACGGCTGCTCCGGAAGTTCCATGCCGTTCACGGTAGATGACACAGAAGTCTTTGCATAGAAGTCTGTGCACAGATTTCCGTGCAGTACGGATGTGCCACGGCGCGCCGCTCCCGCCCCGGGCGGGCCCACGGAAACGGGTCCGGGCCGGACGCGGTGGTACCGCGTCCGGCCCGGACCCGTGGAAGAGCGGTCGGGCGCCTGGGGCCGCCCGGGGCGTCTACCAGCCGACGGCCACCATCAGCCACTGCGGGTCGCCGTGGGAGACGAAGGACGATTGGCCCGCGACGTCGTCGTAGGGGAAGCCGTAGGCCAGGTGGCCGATGGCGTTGTCGTGCCAGAACTCGGCGTAGTAGTTGGCGGGTGCCGCCTTGTAGAACTGGGCCGGGTCGGCCTGTTGGGAGGACGGCAGCGTGGCCACGTGGCGGTTGAGGGCCGCGCACATGTCGGGGTTGCCGGCCAGGGCGGCGGCGCAGCCGAAGATGTCGGACGTGGCCGCGTTGACGCCGACGGACCGGGCGTAGGAGGTGAAGTAGTCGGCGTTGGCGCCGCCGGCGCGGAAGCTCGGGTCGCTGCCGGGCGCGATGATCCGGTACGGGGCCTGGGTCCGGGCCAGCACCTTGAACTGGTCCGGCACCGCGTCGATGAACCGCTGGAAGGTCGTGGCGCGGTCCTCGGCGAACGTCTGCCGGTTCTCGCCGACCTCGACGTCGTAGCCGTCCTTGGCGTGCAGCCGCATGGCCAGTTTGAGGCCGAAGGCGTCGACGCGGGTGGTGTTGCCGTTGAAGACGCCGTTGCCGACCGTGAACTCGATGAAGTCGTAGTAGGGGCTGTTGGGCGAGCCGAGGTAGAAGTACATCCGGCCCGCGGAGTTCGCCGGCATGTCCAGGTAGGGCTGTTCGGCGATGGAGTGGACCTGCCCGTTGAAGCTCCAGTACACCTGGCTGTCGGGGTACTTGCCGTTGGTGCGGTTCAGGATCTTCACTTCGACGGCGTTGCTCGCGGGGGGTATGTCGCTCGTGCTGCCCCAGAAGTCGTCCGGCGGAGTGGTGGTGCCGCCGGGGCCGTAGACCTGGAACTCCCACAGGGAGTACCCGTAGGCGGTGGCCCGTGCCGTCGCGTAGAGGCGCACGTAGCGGCCGCTGCCGGTCACGCCGAGGTTCTGGGTGCCACCGGTGGCGGTGGTGGTGGAGTACAGGGTGGTCCAGGTCCGCGCGTCGGTGGAGGTCTGGATCTGGTAGGCCTTCGCGTAGGCGGCCTCCCAGTTCAGGGTGAGGCGGGTGAACTGCTGGACGGAGCCGAGGTCCACCTGGAGCCACTGCGGGTCGGCGAAGGCGGAGGACCAGCGGGTGCCGGGGTCGCCGTCGACCGCCGCCGTCGCCGGGAAGGCCGCGCTCTCGCTCGAGGAGGCCGTGGCCGGCCGTCCCTGGGACAGCACCTGGTCGGCGGCGCGCGCGGATGACGGCGCCAGGGCGGCGAAACAGGCCGCGAGCAGGATGACGACCGCGCCCAGGGCCGTGCGGGAGCGGGCGCGGTGGGGCGATGGTCTGCGCACGAGTGCGCTGGGGGAAGTCTGCACGGGATCTCCGGAAGCCGGGTCGGCATACGTGGGGGATGGAGCGGAAGCACGCGTGAGAGCGCTCTCTCCGGGTTGTATCCCCATCTCTGTCCGGCGTCAACAACTGAAGCCGTATTCAGTGCGGTTGGTGTTCCGGGCGCGTTACGACGCTGGCAGTGCCGGCAGGGGGGCGCGCGGGGACCGGCGCCCCGTTCGGGTCCCGGCCGGCCGGTCGGGAGCGGGACGCCGCAAGCGTTCACTACTTGACGTGGGCCGGCGGCCGGCGTGGGGCGGACCCGGTCCGGTGGCGGCCGGCAGCGGTCGCGCCGCCACCGGGCGCCACGCGTTTCGGCGCGGAGTCGTGCCATCGTCCCATATGGTTGACTCATTATCTTTTCTCTGTCGGTCGAGGGTGTCCTTTCCGTCCTGGAGTGCTTGCTTGCACCTCCCCTCCCTTCGTAATGGTTGATGTGTCATGTAATTGCAGTTAAATTGGTTGAGCTTTGAACGAACTGCTTCGGGGCTCCGCGCGAGATCGGGAGAGCGTCATGGGACAGCTTGACGGTAAGACCGCCGTCGTCACGGGTGGCACCAGCGGTATCGGGCTCGCCGCGGCGCGCCGGTTCAGCGAGGAGGGCGCCCGCGTCTACGTCACCGGACGGCGCAAGGAGGCCCTGGACGAGGCCGCCGCGCTGATCGGCGGGGCGGTGACCGCCGTCCGGGCCGACAGTGCGGACCCGGCGGACCTGGACCGGCTCTACGCCGCCGCCGCCGAGCGGGGGCACCGCGTCGACGTCCTGTTCGCCAACGCCGGCGGAGGCGAGTTCGCCACCCTCGAACAGGTCACCGAGGAGCACTTCGACGCGACGTTCGACACCAACGTCAAGGGAGTGCTGTTCACGGTGCAGAAGGCACTGCCGCTGCTGAACGAGGGCGCCTCGGTGATCCTGACCGGATCCACCGCGGCGACCGTGGGCGATGAGGCGTTCGGCGTCTACGGGGCGTCGAAGGCGGCGGTACGGTCCTTCGCGCGCACCTGGGCCAACGAACTGAAGGGGCGCGGCATCCGCGTCAACACCCTCGTCCCCGGCCCGATCGAGACGCCCGGATTCAACGGGCTCGCCCCCGACGACCGGCAGGCCGCACAGCTGCGGGACCAGCTGGCGGGCACCGTGCCGCTGGGACGCATGGGCCGGCCGGAGGAGATCGCCTCCGCCGCCCTGTTCCTGGCGACCGCCGAGAGCAGTTTCATCGCCGGCGCCGAGATCCACGTCGACGGCGGCGCCAACCAGGTCTGACCCGACTCACGGCCGACCGGTCGCACGGGCGGCCCCACGCGCCGCGCCCGGCCGCGGGCGACGCGCCGGCCTTCCGTAGGGTGAAACCATGAGTGCCGAACCCCGCTGGCTGAGCGGGACCGAGGAACAGGCGTGGCGCGGGCTGCTGCGCATGCACGACCTGTTGGTCAGCCGCGCCGGCCGGTCCCTGCAGAGCCGGTTCGGACTGTCCGGCACCGATTACACGGTCCTCGCGGAGCTGACGCGCGCTGCGGACGGACGGCTGCGGATGTCCGAACTGGCGCAGGTCCTGGGGTGGGAGAAGAGCCGGTTGTCCCACCACCTCACCCGCATGGCCAAGCGCGACCTCGTCGCCCGCGAGGAGTGCGCCGACGACCGGCGCGGAGCGTTCGTGGTGGTCACCCCGCAGGGCCGGGCCGCCATCACCGCGGCCGCCCCCCACCACGTGGCGGACGTCCGGCGGTACTTCCTCGACCACCTCACCCCGGGTCAGATCGCGTTGCTGGGGGAGATCGCCGAGCTGGTCGTCCGGAAGAACGGCGCCGAGGACTGACGTCCCTTCGCCGGACGCCTCCGTCCCGGGGCGGGAGCGGGGGACCGTCCCGGCGGACGTCAGGCGATGCCGCCGTTGGCGTGGAGGACCTGGCCGTTGACCCAGCGCCCGGGACCGGCCAGGAAGGCGACGGCCGCGGCGACGTCGTCCGGGGGTGCCGAGGCGTTCGAGGGGGGCGGCGGCGATCCGTGCGACCAGTTCCTCGCCCTTGTCCTCCAGGAACAACGGCGTGGCCGTCGGGCCGGGCGCCACGGCGTTCACGGTGACGTCCCGCCCGCGCAGTTCCCGGGCGAGGATCAGCGTCATGGCCTCGACCGCCCCCTTGCCGATTCCTCGCGTCGCGGGCCCGCGGGACGGGGCGCGACGCCCGGACCGGGCGGCCGGTCCTGCGGACGCCGGGACGCCGGACCGGCCGCCCGGGCGTGACTCACAGCGGGCCGTCACCGCCGGCCGGCGCGGGTCCCGGCCGCCGCGCCGCGCTCCGCCCGGGGCGCCCCGGGCGAGGTGTCACTCGGCTGGGCGGGCCCCCGTCGCGGAGGGCGTACAGGTCGCGTTCTGGTGCACTTCGGCGAGCGTCGTCGCCAGGGAATGCCAGATCTGGGCGGCGAGGTCGAGGTTCTTGGACTCGGTGGCCTGCTGTCCGAGTCGCTGCAGCGTCGCGATGCCCTCGTCCGCCTGGCCCTCCAGGATCATCAGCCGGCCGGACAGCGCGCGAAGGCGCGTCCCGTCCCGGTAGGACAGGCGCGGTCCGTCGTCGCCGAGCAGTTGGTCGCACAGGCGCCTGGCGTCCCGCAGGCGGCCCTCGTGGAAGGCGAGGTGGGCCTGCAGCGAGCGGATCTCCTTGGCCTGCAGCGGCGTTCCGATCAGCTCGACGGCCGGCTCCGCCTCGCTCAACCAGCGGCGGGCGGAGTCGATGTGGGCCGGCATCATCTGCAGCGCCGCGGCGGTGGCCGCCGCCCTCAGCCGCATCCACAGGCCGAGGTTGTCCTTGCCCTCCACCAGCTCCAGGGCCCGTTCGAGCCGTGACTTGGCGGCCGGGAAATCACCCTGGCGGGTGCTGACCATCGCCGCGGTCCACAGCGCCTCGGCGGCCTGGGCCGGAACGGAGGCGGGCAGCCACTTCTCCTCCAGCTCCTGCACGTGGCGGACGGCGGAGTCCATCGCCCCGCTCTCGGCCTCGACGCTTATCAGCACCATGAGGGCGGCGACGCAGTCGCCGACGGACAGGTCCTGCGTGCGCGCGATGTCGAGGGCCTGCGTGGCCGCGGGCTCGGCGCTCTTCATGTCGCCGAGCGCCCGCAGGCAACGCGCGTAGCCCACGCGTGCCCTGACCCGCAGTTCCGGGCTCGTGAGCAGATCGCTCAGTTCGACGAGTTCCTTCAGCTGGTCCAGTTCGCGCTCGTGGTCGCCGTTGCGGTTGTTGATGCGGCTGAGCATCCACAGTGCCTGCCAGCGGGCCGCCGGATCGGTCCGCTCGTCGTCGTCGATGGCCTGCAGCAGGGCGGTGGTGCTGTCCACGGCGGCCGGCGCCGAGGCGGCGGCGGCGAGCGCCTCGCTGAGCGTGCTGCTGACGTGCCGGCTGAGCACCGTCACGTCGACACCGAGCCGCTGTGCCAGATGGGCCACCACCCGGTCGTTGGGCCGCCGCTCCCCGGACTCCAGCCGGGAGAGGTATCCGGTGGACATGCCGTCACCCGCGACCTGGACCTGACTCAGACCGCGCTCCAGCCTGAGCTTCCTCAGGCGGCGGCCGAAGTGCGGCTGCTCGAGCATTTTCCCACCTCTCGGATCATGGTGTCTGACCGTGGTAATCCTCCGTCCCCGAAGATGCCGAACGGGCGCGCGGACACGTTGCCAGGAACTCTACGGATTCCTGGCAACCCCAGGCAACCCTTTGCGTGCGCCCGAAGATCTTTTCATGGAGGGCTTGACAGTGCCCTGTCAGGGCGTTCGCCGAGGGGAAGGCTCGGAACGAGCGACTTCTTCGCGCCGTCAGAGATTCGCTTAATGCCTCCAGCGCTTCATAATTGGCAATGTCCTTAGGGTCGTCAGACAAACGCTTGTCAGCCAACTTGCCGATCTCCTACGCTCCTTGCGTCCAGTCCGGTCGACTCGTGAGAGGTGTCCGACGTGTCCTTTCTTCTCTGTCCCCCGCTGCAGCGGTCGCTGGCCGCCCGGTGGGCCGTCGCCGCCCTCGTCCTCACCGGTCTGGTGGTCGTGCCGCTGCTCGCCCGGTGGTTGCCCGGCCCGGGCATCGCCGACAGGCTATTGGCGAAGTCCGACACGGTCGTCGCGGCGCGCACCGTCCCCCCGGTGGGCGGCGAGGAGATCGAATGGCCATGACCCGGCCGTGACCCGACGAACGACGCCCGCAGCAGAGCACGCCCGGGCAGCCGCCCGGCCGAGAGCGCTCCTCCCGGCCCGGTGACCACCACCCGCACGGCCGTCCACCCGCCGAGGACGGGACGGGCAGAGCCGGCCCGAAAGTGAGGTTCAGTGGATTTCCGCTTACTGGGGCCCCTGCAGGCGAGCGTGGACGGCGCGACCGTACCGCTCGGCGGGGTGATCAAACGCAGACTGGTCGCCTATCTGCTCCTGAACGCCAACCGAGTCGTGGCCACGCGCAAGCTGCTCGACGTCCTGTGGCCGGACGAGACCCCGCGCACCGCACGCAAGATGCTCGGCAACGCCGTCCGTGACCTGCGCCGCGACCTGGCGCACGGGAACCCGGAGACCCGGGCGTCCCTGCTGACCCGTGCCCCCGGGTACCAACTGCGCATCGAGCCCGACACCGTGGACCTGTTCCGGTTCCGCCGGGCCGTGGAGCGCGGGCGCGCCGAGGCGGACGCCGGTGCCCACACCGCGGCCGCGCGCATGCTGCGCGAGGCGCTCGGCCTGTGGCGCGGAGCCGCGCTCGCCGACCTCGCGGAGGCCCGGCTGGGCTGGCCGGAGCTGGAGCGCCTGGAGAGCGAGCGGCTCAGCGCCCTCGAAGACCTCTTCGAGGCCGAACTGACGGCCGGCAACCACCACGCGCTCCTGGGCGAGTTGCAGACGGCCGTCGCCGCGGACCCGGTGCGCGAACGGCTGAGCGGTCAGCTGATGCTGGCGCTGTACCGGTGCGGCCGGCAGACCGACGCCCTCGCGGTGTTCCGGCGCATCCGGACCGAACTCGTGGAGCAGTACGGCCTGGAGCCGTCGCGCGAGCTGCGACGACTGGAACGTGCCATCCTCGATCACGCCCCCGACCTGGACCCGCCGGTGCGGCCGCTGGCGGAGCAGCACCGCGACCAGGGGCGGGTGCGGTCCCTGCTGGCCGCCCAGCAGCAGGCGGCCCGCCGGGTGGAGGCATCCGCCGCACCCGGCCCGTCCCCGGTGCGCGCGGCCCCGCGGCCGGCCCCCGACTGCGGGTGCGAGCGGCAGGTGGTGCCCGCCCTCGCCGAGGCCGGCGGCCGGTCACGGGCAGGGCGCCGGGCGGCTCCGCGGCGCAGACGGGTCAGCGTCGTCCTGGTCTGGGCGCGCCACGACCTGCCCGGCGACCGCGATCTGGACGACGTCCAGGACGCCATGCTGGACGTCGCGGCGGTCGTGCAGCAGGAGTGCACGCGCATGGGCGGCACGACCGGCCGGATGACGGCACCGGTGTTCTCCGCGCTGTTCGGTGTCGACGGCACCCGGCGGGACGACGCCGCGCGTGCGGTGCGCGCGGCCTTCGCCATCCGGGACCGGCTCGGCGGCCGCGCCGGGAACGCCACGTTGGGTGTCCGCCTGCACGTCGCCGTGGCCACCGGGGAGGCGTGCCTGTCGTTCCTGCCGGGGCAGGAGGACGTCCCGGCGGTGACGGGGGAGGTGTCCGACCGGTGCTTCCGCCTGCTGACGATGGCCCCCGAGGGACAGGTGCGGGTGTGCGAGGCCACCCGTCAGGCGACCGAGTCGGAGGTGTCCTACCACCTCGGCCCCGAACCCCCCGACGGCTGGAAGGCGGTCCGCATCCGGCCCGCGGTGGCCGGCGGTCCCTCGGTGCACCGGCACGAAATACCCTCGTCGGCAGCCATCTGAGCCCACCCGGCAGGCCGGCGGTGCGTGCGGCCGGCAGCGGTTGCGGACCCCCGCGTCACCGCTGCCGGCCGCGACCGCGTCACCGCTGCCGGCCGGGCCGGTGCGCGCCGGCTCACGGATCCAGCCGTGTGCGGCCGGCGAGGGCGGCGGCCAGTGCCCGCGTGTGCCCGGGAAAGGCGAGCTCCACCGCTTCGTCCAGCACACAGCGGCCCTCGGTCTCGGAGGTGCGCGCCGGCTCGGGCAACCCGGCCGCCGCACACGCCGGCAGCAGCCCGAACAGCTCCAGGGTGTCCCGGGTGCTGTGCGCGCCGAAGAGACGCACGTCCCGGGCGCGGGCGTGCAGACCCGTCTCCTCGTGCAGCTCGCGCACGGCCGCTTCCTGCCAGCTCTCCCCGACGTCCACGTATCCGCCGGGCAGCGCCAGCCGGCCGCGCCCGGGGGAGCGAGCGCCGGATCACGACGATCCCGCGGCGGCCGGCCCCGTCCGTCACCGGTTGCAGGACGACCGCGACGGGAAACGGGTTGCGCCACTGCGTCTCACCGCACGCCAGGCACTCCAGCGGCCAGTCGGTGCTGTCCGCGTAGCCGGAGCCGCAGTACGGGCAGTGCGTGATGCGGCGCCCGTGCGTGAATCCCATGCACGCCTCGTTTCCACTGGTGGCGGGGTCTCGTCGCCGGAACCCCGTCGAGGGCGCGGCCGGGGGACGACCCGGAAAGGTGCCGTCGTGCACCGGCGGTCCCAGGGGGCGGCGTCGGAGACCTGTGCGTGGCCCGCAATTTAACGACGGCCGGAGAATCCACGGGTAATCGGCCGGACACCGGGGCGGTCCACCGGGCTCCTCGCGATTCCCCGGCGATTCCGGCACCGCCCCTAGCGTGAACCACGTGCTGAGTCGAATACTCCCCGCCGCGGGACCGGGCCGCGTCCTCGCCGTCGCCACCTTGCTGATGACGGTGGGTCAGGGCGCGTTCATGACGTGCTCGGCCCTGTACTTCACCACCGTCGCGGGGCTGTCGGTCCCCCAGTGGGAACTGGGCCTGACCATCGCCGCGGCGGTCGGCCTGTTCGCCGGCATCCCCCTCGGACACCTGGCGGACCGCAGGGGGCCGCGCGGTACGACAGCCGTCCTGGTCGCCCTCAACGGCCTCGCGGCCGCCGCGTACCTCCTGGTGGGCTCCTTCGCCCAGTTCGTGCTGGTCGCCTGTGTCTTCGTCGTCATGGAACGCGGAAGCCGCTCGGCCCTGCAGGCGGCGGTCGCCGGCGCGCTGAAGGCCTACGACCTCGTGTCCACGCGGGCCTACCTCCGGTCCGTCACGAACGTGGGGGTGGCCCTCGGCGCCGCGCTCGCCGGTGTGGCCCTGAACCTGGGCTCCGCCACGGCCCTGCGCACCGTCCTGGTGATGGACGCCCTGGCCTTCCTGGCCTCGGCGGCGACGCTGACCGCGCTGCCGCCCCTGCCGGCGGCCTCGCCGGCGAAGGGCGAGCACCAGCTGGCGGTGCTGCGGGACCGGCCCTTCGCCCTGGTGACCGCCCTCAGCGCGGTGCTGTCCCTGCCCGCGCTGCTCCTGGAGATGGTGATCCCCCTGTGGATCGCCCACCACACGAGCGCCCCGCGCTGGATGGTGACCGTCCTGTTCCTGGTCAACTCGGCAGGCGTGATCGCCTTCCAGGTGCGCATCGCCAAGGGCGTTGCGGACCTGTCCCGCGCGGTGCGCGCGGCGAGGCTGGCCGGCGGGGTGCAGGCCGCGGCCTGCCTCCTCTTCGCCGCCTCCTCCACCCACGCCGCGCTGGTCTCGGTGACGTTCCTCGTCCTGGCCGCGGGAGTCCAGGTCTACGGGGAGATGGTCTTCGCGGCGGCGGCGTGGACCATCGGATTCGACCTCGCCCCGCCCCACCGGCAGGGCCAGTACCAGGGTTTCTTCTTCACCGGCTACGCCCTGGCCGTCATGGCCGCACCCACCTGTCTGACCGGCACGGTCGTCGGGGGCGGCACCCTCGGCTGGCTGGTGCCGGCGGTCCTCTTCGCCGCAGCCGGCCTCGCCCTCGGCCCGGCGGTCGGCTGGGCCGAACGCAACCGGCCCGCGGTCCTCGTGGCCTCCGGCGGCTGACTCGTCCCGAGCAAAGGAGCCAGGCATGGAACAACACGCCCCCGCAATCGCCGAAACGGGAGGTCCCACCGGAACCGAGGACGCGCCGCCCCTGCGCACGGCCTCCCGCACGGCGGGGCACGACGCCGTCCACGGAAGCTTCCGGGCATCGCCGTCCGACCCGCACGTCGCCCCGCGCGAGATGCTGCTGGGCAACGCGACGCACCCGCGCGGTCCGGCCGTACGGACCCTGGAGGGCCGGCCGGCCGACGCCGACCACCTGCACCGGGAGGTCACCGAACAGCTGTGGAGCCGCGGCATGGCCGTCGTCCAGCTCGACCAGCCGCTGCCGCACCACCGCTTCACCGCCCTCGGCGAGTTCCTGGGCACGGCGATACCGGAGACGGACCCCGCGGTGCAGCCCTACGTGCAGGAGGGGATCGTCCTCAACCTGCGCAGCGAGCACGCGCCCACGGCGAACGTGTCGCTGCAGCCCTTCGCGCGCAACTCGCTCAGCCTGCACTCCGAGAGCAGCGGTGCCGCCGTGGCGAAGCAGCCCCGGTACATCGTGCTGATGTGCGTCGCACCCGGCGACGACACCGACCACGCCCGGACCGTGCTGGTGCCGATGCGGGAGGTGGCGCGCCGGCTCCCGGCCGGCACGCTGGAGCTGCTCTCCCGCACCAGGTACCGCGACAGCCCCGAGGCGCCGCCCATCGCGCGCCGCGTCGACGGCCACTGGGTGTTCTCCTTCCGGGACTTCCTCGACCAGGAACTGCGGTGGACGCACGACCGGCCGGGCACCGACCCGGAGACGGTCAACGCGGCGCTGCGCGAACTGCTGGCCGCCATGTACGCGCCCGGAGAAGCGGTCGGGGTGCGCTGGCGCAGCGGACTGCTCGTCGTGATCGACAACACGTACCACTTCCACGGCCGGACCGCCGGTGCCGCGGCACCGCCGCGGCAGCAACGGCACCTGCAGCGCCTGCGCATCCGCTAGCGCCGGACCGAGTCCGGGCCCACCCCCCACCCCCCTACGCGAGAAGCCGATGACACTCTTCGACTCCGTCCTGGCCCCGCGCCCTCCGCACGCGTCGCCGGACGCCCTTGCGGCGGCGGGGCGCGCACCGCGCCCCGCCGGGACGTCCGACACCTTCGTCACCCGGGTCGACGAGCGGGTGCTCGACGTCTTCGCCCGGGCCCGCCGCCCCGACGACCCGCTCGAACTGCGCGACCTGTGGCTGGGCCGCGTGGAGCACGAACTGGGCGCCGACGCGCGGCATCCGGCGCTCGCCGAGCAGTGGCGGGGCAGCCGCCGCCTGCGCCCGGTGGAACCGGAGCAGGTGCTGAACTCCCGGGCCACCGTCCGCTTCGTCAAGGAACTGTTCAACTGGTTCTTCCGCGACGACCTGTACGGCGACCTCAGGGACAACGCGCGCTACATCCTCTCCGGCGGAGCGGTGGACGAGGAGCGCTGGGGGCTGCCGCAGAGCCTGAAGGACTGCATCCGCTACGCCCTGGACCGCGACTGGTACGGCTACTCCGACTCACGCGGGCGCTACCCGGCGCGCGAGGCGATCGCCGCCTACGAGAGCGCCCGGCTCGACGGCGTGCGCTACGGGGCGGAGCACGTCGCCATGACCATGGGCGGCACCTTCGCCGTGAGCACCCTCGCGGACTTCGTGCTGCACGGCCGCTCCCCGTCTGCCTCACCGGCGCTGTGCGCGGTGCCCAACTACCCGCCCCTGGTCGAAACGGTGGCCCGCCGGCACGGCGTCCAGCTGGTCCCGCTGGCCAGCGAGCACGGACGGACCTCGATCGAGCCGCTCATCGCGGCCCTCACCCCCGACACCCCCCTGGTGCTGCTGCAGACCGTGGGCAACCCCACCGGCGCGGCCGTCACGGAGGAGGGCCTCGCCCGGCTCGTCCGGGCCGCCTCCCCCTCCACGGTCATCGTGCTGGACGAGTGCCACGAGTGGCTGGGCGACTACGAGCAGCGCACCGCCGCGCGCGGCGCGCCCAACGTCGTGCGCGTCTCCAGCCTCTCCAAGACCTGGTTGGCCCCGGGGCTGAAGGCGGGCTGGTTCCTCGCCGACCCCGGCTTCATCGCCGACTACTACGAGTACGCCTCCTCGTCCTTCGGCGGGCCGCCCTCGTTCTTCTACACGGTGGTGGAAGTGCTGGCCCGCATGGAGCGCTGGCTGATCACCGGTGTGGACGAGCCCGGGCCCAACGAGCTGAAGGAGTTCGAGGCGTCGTACGGACTCGACCTGGAGCGGCTGCGGCACGCCTACCGCACCTACCGGACGGACCGGCTGCGACGGGCCGAGGAACTCACCACGCTGCGCGACGCGGCGACCGTCCGCCTGGCGGAGACCCCCGCGCGGGTGCTCGTGCCGCGCTTCTCCATCAACACCACCGTGGAGCTGCCCGGCTGGGACGACTCCTACCGGTGCTTCCGCGACGTCCTGCGGGAGACGGGGGTGTCCCTCTTCCCCGGCATCCTCACCTTCTGCTTCTCCGGCGCCGTCATGCGGATCACCACCGCCCGTCCCTGGGACCAGCTCGCCCCCGCCCTGGACCGGCTGGGATCCCACCTCGCGACCACGACCGCCCGGTGACGGCCCCCCACGGAGGACGAGACACATGAGCACCTGGACCCCACCCGGCGGCGGACACAAGCTGATCCTCGGCATGGTGCACCTGGCGCCCCTGCCCGGCACCCCCTTCCACCGGCCCGGCACCTTCTCCGACATCCTCGACACGGCGGTGGCGTCCGCGCGGGCCCTGTACGAGGGCGGGGCGGACGGCTGCCTCATCCAGACGGTCGACCGCGTCTACAGCGTCGCCGACGAGTCCGACCCGGCGCGCACCGCCGCCATGGGCCTGATCGTGCGCGCGGTCGTCGAGGCGACCGGTGCGCCCTTCCGCGTCGGCGTCCAGATGATGCGCAACGCCACCAGGGCCTCCCTCGGCGTCGCCCGGGTGGCCGGCGGCGACTACGTCCGGGCCGGCGCCCTGGTGGGACAGACCCTGACCGCCCACGGCATGGTGCGGCCCGATCCGCTGGAGGTGATGGGCTACCGCCGCTCGATCGACGCGGAGGCCGTCGGCATCGTGGCGGACATCGACTCCATGCACTTCAAGTGGTTCGGGGGGGAGAAGACCACCGCGGAGGTGGCACGCGCGGCCCGCACCGTCGGCGCGGACGCGGTGTCGCTGTCGCACCCGGACGAACGCACCGTCCTGGAGATGATCGCCTCCGTCCGCGACGCCGTCCCCGGCCTGCCCGTCATCCTGGCCGGGCACACCGACCACGGCAACGCCGCCCGGCTGCTGGCCGCCGCCGACGGCGCCTTCGTGGGCACGTGCCTGGAGAGCGGCGGCTGGGGCGGCAGGATCGACGTCGACCGCGTGCGCCGCTACGTCGACCTCGTCCGGGAGGCCGGCTGATGGCGCCCGCCACCACCGGCCCGGCCCCCGTCCCGGCCGGAGCACCGGTCATCGCCCCCGAGGTGATGCTCCGTCAGGCACACCGTCTCGCCGACGACCTGCGGACCCGCACGGACGACTTCGACGAGCAGGTGCGGGCACTGCCGGACGCCGTGCGCCTGGCCGCCACCGAGTCGGTGGTCATCGTCGGCGACGGGGACAGCGACCACGCCGCCCGGGCCGTCGAGATGGCGTTCCGGTCCCTCGCGGGCGTCGACTGCCGCCCGGTGAGCGCGCTGCCCCACACCCACTACGGGGTGCCGTCCGCCGTCCCCGGCCGCGTCCTCACCCTCGCCGTCTCCGCCTCCGGCCGCACCCCGCTCGTCGTACGGGCGGCCGAGCAGGCGCGGGCGGACGGCGGGACGGCCGTCGCCCTCACCGGGGACGCGGCGAGCCCGCTGGCCCGGTCCGCCGACGCCACCGTCCAGCTCGAACTGCCCGACCGCGAACCGTCCCCGGGCGTACGCACCTACCAGGCCAGCCTGCTCGGCGCCCTGCTGCTGGCGATCCGGCTCGGGCAGGCGCGCGGGCGCCTCGGACGCGGGGACGCCGACGCCCTGCGCGACGAACTCCCCGGCCTCGCCGGCGCGGTGGAGGCCACCGTGGACGAGATGACCGGGCGGACCCGGCAACTCGCCGACCGCATCGCCGACGCGCCGGTGCTGACCGTGCTCGGCAGCGGACCGTCCCACGGCACCGCCCTGTACGGCGCGGCGAAGGTGATCGAGACCTCCGCGGTCTTCGCCACCGGCCAGGACCTCGAGGAGTGGTGCCACGTCGAACGGTTCGCCCGGCCCACCGACCTGCCGACCTTCGTCGTGGCACCGCCCGGCCGGTCCGCCCGGCACGCCCGCCACGTCGCGCAGCGCGCCACCGCGCTGGGCCGACGGCTCGTCGCCGTCGCCCCCGCGGACGACCTCCCGGACTTCGCGGCCTGGGCGCACCTGCCCGTCCACGGGCAGGTGCGCGAGGAGTTCTCCCCGCTGCTCTACCACCTGTTCGCCGCCCCCCTGGCCTGCCACCTCGCCCAGCGCCTGGACCGGACGCCGTTCGCCGCCGGCCGGCCGGAACCGGCGGCCGGAGGGCAGGACAGGGCGCACGGCGCAAGCCCCTGACCGCCCCGGGACACCCCCTCCAGCCGCCGGGCCGCGCCCCGCGCGGCACCGGCCCGCCCCGTCGGCGCACACCGACGACCGACACGATCGAAGGAATGCCTTGACCGAGACAATGAACGGCCTGCCCACCGAACAGGTCATCGACGTCCTGACCGAGGAACTGCACAACCTCGCCCCGGCCGAACGGGAGGCCAAGGCGGTGCAGCTGCTGTCGGTCCTGGGCCGGTCCAAGGCCGCCGCGGCCTCCGCGGCCCGGCCCCCCGCCGAGCCCGGCGACACCCGCAGGGCCCCCCTGCTCATCTGCGACTGGGCCACCGACCTCGGCCTGGACGGCACCACCCAGCAGCTCGGCATCGACGTCGCCCCCGGCCCCACCCGGGTGTCGAAGACCGCCGACGCCACCGGCCACTCCCTGCTCTCCAGCGGCCACGTCGGCGCCGACATCCTGCACGTGCCCGCCGGCAGCGGCTTCGCCCCGCACACCCACCCCGGCGACCACCTGCTGTTCGTCCTGGCCGGCACCGGCACCATCGCCGTCGCCGGCGAGATCGTGGAAACCCGCCCCGGACAGGTCTACATGGTGGAAGGCGCCATCACCCACGCGGTGGGCGCGGTGACCGACCACATGATCCTCTCCGTGGGCGCACCCCACCGCCACCTGGACAGCCCCGAACGCCAGGAACTCACCGCCTACACCGCCCTGCTGGGCGACCTGGGCCACATCACCTGCCGCCTCTGCGACATCCAGGCCTCCAGCGGCGAGGAACTGGCCGCCAAGGGCTGCCCCCACTCCCCGCACCGGTTCGGGTGAACCACGATGGCGCCGTCCCCCACCGATTTCGACCGCGCGCACACCTACCTCGGCAAGCCGCTCGCGGAGCGGCTGACGCCCTGGCCGACGGTGCTGTCCCGCCTCGACCACCACGCCCGGGTCCGGCCCGGCGCGCCGTTCCTGACCACCCCGACGCCCACGGGCGACACCGTGACGCTGTCCTACGGGGAGGCCGACGCGCTGAGCCGGCGACTGGCGGCATGGCTGCGCCGTGACCGGGCCGTCCGGCCCGGGTCGACCGTGGCCCTCGCCCCGGTCAACGACGCCGCCTCGGTACTGACCGTCCTGGCGGTGCTGCGCGCCGGCTGCTCACTGCTGATGCTCAGCCCGCAGGACCCCGCCGCCCGCCGCCGGGAGCTGACCGGGGCCGCCGGCGCCGAACTGGTGCTGCGGCCCGCCACGCTCGCGGCGCAGGCACTGCCGGAAGCGGTGGCCGTGCCCGACGCGCACACCCTGGACGCGCAGGCGGAGCTGCCGTCCGACCCGGCGGCCGACCCGTCGGCCGGCGCCTTCTGCTTCGCCACCTCCGGCTCGACCGCGGCGGGCAAACTGGTCGTCCAGTCCCACTACGCGGCGGCGGTCAACGCCGAGGCGCTGCGCCGCCACCACGGTCTGCGCCCGGGGGACCGGGTGCTGGGGTGCCTGCCCATCCAGCACGTCAACGGGCTGCACTTCACCGTGCTCGGCGTCCTGGCCGCCGGCGCCCACGTCCTGCTGGCGCCCGGATTCGACCCGCTGCGCTACCCGGGGCTCCTGGAACGCTTCCGGCCCCGCATCGCCAGCGTCGTCCCGAGCATCCTCGAAGCCCTCACGGAGACCTGGCGGCAGCCCGAACTGCCGTCCGACTTCCACTACTTCGTGTCCGCCGCGGCACCGCTGAGCGCGCGTACCGCGCGCGCGGTCGGGCAGCGCACGGGCGCCCGCGTCCTACAGGGGTACGGCCTCACGGAGACGGTGAACTTCTCCACCACCCTGCCCGCCGACCTGTCCGAGGACGCCTACCGCAGGCTGATGCTGGACACCGACATCCCCACCATCGGCACGGCCCTGTACGGCAACGAGGTCGCGGTGCTCACCTCCGGCGGCGAACGGGCGGCACCGGGGGAGGAGGGGGAGATCTGCATGCGCGGGCACAACGTCATGACCCGCTACCAGGGCAACGAGCAGGCCACGGCCGAGGCCTTCGCCGGAGGCTGGTTCCACTCCCAGGACCTGGGCACGCAGATCACCGACCCGGAGTCCGGCAGGACGTTCGTCGTCGTCACCGGCCGGCGCAAGAACATCGCCAAGGTGGGGGGCGAGGCCGTCTCCCTGGACGAGGTGGACCGCGTGCTGCGGGCGGTGCCGCACCTGCGGGACGCGGCGAGCGTGGCGCTGCCGCACCGGTTCCTCGGCGAGGAGGTCGTGGCGGCCGTCGTGCCCGCGCCGGGCGCCGACGCGGTGGCGCAGGCGCGCACCGCACTGGCGCGGTCCTTCCGGCCCACCTGCCGGCCCGGCCGGATCGTCGTCCTGGAGGCCATCCCGCGGACCGCCACGGGAAAGGTGCTGCGCCGCGACCTCGCCGCCACGATCGCCCGGGTGGCGCCGTCCCCCGAATCCCTTCCGTCTCCCCGGAGCGCCACGTGAACGGGCCCGACCGGGCCCGGCCCGCCCGACCCGCGCCCGGGGCGCCGGGCGCGACGACGGCCCGCCCCGTTCCGACCGAGACCACCCAGCCGGAGAGCTGACGATGCCACAGACCCTCCCCGCCCCGTCCCTGACCGACCCGCGCACCGGCCGGCCGCGGCCGGCCGTCGCCGTCGGCCGCGAGACCGACGTCCGCGCCACCGTGGCCGCGGCCCGCTCCGCGCAGCCCGCCTGGGCCGGCCTCACCCCCCGGGACCGCGCACGGCGCCTGCTGCGGTTCGCGGACCTCATCGAGGAACGCTCCGCCGAGTACGTGCAGGCCGAGCAGGCCGGCACCGGAAAGCCCGCCGCCGAGGCGCACGGCGAGGTCGAGAACTGCGCGGACCTGCTGCGCTTCTACGCCGGCGCCGTGCGCGCCGACACCGCGCCCGCGGCCGGCCGGCACATGCACGACCGCGAGAGCTGGGTGCGGTGGGAGCCCGTGGGCGTCGTCGCCGCGATCGTGCCCTGGAACTACCCGCTGATGATGGCCGCCTGGCGCATCGGCCCGGCGCTCGCCGCCGGCAACACGGTCGTGCTCAAACCCGCCCTGACCACCCCGGACACCGCTGTGCTGCTCGCCCGGGACGCCGCCGCCACCCTCGGCTCCGACGTGCTGCTGACCGTCACCGGCGACCGCGACACCGGCCGCCTGCTGGTCGCCGGGGACGTCGACGCGGTGGCCTTCACCGGCAGCGAGGCGGGCGGCCGGGACGTCGCCGCCCGCGCGGGCCTGCGCCGGATCAGCCTCGAACTGGGCGGCAACTGCCCCGCCCTGGTCCTCCCGGACGCCCCCGAGGACACCTGCGAGGCGCTGGTGCGGGCCGTCACCTACAACGCCGGACAGAGCTGCGCCGCCCCGGCCCGGGTGATCACCCTGCGGGAGAACCACGACCGGGTGGTCGACGAGCTGGCCAAGGCGATGAGCGCCCGGCGCGCCGGGGCCGACTTCGGGCCGCTCAACAACCCCGACCAGGTCGCGCGCCACGACCGCATCCTCGCGAGCAGCGCGGCGGGCGTCCAGCACGTCGCCGACGTCGCGCCGGGGCCGGGGCAGGAGGGTGGCTACTGGCGGCCCGGACGCGTCCTGGCCGGCCTGGCACCCGACGACCCGGCCGTGGTCGAGGAGGTGTTCGGCCCCGTGCTGACGGTGCAGGCGGCGGACGGCGTCGAGGAGGCGCTGGCACTGGCCAACTCCGTGCGGCAGGCCCTCGCCGCGAGCGTGTGGGGCTCCGACACGGCCACCGTGCTCGGTGTGGCCGGCGCGCTGAACGCCGGGGAGGTCTGGGTCAACTGCCACCTGGACCAGAGCGCCGAGCTGCCCCACGGCGGCCGCGGCAGCTCGGGGCACGGCACGGACATGAGCGTGCTCGCGCTCACCGAGTACCAGCGTCCCAAGACCGTCACCGTGCGCCTCGGCGAGCGCTGAGGAGAGGAGACACCATGCACCCACCCGACGCGCCCGGCACCGAACCCTGCGACTGGAGCTGGGAGACGGCGGCCGACCCCGACGAGGTGCACGCGCTGCTGACCGCGTGCGACGCCCACCAGGCGACGGCCTCCGGCACCCCCGCCCCGCGGCGGCGCCCGGAGACGACGCGGTGGCTGGTCGAATCCGGTTCCGTGCACCTGCTGCGCCACACCACCGGACCGGCCGGCATGTTCACCCTCACCGCGCGCCCGCCCTCCGGCACGGACGAGTCCGTCTTCCCGCCCGCCGAACACCCGCTGTACCTGTCCCGACTGGCGGTGGCCCCCGCGTGGCTGGCCGGCGGCGCCCTGGTGGGGCTGCGGTGCGTGCGCCAGGCCGTGGAGACGGCGGCCGGCCTGGGCGGCGACACCCTGCGCGCGCAGGTCAACCCCGACCTGCGCGACACCTGCTCCCTGCTGGACCTGCTGGGCTTCACCCCGTGCGGACCGGCGTCCGCCGACGAGACGGGCCGGCGCCACGCCCACCTGCACAGACCGCTGACCGCCCCGGCGGCCGACCGGAGAGGGGACTGACGCGCATGGCGGCGACCATACGACGCGAGAGCGTCGGCACCACGGCCGGCCACGCGGGCCAGGAACCCACCCCGGTGGACGCCTACACCCTCGACACCGGCGACGGCCTCGCCGTCACCGTGTGGACGTACGGAGCCGGCCTCGTCGAGGTGCTGGTGCCCGACCGCCGCGGACACACGGCGAACGTGGTGGTGCGCCTGCCGGACCTCGCCTCCTACGAGGACCGCGCCCGCAACCCCTACGTCGGCTCGACCGTCGGCCGGTACTGCCGGTGCGTGTCGCACGCCCGCCTGCGGCTCGACGGCGACGAGTACCTGCTCGACCGCAACGACGGGCGGCACCACGTCCACGGCGGCACCCTCGGCTTCGACCGCTACGTGTGGCGGGCGCACCCCGAGCTGCACGGGGACCGGGCCGTGCTCCGCCTGCGCCTGGACAGCCCGGACGGCGACCAGGGGTACCCCGGCACCCTGTCCGCCGAAGTCGCCTACGAGGTGGCGCCCGGCGGCCGGCTCACCCTCGACTACCGGGCCACCACCACGGCGAGCACCGTGGTCGGCCTGACCAACCACGCCTACTGGAACCTGGCCGGGACCGGCCGCGTCGACGGTCACACCCTGGCCGTCAACTCCACGCGGACCACCGTCTTCGACGACGAGCTCCTGCCCCTGCCCGGCCCGCCCGCCGACATCACCGGCACCCGGCTCGACCTCACGCGGCCCAGGTCCCTCGACGGGCAGGCGCTGGACAACTGCTTCGTCCTGGACGATCCGGCGTGGGCCGCCCACCTGCACGACCCGGCCTCCGGCCGCACCATGCGCGTGGTCACCGACCAGCCCGCCGTCGGCGTCTACACCGCCGACCACTTCACCGGGCGGCGGCGGTCGGGCATCTGCCTGGAGACCGGCGCCCTGCCCGACGCCCCCAACCGCGACGACTACCCCCCGGTCCGGCTCGATCCCGGCCAGGTGTACCGCCATCGCACCGTGCACCACTTCTCCGCCGGCTGACCGGACGGCCCGCCCCAGCGGCATCCCAGCGAAAAGGACACATCCATGGACTCCCTCATGACCTCGGTCGCCCGGGCGGTGCGGCACCGCGCCGGATCCGACACCCCGGCGGCGGACCTGGACCCGGACACCGAGCTGTCGGCACTCGGACTGACCTCCCTCGGCGTCGCCGGACTCCTCGTCGACCTGGAGGCCGCCTTCGACGTGCGGTTCCCCGCGGACGCCGTCACCCCGGAGGTCTTCCGCACCCTGGCGACCCTCACGGAGACGGTCCGCGCCCTGCGCGCCGCCTCGGAGGAGCGGCCCGGCACGCCGTCGGCGCAGCGGTGACGGCCGCGGGCGAACGGAGGGGAACCGATGCAGATCCACGCTGACACCGTCCGGGTCGGCATCCACTCGGGCCAGCAGTACCGCACCTTCGAGGAGGCGCTCGGCCTGTGGCAGCGGGCCGAGCGGCTCGGCTTCGACTGGGTGTCCCTCTTCGACCACTTCCGGCCGCCGCTCGGCGGCCCGGCCGGCCCCTGCCTCGACGGGCTGTCCCTGCTCTCCGCCCTGGCGGCGCGCACCACGCGCATCCGCTGCGCCGTGCTCGTCTCGGCGGTGACGTGGCGCCACCCCGCCCTCGCCGCCGCAGCGGCGGCGACCGTCGACCACGTCTCGGGCGGCCGGCTGGAGTTCGGCATCGGCGCCGCCGGCCCCGACCTGGCCTACGAGCAGTACGGCATTCCCTTCCCGTCCGCCGGGACCCGGCTGGACATGCTGGACGAGGCCTGCCACGTCCTGCGCGGCCTGTGGAGCGCCCCGTCGACCAGCTTCGAGGGCAAGCACTTCCGGCTCACCGACGCCCACCTGGAACCCAAGCCGGTCCAGCGGCACCTGCCGCTGGTGATCGGCGGCGAGGGCGAGCGGCGGATGCTGCGCATCGTCGCCGAACACGCCGACATCTGGAACACCCTCGCCGGCACGCCCGATCACTACCAGCGCAAACTGACGAGCCTGCGCCGCCACTGCGCCGAGGTGGGACGCGACCCCGACGACATCCGCAAGTCGGTGACCTTCCGGGCGGTCCTCGGCAGCAGCCCGCAGGAGGCCGAACAGCGCGCCCGGGAACTGCGCCACCGCATCGGCGCCGACTCGCCGGTGTGGTCCGAGTACGTCGTGATCGGCACGCCGGAGCAGTGCGTCGAACGCCTGCGGCCCTACCTCGACCTCGGCGTCCGCGACTTCCTGCTCGGTGCCCGGCCACCGGTCGACTGGCACACGTGCGAGCTGTTCGCCCGGCACGTGGCCCCCGCACTGCGGGCCTACGCCCCGGCCGGCTGACGCCGCCGGTCCCTCCTCCGGCGTCCCCGGGCCGGCGCCCGGCACCCGAGCAGACACTCATTCCCACACACACGGAAGGCGACATGGGCAGCTACTACTACGAGGACGGCTTCGCCCGTTTCTTCGACGGCCAGTACACCGGGTGGACCCACACGTTCTCGCCCCGGCTCGCCGATCACCTGGACCGGCAGCAACTCCCCGCGCGCACGGTCATCGACCTGTGCTGCGGCACGGGAGTGACCGCAGCGATCCTGAGCGCCTCCGGCTGGCGGGTCACCGGCGTCGACGGTTCCGCCGCCATGCTCGACATCGCGCGCAAGAAGCTCGCCGCCGAACTCGACAGCGGCGCGGTCACCCTGCTGGAGGGGGACGCCCGCGACTTCCGCGTACCCGAGCGGGCGGCCGCCTGCGTCAGCCTGGACGGCGCCCTCAACCACTTGGAGTCCCCGGCCGAACTGGTCCGGTGCTTCACCGCGGTGCGCGAAGCCCTCGTCGAGGGCGGCGAGTTCGTCTTCGACCTGTTCACCGCCTCCCACTTCCGCCACTGGAACAACGCCACGCTGACGGACGATCCCGACGCCGTCGTCGTCAAGCGCGGCGTGTGGGACGACCGGGCGCGCACGGGCATGCTGCGCGTCTCCGGCGTCGTCGGCACGGGCCCCGCCGCGGTGCGCGTGGACCAGACCCTGCGCAGCTGGGAGTACGACGCGCAGCAGGTGTCCCAGGCACTGACCGAGGCCGGACTGGTACCCGTCGACCACGACTTCGAGTCCGCCTACGTCAACTGCGAGTCCGGTTCGTGCTCGCGCACCAGCGTGCCCTGCCGCACCCTGCACCGCGCTCGCAAGCCCGTGGCCGGATGAGCGACGGCCCCCGGTGCGCCGCCCGGCCGGGCCGCGCACCGGGGGTCGGCACCGCGGCCCACCGGCTCGGCGTCACCTCCGCCGGCGCCTCCGGGAGGGGACGCCCGGTGACGGCGGCGCGGCACCCCGCGCACGCACCGGGTGCCGGCGGTCCGGGGCGGACCGTCTCCTGACACGGCCGGCGGCACCCTGCTCCCCCTGCCCGGGCGGGCGCCGCCGGACCCCGGTGGGCGCGGGGCCCGTCCGGGCGCGGGCCTGGAGGCCGCCCGCGCCGGTAGCGGCCGCTTCGTGCGGTGCCGGCCGCGGCCCCCGGCCGATGGTGGTGACCGGCCCGCTCCCCACCGGCCCTAACCCGCGGTGTCCTCGGGCGGGAGCGGCACGGGGTAGGGCTCGCCGAAGTCGGCCGAGCGGCTGACCTCCGCCCGGGCGGTCGCCTCGGCGAGTTGGCGGCGGGAGTGCTCCAGCGCCATGGATTGCCCCGGAGTCCTGGCCCAGACACCAGGGAGCAAGTAACCCGCCGGTAGTTTTAAGCGGTTCAGATCCGCCGTTATTTATGAGCAACACCGTCCGTCACTCCTGGGGCCACACGGCTACTCGGTCGTCCCGTCTCACCCGCCGCGCTGACAGCGACGCCTTGCAGTGGCAGAATTTCCTCTGCAGAGGGGACTCAGCAACCTACGCTGCTGGCATGTCCGACCGACCCGAACGCACATCACAGCCCGTCAAGCCCACCCGGCGCCTTGATGCGCGCAGCCTGCGAGGGCTGGCCCACCCGCTGCGGATGAACATCTTCGAGCTGCTCAGCCTGGACGGCCCCGCTACCGCCACCAGGCTCGCCGAACGCCTCGGGGAGAACACCGGCACCATCAGTTGGCACCTGCGCCACCTCGCCGAACACGGCTTCATCGTGGAGGAAACCGGACGGGGCACGAAACGCGAGCGCTGGTGGAGAAGGGCCGACGTCCCCAATGAGCTGAACACCGCCGATTTCCGCGACGATCCCGACACCGAGGGCGCGCTGTCGGTCTACTTGCACGAACTGCTGCAGCAGCACTTCAGCCGGGTCGTGAACTACATCGGCGAGGACTGGGACGACACGTGGCGGAGCGCCGGCACTGTCTCGGACTGGAGTGACCTGCGGATGACCCCGAAGCAGTTGGAGGCGCTCAACGCGGAGCTGATGGCTGTCATCGCCCGCCATACCCCTGCGCCGGCCACCGAGCCCGCTCCCCGTCGTCGTGCAGCTCCAATCGTTCCCCCGCAAGGAGCATGACTCCGCATGAGCTACGGCATACACGGTCGCCTCCTGCGTCGCCACCGTGATTTCCGCCTGCTGTGGTACGGCGAGACCGCCGGCAAGTTCGGCGCGTCCGTCACCGGGGTGGCGATGCCGCTGGTCGCCGTCTCCACCTTGCACGCCAGCACGTTCGAGGTCGGCCTGCTGAGCGCCGCAGCCTGGGCCCCTTGGCTGATCATCGGTCTCCCGGTCGGTGTCTGGGTGGACCGGCTGCGCCGCAGACCGATCATGTTGGCCGCCGCCGCGGTCTCCCTCGTGCTCTTCGCCAGCGTCCCGGTCACCGCATGGTCCGGCCTGCTGGGTATCGGACCACTACTGGCCGTCGCCCTGCTGACAGGCACGGCAGCGGTGTTCTTCCAAACCGCCTACACCGCCTATCTCCCCACCATTCTGGAACCCGATGACCAGCCCGAGGGCAACGCCAAACTGCACGGCAGTGCATCCGCCGCGCAGATTGCCGGGCTCGGCTCCGGCGGCCTGATCGCGCAGTTGGCAGGCGCGGTGAACGGGATGTTCGCCAATGCCGCGACATTCCTCGTCTCCCTTCTGTGCCTCGCAGGCATCCGGCATCGCGAGCCACGCATCACCAGAACCGAACACCGCCCCACTTCACTGGTCAGTGAAGTCCGCGAAGGCCTGCGGCTGATCGCCTATGACCCCTGGTTCCGCACGTTCACACTCTTCGGAGCCGCCTCCAATCTGGCCCTTATGGGATACCAGTCAATCCAGGTGGTCTTCCTGGTCCGAAGCGTCGGCCTGACCCCGGGAACGGTCGGCGTACTCATCGCGGCGACCAGCGCCGGAGGTGTAGCCGGGGCATTCGCCGCACGCCGGGTCGCTCACCGGATCGGCACGGGCCGCGCGACACTGCTGTTCGAACTGGGACTTCCCACACTCGGTCTGCTCATCCCGCTGACCGCCGGCGGAGCCGGGATCCTGCTCTTTGTGACAGGTGGCTTCAGCGTCTCCGCAGGTGTCGTCGCCGGCAACATCATCAAGGCGAGCTTCCAGCAACGCTACTGCCCGCCGGATCTCCTCGGCCGTCTCACCGCAAGCACAGCATTCCTCAGCTACGGAGCGATCCCCATCGGCGCATTGCTCGGCGGCGTGCTCGGAACCGCACTCGGCCTCCGCACCGCCATGGCCATCACGACGGCGGGGATCCCGCTCGCCGCACTGATCCTGCTCTTCTCCCCGATCCGGCGTTCCCGGGACCTGCCGACGTCCCGCCAGACGACGAGTAATCCCCAACTTCCGCTCGCCTCTGATGACGAACCGGCCCTACCTCTTCACTGATCACCATCGCACCGGACAATTCCCTCACCTCCCGTCGGCCATCAAGTCGCAGGCTCCCAGGCAGCGGGCGTTGTCCCCGAGGGGTGGACACCTGTTCGTGTCGTTATGCGGCAAGTGTCAGGGTAGCTGACTGCTGTTCGTAGACGATCGGTGCCTGCTGTCCGTTCGCCGAATGCCGGCGGCGGGTGTTGTAGCGCGTGGTCCAGCGGAAGACCGCCAGGCGGCAGGCGCGGGCCCCGTCGAAGCGGCGGGCGCCACGGAGCGTCTCGCGTTTGAGGGCGGCGTTGAACGACTCGGCGAGTGCGTTGTCCGCACTCGTGCCGACCGCGCCCATGGACTGCCGCACCCCCAGCTCAGCCCAGACAGCGGCGAATTGGCGGGAGGTGTACTGGGCTGCGTGATCGCTGTGGAAGACGGCTCCGGCCAGGCTGCCGCGGGTCGCGGCGGCTGCCCTGAGCGCGTCGGTGACCAGCGAGGTGCGCATGTGGTCGGCGATCGACCAGCCCACCAGACGGCGCGGGAAGCAGTCGATCACCGTCGCCGGATACAGGAACTCGCCGTCACCCACCGGCAGGTAGGTGATGGTGCCGACGTACTTGGTGTTCGGCGCGCTGGCGGTGAAGTCGCGCCCCAGCAGGTCCGGCACCGGTGTGGCGGACGGTTCGGGCACGGTGGTGACCTGGCGCTTGCGCAGCCGCAGCCCGGTGATGCCGAACTTCCGCGTGAGCTCTCCGACGCGCTGGTGATTCACGCGTTCACCGTCCTCGCGCAGCTCGGCGGTGATGCGAGGACGACCGTAGGTGCCGTCCCACTCGGCATGCACGGCCCTGATCCGCTCGGCAAGTGCCGCGTCCGCCCGCTCACGCGCGGCGCGGGTCGCGCGGCCGGACCGCCATTTGTAGAAGCTGGACCGGGCGACCTCCAGCACGGCACACAACCGCTTCACGCCCCAGGCGCGGTGTGGTCCTCAATGAACTGGCAGCGGTTCACCAGGTCATCTCCTGTGCGGAAAACTTCGTCGCCTTGCGCAGGACGTCCCGTTCGGTGGCCAGTTTCCGGTTCTCCTTGCGCACGGCCTTCAGCTCCGTGCGCAGGGCCGCGATCTCGGCCTCCAGTTCCTGCCTCGTGGCCTCGCTCACCGGGACGTCCTTCGTGTTCGTGTTTGTGGTGCCGCTCTCACCGCGGCGGGCCCGCTCGGCCCGCACCCGGTTGCGCAGCGTCTCCCGGCTGATCCCCAGGTCCTTGCCGATGCCCTCGAAGGTGTGGCTCGGGTCCGACAGGTACAGCGCGACGGCGTCCGCCTCGAACTCGGGCGAGTAGACCTTCATCACCGTAAGAGATTCCTCTTCCCCGGCCCCTGGCGGGGCCGGGCTCAGAGGTGTCCACTCCTCGGGGACAGGTCCCCTCTGCCCAGGACGACGGCTTTACCACCCATCGTCATGCCCCCTCGGCGGTGAGCCGGCCGATGGCCCGGATGACCTGCCGCCGGGTGGCCAAGCGGCGGGCGAGGAAGGCCATCACCCGGTTCATGCGGCCTGCGATGACGCTGGGCGGCGGGTTCCTGCGGTCCAGGGCGGTCAGCGCGGTGCGGACGACGTCGACGGGCGAGGCGAGCCTGGACTTTCCGGCGGCCTGCGTGGTGCCCACGACGTCGAAGAACTCGGTCCGGGTCGCGCCGGGGGACAGGGCCAGCACCCGCAGACCGGTACCGCGTGACTCCTCCCACAGAGCCTCGGTGAGGCTGAGCACGAACGCCTTGGTCGCCCCGTAGAGCGCCATACGCGGGTTGGGCTGGTAGGCCGCCATACTCGCCACGTTGACCAGCACTCCGCGCCCCTCCGTGCGCAGTTGCTCGATGAAGGCCCGGCTGACGTCGGCCACGGCGGTCACGTCGACGGCGACCTCCCGGCGCAGCCGTTCCGGATCTGCTTGGTGGAAGGGGCCGAAGGTGGCGAACCCGGCGTTGTTGATCAGGCTCGTGACGTGTAGGCCGAGCTGGTCCATCCGCGTGGCCAGCGCCTGCCCGGGGTTGTCCGTGGCCAGGTCCATCTCCACCACGTGCACCTGGATGTGGTGGTGTGCGCGCAACTCGGCGGCCAGCTCCTCCAGGCGTTCCTTGCGGCGGGCGACCAGCACCAGGTCGGAGTCGCGGGCGGCGAGCTGGCGGGCGAACTCGGCGCCGAGGCCCGCGCTGGCCCCGGTGATCAGTGTGGTCTGTCCGCGGTAGTCGACGGCTGTCACGGTCGCCTTCTTTCAGTCGCTGCCTTTCTGGCAGTTAATGCCACCTAGGCGGCTGCTGTCCAGAGGCGATAGCCTGACGCCCATGACGACTTTGTGGGATCGCTCGCGACAGGTCGCCGCCCAGGCGATCCTGGATACGGCGGTTCGCCTGTTCGCCGAGCAGGGCTACGAGCAGACGACGATCGCGCAGATCGCCCGGGAGGCAGGGATCTCGCAGCGTTCCTTGTTCCGCTACTTCGGCACCAAAGAGGATCTGGTCTGCGGGGATCAGGATGCGCTGGGGGAACTGCTGAAACAGACCGTCGAACAGCAGTCGGCCGAGGTCTCCGCAT
This sequence comes from Streptomyces sp. TG1A-8, assembly GCF_030499535.1. Classification (NCBI taxonomy): domain Bacteria; kingdom Bacillati; phylum Actinomycetota; class Actinomycetes; order Kitasatosporales; family Streptomycetaceae; genus Streptomyces; species Streptomyces sp. TG1A-8. Next base: position 6,118,268 of record NZ_JASTLB010000001.1, read on the forward strand.
GGGACGCCCTGCGCGCCGGCTTCGAGGTTCTCCTGACCGCCAACCACACTCCTGAGCGGGCGTTGGAACTTTCCCGTCTCATCTTCGACACCCCCGCCCTGCACGCCCGGTACATCGAGAAACGACTGCGCTGGCAGGCCGCACTCGTCCCGGTCATCCAGGCACGGCTGGGCACCGCCCCCGGCCCGACCCCCAACCCGCGTGCTAAGGCGATCGTCGCGACGGTCTTCGCCTGCGCCGACACGGCAACCGAGCTCTGGGCCAGACACGACGGACGACTCGACCTGGTAGACCTCTACGACCAATGCCTCGCGGCGGTGCGGGGCCGCAGCTGAGGGGCGGATCCCAGCACTGCGCAACCGATCGCTTTGCCGGTCGCCCCGGGCGTCAGCGGCACGGCCCACTCGCGCCGTACAGGCGCAGGTCCATACGGTCTCCACGGTGGTTCGCGCGGTCTGGTCGGCCGGGGCCCTAGATGAATGGGCCCGATGTTCGTGCTGGTCGCGACCAGGCGAAGGGCGCCCGTTGGCCAGTGTGTGAAGACAAACCCGGACGCCCTTCCGGCGGCACTGTACGTGTTCATCGACGACCGTGTGGCTCCTTGTCGCCGGATCGGGCGGCCCCCGAAACTGACGGACGCCGAGCTGTTGTGCCCGGCCGTCGCCCAGTTCCTGCTGGGCTTTCCCTCAGCCCGCCACTGGATCCGCTTCGCCCACGCCCGGCTGGGGCACCTGTTCCGCTACCTGCCCCAGCAGTCCGCCTACAACAAACGGCTCAACGCGGCCGGGCCACTGATCAGCCGCGTGATCGAGGCCTTGGCCCGGCAGGTGCCGACCTGGAACGACGACCTGCGGCTGATCGACTCCACCCCGCTGCCCGGCGCGGCCTCCCGGGAGACCGTCAAACGCTCCGATCTCGCCGGGCACCGCGGTTACGGATACTGCCGCAGCCGCTCCCGCTTCTTCTGGGGCTTTCGGCTCTACCTCGTCACCACCGCGGAGGGCATGCCGTCACCTGGTGCCTGGCCAACCCGAAGACCGGCGAGCGGGAGGTGACGGCCGTGCTGCTCGAACGCGACCACCACCTCGTTCGCGCCGGGCAGGTGATCCTCGCCGACAAGGGCTTCGCCGGGAAGGAGTTCGAGACTTTCGTCAGCGAGCGCCTCGGCGCCCACCTCGTGCGGCCGGACCGCAAGGACGAACCGGTCCGGCACGGGAAGATCGCCCGGGGCCGCCAGTGGATCGAGGCTGTCATCGACACCCTCAAAGGCCAGCTCAGCCTCGAACAGCACGGCGGCAGAACTCCGGCCGGAGTCTTCGCCCGCACCGGCCAACGCCTCCTCGCCCTCGCCGCCGGCATCTGGCACAACTGGACCACCGAAGCCACAGTCAAAGCTCACTGATCGCCTATGACCACTGAAGACATCGGACTCATTCATCTAGCAGGGCGGCGTGCGGGCGGGGCCAGACGCCGGCCTCGGTCCACTCCCGCAGCCGACGCCAGGCCGTGACTCCGGAGCAGCCCACGGTCCCGGCCGGAACGTCGCGCCAGGCAACGCCGGTCCGCAGGACGTCCACGATGCCCGCGAGAGCCGCCCGGTCCGGAACGCGAAGCCGCCCGGGATGCCGGCGGCACCGGTCGGGAGGTGGTGGCAGCAGCGGGGCCACCCGCTCCCACAGGTCGTCAGGAACAAGATCAGCACGCACCCGGACACCCTGCCGACCAAGATCGGCGAGTGCAAGGCCCGCAGCCCAACCCATTCTGAAACGATCAGTAAGCCGGCCCTGCTGCGCTACTTCGAGACGAGGGAGCAGATCTTCCTCAGGCTCACGGCGGAGGGCCGGCGGCAGTGGTCCGCCGACCTGCGCGGCGATCCCGGACGCCGGGCCCACTCCACCGCGGCGGAGGTCGCCGGGGTCGTCACCGTCACGCTGGCGGCGCGGCCGGTGTTCTGCGACCTGCTGGCCCAGGCGTCGATGAACCCGAGCGCAACGTGTCGATCGACGCGGTGCGCGCCTTCAAACTCATGACCCACGAGGAGATCACGCTGATCGGCGGGGAACTGCGACGGCTGCTCGGCCTGACCGAGCTGCAGACCGTCGGCCTGGTCGCCACGGCGACCGGCATGGCCGGGGCGCTGTGGCAGATGGCCACCCCCGGCCCGCGCCTGCGGGAGCCCTACGAGTCCGGCCCCCGGCTCGGCCACGCCGCCGTCGAGGTCGAACCCCGCCCGTGCCGCGTCCTGACCGCCTTCCTCGCCGGCCTCGGCGCGCAGCCCGCGGCGGCCCCGGGGGACACGCCGTAGCCGGTCGGCCGGTCGGCCGGTCGGCTACGCCCGGTGCGGCCCGCGCCGCGGCGGGAGACCGCGGCCCGCGTCGCCGGCCGTCAGCCCCGCCGGAAGAACTCCACCTCCGCGACCGCGACGTGACGACCGGGCGTGAGCTTCACGACCGACCGCAGCACCAGGCGCACGGTCACCACGTCGTTGATCCCGCTGGGGAAGGTCTGCGGTCCCGGCTTGTCGTCGAGGACGAGTTCCCCGTGGCGCACCGTGCCGTCCGCCGACGTGATCCACGCGTCCATCCGGAGCGCCCGGGCCTCGCGGGCGTACTGCTCGGGCACCGTGGACGCGCCGTTCGTGACGATGAGGTCGACCAGCCGGAACGGCTTGCCGAAGGTGTACGTCACCGAGGCCCCCGGCCCGGGCGCGCCCCAGTAGCGGTTGCTGAGGCCGTCCGTGGTGCCGGCCGCCGGGTGCGCGGGCACCTGGGCGCTGGCCGTGACCCCCGCGGGGGTGACGGCCCTGGCGCCACCGAGCTTGTCCCGGGTGTCCTCGATCAGGGCGCGTCCGGCGGGCAGCAGGAGGAACCCGGCCGCGCACAGGGCCACGACCACGGCCAGGACCACCAGCAGGCGCACCGCCCGCCCGGAGCCGGCCCGCACCCCGCGGCGGCGGAACGGCCAGACGGTCCGCCACCACGGCAGCGCGGCGGACGCCGCCGCCGGCTTCAGCGGGGCGGCGCACCGGCGGCAGAACCGGCGGTCCGGTGCGTTGGGCGTGCCGCACCTGGGGCACGGCAGCCCCGCCCCCTCCTGCGGCGCCACCACGGGGCGCACCACGGGACGCGGCGCGACCGGCTTCGCGGGCCGCACGGGCAGCACCGGCTCGGACCGCGGCGCGGCCCGCTCCGGCGCGGCCGGGGGCCGGGCACCGGGAACGTCCGGTGCGGGGCCGCCCCCGGGAGCCCGGCCGCCGCCCGCTCCCCGCGCGCGCGGGGGCGGCGGTGCCGCGTCCGGTGCCGGGACCGCCGGCGTCGCGTCAGCCCCCCTCGGGGCCGGTCCCGTCGTTGCCGGCCCCGGCTCCGAGCCCGGCCCCCCCGGCCGGGAGCCGTCCTCGCGGGAGCCCGCCGGTTCCGGGACGGCGGGTACGCCCGGCGCCCCCGCCGCGGGCGTCCCCGGCCCCTCGGGGCGGTGTGCCCCGGGCCGCGTGCCGGTGTCCTCCGCGTCCCGGCGGACGCGGCCCGCCAGCCGGGTCCGGAAGGACGGCGTACCCGACGGCGCGGGGCGGGAGGCGGTGGGCCCGCCGGACGGCGGGGCGGGCTCCGCGCCGGGCCCGCCGTCCGGTGACGCGGACCCCGCGCCGGACCCGCCGGCCGGTGCGGCGGGCTCCGTCGCGGACCCGTGCGCCGGCGGGGCGCCGGACGGCCCGGCCACCGGGTCCGGCGGCTCTGGGGCGGCGGCGCGCGCGGACCGGCCGCGCGCGCCGTCGGACCAGCCCAGGTACGAACCGCAGTTGCCGCAGAAGTCGTCCTCGGGACCGTTGGACGCCCCGCACACGGGACAGGCGCGCACGGCGTCACCTCCCTTCGTCGGCGGGCGGGCCGGGCAGGACCTCCACCCGGCACGAAACGTGGACGGGGCACAGGTCCCGGACGGCCTCCCGGACCCGGGCCCCGTCCACCTCCGGACCCCGGCCCGGCCACACCCGGACCACCACCTCGCCGGACGGCTCGGGCGGCAGGCCGGCGCCCGCGGTGGAGGACCACACCGCCCCGCCGTCGCCGACGACGTCGGCGTGCACGCCCAGCGTGAGCCAAAGCCGTTCGACCAGGCCGCGCCGGGTGCCGCGCCGGCGGTGCAGCTCCACCGCGCGCACCACCGCCTCGCGGCGCAGCTCCGCGGGCCACCGCGGGTCGTCGGCGGCGCCCACCCACGACGCCAGCCAGGCGACGAAGTCGAGCGGAGCCACCCGCGCGTCGAGATAGGCGGGCAGGCTGTCGAGGGTCGCGAACACCGGGGCGAGGACGGTGTCCAGTCCGGCGGTGAACCGCTGGGCGAAGTCGTCGTCCGCGTAGAGCGCGGGCAGCAGCCCGCCGATCGGGTGCCGGCTCGGCAGACCGGGGACGGTGGCGCGGCTCATGCCCGGGCCTCCGGCTCGATCGGCTGCACGACGACCTGGTGGCGGTACGAGAACACCAGCGCGCCCGGGGCCACGTCGACGCGGTCCACCGGCGCGCCGCGCCGCCCGGTGACCGGATCGGCGGCGAACAGCCGGATGTCCTCCACCAGCGCGTTGCCGGTGGCGCGTTGCAGCACGGCGAACACCTCCCCGTACTGCACCGGCCGCCCGAAGGGCCACCCGGTGCCGTCCGGCCCGCCGTGCAGCGGATCGAGGTGCCGGAACAGCGCGGTGAGCGCCGCCTCCCGCACCCGGTCGGTGTCGCCGGGCGCCACCGCGAGCCGGGCGACCACGGTGACGCCCTGGTAGACCGGCGGCTCCACCACCAGCCGGGTCCCGATCAGCCGCCGCTCGTCCAGGCTCGCAGTGATCGCGGCGAGCACCTGGTCCGACGGGATCAGCTGCTCGAACCGGAGCCGGTCACCGTCGTCGGCCACCGCGTCGGGCACCACCAGCACCCGCACCGCGCCCGCCTCGTCCGCGGCGGGCAGGCAGCGCACGCGCCGCACCGAGGGGGCCGCCTGCCGGCTGATGGTCTCGTAGTCCTCGGCGGTCACCGCCCGCTCCTGCATCCGCAGCGCGTCCGGGGCCCGCAGCTTGGCGTTGGCGACGGTCTCCCCGTCCACCCCGCCGCGCGCCGCCTCCCGGTTGGTGACCCGCGCGACGTACGGAACGGAGCTGCGCAGCACCGAGATCGCGCCGCGGGCGACGTTGCCGGCCGGGCCGCCGCCGGTGCGGTAGCGGGACACCCGCACCTGGGCGCCCTTCTCCGGCACCGCGCCGCACAGCCGCAGGGTGCCGTCCGGTTCGCGCAGTGCCGGGGGGAACGTGAACTCACCGGTGGTGGCGTCCACCCGGACGTGCCGGTCGGCGGGGCCCGACCGGCCGAAGTGCTCCACCACCTCCCAGCGCAGCCAGCCGTCGGCCGAGGAGACCTCCACCACCGGCGGCTCGCCGTCCAGCAGCACGGGCGGCCGGCCGAGCCGGAACGTCTGGCCCGCGACCCCCTCCGAGGTGCCGAGCGGGACGTCGGTGACGGTCTCGGCGTGCTCCACGCGGGTGGTGCCGCCGACGGTGAACACCGTCGCCTCGCGCACCGTCGGGGACTCCGAGTAGAACGGCTGGCCCGGCTCCGCCTCGGTGACCCGGCAGCGCAGCCAGCCCGCCCGGACCCCGCCGATCACGGACGCCGCGTGCCCGGGCGGCACGTACACGATCACCTCGCCCGGCCGGTTCAGGCCACCGGTGGTGTCCGGGCCGGTCTCGCACGACCGCCAGCGGCCGCCGTCCCACGCCTCCCACACCAGCGGCGGCTGGCGCGGGTCCACGCCCACGCCCTCCACCCGGCTGTCCAGGCGTACCGCGACCACGCAGCGCGGCACCGCCGCGGGCAGCCCGAACAGCAGCGCGTCACCCGGCTCGGGGGCGGACCCGAAGCACGGCACGTCGCGGCCCTCGGCGAGCGCGCCGGTCCGGTCGGTCTGCTCACCGCTGCGCGGGGCGGTCACCAGCCGGATCAACTCGCTCGGTACGATGCGCAGTTCGTCCGTGGTCGCGAACACCACGGGATCCTCCGTCTCGCCGTCGGCGGTGGTCACCTCGGTGCCGGCGGGCAGCGTCACCGTGTCCGGCTGCGGCGCCGACAGCCAGAAGTCGACCTCGGCGCCCGCCGCCGCCGGAGGGAACAGGCGGATGCCCAGGAGGTCGAGGAAAGCGGTGTAGTTCTTGTCCGGCACCCGGTTCAGGCGGTACAGCAACTGGTCCACGAGGTACGCGAACGTCTCGATCAGGGTGACGCCCGGGTCGGAGACGTTGTGGTCGGTCCACTCCGGGGCGCGCTGCTGCACGTACCGCTTCGCCTCGTCGACGAGTTGCTGGAACCGCCGGTCGTCCAGGTTGGGGGAGGGCAGGGCCATCAGTCCGCGACCGCTTCCTCGGTCCCCTCCTCGGAGGGGATCGTGTAGAAGGGAAACACCAGGTTGCGCCGGTCGTTGGTGGACCGCACCGTGTAGCGCACGTCGATGTAGAGGGTGCCGGCGTCCACCGCGTCGAAGGCCACCACCACGTCCTCCACCCCGATCCGCGGCTCCCACCGCTCCAGCGCCTCGCGCACCCGCTGGGCGATCCGCCCCGCGGTGGCGCCGTCGCCGGGCGCGAAGACGTAGTCGTGGATGCCGCAGCCGAATTCCGGCCGCATCGGCCGCTCGCCGGGCGCGGTGCCCAGGACCAGCCGGATCGCCTCCTCGATCTCCCGTTCCCGCTCCACCATGGCGATCCCGCCGGTCGGCCCGACCCGCAACGGGAACGCCCAGCCCCGCCCGATGAACCGCTCGCTCACAGCGCGCCTCCGATCTGCACGTTCACGGCGCCCAGGGCCACTTTTCCGGTGCACGCCGTGGTGTCGCCCATCCGTGCGGCCGGTATCCCGCCGATCAGTACGGCGCCGGCCGCGAGCGCCGTCGGGTTGGGCAGGATCACGTTGGCGGGGCCGAGTTCGGGGTGCGCGGGGCACACGTGGAGGCTCCCCTGGACCGCGGCGGGACGCCCGCCGACCAGTACCCGCGCGACCGCGGCGGCGGCCGCGGGCGGCGGAGCGGTGATCACCCCCCCGTGACTGGTGGGGTCACCGATACGGACTGCGGCGGGCATGCCGGGCTCCTCCGGAGGGGTCGTGGCCCGCGAGGGCCCTGGAACGCGTACGGGTCGTCACCGGGGTGCGGCCGGGGAACGCTCCGGCCGCACCGACGGGGCGTCAGTTGATGCGGATCAGATCCGCCTTCAGCACTCCCAGCAGGCCGCCGTCGAGCGTGAGGTCCGCCTGCCCGGCGACGTTCACGGACCGGCCGCCGATCCGGACCGCGGTGGTGCCGTCGATCTCCACGCTGCCGCCCTTCACCCGCACCCTGCCGCTCCGTGCGTCGAGCGTGATGCCCTGTTCGTCCAGCCGCAGCGAGGACAGCGGGCGCCGGCCGCCGGCCGCGGACACCGTCACCTCGATCCTGTGGTCGCGGTCGTGCAGCAGCACCTCCAGCCGCCCGTCCGCGGTGCGCAGCCGCACCCCGGACGGACCCGGCGCCGGAGCGTCGAGCAGTTCCACCCGGTGACCCGAACGCGACACCACCGAACGGCGGTTGACCTTCCCGCTGGTCGAGTCCACCAGCGGCACGTCGTGCGGGGAGGCCCGGTCCACGCCGTTGTAGAGGCCGCCGATGACATAGGGGCTGTCCAGCAGGCCCTGCTCGAAGCCGACCAGCACCTCGTCGTTGACCTCGGGGCTCACCACACCGCCGCCGCCCTTGCCGCCCCACTGCACGGTGCGCACCCAGTCGGTCACGTACGTGTCGTCCAGCCAGGGGAACTTGAGCCGGACCCCGCCGTTCTGCGCGCCGCCCGGCTCGCGCACGTCCGTCACCACGCCGATCGCCAGCCCCGGCAGGCGCGGGCCGCGGCCGGGCGCGTTCGCCCCGGTCACCAGTCCGGCCAGGGACCGGTCCGCACTGGCGCTGACCCACACCGTCGTCCGGTAGCCGCCGTGCGGGTCCAGGCCGTGCTGCACCGCCGTCGCCGTGTACCGGCCGGAGAACGCCTGCCCCACGTTGCCGAGCGCGACCGGACTGCCCGCCCGCAGCCGCGGATTGCCCTCGACCACCGCCTCCAGCTCGCCGAAACCGGCGCTGACCCGAGCGGCCGTCGCACTGGCGACCGCCGTCGTCTCGGCCTGCGTGCGGTACGGGGTGTCCGTCACCGTCAGCTTCGCCGAGGCCCCGAAGCGGGCGGCCAGCGCCGGACTGAGCCCCGGCAGCACCGTGTCGCTGGTCACGGACGGGTGCCTGGCCACCAGCGGGGTCTTGGTGGTGGCGTCCCAGCCCCGCACCTCGACCGAGCCCGCGCCGTCCGCACCCGAGAGCGAGGCCCGCAGCGCCAGCAGGTTCCGCCCGTACTCCAGCACCATCGGGCTCTGCGTGGCCGGGGTGGACGGCGCGGGCGCACCGGCCGCCCTGCGGGGCCGGGTGAACTGCAGCACCCCCTTGTCGTCGACCCGCACCTGCGCACCGCTCTCGCCCGCCAGGTACTGCAGGAAGTCCCAGTCGGAGACGTTCGCCTGCGACAGTTGTCGGTAGGTGACCGGCGCGGCCTCCACCTTCCCGCAGGCCAGACCCGCCCCGGCGGCCACCTTGCGGACGATGGCGGCGGCCGTCATGTTCCGGTACGCCACCACCTTCCGGCCGCGCTGCAGCCGGTGCGCGGTGGAGTAGGCGCGCACCACCGTGAACGACCCGGTGCCGTCCCGGTCGATCTCCACCGCCGTGACCTCGCCGTTGAACAACCGCTCGCGCGCCTGCCCCGCGACCGTCACCACCGACACCCGCAGCGGCGTGCCGAGGGTGATGCCGGTCGACTTCAGGAACTCGTGGTCGGGGTCGCGGTAGGTGAGCACCGCGGCGTCCGGCAGGCCCACGTTCTCGTCCACCAGACAGCTCACCAGTTGCGCCGCCCAGATCGGCGGCAGCTCGTCGGGCGCCTCCACGACGGGGTCCGCCGCGAACGACCGGCCGCCCCGGGCCTCGGGTGTGCTCACCGCTCCTCCTCACCGTCCGCGCCCACCGGCCCCGGCACCACCAGTTCGGTGCCGGGCACCAGGGCCATCGGGTCGTCGATCCCGTTCGCCTCCGCGATGACCCGCCAGGCCGTCGCGTCGCCGTACTCCCGCCAGGCCAGCAGCGCCAGGCTGTCCCCGGCCACCACGGTGTGCGTGCTGCGGGCCGTGCGCGCGCCGGAGGTGGGGTTCTGCCCCGGGGGGTCGACGCTCGCCTCCTCGACCGACAGCGCGCACGTGGCCCGCAGCGGCTTGCCGTCCACGTCGAAGAGGGTGTACGTCACCGACAGGCTCGACAGCACCCCGTCGAACGAGGTCGTCCGGGCGGTGCCCCACTCGAAGCGCACCCACGGACTGGCCGGCTTCTTCCGCGCGAGGCTCGACGGTGTCGGCACGCATGCCTTCATCAGTTTCTCCACCGCCTGCTCGACGGAGTTGTCGTGCGTCGAGGTCGCGTCGAGGAAGACCTCCAGGCTCAGTTCCCGGGGCCCGCTGCCGACGAACTCGGGCAGCGCCGACTGCCCGGCCATCCGCGACGGGCTGCGCCGCCACTCGGTGGTCTTGCTCAGCCGGAGCGTGGTCGGGTTGAACTGCAGGTCCAGCCGCGCGATCGTCCCGCCGGGCTTGGCACCGACCGCCGCCGGCGGTTCCTTCAGGGTCAGCTGGGCCCTGGCCCGGCTGGTACGGACCGCAGAGGACATACCGGGAACTCCTTCCGTACGGATGGGGCGCGGGTGGCGGGGCGTGTGCCGGACTACGCGCGGCGGGCCGTCACGAGGGCCGCAGCCCCTCGTGCGCGATCTCCAGCGTCTCGACGGCCGGCTGCGAGGAGGACGGGTCGAAGGACGGCCCCTGCCAGCGCACCGGCACGATGCCGAGCACCTGCCAGCTGATGATCCGGGTCAGGTCCGGTTTCAGCGCCACGATCTCGCCGTCCTTGGGCTCCACCCGCCGCAGCGTCTGGTCGAGCCAGCGTCCGATCTTCGCCGTGTCGGCCGTGACCGGCCGGGTGAGCGTGATGTTCGACCAGGTGACGCGGCCGGGCAACTGCCAGGTGAAGCCGTTGTTGCCGCCCTCGGCGTAGCTCTCCATCTCCACCTGCGCCCCCATGCCCGAGCAGGTGTGGAAGGCCCCCAGGTCGTTGCCGCCGATCGCGAGCCGGAAGAACACGCTCGTCGCGAAGATGTTGTCCGTCATCCCTTGGCCATCCGTTCGGTCTCCTCAGCGGCGTCCGTCGTGGGGGCGGCCCGCGCGTTCCCGGCCGCGCCGCAGGTCGGCGCGGAGCAGCCGGGACACCGGGTCCAGGAGGCGCCGTGCCAGGTCGTCCAGGTCGATGCCGGGCTCCCCGGACGCGCCCCTCGGCCGGCCCGTGCCCCCTTCGGGGGTCCCTCCGGAGGGCTTCGCGGCGGTCCTCGCGGCGGGCGGCGGCGCGGAGGCCGACCGCTGCCTCCCGTGCGCGGACACCTCCCGCTGGACCACCGGCACCTCCGCCCCACCGGTACGCCCCGGTGCCGTCGCCGGCGCACGCGCGGCGCGGACCACGGGCACGGCCGGGCCGGACGCCGCGCGCGGCGACGGGCGGTCCTGGAGCGGGGACGGGTGCGGACCGGGCAACGGCAGCCCGTGCGGGCGCATCAGCGCGTCCCCGCCGGGCACGGCCCGCTGGACGGGCGGATTCGGCCGCACGACCGGAACGGGCCGGTGAGGCGCCGGGTGACCGGCATCGGACGCCCGCGAGTCGTACGGGCCCGGCGGCGCCGGGAGGGAGGGGGCGGTCCGCCGCGCCCGTGGCGCCCCGGGCCCCCCGGACACACCAGCAGCCGGTCCCCCCGGCCCGCCCACCGCCGGGGTGCGGGGCGCGCGCGGCGACGGGTCCGGTTCGCGGCGCCAGGACGCGGCCACGACGGGACGCCCGGCGGTGCGGGTGCCGGAGGGCGGTGCGACGCCTTCCGGGACCCGGGTGCGGACGGTGAGCGGACGCGCGGCGAGCAGCGAGAGGGCGCGGGGCGCCGGCGGCCGCCGTGGGGCGTGCGGGCGCCGGCCGCCGGCGCCGGACGTCCGCACGCCGTCACGGACCGGCACCCCACCGGGCACGGGGACGGTCCGGGCGAGGACGACCGGTCCGGGTACGCCGTGGCCGCCCGCGACGGGTCCGCCGGCGCCCGTGCCGGCCGCTGCCGTCGGCCCGCCGGGTGCCGTACGGGGGCGCGACGGGCCCGCGGAGGACTGCCCGGCGGTCTCGTCGGGCGGGGCCGCCGGGAGATCCGGCGGGGCCGCGCGCCGCACGGGGGCGGGCACGGCTGCGGCCGAAGGGGCCGGCCGCGGGGTCCCCGGCATCACCGGCGGCGTGGCGGGCACCGTCCGCCCGGACTCCGGGGAGCCGCTCACCAGGTTGTGCCGTGCGGTGTCCGCCGTGCCCAGCAGGGGTGCGGTACCGGCGCGGGTGCCGGAGGCCCGCCCCGGTGCACCCGTGGCGCCGGCGTCCGGGCGCGCCGGGGCGCGCTGGACGTCCTGGACGTCCCGGGCGGCCGGACGGCCACCCGGACCGGCCGGGCGGGGCACGTCGGCGGTCGGCGGCATCGCGGGCAGCGGTGCCCCCAGACCGGTGCGGGTCCGGGCCCCGGGCGGGCCGGGCCGGGCGGCCCGGCGGGCGGGCACGGCCCCGTCGCCCGGGGACGCCGCGGGGCCCCCGCCGCGGGGGCCCGGTGCGGGAGCCGGGGCGTCCGCCGGGCGCCGTACGACCGGCAGCGTCGGTCCGCCCGCCGGGTGCGCGTCGGCACCGGGGCGGGACGTCTGCGGCTCCTCGGCGGTCAGCGGCCTTGCCGTGGCGGGCAGGCCGTTCACGGGTGCGCCCAGGGGCGACCGGCCGCCCGGTCGCCCCTGGGTGGTGGCGCGCTGTGCGGGCGGTGCGGCACCGGTAGTCCCGTCGGTGGCGGCCGCGGGACCCGCCTCCGGCCTCACGCCCGGGGGAGCACCCGGAGTCCCGGCCGGGGGGACGCCGGGCCGCAGCACCACGATCCGGCGCACCGGTGCGGACGTCCACCGGGCAACGGTCGACGGGGGCCCCAGTGGCCGGGTGCGCACGGCCCGCGCGTTCCCGCCGCGGGCGCCCTCGGAGTCCGGTCCACCCCCTGCCGGAGCGCGCCGGGTCACGGCGTCGGACGGCGTGCGCCCCCTCCGTCCGGCGTCCGGCCGCGCACCGCCTCCGGCCCGTGGCGGTGCGGGCGGGGGAGCTGGGACCCCACCCGGTCCGTCCGGGGAGGTCCGGTCCGCCCGTCCGCCGCCCGAGGTGCCCGGCACCGCGGTGATGCGCCGGACCACCGGCATCCCCGGTCCCTCCGGCGGGCGGCCGGGGCCGGCGGGACGGACCGCCTGTTCGCCGGCCCCGGGAGCGGCCCGCCGGCCGGACGCCTCCGGTGAGGCGGGGGGCACGAGGCCACCGGCAGGCGCGGGCGCGCGGCCGGGCCGAGGTCCGGCGGAGCGCTGGAGCGGGGGGAGCGGAGGGGATGGGGGGACGGCGGTGGTGTCGGCCCGCCCGGGCGTGCGGGAGGGCGCCGTGGCCCTCGTGCCCGGGGACGTGGCGGGTGCGCCGGTGCCAGGGGTTCCCGGACTCCCCTGCGCGGGACGGGGGTCCGCCGTCGCGGCCGGTGACGGGGCGCGGGATCCGTCCGCCCGCCGGGCGGACCCGGAGCCGCCCCCGGCCCCTGTGTCCCGGGCCGGCGCGGTCCGGGCCGGCGGCCCCGGTGGCGTCCTGCGCGGCACCCGGGGCGGGTGCGGGGCGGACGGCCGCGCCGTGCCGGCCGCGGGCCCGGCCCCGGCGGGCCCCGGGCCGTCCGGGTGCGGCGCCCGCAACAGCAGCGGGCCGCCGTCGCCGTGCGCGGTGGCGCGGGGCGCGGCCGGACGGGTGACCCCGTGGATCAGACCGGCCGGGGCGGAGGGCAGCAGCGCGTGCCCGAGGCCCGCGTCGAAGGACGGGTTCCCCCAGGACGCGAGGCCCGAGCGGAAGGCGAGGCCGTCGCTGACGGCGAGCCGGGTGCGGGCCACGGTCAGCGCCGGCGGCGGGGCGGCGCGCCAGCCGCCGTCCCAGTCACCGGGCACGGAGGGACCCGCGGACCCGCTGTCGGCCGGAGGGCGGCCCTCGCCGGCCGTCCCGGCCGCCGCCTGGGGGACCGGCCGCCCGGCCGCGTCCGCCGCCGAGGCCCGGCGGCGCAGTCCGTCCCGCCATGCCATGAGTCAACCACTCTCGTTCATACGGGTGTTGATGCGAGCGATCTCGCTCACCCACTGCCGGCGCTCGGCGTGGGTGAGGCCGAGGATCTCCTCGCGCTGCCAGTGGAAGTGGTAGGCGACGTACGCGACTTCCTCCCGGAGCCGGGGGAGCGCGTACGTCACGATTCCCCCAGGCGCCCACCCGAGAGATCCACCTCGAAGGCTCCCTCGCAGTGCGGGCAGGTCACCGCCGCGCGCGTGTGCCCCTCGCTGTTCACGCGGCGGTAGAAGTCCTGGAGGAACGCCACGTCGGTGGCGTACATCCGCTCCACGATCCCCGCGTGCACGTCGGTGAGCGCCCCGAGGCGGGTGATCACCTGGCTCAGCAGCACCACGCTCAGGTAGGCCGGGTTCTCCTTGACCCGCAGGTCGATCTGGGGGCGCAGCTCGTCCCGGGCGGTGGCCAGGCGCATCGCACCGTACCGGTGCACCGTGCCCGCCTCGTCCACGTACCCGCGCGGCAGCTCGAACTCGAACTCGGTGCGCAGTCCGTGCTCCTGGGGTGTCGCGGGGCGGGGGGCCGGGGCCTGCGACGGCTCGGGTGCCGGGACGGGCGCCGTCGCCTCCAGGATCTCCTCCAGGCTGCCCGCCGTGACCGTACGGCGCCTCATTCGACGACGATCTCCTCGAACACGATCGTGACGGACTCGGTGGCCGCGGAGGACTCGCCGGCCTTGAGCGACGGACCCTCCCACTTGGAGGCCCAGCCCTGCATCAACTGGATGCGGCGGACCGTGTCGCCCGTGGAGTCCTTGATCTCGATGGTCAGGTTCTGCCGGGCGGAGTCGACGGCTCCCTTGTTCAGGGTCTCCTTGATCCACTTGGTGAACTCGCTGCTCTTGTCGAGCCCCCGGGTGATGGTGACCTCGCCGGCCTGCCGGGCGCCGGGCTGCTTGCGGATGATCTGCTTGCCCTCCGCGGTGACCTGTCGGACCTCGACGACTTCCTCCTCGACGGTCAGCCCGCTGATCTCCTGGATCGACTCCACCAGGTACCCGCCGAGCTGCACGCCGAAGACGTGGGTGGAAAGAGCATCGCCCTCTGCCATGACTGTCCGTCACCTTTCCCTGCGGACCCGCGGGTCACTCGTCGATGAGGCTGGTGCTGTCGGAGAACTGGGCCAGCCGGAACACCACGAACTCGGCCGGCTTGACCGGCGAGACGCCGATCTCGCAGACCACCCGGCCCTGGTCGATGGACTCCTGCGGATTGTTGCCGCGGTCGCACTTCACGTAGAACGCCTCCTCGGCGGTGCGGCCGAAGAGGGCGCCCCGGCGCCACTCCTCGGTGAGGAAGGCGGTGACGTTGCGCCGGATGCTCGACCACAGCCGGTCGTCGTTCGGCTCGAAGACGACCCACTGGGTGCCCAGCAGGATGGACTCCTCGAGGTAGTTGAACAGGCGTCGCACGTTCAGGTACCGCCACGCCGGGTCGGAGGACAGGGTGCGGGCGCCCCACACCCGGATGCCGCGGCCCGGGAAGGCGCGCACGCAGTTCACGCCGATCGGGTTGAGCAGGTCCTGCTCGCCCTTGCTGAGGCGGATCTCCAGGTCCACCGCGCCCCGGATCACCTCGTTGGCGGGCGCCTTGTGCACACCGCGCTCGGCGTCGCTGCGCGCCCACACGCCCGCGACGTGCCCGCTCGGCGGGACCGTGGTGTTGCGGCCGGCCGCCGGGTCGAAGACCCGCACCCACGGGTAGTAGAGGGTGGCGTACCGCGAGTCGTAGCCCGCTTCGTCGTTGCGCCAGGTGCGTACCTGCTGGGCCGTGAGCCCGGGCGGGGTGTCCAGGACCGCCACCCGGTCGCCCATCTGTTCGCAGTGCGAGATCACCGCGAGCTGTACGGTGCGCACCCCCTCGTCGTCGATGTCGCCGCGTTCGTGGGCGCTCATCAGGTCGGGCACCGCGACCATGGTGACCTCGTCGACGGCCTCCAGACCGGCGAACCCGGTGCGGGCGGCCGCGTCGCCGACGTACTCGGCCGGGCCGAGCCGGGACACCTCGCCGGAGGCGGGCACCGCGGGGGAGGCGGGTGCCTCGGGGAGCGCCACCGTCTGGCTGGCGGGCCGGGTCTGGGCGGCGTCGCGCTGCTCGGTGACCTCGATCAGCTTGGAGGCGCGGGTCTGGCCGACCACGTATCCCCTGACGTTCTTGCGGGTG
The DNA here is from genome assembly GCF_030499535.1 of Streptomyces sp. TG1A-8. NCBI lineage: Bacteria > Bacillati > Actinomycetota > Actinomycetes > Kitasatosporales > Streptomycetaceae > Streptomyces > Streptomyces sp. TG1A-8. The sequence continues at coordinate 6,133,753 of NZ_JASTLB010000001.1, forward strand.
GAGACGTCGTACGTCTCCACCACCTGGTCGCCCTGGCGGACCAGCAGCCTGAAGCGGTCCTCGGGAGGGTTCTCGCCGTCCGGGTCGGCGATCTCCACCGACAGCCCGGAGGTGCCGGGCCGGGCCGAGACGAGGAACCCGCCGAGCGCCACCGGCTCGGCCGGCCGCGCCTCGCGGGACCGCCGGCCGTCGTCGGCCGCCGGGGCCGAGGAGTCCTCGCCGGAGCCGCCGACCCGTACCACGTAGGCCGCGCCGCCGCCGTTGGAGAAGTAGCCGTACACGGCGTGCGGGAGATAGGTGCCCTCGGTGAAGCCGCCGAACAGCTGGGTGTACTGGTCCCAGTTGGTGACCAGGGTCGGTTCGTGGAACGGACCGGTCTGGGAGAACCCGACGAACGCGGCCACGGCCGTGCCGACCCCTTCGATCGGACGGGCGCCGGACTGCACCTCCTCCACGTACACGCCCGGGGTGAGGTACGTCGGCATGCTCGCTCCTTCACGGTCCTGGATCACTCGCGTCGGTGTCGAGTCTCCGAGGCGGGTCCGGCGCCGCGACAGGGGCGGGGGGACCTGGCCGGGGGCAGCCGCGCTGCCTTCCCGGACGCCCGGCCGGGCCGTCCGGGCGTCCCGCCCGGGCCCCCGCGGCCTTGGACACCGCTCCGCCCGCCGGGACCGGGTGCCGGTCCTCTCCCGGACACCCCTGGCGACGTCCGGGACGAGGAGCGCGGCCGGACCCGGCAGCCGTGGTGGTCCTGAGATTCCGGGGCGCGGCCGTCCGGACCGCGGCGGCGGCCCGGGCGTCCTCGGCCGGCAGCGGGCGAGGCAGTCCGCCTTCCCTTTCGGGCACCCCGCCCCGCCGCCCTCACCCCTCGGCCGGCACGTGCGCGGTCCACGGCCCGAACTCGCCCTCCAGGACCAACCGCCCCAGCTTCCGGTACTCCTGCGCCACCGCCGTCACCAACTGCCCCATGGCGAGCGGTTCACCGGACTCCGCCGCCAGGTAGGCGGCCGTCACCGCGCAGGCCCGGATCGAGCCGCCGGCCAGTTCGAAGCGGTCCGCGCAGAAGCGGAGGTCCAGGTCGGCGGCGCGCGGCAGGCGTTCCCCCAGGCACCGTTCCCACAGGACCAGCCGGTGGGCGGCGTCGGGCACAGGGAACTCCGCCACCACGTCCAGCCGCCGGGTGAACGCCTCGTCCAGGTTGGCCCGGAGGTTGGTGGTCAGCACGGCGATCCCGTCGAACGACTCCATGCGCTGCAGCAGGTACGCCGACTCGACGTTGGCGTGCCGGTCGTGCGCGTCCCTGACCTCCGAGCGCTTCCCGAAGATCGCGTCGGCCTCGTCGAAGAGCAGCACCGCGTTGACCGCGGACGCCTCGGTGAAGATCCGCTCCAGGTTCTTCTCGGTCTCCCCGAGGTACTTGTCGACGACCGTGGACAGGTCGACCACGTACAGGTCCATACCGAGGTCCGCCGCGACCACCTCGGCGGACATGGTCTTGCCCGTGCCCGACCCGCCGGCGAACAGGGCGATCACGCCGTGGCCCCGGCCGCCGCCCGGCCGCATCCGCCACTGTCCGAGCACCTGCTCGCGGTGGCGGGCGCGCACCGCGAGCTCCCGCAGGCTGCGGCGGGTCGGCGGGGGCAGCACCAGGTCCTCCCAGCCGACGTCCGGCTCCACCCTGCGGGCCAGCCGGGCGAGTCCCGCGCCGTTCTGCGCCCGTACGGCGGAGCGCAGGTCGTCGGGGGAGAGCGGGCGGCCGGCCAGGCCGGCGGTGCGCACCGCCGCGTCGGCGGCGCGGCGCAACTGCCCGCCGTCCAGGCGGTGCGCGGCGACCGCCCGGGCCAGCGCGTCGGCGTCACCGCTCACCGAGCCGTCCGTCCCGGCCCCGGCGAGGGCGTGCCGCCAGCGCGCGGACCACCGCTCGGCGGAGGGCGGGGCCACCGGCAGGACGACCGGGGTGTCGGCCGCCCACGCCGGATCCCAGCCGCCCGCGCCGTACGTGAACAGGGGGGTCCCGCGCAGCGCCGCGCACACCGCGCGCATGCTCCGGGTCCGTTCGGCGGGTTCCGGGGGCATCGCCTCCAGCGGGCCGAGGACGACGCCCGCCCCGGTCAGCAGGGCCTCCCGCGCCGCCACCCGGGCGATCGCGGGCACGTCACCGCGGTGCCGGGCGAGTTCCGCCGCGTCGAGGGCCAGCGGGCGCAACCCGGCCGCGCGCAGGGCCGCGACGGCGAGCCCCGGAGCGTCACCGCCCCGGCCGAGCAGGTGCACCAGGCCCGTCCCGGAACAGGCCGCGGCCGCCGCCCGGCCGACTTCCGCCGCCTCGGCCGTCGGGTCCTCCCCGGCCTCGCCGAGCACCCCGGCGAGGCGGGCGTCCGGCTCCGCACCGCCCAGCAGGTGCGCGGTGACCCGGTCCGGGACGGCCAGCACCCGTGACAGCGGCGGACGGTCCGTTTCGGTGACCTCCACCAGACCACCCGCGACCAGGGGGGCTCCCGGGGAGAACCGGAACCGTGCGGCCGACGCGGCCGGGAGCCCGCACAGTTCCAGGGCCAGCCCCGTCGTCGGCCGGCGCCGCGTCAGGTCGTCGTTGAGGTAGCCGTACAGGCGCTCGAACCGGGCGTCCAGGTCCGGCGCCGTCGCGATCAGCAGCAGGTCCGTGTCCAGCGGCGACAGGCCGAACCGCTCGGCGAGCGTGCCGAGCACGGACCCGGGCGGCGGGGGCAGCGGCTCGTACCCCGGCACCTCGGGGCCGCCCCGCCCGTCCAGGATGCGTTCCACCGCCGCGGGGGAGAGGTACTGGCCCCGGTAGGGGTCGTCGGGGTCGGGGTCGACGGCGCGGCGGGCCGCCACCGCGTACCGCACCCGCTCCTCGACCCGGCGCAGCCGCGACCACAGGGGGTCCGCCCCGGCGGCGCCGCCGGCGGTGACGGCGTCGGCGGTGTACGTCACGGCTGCCGGCCTCCCCGGCGGCGGCGGGCGGGGGCGGGGAGGCGCTCGCGCGGGCCGGCGAAGCCCTCCGGACCGGGGTCGGCCACCTCCTCGTACCGCAGCCGGCGCCCCGGCACCGGCTCCCCGTCCTGCCACCGGGGGGCGGAGCGCACCACGAGCCCCTCGGTCACCGGCGGCGCGGCGGCCCGGTTCACCCCGGCGAGCGGCGCGCGCACCCGCACGCCGAGCGACGCCTTCAGCTCACCGCCGAGCGCCGACCACACGTCGGAGGCGGCCGGCGCGTCGGGTCCGACCCCCGCGGTCTCCAGGCCCACCGCCAGGCCGAGTTCGGCGAGCGTGCCGGTGAGCAGCCGCTCGGGCAGCGTGCCGGTGCCCACCAGACCGGCCAGCACCTGCGAGAGCAGCCGGTGCTCGTCCTGCGGGCGGGCGGCCCACGCCGTGACCAGGTACGTCAGCTGGAACCAGCGGGGCGGCGTGCGCCGCGCCACCACGTACCCGTCCGCGTCGTGGACCTCTCCGGCACCGCTGCCGCGCCGGGTGGCGTCCTCCCGGATGTCGTACAGGAACGCGCAGACCGTGGGGGCGGTGCGGCGCGCCGCCCAGTCGCGGGTGGGCGCGTCGAGGACGACCTCGACGCCGGCCGCCTCCAGCCCGGACTCGCGGAGCAGGCCGCGCAGCGCTTCGTCGACCTCGTGGATCACCGGCGGGTCACCTCGTCGGGCGGCTGCACGCTGCCGTTCACCACCAGGAAGTCGGTCCTCACCCGGGAGAACCCCGGCCCGCGCGCGGTGATGGTGCGCGGCCCCGTCTGGTCCTTGGCGAGGATCAGCAGCTGGCCGATGAAGGTGCCGTCCGGCTTCGGCACGGTCGGCGCCGCGGCGGCGGTGATCCCCGGCCGCCAGGTGAACCGCACCGGTGCCCCCGGCGGGAAGTCCCTGCCGCGCACGGAGGTGACGAAGCCGGGCCTGCCGATCGGGGGGACCGCGACGATCCGCGGCTGGAGGATCCGCAGCCCGGTGCGTGCCGTGTTGTCGCCCGGGTCGGCGTCCGTCCCGGTGGTGGTGAGGACGCCGGTGGCGCGGCCGGTCAGCGCCCGGTCGGGGGCGAGCACCACCTGGACGACGCTGGTGGCGCCCGGCGCCAGGTCCGGCAGCGCGCACACCCACGAGGCGTCGCAGCCCGGCGGGGGGCCGCCGCCCGGGATTCCGGCGGGCAGCCCGACGCGCAGGCGCAGCCCGGTCGCGAGCGCGCCGCGGCCGTTGCGCACGGTGTACGTCACCACGACCCGGCCGCCGACGTAGCCGGGGTCCGGCTGCGCGGTGACCCGAACCCCGGGTCCCGCCTCCGGGGCGGGCGGCGCCGGGGGCGGGGGCGGGGCGGGTGCCGGCGGGGTGGTACCGGGGGGCGGGCCCGGGGTGGGGGCCGGCGGTGCGGCCTCGCGCACCGGCACCACGGTCCGGGCGGTGTTGTCGCCGGGCTGCGGGTCGAGGACGCTGCCGGTGACCGACCAGTCCACCGGCCGGTCGCCGGGAACGCGCCCGGTCAGCGTCACGGTCACCGGCACGGTCGCACCGGGCGGCACCACCCCGATGACGCACTGGAGGGAGGCCGCGTCACAGGTGCCGCCCGGGTGGCGGATCGCGGTGACGCCCACACCGGACGGCGGCGCGACCGTCAGCCGGGTGCCGGGGGAGGCGGCCGGGCCGAGGTTGACGAGGTCGACGCGGACGTCCGTGCCGGTGCCGACGGCGACCGCGGGCACGGTGCCCGGGGCGCGCACCGTCAGGTCCACCGACTGCTGGACGGCGGGCTCCTTCTGACGTCCGGGCAGCTCGGTGGTCAGCGGCGACAGGTCGCCGGTCGCGACGTCCAGGCGGCTCAGCTTCTCGGGGCAGTTGGCGGGCAGGTCGCTGCGGGAGCTGATGACGAGCGCGGTGCCGTCCGGGGTCCAGGCCGCGTCGCGCGGCTGGTGCGGTCCGGCGGCCGAGGTGTCGGGCAGCTCCTGGTGGCAGCCGTCGGCGGTGCCCCGCGCCGCCCCGGGCAGCAGGACCCGGCAGTCGTCACCGGACACGGACGTCAGGAGGATGCCGTTGTGCTCGTCGAGCCGGCCGCCGCCGTTCTTCCGGTTCAGGGCGAGGGAGCTTCCGTCCGGGGAGAACGCGGGGCTGTCGTCGATGACCTCGCAGTCCCCGGGGCAGATCGCGGCACTGAGGTCGCGCTGCCGGCCGAGGGCGTCCACGGGGACGGTCCAGACGTGCTTGCTGCCGCCGCGTCCGCCGATCACCGCGTTGCGGGTGAAGGCGAGGGTGGTGCCGTCGGGGGACCAGGTGGGCTGGGCGTCGCCGCCCGCCGGCTGCCCGGCCGGCGGGGTGATCCCGCGGACGATCGCGCCGGTGGCGACGTCGGCGATCAGGATGCGGCCGGGACCCGAGGCGGAGCCGGCGCCCCCCGGCGACGTCCGGGTGAAGGCGAGGTACCTGCCGTCCGGGGAGAACGTGGGGTCGGTGTCCCAGTCCCGCGGCCCGCGTCCGGCCAGTGGCATCGGCGCCGGGTGGGAGCCGTCGGCGTCGACGGTCCAGATCCGCTCGATCCGCCCGTCGGCACCGTCCTCGAACCGGGTGACCACGATGCGGCGGCCGTCCGGCGTGTAGGTCTGCCGCTCGGTCCACGGGTCGTAGCCGGGGGCCGGCTCGAACAGCGGGTCCTTCGCCGGATCGGTGTTGGTGTCGGCCGCCGGATCCTCCTTCAGGAGGGTCAGCCCGAGGTCGCGCGGATCGGCGCCGTCCGTCCGGGCGTCCTGGAGCGTCACCACGTGCGGGCCGGGCGCCGACGTCCGGTCGACCACCACGTGACCGCCGTCGAGCGGACCGGCCCAGGTGGGCCGGCCGACCGCGCGGTCCTCGCTGAGCACCAGCTGCGGGGCGTCCGCGGAGTGCGCCGGCACCCGGAACACGTGGTCCCAGTCGCCCTCGCAGCCGCAGGTGCGGTCCGGGCTGAGGAACAGCACCCCGTCCCCGTCGGGCAGCCAGGCTGCCCCGCGGGTCCGCCACTGTGCCTGCGTGCCCGCCAGGAGCGGCTGGTCCCCGGCGGCGGAGCCGGTCACCCGCAGCCGTGGTCCCGTCCCCGCGTCCGCCGTGAAGGTGTACGCGACGAGGTCCCGGTGCGCCGGGTCGTCCACCGGATTCCACACCGGTTCCGAGGCCGTGCCGCCGAGCGCGCCGGTGACCCGGGTCGCGGTTCCCCCGGCCAGCGGTCGCACGTAGATCTGCTGCCGGACCCCGGGACCGCCGTCACCGGCGTACGCCAGGCGCCGCCCGTCCGCCGACACGGTGGGGTCCTCCTCGTCCGAGGGCGTGTCGGTCAACCGGGTCAGGCCGGTGCCGTCGGTGTGCACCAGCCACAGGTCGCGCTGCGTCCCGCCGCCCGGGCCGCCGGGCTCCGCCGAGTCGAACACCACCGCCGAACCGTCGGGGGTCAGCCGGGGGTGCGCCGCGTCCCGCCCGCCGGTCAGCTTGCGCACCGACCCGTCGGGGGCCCGCAGGTAGAGCTGCGGTCGCTTCTCGTCGCGGCGGCTGGCGAACACCATCGTGTCCCCCAGTGCCGACGGCTGGACGTCGAAGTGCGCGGGGCCCGCCCCGAACACCGGGTCACTGGACGTGGTGGTGACGACCCGGCCGAGACTGCGGTGCCCGGTGCCCGCGTACGCGATCCGGGTGGCGGGCGCGTCGGCCGCCCGCGGCCGGGGACCGGCGCCGACCGGCCCCGAGGCCGCCGTCACCGCGAACATCGGGACCAGCAGGAGCAACGACGCGCCGAATCCTCCCAGGCGACGTTGTCCGCCGGGGCCAGCGGTGCCGTTCACGGTCCACCTCGCAGTCTCGGAACACAGGGTGTGCCCCGCCACCGTGCGGCACGCGCATCGGTGCGCGGCAGGGCGGCGGGACCGTGCCCGGGGGAAGCGCCGGGTGTGCTTTCGGGCAGCGCTCCGGGCACGGGCGGCCGACGGCCCGGCCCGCCGCGCGGCGGGCCGGGGGAGGGGCGGCCGACGGATCCCCGCCCGCGCGGCGTGCGGGCGGCCGGTCGTCAGATCAGCCCGTTGCGCAGCGCGTAACCGACCGCGTGGGCCCGGTTGCGCAACTGGAGCCGCGTGGTGACCTCGTGCAGCACGTTCTTGACGGTCCGTTCCGAATAGGCGGTCTTCTGCGCGATCTCCGAGGTGTCGAGCCCCTCCGCCACCAGGCGCAGCATGGCCGCCTCGCGCGCGGTCAGCGTGTTCAGGGACAGGCCGCGCGGGTCGAGGGCCGAGCGCTGCAGGTTGCCGACGTGGGTCAGCAGCTTGCCGAGCAGGTCGCCGGGCAGCACGCCCTCCCCGTTGGCCATCGACAGCACCAGGTGCAGCAGCCGGTCCTGGTCCGCCTCGGCGCGCCGCAACACCGCCGCGACACCGCATTCGAGCACCCGCTGCAGCACCGCCGACTCGAAGGTGCCGACCACGAGGCCCGTGCGGGTCGTGCCGGTGCGCTGCAACCGCTGCAGCAGGGCCACCACCTCGTCGTCCACGGCGTCGACGACCACGAGCGACGTCTGCGCCCGGTCCGCGTCCGCGTCGGCGACCAGCTCCACCTCGGGACGCTGCCGCAGCTGATGGACGACGCCGACGTGCAGGACTGGGTCCTGGGCGTAGACGGCGAGGGTCACCCGGCGGGGGCCGGTCGTGGGGGTGGCGGACGGTGCGGTCCGGGCCAGGGCGGTCACGCGCGGTGCGTTGGCAGTCATGAACGGGTTCTCTCTCACGGGACCGGGCAGGGTGGGTTCGGTTTCCTGACGGAGGACGGGAGGCGCGCACGGGCCGGCCGCCGGCGGTGGACGGACGCCGGCACGGGAGGGCGTCAGAGCACCTGCCCGTCGTCGGGGCCGCCGCTGACCGTGCGGGGCACGCCGACTGCCCGGGTGGTGCCCTCGTACCCCTCGTGGCGGTCCGTCCGCGGTCCTACCGTCGTGGCGTGACGCCATCTGCAGCCTCTTCCGGCCCCGGAGCGCCCGGCCTGGACATGCCCGCCGTGACAGTGACGCCGGGCGGCACCGCCTCGACCAGCCTGACCGTCCGCAACGACAGCGACATCGTCGAGGCGTACACCCTGGACGTCGTCGGCGACTGTGCGGCCTGGGCCACCGTGGAGCCCGAGCGGGTATCGCTCTATCCCGGCACCTCCGAGACGGTGACCGTCCGCCTGGCCCCGCCGCGTTCCCCGGAGGTCCGCGCGGGTGACGTGCCGCTGGGCGTGAGGGTGCTGCCGGCCGAACACCCCGAACTCGTCACGGTCCCCGAAACCACGGTCCACGTCGAGGGGTTCCACGAGCTGCGCGTCGAGCTGGTCCCGCGCCGCCGGCGCGGCTGGCTGCGGGGCCGTTACCGGTTGGCGGCGCGCAACGAGGGCAACTGCCCGGCCCGGGCGGCCTTCACCCCGGAACAGGCCGGGGAGGACCTGCGGTTCGGATTCACGCCCGCCGAACTGCGGCTGGAGCCCGGCGAGTCGGCGGAGACCCGGCTGCGGGTTCGGACCGGCAAGCCGGTCTGGTTCGGCAGTCCCGTGGTGTGGCCGTTCACCGTGCGTACCACTGACAGCGAGATGCCGGAGGGGTCCGAGCGGGCCGCTTCCGCGGTGCGGCCGCCGCTGGAAGCCGAGTTCGTCCAGATCCCGGTCTTCCCGAAGTGGCTGCTGGTGGTGCTCGCGGCCCTGCTCGCGCTGCTGCTGGCCTGGTTCACGCTGGTCCGCCCGGCGGTGCGGAGCGCGGCCAGGCAGGCCGCCGACGCGGTGGTCCACCCGCGCACCACGCCCGCCGGACAGCAGGACGGGCAGTCGCCGGGGACCGGGTCCGGCCAGGGCGCGGGCGCCGGCGCCCAGCGGGGCGGTCAGGGCACGAGCGCGTCGCCGGGCACCGGGGCCGACGGCACGAGCGGGGGAGCCGCCGGTACCGGCGGTACCGGCGGCGGCGCCGGTACCGCGGTCGGCAGCGGTCAGCAGAGCTCGGCCACCATCGACCTGCAGACGTCCGGCGGGCAGACGAGGAGCGGCACCTACGTGGTGCCGCCGGCCGCGCTCTTCGGCGTGACGGACATCGTCGTGGCGAACTTCCAGGGTGACGAGGGGGTGATGACCATCACCTTCGGTGACCGGAAGATCACCACCATCGCGCTCGAAACGTTCCGCAACCAGGACTACCACTGGGTCACCCCCATCAAGATCCCCGAGAACGCCACCGTCACCGTGAAGGTGACCTGCGCGAAGCCGGGTACGCCGGCCACCGGACGTCAGGCGCAGCAGTGCCACGAGGTCCTGAACGTCAGCGGTGTGCTCAGCACCGTCAAACGGTGACGTGCTCTTGCAAACATCGTTCGCCTGGCGCGGTGCGAGCGGAAGGGAGCGTCCCCACTCAGTCCGAAAACCGATACGGCGTCGGGTGTGAACCGCTTGTTCCGTTCGGTTCGCGCGCTCCGGGAACGTGAGCGTCCGCGTGGACGGGCTGGACGCCGCGGCGGCCGACGGCAGGGTGAGAATGGCCCGTTCGCGACCCGCCGGTGAGTGGACACACCTCCTGGGAACGTCAAGTCCCCGGTGGAGGCGCACCGTTGCGGCCGGTGTGCCGGCCCGCTCTCCGGAGCCGGCCGCACCCGGGAGCCCGCCGGGGACCGCCGGTACCACCTCGTCCCGTCCGGCCCCGGACGTCCGGGGACCCCGGGGCCCGGCACCTCCTGCAGGAGCGGCCGGTTCCGGCGGGGCTGCGGCCGGCACCGGGGAGCTCCGTGGATCCGACGCGCACGTCCGGCCCACATGCTCGTCCCGAAGGTCCCCGGGGGCGCCCCGGTCTCCAGGTGGCCCCTTCCGTGGGGAGCGGGCACGGGAAAGGCCCCGCCGTTGTGCGGGACGACCGTACCGGGCGGCGTGAGGAGCGGCACCATCGCGTTCGGGGCCGGTGCCGCTCCGGCGCGTGGGGCGACCCCCGGACCGTCGTGGCTGCCCACCCCGGTGGTCACCGGATCCCGGACGGACATCGCTCACCGCTCCGGGCTGGCCCGTTGGCCCCGGGGCCGACCAACCGTGCCCGCTTCCCCGTCCCGGTGCCGGGTGCCCGCTCGCCCATGGCACGGGCCGGAACAACCGCCGGTGGCGCCCGGACAGCGTGCGGGTGGTGTCCGCCGGCCGCTCCGGCGTCGCCGAGCGGACGCGGCCGCCGCGCCGTACCGCGCCTTCGCCGGCGTTGGATGCGCGGCCGGGTCCTCTGGCTTCGTGGCCTTCGTGGGAAGCCCGGGCCGGCCCCCCGGTCCGCTCCCGGCGTACACAGGGGGACGCCGGCCGCGGCGCGCCCTCGTCCGGCCGGTGGCGCCGAGGGGCGCCGGACCACCGGCGAGGGTGCGCTCCGGCAGCCGCTCTCCCGCCGTGCAACCCGGCCGAAGCGGACGTCCATGCGCCCGGGGGACCGCGCCGCACGCTGCCCCTCCCGGGCGATCCGGAACCGATTCCGGTTCGTGCCGCAGCCGCCCGGGGAACCCCCAACCGCATGGGTGACTACAACGACACGATCACGGTGACGGTCGCGCCGGACCGGCTCTTCTCCTACCTGGCGGACGTGCAGAACCTGCCCGCCTACATGCCGCGCCTGACCTCGGCGCGGCCCCACGGCGGTGACCGGGTCACCGTCACGGCCCACATCGACCCCGCCGACGCGCCCGAGCAGGACGTCACCAGCGAGGCCTGGATCCACGTCCTGGAGAACGGCAAGAGCCTGGAGTGGGGTGCGCCCGGCCCCCACGACTACCACGGCCGGCTGCACGTCGCGCCGGGGGAGGACCCCACCAGCTCCCTCCTCACCGTCCAGCTGCACACGGACAGCACGGAAGGCGCTCAGGTCGACCACGGTCTCGAAGAGGCCCTGCGCGGTATCAAAGACGCCGTCGAGGCCGCCGAGCGCTGAGCCTCGGCAGTCCGCCGCCCGACCCGCCCCCACGCCGCCCGGCCGCGGCGCCCCGGCCGGGCACCCCGTGCGGGGGCGGTGGCGGAGCGCGCGGCGGTCCGCCCGGTGGTGCCGAACGGCCTCATCCGCACGGCCCCACGGCCGAACCGGCCCGGACGACCGCGCGGTCGCGCCACCGCGCTCGGTGCGCGGCGGCTTCCGGTGCGGGAGGTACGCGTACCGGGCGGGCCCGTGCCGACGGCGGTGCGACGCTTGTGCGGCAGGGCGGGCGCGAGCCCCTCAGCCGGGCGGACCGCCTGCCGGCCGCACCTCGAAACCGCCCCGCCCGTCGAAGCGCACGTCGTGCACGGCGTCGAATCCGTCGGCGGTCGACGGCCGCCGCAACCGCCGCAGCGTGGCGTGGATGCCGGCATCGGGCACGCGGGCCCGGCCCGTGCGCCCGGCGTTGCGGCGCAGCGAGCCCGCCAGGTCCGGTGGGAACCAGTACGCGGTGACGGTGGCGCCGTGCGCCCGGGCCGCGGCCACCAGCGGACCCCACTCCTCGGGGGAGGGGTTGGTGTTGTCCACCACCACCGAGCGGTCCACGGCCAGGGCCTCCTCGACCAGGCGCATCTGCCGGGCCTGCTTGTGCCGTGCGGAGCGCGGGAAGAGGTCCTTGCTCACCAGGACGGGGCGGTCCCGCAGGCACCGCTCGTAGAAGGTGGACTTCCCGGACGCCTGCAGCCCCACGAGCACCACCAGCTCAGCCACCGGGCCCAGCCCCCGACCGTCCGCCGGGCCCGGGCACCGGCCCGCCGCCACGGCGGGGCCCGGGCGCACCGGGCGCGCACCGCACGGAGCGGCGCGGTGCAGCGCACCGGCCCGCCGGCCGCCCGGGCCGGGCTGCGGAGCGGGAACGCGGCCGGCCCGCCCCCGCGCAGCGCCCCCGCGCGGCCCGTCCGCCCCCGTCGGCGTGGTGGACCCCGGGCACCGTCATGGCGGGCCTCCCTCGGCGGGTGATCGGACCGGCCGGCCGCTGAGCGGCGCACTGCATGGTACGGCGGGCCGGGAGCGTCCCGCCGCGGACCGCCCCCGGTCGCCACGACGACCGGCGGGTCCGCGGCCCGCGACTCCCGCCCCGGTGCCCCGGGCGCATCCGACCGGCGCCGGGACCGCGCGGCTGCGGCGCGGCCCGTCGCCCGCCGGACCGGGGTCCCGCCCCGTGGCACCGTTCCTCCGGGCACGGCTCCGACCGGACTCCGAATGGCGTACGAGGAGAAAATCTGTCGTGACGAGAGTAGACATCGGTCTGCCGGTGGGCTACTGTTTCTGACGTACCCAGGAAGTCGAAGAGGGTGCGGCAGGCACGAACTGCCGCACACGCAGGTCGAGTAGGACACGGCCCCACCGGGGCTGTGAGCAGTACCCCGCAGTATCCAGCAGTACAACCAGGTAACCGGAAGTAAGGAGCAGACGCCATCAGGATCGCCCGGGTGAGGAAGACGTCCGCCCGGGTACCGCAGGCCCCGGATTGGAAGGTGGTCCCCGGTCACGCATCCGCGATCCCCGCAGTCCCGCCCCTCCGGGCGGCCCCTGCGGAAAGAGAAGCCGGCGCAGTCAGCTGGTAGATGGTGTTGAAAGCTCGGGGCCCGAGTGCCGACACGGCACTCGGGCCCCCTGACGCGTCCGCTGAAAGAAGAGGTCTATGCCCCCTCGCAGTACCCGCCCCCCCGGCCCCCTCGACGACGACGACTACCCCGCCTACACCATGGGTCGGGCAGCCGAGATGCTCGGCACCACTCCCGCCTTCCTGCGCGCCCTCGGCGAACACCGCCTCATCACCCCTCTGCGCTCCGAAGGCGGCCACCGCCGTTACTCCCGTTACCAGCTGCGGATCGCCGCCCGTGCCCGCGAACTCGTGGACCAGGGCACCCCCATCGAGGCCGCCTGCCGCATCGTCGTCCTCGAGGACCAGCTCGAAGAGGCCCAGCGCATCAACGAGCAGCTGCGCACCCGGGGCGGTGAGGTCCAGCCGAAGACCTCGGCCTGATCACCCTGCGGGCGTGGATGCCGGCATCCACGCCCGCAGCAGGCCGCCCCGTCCGCCACCGGTGGCGATGGCGGGACAGGTGCGGTGAGCGGTTCCCGCGGGCCGGGCCGAGGGGCCGTGCAACGGCTGTCACGCGGTGCTTCCTCCCTGCGGCGCGGAAGGGCCGGGTCTCCCCGGTGCCCTTGCGCGCACGGCGGGCGTCTCATCGGGGCTGCCGGTGTCCGGTGAGCATGTCGACCAGGCTGTGGGGTGCGTTGCCGCCGAACATGAGTTCGAGCTGACGGGCGGCGTCCGCGGCTTCCGCGGCGCTGCGGGGAAACATGGCCCGCTCGTATCCGGTGAGCGCGGCCTCGACGTCGTCGGGGTGGGCGGCGATGGCCCTGCCGAGTTCGGCGCCGTCGTACATGGCCAGGTTGGCGCCCTCACCGGACGGGATCATGAGGTGGGCGGCGTCGCCGAGCAGGGTCACCCCCGGCACCCGGTCCCACCGGTGCTCGACCGGCAGGGCGTTGAGGGGGCGCAGGACCGGCGCGGTCTCGCCGTCGGTGATCAGCGCGGTGAGCTCCGGTGCCCAACCGTCGGACTCCCCGGCGATCCGCGCGGTCGCGCTGGCGGAATCGATGAAATCGACGACGGCGAACCAGTCCCGCGGCTCGGACAGCGCCACGTAGGTGTGGAGGGTGCCGTCACTCTCCCGGTGGGCCTGGATCCCCTTCCCCGGCGCGAGCGCGAAGAGCGACCCGCCGCCGGCCGCTTTCGCACTGGCGGGGTGGCGGGTGTCACCGTCGAACAGGTAGGTCTCGACGAACGACGTGCCGACGTACTCGGGTGTGGCGTCGGAGAGCAGCGGCCGGACTCGTGACCACGCGCCGTCCGCGCCGACCAGCAGGCTCGTGACCACGGTGGTGCCGTCGGCGAAGGTCGCCTCGTGGCGGCCGTCACCGAGCGTGCGGACGCCGCCGGCGCGACCGACGCCGTCGTCCCCGCCGCTCTGGCCGTCCAGTCCGCCGGGTCCGCGAACTCGCCGCAGGACGGCATCCGCGCCGTCGCGCTCGGGCTGTTCGACGCGATCGACGCACATCCGTGGCTTGCCGCGAGCTCTCCCGCAGCCCCTGGGGACCCGTGACGCCGCGGATCTTCGAAAGCATCGGCCGGCGGGTCCGCGCGCTGGGCGTGCCCGAGGGCAGCTGGTTCACGGCGACCCCGGCGTTGATGTACCACATCCTCGGCGCCGCCGGCCAGAACGCCGCGAACACCGCGAGCGCCCGCGCTCTCGGGCCCGAGGTGGACCGCGCCGCGTTCCTCGGCGCCGTGTCGACGGCGTGGAAAGAGCTCGACCCCGGGGATTACCCCTTCACCCGGGCCGTCGCGGACCAGTTGCGCGGGCACGACGACCGCGAGCAGTTCCTCGCCGGAATCGATCTCGTCCTCACCGGCATCACGGGCATCACCGCCCGCCGGTAGCCGGCCGGTCACTCCCGCGCCGCCCCGGCGGCGGCCCCGCGCCGGGCGGGGCCGCCGCCGCGGCCGCTCGGACCCGGACCGGTCCCGCGCCCGCGCCCGCGCCACGAGTCCGCCACCGGGCCCGGTGTTCCCCGGTGGCCGTGCGGGGGCCGCCGGCCGCCCCGCGGGGAAGGACGCCGCCCTGTCCACTCGTCGACGCGTGGCGCGGCCCGCTTCACCCCCTGATCAACAACGCCGGCGTGGTCACCGGTGGCCTGGAACGCACGCATGAGGGCTGGGAGCTGCAATTCGCGACGAACCATCTCGGCCACTTCGCCCTGGCCACCGGCCTTCACGACGCCCTGGCCCTGGGAGCGGCCGACCGTGGCGGAGCACGGATCGTCTCGGTCAGCTCGACGGCCCACATGCGTTCCGGCATCGACTTCGACGACCTCCACTTCGAGCGTCGCCGCTACGACCCGCAGATCGCCTACGCCCAGTCGAAGACGGCGAATTCCCTCTTCGCCGTCGAGGCGACCCGTCTGTGGGCGTCCGATGGCATCGTCGCCAACGCGGTGAACCCCGGCGGTGTCGCGACGGGACTGCAGCGGAACTTCACAACAGAACAGAGGGAGTCGCTCGACGCGGCCGAGGCCGCCGGAGTCTTCACCTACAAGACGGTCGAGCAGGGGGCCGCCACCAGCGTCGCCGCGGCCGTCGCCCCCGAGTTCGCTCACTCCGGAGGCCACTACCTCGACGATGCGCAGGAGGCCTACACCGTGCCGGACGACGCCGACCTCGCGCAGCACCCGCACGGTGTCAAGGAATGGGCGCTCGACCCCGCCACCGCCAAGCGCCTCTGGACCGTCTCGACCGGCCTGCTCCGCGCCTGACCTCTCCAGGTCACGCGGGCTCCCGCCGTCGTCGAGCTCGACGGATCGGGGGCTCCGGCAGCTCTTGCTCGACATGCCGGACCTGACAGGGAAGTCGTCACCGACCACGCCGCGCAGACCACCGGGCGACAGGACCTGGGGCCGGCCAGGCGCGGGCCAACGTGGACTCGCCCGCACCGGAGGCGCCGATCGGCGCCCACGGCTCCGGTACGGGCACGGGCACCGCCTCCGGGCCGCCGCGTGCCGTCGCCCCGTCCCCGTCCCAGGAGGCCGCGGCAGGAGGCACGAAGGCGCACGGCAACGGGCGGCCGCTGCCCTCCGGGGAGTGCGACAAGTTCCCGCCGCGCCTGCGGCACGCCGCCTCCGGCTCCGTCGGCGCGCCCCGTGAGTCGCGCCAGGAGGCCGGCCACGTCCTGGAGGAGCTCGCCGGGCGCTCCACCGGGGCCACCACCCAGCACCGCCGTACCCTGCGCATGTCCTGGCAGGACAGGGACGGCACCACCGGGAAGCCCACGACCAGTACGCACACGGAACGGTCCCGGCCGGCGCTGCGCGACTACCGTGAGCTGGCGGCACGACTGTTGCACGGCCGAGCGGTCCGCTTCGGCGGCTCCGTGCGAAGCGGTTGTCGAGCCCGCCTCGCGCGGGGCCGCTCCGGCGTGCACCCCCGGCCCGGTGCCCCGTGCTCCGCTACCCTCGGGGGCAGCGACGGGCGACGGGGGGCTCGGTGGACGATCGCGGGGAACCGGTGCCGGCCGACGGCAGGATGGTGCTGGCGCGTCGGCTGGCCGGACTGCTCGAGGAAGTCCGGCGGCTGCCGGGGCTCGGTGGTTTCCAACGTCCCTTGCCGGCCACGGATCTGCGACGCGCCGCCGCCCTGGGACCCGTCGTCACCGTCAATGTGACGCAGCGCCGGACGGATGCGCTGATCGTGACGCCGGACGAAGTCTCCCCGATCCCGCTGGGCTTCACGGCCGGGGACGTCCGTGAAACGGCCTATGCCTACGTGGAGGCGGTGGAGCGGCACCAGAGCCGGCTCGCGGCCCTTGAGGAAGCGGACGCCGCTGCGCAGGAGACCTTCAACGCCAGGACCTGCACGGCCTACCAGCAGGCGGCGGTCGCCCTCGTCGAGGCCGAGGCGGTGATGGAGAGTGCGCTGACCTCGACCCTTGAGTGGCTGTGGGAGGCGATCGGCCGGCCCGTGCTCGATGCCTGCGGCTTCCGGGAGCCGCCCGGAGAGGGCCGGCCCTGGCCTCGGCTGTGGTGGTGCCCCACGGGCCTGCTGACCCTGCTCCCGCTGCATGCCGCGGGCCGGCACGGCGAGGCGGGGCAGAGCTCACTGGACCGAGCGGTGATGTCGTACACGCCCTCCCTGCGCGTGCTGATCGAGTCCCGGTCGTGGGAGCGGTCGACCGTGCCGGGCGGCATGCTCCACGTGGCACTGCCCGAAACCCCGGGCCAGCGGGACCTGCCCCACGTCGAGCGCGAGGAGGAACTGCTGACGGCGCTCTTCGGAGCGGACTGCACCACGCTGAAGGGCCCCGCGGCGGACCGGACGTCGGTACGGCGCGGGCTGGCCGTCCACCGCAGCGTCCACTTCAGCTGCCACGCCACGTCCCATCCCCTGCGTCCCGCCTCCGGAGGGGCGCTGCTCAGCGACGGCCTGCTGACGACGGGCGAGATCGCCGCGAACCACCGGCACCGCGACTTCGCCTTCCTCTCGGCGTGCAAGACGGCCCTGGGCGGACTGCTGGTGCCGGACGAGTCGATGACGTTGTCCGCCGCGCTGCACTACACGGGCTACCGGCATGTGATCGGGACACTCTGGTCCGTCCGGGACGCCGTCGCCGCCGAGGTGGCCGAGGACGTCTACCGCGACCTGTGGCAGGACGGCGTGTTCCGCCCCGACCGCGCCGCCGCCGCACTGCACGGCGCCGTCCGCAGGCTGCGGGACGCCTCGCCGCACGAGCCGAGCCACTGGATGTCCTTCACCCACACAGGTCCCTGAACCGGAAAGCCACCCCATGCCCGTACCCCTGCCCGCCGCGCTCCCCTACGCCGAGGAGTCCGAGCCCGCCTACGTCCAGCACGTCGCCGAGCACTTCGAGTTGCGACCGTACGGCAAGGGCCTGCTGCTGGCCTGCGGCCCCTGCCCGCGCTGCGCCGCTCCCCTGGAGATACCCGTCGTCCTCACCACCGTCCGCCTGATGTCGTGGCGTGCTCCGGCCCGCCCGGGTCCGATCGAGGTACCGATGGCGTGCAACTGCGACGAGGACCACGACCACCGCCCCGACGGTGTGACCGAGGGCTGCGGAGCCTTCTGGCTGCTCGGGGTGCCGGCGGAACTCGCATGACCGGCCCACGACGTCCCCTGCCCGCCACCCGGCCGGCCGGCGCCTCCGACCTGCGGCGCCTGCGGGAACACCGCAGGCTCCTCCAGGAGGCCGTGCCCCGCGTGCGCGAGGCCGCCCTCGCCTGGCGCAACGGACTCGCGGCCCTGCTCGCCGCCCTGGTGGGCTTCGGCCTCGTCAAAGGACGCTCGGACATCGGTCAGCTCACCGACCGCTGGGCCGCCGCCGTGGGCCTGCTGCTGCTCGCCGCGCTCGTCTGCGGCGCCCTCGGCGCGATGCAGCTCCTCCTCGCGGCTCACGGCAGACCACGCGCCCTCGACCTGCCGTCCGCCCTGCCCCGGCCCCTCCTGGAACAGCGGGAGGCCGCCGACGCCGCACGGCAACTGCGCCGGGGCATCGCCCTGACCCTGCTGTGCACGGCCCTGCTCGTGGCCGCGGTCGGCGCCACCTGGTACGGCCCCGCGGAGGAGAACGGCCTGATGCGCTTCGACACCCCTGGCGCCAAGGTGTGCGGCACCGTGCGGCGTGTCTCCGGCGGCGAGGCCGTGGTCAGGACGGGCGACGGCGAGGTGGTCGTACCGCTCGCCACCTTGCTGGCGATGGCGCCGGTGAGCGACTGTCCCAAGGGATGACGAGGACGACTGTGCGAGATCCGGTCCGTACCTGTGCCGAACTGCGCCGGACCTTCGAGGAGTTCACCCGAACCGGGGACGTCTCCCCGCTGCTCGCGCCGGAGACGACGCGGCGGCTGGTGGATCTCATGGAGTGGATCGGCGAGGCGGGGGAGGAGCGGGGCGGTCCTCTGTTCCTGCGCGTGGCCAGGCTCATGGCCTGGGTCCACATGAACCGCTGGCACGACGACCCGAGCCGCGAAGGCGCCTCCGGGGAACTCGACCGGGCTCTCGCGACGAGCTTCCTGCTGCCCTACGGCCAGGGCGCACCGCAGCCGCTCGACGGGCTGGTCGACCGTATCCACCGGGCCCTCGTGGCCGACCCGGCCGACCCGGTGCTGTTCCAGGACGCCGCCGGCGATCTGCTGGCCATGGCCGACCGCTACGGCTGCACGGGCGCTCTGGGCCACGGACTGCGTTACACGACGCGGGCCCTGGAACTGGTGTCCGAGGACGAGCCGCTGTGGGCCGTGGTGGCCCTGAACCTCTGCGCCGCCGTCCTGGTCGAGTGGCGCCTGACCGGGGGATCGGAGCACCTCGTCCCGGCCGCGGACCGGGGGCTGCGGGCACTCGACCGGCTGCAGACGTCCGACGCGAACCTCGCCGCACACCTGCACCAGTTGGGCCGTCTGCTGGTGATCCGCCACGCGACGGGTTCCAACATCGAGGACGTGGACCGGGCGATCGAGCTGTACACGCGCGCGGTCGGCATCGACGCAGCCCCCGGGGAACTCGTCCGGCAGATCCTCGGGGAACTGGGTCTCGCCTGGAAGGAACGCCACCGCGTGAGCGGGCGGCGCGGTGACCTCGACCGGGCGATGGACGCGCTGAACCGGGTCGTGCCCGAACGGGGACCGCTGGGGGCGGCGTCCCATGCGGCCGCCGACGCCCTCGCCTCCTGCTGGGAGGAGCGGGCCGGCCACACCGGCGAAGCGGACGATCTGCGGCACGCGCTGCGCCTCCGGTCGCTCCTGGCCGCCGAGCGCGGAGCTCCGCGGGACCTGATCGATCTGGCCGGGGTGCAGGAGCGGCTCTTCCAGCGTTCGGGCCAGGCCGAGCTGCTCGACGCGTCCATCGACCACTACACCCGGGCCGAAGCGGCCGATCCCGGTAACGCCACCGCGCTCATCGGCCTGGCCTGGGCGCTCAAGTTGCGCTTCGAGCACTTCGGCGACGGGGCCGACCGCGACGACGCGGTCTCGGCGGCCCGGCGGTCGGTCGACCTGACCCCGCCCGGCCACGGCAGCCTGGGGCGCCGACTGGCGATTCTCGCCTCCGCGCTGACCACCCGGGCGCAGACGACGGGGAACACACCGGATCTGGTCGAGGGGCTGGAGGTCATCGACCGGGCACTCGCCCTCCCGGACCAGTCCGACGAGGACCGGGCCCTGCAGCTCTTCAACAAGTCCGCGCTGATCGCGGTGCGCCACGAGCTGATGGACGACGCCGAGGACGACGACCTGCAGATCGGGTTGTGCCGTGGAGCGGTGGAGTTGCTTCCCGACGGACATCCGAAGAAGGGGATGTACCGCACGAACCTCATCTCGGCCCACCTGCAGCGGTACCGGCGCACGGGCCGCGAGGACGACCTGGAGGCCATGCTCCGGGCCGGGGAGCTGGCGCTGGCCGAGACGCCCGCCGATCACCCCCGTCGCCTGGGAATCCTGTCCAACACCGCATTGGCGCTGCTCGGTTCCGTCGAGGGCGGCTTCGACGGGGCCAGGCTCCGCCGCACCGTGGAACTCCTCACCGAAGCACTGACGTTCACCGCGGAGGGACAGCCGCTCGACGCCATGCTGCGGGTCAACCGGGGCACGGCTCTGCGCCACTCCGGCCGGCCCGAGGACCTGGAACGCGCACTGCGGGACTGGTGCACGGCCGCGCGGAGCGAAGCCGCCTCGCCCGACATCCGCCTCACCGCGGCGACCGCATGGGCGCGAGGGAGCGCCGAACTGGGCCGCTGGGACGAGGCCGTAACCGCCTACGGCCTCGCCGTCGACCTGTTGACGTCCGTGGCCGGCCTGCAGCTGGAGCACGCGGACCAGGAGTCGCGACTGACGGACTGGGCCCCGGTCACCTCGGAGGCCGTGGGTGCCGCACTGGAGGCCCACGATCCGGACAGGGCCCTGGAACTCCTGGAGGCAGGCCGCTGCGTGCAGTGGAACCACCAGCTGCGCAACGCCGGTGAGCTCGCCCTGCTGGCCGACTCCCGGCCGGATCTGGCCGCGGAGATCGAACGGACCTCGGCGGCCCTGGGGGTCGTGTGGTCCGAGGCGGTCGTGCCCGGGCTTCCCGGCGCTCCCGCCACACGTGCATGACCTCCTCCACCTCGTGCGGCCTCGTCCCGAGGGGGCCGCGTGGACGGCGGTGAGGGCGCACCCGGCTTCCCCGCCCCCGGCCCGCTGTCCCACCGGCGGACCGCGGACCCGGCCCCGGCACGGCAGACGTGAACACGTGCCGCCCCGATGGCGGGGCGAGCGCCGGCCCGCCCGCCGCGGCCGTGCCCGGGATCACCCGAGATGGTTCTAACATTCGGACGGCTTTCGGAAAACCTGGGTGCCGCGGATGGTGGAGACGCGGCCGACCGTCAAGGCCGTCCGGGAAATCGCCCCGGATCCGACGCCGAATGACGGTCCGGCGGAGTTCCCTGGCGGTTCTGTCTGCGCCTTTTCATCGACAAGGTCATCCGAATGTTTCGGCGCCCCCGGTGATTCATGCGAGAGGTATTGACGCCGTTCAGGGGTTCCCTATCATTCAGGTTGCCCGACAAGTCGATCCATGTTCGATATTCCGAACGCATCGGAGTCGCTCCCCCCGTGCAGCCGGAAGGGGCACACTGCACACATATATGTCATGTACGCATCAATATTCCCCGCGTCGTCGCGCGCCGGCGGCCGCAACCGGCCCCGCCGCTGCGGTTCCCCCGGCGGGGGGAGCCCTCCGCGCCGCAACCGCTCCCACCCGGGGCCCGCCCGCGCCGCAGCCGAGGAGTGCAGGACGTCGTGGACTTCGGCGCCGAGCAGGACCTGAACGGCGCCGGGCTGCTGGTCGACAGCGAGACGAACCGCACACCGACAGTCCGGCCCACCTCGGACGAGGCCGGCCGGAACCGCTTACTCAAGGGTTGGAAAGTCTCATGCGCAGAGGAAGTTTCGGTCACGGGCGCCTGTCCGTGGCGCTCGCGGCCGCGGTCACGGTCCTGGTCGCGTTGGCGGCGATGCTCGTCGCCGATCCGGCTCAGGCGGCCACCAGCGGCGCCTTGCGCGGTGTTGGTTCGGGCCGCTGTCTCGACGTGCCGGGTGCCGGCCAGACCAACGGCACGTACCTGCAGATCTACGACTGCTCGAGCGGGACCAACCAGCAGTGGACGTTGACGGACGGCAACCAGCTGACCGTGTACGGCAACATGTGCCTGGATGTTCCGGGCCACGCCACCGCGACCGGTACCCGGGTGCAGATCTGGACCTGTTCCGGCGCCGCGAACCAGCAGTGGCGGGTGAACTCCGACGGCACGGTCGTCGGCGTGGAGTCCGGGCTGTGCCTGGACGTCACGGGCTCCGGTACGGCCAACGGCACGGCGGTGGAGCTCTGGACGTGCAACGGCGGCGGCAACCAGAAGTGGACCGGCCCGTCCGGGACGTCGACCCCGCCGGGGGGCGGCACGTGCTCTCTTCCGTCGACGTACCGGTGGACGTCGACGGGCGCGTTGGCCCAGCCGGCGAACGGGTGGGTCTCGCTGAAGGACTTCACCGACGTGGTGTACAACGGCAAGCACCTGGTCTACGCGTCCAACGTGTCGGGATCGTCGTACGGCTCGATGATGTTCGCTCCCTTCACGAACTGGTCGGACATGACTTCGGCCGGCCAGACCGGGATGAGCCAGGCCGCGGTGGCGCCCACGCTGTTCTACTTCGCGCCCAGGAACATCTGGGTGCTGGCGTACCAGTGGGGTGCGTCGCCCTTCGTCTACCGCACGTCGAGCGACCCCGCCAACCCCAACGGCTGGTCCTCGCCGCAGCCGTTGTTCACCGGCGGCATCTCCGGCTCCGGCACCGGCCCGATCGACCAGACCCTGATCGGTGACGGCCAGAACATGTACCTGTTCTTCGCCGGCGACAACGGCAAGATCTACCGGGCGAGCATGCCCATCGGGAACTTCCCGGCCAGCTTCGGCTCGTCGTACACGACGGTCATGAGCGACTCGACCAACAACCTGTTCGAGGCGGTGCAGGTCTACAAGGTCCAGGGCCAGAACCAGTACCTCATGATCGTCGAGGCAATGGGTGCGAACGGGCGCTACTTCCGCTCGTTCACGGCCTCCAGCCTGAACGGTTCGTGGACCCCGCAGGCCAGCAGCGAAAGCAACCCCTTCGCGGGCAAGGCCAACAGCGGTGCCACCTGGACCAACGACATCAGCCACGGTGACCTGGTCCGCAACAACCCCGACCAGACCATGACCATCGACCCCTGCAACCTGCAGTTCCTCTACCAGGGCAAGTCTCCCACCGCGAGCGGCCCCTACGACCAACTGCCGTGGCGGCCAGGCGTCCTCACCCTGCAGCGCTGACCTTCCCGGTCCGCAGTGATCGCGATCCGGTGCGGTCCGCCGACGCGCGGACGAGCGGTTCACGACGTGGGCGACTCCACCTGCTGACCGGTACTCACCGCCTCGAGGGACCCCAGCCGTGCGTCGGCCGGGGTCCCTGTCCTTCGTGGACTTCCATCGCGGGCGCGGACCGAAGCACTGCGACGCCACCGGGGACACCGCCCGCCGGCCGTGACGTGCCGTGGATGCCGCACGTTTCGTCCGGGTCGCCGGTCCGTGTCGCCCTCGCCTCCTCGGCGCGGCGTCTTCCCCGCGGCGACCGCGCGGGCACATCCTGCGGTGCACGGGGAAGGGAGACTCGCCCGAACCGACCCCTTCCCGACGACCCCGCACGTGGAGCGCGTGGCGATCTCGGAGTCCGTCGAGAAGGACCACTGACCCGCCGGTACTCCGCGGGCGACACCTCGGCCGACCCGTTTCCGGGCCACCGCGGGGCCGGATAACCGGTCCGGTGTCATCGCCGTACGGCGATGACACTCCGACTCCCCGACGATCTTGACGCGAAGCTCACCGGGCGTGTCCGTCGTGAGCGCCGCAGCAGGCAGGAACTCGCCGGTGAGGGCATCCGGCTCAACGGCGTCGGTACCAGCACCGCCCCGCCGCCCGTCTCCGCCGCCGGCCCGTTCGTCGAGGAAGCCACGCGGGACAACATCGGTGTACCGGCCCTCGCCAAGCGCCTGCCGGCCTGGTTCCCCGTCTGCTGGTGGTGCAGGCGTCATGCGGCGCTGAGCTGCGTAAACGTGGCCACGTATGGCTCGTCGGAGCCGTCGGTCCGGGAGTGGTCCGGATCCTGTCCTCAGCGGGACGGGCCCGGTCACCTGTCGACGCCGCCCCCTCGGCCCGTGGACTGCTCCAGGTGGCTGTGCCGGCTCGTCCAGTGCTACGGCGAGGTGGGCAGGTGCGGGGAGCGGAGCACGAGCAGGGTGATCTCGCTGGGGGCGAAGACGCGGAACGGCGGGCCCCAGAAGCCGGTGCCGCGGCTGGTGTAGAGGAGGGTGCGGGGGCCGTGGTGGCTGAGGCCGGCGAGGGCGGGCTGGTCGATGCGGACCAGGTGGTGGAAAGGCCAGATCTGGCCGCCGTGCGTGTGCCCGGAGAGTTGGAGGTCGATGCCGGCGGCTGCCGCCCGGTCGACGAACTTGGGCTGGTGTGCCAAGAGCAGGACGGGCAGGTCGGGGTCGGCGCCGTCCAAGGCTCCGGCGAGGTGGGCTCGATGGCCGGCCAGACCGGAGGACTCGGCGGTGACGTCATCCACGCCGGCGACCACGAGGGTGTCGCCTCCGCGTTCCAGCAGCAGATGGCGGTTGCGTAGCGGCTCCCAGCCCAGCTCGTCCATCAGGTCGACCCAGCCCTGGGCCTCGCTGTAGTACTCGTGGTTGCCGGTGACGTACACACGGGCCCGGGTGGCCCGCACGGTACCGAGTGGGACGGCCTGGGCGCGGCGGCGTTCGGCCGTGCCGTCCGCGATGTCGCCGGTGTGGCAGACCAGGTCGGCCTCCAGGGTGTTCACCGTCTCGCACACCCGTGCCGACCAGCGAGTGCGATCGAGCGGGCCGTAGTGGGTGTCGGTGATGAGGACGACGCGGACGCCGTCCAAACCGGCACCGAGTCGTGGGAGTTGCACGTCGAGCCGGCGCACGCGTGGTACGCGGCGGGCTTCGGCGTACCCCCAGGCGAGTAGTACGGCGGTTATGCCGAGGACGGCCCAGGTGACGATGCGGGCCCGGTCCTGGCTCCCGCCGACGCCGGCCACGGTCAGGACGAGCCGCAATGGGACGCCGAGCAGAACGGACCAGGTGAACAGGACCCAGCCGGTGCCCAGCAGGGTGTCACCGACGATCGCCGCCCGGTCCTGCTGGCGCCGGCCGTGGCCGCGCGCCATCGCGAGCGGCATACCGACGAGGCCGAGGGCGAACAGGGCGGTGCCGACCGGCGTGACGGGCAGCGGCCAGTGCTGGCCGCTGTGCAGGAGCACCCAGCAGGGCACGGCCCACAGCAGGACGGGGGCGATCAGGGGGAGGTAGCGCATCAGGCGGTGCAGTCGGCTCTGCCGCGGAGCTTGCGCCTCGCTGTCGGCGGGTCGGGTGTTGTTGGTGTCGGTCACACTTGCCTCTCTGACCAGGCTGCCGTCTCGCGCACTGTATCCGGTCGCCCTTGGGCCGGCCGGGCCGGCTTCCGTGGGCGCGGCCCCTTGGGACGAAGGGTTCCCTGCCGGGCGGCAGGACTCCGCCGCAGGCACCTCCCTTGGCCGGAGCCGCTATCAGGGCGTTACCGGCGTGAGTGGGTGCGGTACGGAAAGCGCCGCTGAGATTGATCTTGCTCGGCGAGATCACCGTGAGGTGATCGACGCGATCGCGGTCAAGTTCCGGACCGGTCCGCAGTGGGCCCCTCTGCGCATCGCGTGATCGGCTTTGAAGACGACTCCTGGGATCCGACTGAAGTGGCGGAGGCTGAGCCTCCCCCTGGCGCGTTGTCGTCCCCGCCGCAGGGGCCCCGTTGACCGGGTGGCCGGGGGGCGGTTTGCTCTGCTGCGCGCAGCCGCCGCCGACACCGGACGGCCGGCCGCGATCGCATCCGTCGGGGGAGGCGAAGGAGGGGACGGCCATGGCCGGAAGAGCGGTGCGCGGGACGGGCGGGGACACGGGGAGAGGCCGGCTGGCCACCCGGAGGGCGGTGCGCGGTGGTGGGGTGCTGGCCGCTGCGGCCCTGCTGGGCGCGGGCACGGTCGTGCCCGCGGCGGCCGGGCCGGGGGCGGCGGCGGTGCCGGCGGTGCCGGGACTCACCCAGCGGGTGACCTACGGGCCGGGCGGTGCGCAGCTCGAGGCCCTGTCGCGGGGCGGCGGTGTGAGCGAGGACGGGCGGTACGTGCTGTTCTCCTCGGAGGCGGACAACCTCGTGCCGGGGGATACCAATGGCATCGAGGACGCGTTCGTCCGTGACGCCTGGACCGGACGCGTTCAGCGGGTCTCCGTGGGGGACCACGGCAAGCAGCTCACCGCCCAGTTCCTCGGAATTTCACTTAGCGGCGACGGCCGCTACGTGGCCTTCGGCTCGGACGAACCCGGGCTGGTGGAGGACGACACGGACGACCGGAGCGACGTGTTCGTCCTCGACCGGGTCACGGGCCGCACCGTGCGGGCGACCTCGGGTCCCGAAGGGGGCGGATTCGACCCGGCGATCAGCAGGGACGGGCGGTACGTGGCCTTTTCCTCCGTCCGCAAGCTGGACCTCCCGGGTGGTGAGAAGGGCCGCCAGAACATCTACGTCCTCGACCGGAGGACCGGCGTCACCCGGCTGGCCAGCATCACCCGCGAGGGTGCCGTCCCCAGCCAGCCTTCCCGGTCGGCCACCATCAGCGCCGACGGGCAGCGCGTCGCCTTCATCTCCCGGACCTTCAGCCTGGCGGAGGACCCGGACGGCTCCGACGACGTGGCGCAGGAGCCCGAGGAGACCGCGGGGACCGGGGAGGGCGCGAAGCGGCTCGCCGACGATGACTCCGCGATGAGCGCCGACGGACCCGGGGACGACGGCGCCTCGATCCTCAAGCCGACCCTTTACCCGATGTACGTCTATGACCTGCGCACCGGCCGTGTCCGGCGCGGCAGCGTGGGACCGGACCGACTACTGGGATCTCCCTCCGGCCGGATCACCCCGGACGGACGGCACGTCGCCTTCATCGGCTGGGAGATCGACACGCGACCCGGAGCCCCCTCCGGCGGCTTGCCCCCGCACCGTTACATCGCCTACGTCCAGGACCTGGAGACCGGGAAGACCGTCCAGGTGAGCCGGACCACCGCCGGTGAGGACAGCAACGGCGAGGATACGGAGATCATCACAAGCGGTGACAGCCGTTGGGTCTACTTCGTCTCCACATCGAACAACCTGGTCCCCGGCGACACCGACGGGGAACGCGACATCTTCCGCCGCGATCTGCGGACCGGGCGCACCGAGACACTGTTCGACCTCGGGCAGAACACGTCGGACGAGGTCGGCACCATCGCCGGTGCCGACGCCTTCGGCACTTCAGTGGTCGTCGTGGGGTCGGACGGCGTCTTCGGGTACCCGGGGGACACCAACGGGTACTACGACGTGTTCGTGCGCCGCCTGCTCCCCTGGTGACCCCCGGCCGACCGCCCCGCACGGGCGGCTGAACGTCTGCCGCCGGTGCGCAGGATGTCCACCGCAATCGTGCCGACGGCGTCACCCCCTTCGACCGGATGAACATCGCCCACCGCGCAAAACCCAGCGCACCGACCAACGGGTCCGCCGCCGCCATCAACTCGCCTACCCCGGCACGGGCGTGTTCGCCTTTCGAATCGCCGCTCAGATGTCCGTCGAGAAGGGCGCCTTCCAGGCGTCTTCCCCGGTCAGGCGCCCTCTTCCCGTGCTAGAAGAAGCCCAGCTTCTTCGGCGAGTAGCTCACCAGCAGGTTCTTCGTCTGCTGGTAGTGCTCCAGCATCATCTTGTGCGTCTCACGGCCGATCCCCGACTGCTTGTAACCTCCGAACGCCGCGTGCGCCGGATAGGCGTGGTAGCAGTTGGTCCAGACGCGGCCCGCCTGGATCGCGCGGCCCGCGCGGTACGCCGTGTTCATGTCCCGGGTCCACACTCCCGCCCCGAGGCCGTACAACGTGTCGTTCGCGATCTTGATGGCGTCGTCGAAGTCGCCGAAGGACGCGACCGAGACGACCGGGCCGAAGATCTCCTCCTGGAAGATCCGCATGCGGTTGTCGCCCTCGAAGATGGTCGGCTGCACGTAGTAGCCGCCCTTCAGCTCACCGTCGTGCTCGATGCGTTCGCCGCCGGTCAGGACCTTGGCGCCTTCCTGACGGCCGATGTCCAGGTAGGAGAGGATCTTCTCCAGCTGGTCGTTGGAGGCCTGGGCGCCGATCATCGTGTCGGTGTCGAGGGGATGCCCCGACGTGATCTGCCGGGTCCGGGCCACGGCCGCGTCGAGGAACTCGGCGTAGTTGCCGCGCTGGACGAGCGCCCGGGAGGGGCAGGTGCACACCTCGCCCTGGTTCAGGGCGAACATCGTGAAGCCTTCGAGCGCCTTGTCGCGGAAGTCGTCGTCGTGGGCCCAGACGTCGTCGAAGAAGATGTTCGGTGACTTGCCGCCCAGTTCCAGGGTGACCGGTTTGATGTTCTCCGAGGCGTACTGCATGATCAGCCGTCCGGTCGTGGTCTCCCCGGTGAACGCGACCTTCGCCACCCGCGGGCTGGAAGCCAGCGGCTTGCCGGCCTCCACACCGAAGCCGTTCACGATGTTCAGCACGCCCGGCGGCAGCAGATCGGCGACCAGGCTCATCCAGTAGTGGATGGACGCCGGGGTCTGTTCGGCCGGCTTGAGGATGACCGCGTTGCCCGCGGCGAGCGCCGGTGCGAGTTTCCAGGTCGCCATCAGGATCGGGAAGTTCCACGGGATGATCTGGGCGACCACCCCGAGCGGCTCGTGGAAGTGGTACGCCACCGTGTCGTCGTCGATCTCGCCCAGCGAGCCCTCCTGTGCGCGGATGGCGCCCGCGAAGTAACGGAAGTGGTCGATCGCGAGCGGGATGTCGGCGGCCAGCGTCTCGCGCACCGGCTTGCCGTTCTCCCAGCTCTCCGCCACCGCGAGCGGCTCGAGGTGGGCCTCCATGCGTTCGGCGATCTTCAATAGGACGTCGGAGCGCTCCGTCACCGACGTACGACCCCACCCGGGGGCGGCCGCGTGCGCCGCGTCCAGCGCCCGCTCGACGTCCTCCGCGGTGCCGCGCGCGACCTCGGTGAACGGCTGTCCGTTCACCGGCGACGGATTCTCGAAGTACTGCCCGCGTACCGGCGGCACGTACTCACCGCCGATGAAGTGGTCGTAACGCGCCTGGTAGGAGACGATCGCGCCCTCGGTGCCGGGCGCCGCGTAACGGGTCATGCTGGTCTGCCTCCGGGGGAAGCGCCGCCCGCCGTTGGGCAGCTCTCGGCGCGAGGCTATGCGGGCGGACGTTGCAGGTACGTTGCGCCGCCGCCCGGCGCCGGCGCCCGGTCCGCGTGCACGCGGCGGGCCGGCGCGGCGGGCGCGGCCAGCTCCGCCTCCAGAGCCGCCAGCCGCGCCCGTACCGGTGCCGTGGGCCGCACCGACGCCAGTGCCCGCCACACCTCGAGGTCGTCCTCGCCCCACGGGGCGTGCGCCCAGTCCGACAGCAGGTCCGGATCGCGGTGGGCGATCAGGGCCGTTCGCAGGCCGTCGGCGAGACGGCGCCGCAACCGCACGACCGCCGGGGCCTGTGAGCCGGGCAGCACAGGGCCGGCGTACGCCTTCGCGGCCGCCGTGAGCGCGCACGTCTCCAGCCGCCGCTCCACCACGCCGGCATCGGACTCCACCGGTGCCGTCAGCCGGTACGGCCGGGAGACGAGCAATCCCGGCCCCAACGACCGTCGCAGCCGGGCCAGTTCCGCACGGAGTGTCACCGGCGTCACCGACTCGTCCGCGTACAGCGCGCACAGCAGCTCATCACCGGTCATACCCCCCGGATGCCGGGCGAGCAGCAGCAGGATCTCGCTGTGCCGACGACTGAGCCCGATCCGGCGCCCCGCCACGCGGAGCTCGGCCTCGTCGCGGCCCAGCACACTGAGCACGGCACTGCCCTCGGTGCACCGGGCCGGGGCCAGCAACGCCAGCTGCGACTCGGCGGCCCGCGCCACCGCCTGCACGAAGCCCAGGCTGTGCGGGTGCGCCAGCCCGTCCCCGCCGGTGATGTCCACAGCACCCAGCACACGACCCGTGTGCGGATCGTGGACGGGCGCGGCCGCGCACGTCCACGGCTGCACCCGCCGTATGAAGTGCTCCGCCGCGAAGACCTGTACCGGCCGGCCGAGGGCGATCGCCGTACCCGGCGCGTTGGTCCCCACCGCCGCCTCCGACCAGCGCGCCCCGGGCACGAAGTTCATCGAGTCCGCCCGGCGCCGGGTCGCTGGATGCCCCTCGACCCACAGCAGCCTGCCGTACGCGTCGCACACCGCGAGCAGGTGCTCACCGTCGGCGGCGAACGTGCCCATCAGCTCCCGGAACAGCGGCATCACCCGCGCCAGCGGATGCTCCGCGCGGTAGGCGCCGAGGTCGTCCTCGGCCAGCTCCACGTCCGCGGTGCCGTCCGGTCCGACACCGGCCCGTGCGCTGCGCCGCCACGATTCCGCCACCACCGACCGCACCGGCCGGGGCACCGTGCCCGCCGTGGTGAACGTCTCGTGCGCCCGGCGCAGCACCCGGACCCGCTCGGCGGGGTCGGCCCCCGGCTCCAGGGCCACCCATGGATCGGACAACTCGGCCTCCCCGGGAACTGAAACGCTGGGACCATCGTCACGCGCGGCGTTCGCACCGACAACCGGTGCGACGTGCGCCTAGGCGAAGTTGACGAGTCTGATGTACCGGACCCAGTCCCAGCCGGGACCCGGATCGGTGTGGTCGGTGCCCGGCACCTGGTAATGGCCGATGATGTGCTCCCTGTCCCTCGGAATGCCGTACCTGGTGCAGATCGCCGCGGTCAGCTTCGCCGACTGCTCGTACAGGGCGTTGGTGAAGTAAGCGGGCTGATCCACCCAGCCCTCGTGCTCGATGCCGATGCTGCGCGTGTTGTAGTCCCAGTTGCCCGCGTGCCAGGCGACGTCGGCCTCCCGCACGCACTGGGCGACATGCCCGTCCGCCGAACGGACCAGGTAGTGCGCGGAGACCTTCCTCTGCGGGTTCTGGAAGATGGCCAGCGTGTCGGTGTACGTCTCCTGCGTAACGTGGATGATCACACGGTCGACGGTGTAGGCGACGGGCCGGCTGGACGGGGTGTAGTTGCCCGTGCTCGCCGGCTGCCACTCGGCCGGGGGATAGTCCACGGTGCTCCGCGCCCCCGCGCGGGCGTCGGGGAGTAGGACGTAGGGAACGGCGGCGAGGGCCGCGCCCTTCAGGACGCGTCGTCTGCTGAGGTGTGTCGCGGGCCGGTGCTTGTCCATGGTCGGCTGCTCTCCGGGAGTGCGGGATGGGAGTGGGACTGCTGTCACGCCTGCCTGTAGGCGGCGCCACGAGGTGTCGAAGACGGTGCGGGGACGCAGGTGCCGGAAGGAGACGTGGGCGTCGGAGGTGTCAGGGTCGCTGGAGGCCAAGGGCACGGGCCGTCTCGCGCAACCGCGCGTGCGCGCCGCGGTAAGTTTCGCGCGCCGGCAGCCACTCCTTGCGGATCTTGGCCATACACGTGTAGTTGGTGTCGCACACGTTCGCCAGCGGGGATTCGACCGTCTGGGTCGCGAACTGGTACGCGTCCCCCCGGTTCCGGGCGCACGGTCAGGATGCGGGGGTCGGTCATCGCGACATCGGTCCCTTCTCGGTGCGGTGGTGATGAGGTGGTCGTGCGGAGGAGCAGGGGAGCAGGAGGCGGCGCCGACCGCGGAGGGACACCGTTTCCTCCGGCGACCCCACCACGACCGTTGTGTGTCGGTCCGGCCGGTGGACGAGGGCACCCGGGGCACCGTCCGGCTCCGCCGGCGGGCGGTCAGCCGGAGGCGGTGCCGTCCCGAAGAAGGCCGACCGCGTCGGATTCCCCGACGTGCACCCGCGCGGTCTCGGCTATCCGCTCCGGGTGACGGCGTATCAGCACCAACAGCACCACCACACCCGCCGTCATCCAGACGCCGACCACCGGACCCGCGTACGACACCGGCGCCGTCGCCCCGGTCACGAAGTCGAACACCGGAATGCCGGCGGCCGTCAGCAGCGCCGGCACGAAGGCGGCGATGCCCAACAGCGGGAACAGCAGGTGCCGTACCGGCTTGAGGTCCTCCCGGCCACCGCGCAGGAAGTAACCCGCGCACGCCAGGTTCACGACGATGTAGACACCGACGACAACCGTCACGATCACGGTGGCCAGGAGCAGAAACGCCGTCACGGGCTCGTAGGCGAAACCGAGGCCCAGCACGGCACCGACCGCGACGACGGTCTGCACCGCGACACCCGCCACGGGGGAGCGGCGGCGTGGATGGAGTGTGGCGAGCGGACGGGGCAGGACCCGGATGCGGGCCAGGGCGAAGGCCGTACGGGTCGAGACGTTGGCGGACGCGTTGGCGTTCGCGATCGCCGAGTTCACGACCGCGAGGAACACCAGCACCCAGAAGAAGCCGAAGGAGGTGCGTGCCACCCCCTCCCAGGACGCTCCGCCCGACGCACCGAACCGCGCGAACCTGTCCGGGCCGAAGTAGACGGTCATCGCATACGTCGTGACCACGTAGAACAGGCCGATGCCCAGGGTCGCCCCGAGTACCGCGCGGTGCGTGGTCCGGCGCGGCTCACGTGTCTCCTCGGCGAGTGCCGCCGCCGCCTCGAAGCCGGCGAACGCCAGCACCGTGTACACGGACCCGGCGAAGACGCCGCCGAGCCCTGCGTGCCCGTCCGCGGTGTGCGAGGTGCCGAAGACCGACAGGGTGTTCGCGTCGCCCGCCCGGCAGATCAGCCAGACGGCGAGGACGAGGAGGACGAGGATCTCGAAGACCCCGAGGGCCGTGCCGAAGCGGGCCGAGGCATGGACGCCGAGGTATCCGGCGACGGCGATCACGACGGCACCGGCCAGCGCCCACGGCCACCACAAGTCCGCCGGATACGCATGCCACTGCGCGTGCAGCGTGCCGGCTGTGGTGAAGCCGAGCTGCAGGAGCAACAGCGGGGGAACCAGCATCTCCACGAAGGCGTAACCCCAGCCGACCAGGAAGCCGACGACCGGGTGCAGCCCGCGCGCCGCATAGGTGGCGACCGAGCCCGCCGCGGGTAACTCCCGGGCCAGCTCCGCCACGCAGGACGCGGTGAGCAGGCAGGCCACCAGGGCGATGAGCACGGCCAGCGGCAGACTGCCGCCGGCGAAGGCGGCGCCCGACGGAATGGACGCGGCCACTGCGGCCGCCGGTGCCATCGCCGTGATGCTCTGGAACAGAACCTCGCGCAGCCCGATGGCGTCCCGCCGCAGGGCTCCGGTCGCCCCGGTCGTCTCCGTGCGCATGTCGCCCCCGATACGTCTCAGTCGGCCGCCACTCGATGTGCGCATCCCTCGGTGTCCGAGCGCGCCCCACCGCGAAGCCCGGTGGGCGGCTGCTCCTCGTGCGAATCACGGTACGGCCCGGACGAGTTGGGCAGAAGGGGGTGTCGCGGTTCCGTGGACGACCCGCGAACTGTGGACAACGCGGCCACTCGATCGGGTGAGCCCGGCGGTCATTCAGTCCTTCGAGTCCACGGCCGGGCCGTCAGGAACGTTCCGCCACCGCCGCGGGATCGTCCAGGACGGCCCGGACGACCGAGTGGGCGGCGCCCAGCAGCGGGCCCTCGGGGCCCAGTCCGGACACGGACACCGGACAAGCCGGCCCGGCCGTACGGCCGGCCAGTTCGACGGAGAGCGACGGCAGCAGCCAGGGGGAGAGGCCGGCCAGGGCACCGCCCAGGACGACCGTCTCGGGGTCGAGCAGGTTGACCGCTCCGGTCAGGGCGATGCCGAGGGCCGTGCCGGCGTCCCGCAGAGCCCGCCGTACGGCAGTGTCGCCCGCCGCGGCACGCTCCGCGAGCAGGCCGACCAGGTCCTCGCCCGGCTCCAGCCCGGCCGCGCGCAGCACCGCTTCCTCGCCGGCGTACTGCTCCAGGCACCCGCGCCCGCCGCACGGGCACGGGGGGCCGTCCGGGCGGACGGGTACATGGCCCAGCTCACCCGCGAAGCCCCGGGTGCCGCGGAGCAGTTGCCCGTCGACGACGACCGCGGCGCCGATGCCGATCTCCGCCGACACGTGCAGGAAGTCGCGCGGTGTGCCGGTGCCGAGCCACAGTTCGGCCAGGGCGCCGAAGTTCGCCTCGTTGTCCACCGTCAGGGGCGGACCGCCGGGCAACAGTGCGCCGAGGTCCGCGTGGTGCCAGTCGAGGTTCGGTGCCCGTACGACCGTGTGGCCGTCCCGGTCCACCAGCCCGGGCACGGCGACCGCGAGCCCGGCGGGCCACAGGTCTTCCCGCTCCGCCTCGGCCACGACCCGCTGGACCAGGCCCCTCAGCTCCTCGATCACCGGCTCCGGGGCGCGGCCCCGGTTCGTGCCGTGCCGCACGGCCCGCACGCGAACCCCACCGCGCAGGTCGACCGCGCACACCGCGAGGTGGTCGACGCCGACCTCCGCGCCGATGCCGGCGGGTCCGCTCCCGCTCACCGCGAGTGCCGAGCCCGGACGGCCCACGCGACCCGGGCGTTCGGGGCCCAGCTCTTCCAGCAGGCCCCAGCGGGTCAGCTCGTCCACGAGTGTCGACACCGCCGCCCGGGTCAGGCCGATGCGCGAGGCGATCGCGGCCCGCGACAGCGGGCCCTGCGCGCGGACCGCGTGCATCACCCGGGCGAGGTTGCGTCGGCGCATGCCCTGTTGGGTGTCCGGCAGGGAGCGTCCGGCCCTGGGCGGACGGGCCTCGTGCGGCGGTGCGGTCATGCCTCCGTCAGTCCTCGGTGTCAGGGGCCGGGCCCGGTTTTCGGGGTGCGGCCGGGCTCAGCGGGTTTGCGTGCCCCGCTCCAGCAGCCGGGCCGCGTCGGAGCGTACCCCGCTGATCCGGGCCAGTGTCTCCTCGTCCCGTTCCACCGCCTCCAGCAGTGGTCCCGCCGCCGTGTTCCAACGGCGGGCCACCGCGGCCGGGTCCTCGCCGGTCAGCAGCCCCGCAGCCTGTGCGGCGGCTCCGAGGGCGACCAGTTCCCGGGCCTGCGGGATCTGCACCGGCCGCCCCGACAGCCGCCGTACCGTCTGCTGCCAGGCGGTGCCCCGGGCTCCGCCGCCGATCAGGAGCAGCGGCGTGCTGCGGTCCGCGTCCTCCTCGAGCACCAGGTCGAGGGCGCCGAGCAGGGCGTGGACGGCACCGTCGTAGGCGGCCTGCAGCAGTTGGCCGCCGGTCGTGTCGTGGCGCAGTCCGTGCAGCAGCCCGGAGGCGTCCGGGAGGTTCGGGGTGCGCTCGCCGTCCAGGTACGGCAGCAGGGTGACGGAGGTGCCGGACTCGACGGCCTCGCGGTCCAGACCCAGCAGGGCCGCGATGCGGTCCACGGCCAGGGTGCAGTTCAGGGTGCAGGCCAGTGGCAGCCAGTCCCCGCGGGCGTCGGCGAAGCCCGCCACCGTCCCGGTCGGGTCGGCGGGCCGGTGCCTGGAGACGGCGTACACCGTGCCCGACGTGCCGAGGCTCAGCACCGGGGTGCCCGGCCGCAGGCCGAGGCCCAGCGCGGCGGCCGCGTTGTCACCGGTGCCGGCCGCCACCAGAGTGCCCTTGGAGAACGGCAGGTCGTGGCTGTCACGGAGGGTGCCGGCGATCTCTCCGGGCCGCACCACCCGGGGCAGCAGCGCCGGGTCCAGGCCCACGTGCGCCAGCGTCTCCTCGTCGTACGCCTCCGTCCCGGCCGCCCACCAGCCGGTGCCCGAGGCATCGCTCCGATCGGTCGTGCCCTGCCCGGTCAGACGCTCGGTGAGGTAGTCGTGGGGGAGGCGCACGGCCCTGGTCGCCCGCACCGCCTCCGGTTCGTGTTCGGCCAGCCACGCCCATTTCGTGACCGTGAACGAGGCGCCGGGCACGCTGCCGGTGCGTTTTGCCCACGCCTTCGGGCCACCGAGCTCCCCGACCAGCCGGCGGGCCTGGGGCGCCGAGCGGACGTCGTTCCACAGCAGCGCCGGACGCACCGGCTCGCCCCGCTCGTCCAGTGTGACCAGTCCGTGCTGCTGTCCGCCGATCGACACAGCGGCCGCCTCGTGGGCCGCGTCACCGCACTGGCGCAGCGCCTCGCACAAGGCGTCCCACCACTGACGTGGATCGCTCTCGCGGGCCGCGCCCGAGGACACGGTGTGCGGCGCCTGACCGCTTGCCACGACCTGTCCCGTGGCGACGTCGACGACCAGCGCCTTCGTGGACTGAGTGGATGTGTCCACACCGACGACGAGCGGACCCTCGGCTGCTGACATCGGGCTCTCCTTCTTCGGGGTTCTGCGGGGATGTGCTGTGAGCTTCCCGGGACGTTCGCGGCATCCTGGGCGTATTGGATATCGAGGACACCTTGTCGTCGAGGGCACCTCGTCCCTTCCCATGGGTGCGTTCGCATACTAATTTGTAAACTGCCATGACGAATAGTCGTACGCAACAAGGAGCCACGGCATGAACTACCAGCCCACCCCCGAGGACAGGTTCACCTTCGGCCTGTGGACCGTCGGCTGGCAGGGAAGGGACCCGTTCGGCGACGCCACGCGCCGCGCTCTCGACCCGGTCGAGACGGTGCAGCGCCTGGCCGAGCTCGGCGCGCACGGGGTCACCTTCCACGACGACGACCTGATCCCCTTCGGATCCTCCGAAACCGAGCGCGAGTCGCACGTCAAGCGTTTCCGCCAGGCCCTCGACGCGACCGGCATGAAGGTCCCGATGGCCACCACGAACCTCTTCACGCACCCCGTTTTCAAGGACGGCGCGTTCACCGCGAACGACCGCGAAGTGCGCCGCTACGCGCTGCGCAAGACGATCCGCAACGTCGACCTCGCCGTCGAGCTGGGCGCGCAGACCTACGTCGCCTGGGGCGGCCGCGAGGGCGCCGAGTCCGGTGCCGCCAAGGACGTGCGCGCGGCCCTCGACCGCATGAAGGAGGCCTTCGACCTCCTCGGCGAGTACGTCACCTCGCAGGGCTACGACATCCGCTTCGCCATCGAGCCCAAGCCCAACGAGCCGCGCGGCGACATCCTGCTGCCCACGGTCGGCCACGCGCTGGCGTTCATCGAGCGTCTGGAGCGTCCCGAGCTGTACGGAGTCAACCCCGAGGTGGGTCACGAGCAGATGGCCGGGCTCAACTTCCCGCACGGCATCGCACAGGCCCTGTGGGCGGGCAAGCTCTTCCACATCGACCTCAACGGCCAGTCCGGCATCAAGTACGACCAGGACCTCCGGTTCGGCGCCGGTGACCTGCGGGCGGCCTTCTGGCTCGTCGACCTCCTGGAGAGCGCCGGTTACGAGGGCCCCCGCCACTTCGACTTCAAGCCGCCGCGGACCGAGGACCTGGACGGCGTGTGGGCGTCGGCGGCCGGCTGCATGCGCAACTACCTCATCCTGAAGGAGCGCGCAGCCGCCTTCCGCGCCGATCCGGAGGTCCAGGAGGCGTTGCGCGCCTCGCGGCTGGACCAGCTGGCCCGGCCGACCGCTGCGGACGGTCTGCAGGCCCTGCTCGGCGACCGCACGGCCTTCGAGGACTTCGACGTGGAGGCGGTCGCCGCGCGCGGAATGGCCTTCGAACGGCTCGACCAGCTGGCGATGGACCACCTGCTGGGTGCGCGGCGCTGATTCCGCGGGCCGGTACGCATGCGCGAGGGAGCGTCCCGATGCCCCCGGACGCGCGCGTGCCGGTCACTCCCATGATTCGGCGGGCTGGGAGCGATCCCCTGGCTCCTCCTGTCGTGCGGATCCCGGTGGTGACTCCGGCCGGTATGCCCTCGCCGCCAGTACCGCCAGTACCGCCAGTACTGTCCGTACCACCCGTGCCACTCGCCCCGGAACCAGTAGGGGCGGGCTTCAGGGATGTCTCAGGGGCGCGGTCCGGAACCGCGGGAAGCGCGGACCCGTTCTCATGTCAGAGAGCGGCACGGGCCGCGAAGGAGGCGACGCTGATGTCCAAGAACGCGAAGATCGCCGCAGGAGGTGTGGCGGTCGGGCTCATCCTGCTCATATGGCTGCCCTGGTGGGTGGCGTTCCTGATCGTGGTGGGTGTCCCGGCGGCCGCGTATCTGACGCTGGATCCCTCGCAACGCCGCAGGCTCCGCCGAGTCGCCCGGAAGGAAGTAGGCCGCTGACGGGCGGCACACGGCCGTGCGGCGCCCGCCGCCGGTCAGGAGCGGGCTGAGTTCCCGGGGGCGCGCCGCCACGCGGGTCGCACCTCCCCTGGGCTCAGCTCGGCCGCACGGCCATCTTGTCGAGCGCCTCCAGAAGACCGGGCAGTTCCGGCCCCCGGCCCACCGGCAGGACCTCATCGGGCTTCTCGTCGAGCAGGACGAACGCGATGTCGTCGGTGCGGGCCACGATCGACCACCCGGGACCGTCGGCGCGCAGCGTGCGTGCGTCGCCCGGGGCGAACGAGGAGCGTACCCGGCCGAGCGGCGGTGGCGTGTCCACATAGGCGCGTGCCTCCGCCAGTACGCGGCGGACGCCTGGGTGACCGCCCTTGCGGGCACTCTCCGCGTCACCCGGTCCGGCCGACGTCGCACCGGCCGGCTCGCCGGTGGCCGGGAAGCCCGCGTCGGTGATCTGTTCCCGCCAGGCCGCCCACTGCAGAGCGATCTCGTCAGCACCCAGACGCCGCTGGGCCGGACCCCAGGACCCGGTGTCCGGAGGGGTCAGCGCGGGACCGTCCGCCTCCTCGGGGCCGGGGTCGTGCGGCGCGGGCACACCGGGAGCGGCGACGGCGACGGCCAGGGGCCAGCCCGGCAGGGCCGCCACGACCGTGCGCTCGTCCGGCGACAGGTCGTACTCCATGCCGCAGTCCCAGGACGCGATCGCCACGGCGACCAGTGACACGTCGTCGATGACGACCGTCCAGCGGGCCCCGTCGCCGTCCTGCCCGAGCACCAGGCCGTATCCGTCGGCCCGCGGCGCCAGACCCAGTGCCGCGCAGGCCTCCGGGTAGTCGTCACCCAGCACGCTCGGAAACTGCGCCGGCGTCAGCAGGACCGCCGTGAGCACGTACAGCGCCTCGTCCGCGGCGGCGACGGCCTCATCGTTGGTCCCGGCCATCCCTGCCTCCAAGTGGTTCTTCCATCGGCGCGCACCCTAATGCGAGCGGAAGGTGCTTGTCACGGCCGTGCACACGACGCGGAACTGCAGGTTTCCGCCTGGACGGGGCGAAACGACTCCGATCGGCACTCGCCCTCCGTGTCGTCCGCTCAGCCCGTCGGCAGCCCGAGGAGATCACGGGCCACCGCCCGGGGCGACTGGCCGCGCAGCCGGGTGCCTGCTCGTGGACCTGTTCCGGCACGGCATGGGCGACCGTCCCGAGACTCCGGGCACACGCTGGACGAGCGCGCCGACGCCGTGGCGGCCGCACCCGGCAGGGGCGCGGGTCACCGCCGCCGGCCGGAAGCCGCCCGGGTCGGGTGACAGGGGTGCCCGATGTCGGGCGCAACGTCGACTCCGCTGACTCCGACAGCCTCGTGGCAGCCGTGGCAGCGGGACTGACCCGCCTCGCTCTCAGCCTTCGTGCACGGCCAGTGCGAGGAAGCGGGCGTCCTCGTCGACGTACCTGGTCATGCGCCAGCCCGAGCGGGCCAGGAGCGGGTCGAGATTCTCCTCGGCCCGGAGGTCGCCGGGGGTGATCCGCCGCCCCTGGCGGGCCGCCAGGGCCGCCCGGCCGATGGGATGGAACAACGCGAGCGTGCCGCCCGGACGCACCACGCGGGCCAGCTCCCGCAGGTTGTCGGCGGGCTGGGGGAGGTGCGCGATCAGGCCGGCGGCGAAAACGGCGTCCAGGGAACCCGGCCGCAGCGGCAGTGCGGCGGCGTCCGCGAGAAGCAGCCGCCCGTCCCGCCCCCGGCCCGCCCGTACGGCGGCCTGCAGCATCGCCGGCGTGAGGTCGACGCCCACCACCACCCCGGAGGCCCCCACCGCGGCCCGCAAAGGCGGCAGCGCGCGGCCCGTTCCGCAGCCGGCGTCGAGCACACGGTCGCCCGCGCGCAGCCCGAGGTCGGCGACGGCGGCCGCATAGGCGGGGCCGTCGTCGGGGAACCTGCTGTCCCAGTCGGCCGCTCGGGCGGTGAAGAACTCCTGGACGTGCGTGTGGTCGTCGCTCATGTCCGGCATGATCTCCCACCGGGCCAAGGGGTGCCCCCGCGCGCGTGGCCGAGCGAAAGGTCCGCACTTCTTCGAAGCGCCCCATCCGCGCGCCCGTTCCCCATGGCATCCTGGGGCGTGGGACACCCTGACCGGCGATCCCCGGCCGGACCGAGGGCGCGCGCCGTTCACTCCGCGAGGGACCGCACCGCCACGACCTTGTCGACGGTGGCCCGGACCAGCAGCTCGCCCGGGACACCGTTGCGGGCGCCGTACTCCTCGGCGCGCTCCTCGCCCATGTACCGCGCCGCGATCCGAGTGGCCCAAAGACGTACCTCGTCCACGTCCTCCGACAGCCGGGCCCGGCCGCTGAGCACGACGAAGTGGAACGGCGGACGGTCGTCGTCCACGCACAGGGCGATTCGTCCGTCACGGACCAGATTGTGCCCCTTCACCGTGTCCCTGCCGGTGTTGAACACCACCTCGTCGCCGTCGAGCAGGTACCAGATCGGGGCCACGTGCGGGCTCCCGTCGGCCCGTACCGTGGACAGCTTGCCGGTTCGGGTGCCGTACGAAACGAACGCCCGCCATTCCTCATCGGTCATCTTCTGTGCCATACGCCCATCCTGCTTGCCCGGACGGCCGGACGTGGGGAAGGCTGGCGGGTAGATCCTCCAGCCAGGGGGAGACGTCACACGGGGAGACGGAGCATGGCGCAGAACCAGGGACTCGGCTGGCTGCTCGACGACCTGACCGAGCGGGTGGACCATGTGCGGCACGCGCTGGTCCTGTCCAACGACGGACTGGTCACGGGGGCGAGCACGGGCCTTCGCCGCGAGGACGCCGAGCACCTGGCGGCTGTCGCGTCCGGACTGCACAGTCTGGCCAAGGGCTCGGGGCGCCACTTCGGTGCGGGCCGGGTCCGCCAGACGATGATCGAGTACGACGACGCCGTACTGTTCGTCACGGCCGCCGGTACGGGCAGCTGTCTGTGCGTGCTCAGCGGCGCGGAGGCCGACATCGGCCAGATCGGCTACGAAATGACCCTGCTCGTCAACCGGGTCGGCGAACACCTCGGCGTGGGCGCCCGGCACCCCGACCGCTCTCCCGCCTCCGACCTGTGACCTGCTTCATTGCGGAGTGTCGCGGAGTTGTCCACAGGCCCGCCGCGGGATCGAGAGATGTGACTACCGTGTGTGCACGGCGAACGCACCGAGCGTGAGCCACCGACTCCACGGGGGAGCGCACGCATGCCGGACATCATCTTCACCCCTTCCCGTGCCCTCACTCGCACGCCGAGCCGAGCCGCTCTCGAACTCGGCCTCAAACCAGAGGAGTTCGCCCTGGCCGTCGACCTCGGCCGGGTCCGCATCGTGTCCGGCGGAAGCGGGAGCCGCCGGGTCGAGCAGGCCGAGATCGACCGGTTGCGCGCCCTGGACGGTTTCCCAGGCACCCTCCGTGACCGCCTGCGAGTGGTCGGCACGGCGGAGGGCGCAGAACTCCTCGGTGTCCCACCGGGCAGGTTCACCCGGCTGGCCCGTCTGGGCCTGCTCCTGCCGGTGCACTTTTATCCGAACCGCCACCGAGCCGTGGTCTGGCTCTATCTCGCCGAGGAACTGAGGGAGTTCGCGGCCGCCCCCGAGAACACGCGCCTGCTCGGAGGTCGCACGCCGGAGATCCTGCGAGGTCAGTTGACGGTCGGAGTGGACCTGCGTGCCCGCAACTGGCGCGGTCGGCAGCTGGGGATCCTGCTACGGCGGGCTGAGGATCCGTGGGCGCGGGCCGGAGCCGTCGCGGCCCTGCTCGCGCCTTCCGATGTCGCGGACATCGTCGAAGGCGCCGGTGAACGGGCTCGACTGAACCGCTTCCGGCCCGCTTTCCCCGGCCGCGGTACCCCGGGAACAGCCAATGCCCACCTCGTCGAACAACTTGTCACGGCGCAGGACCCGGACGAAATCCGCTGGCTGCGCAGCGAGCTGACGCGGGCGATGGACGAGGCGCGCACGCACGTGCCCGGTCCATGCCCGGCCGGCCACCACGCCGAGCCCGCGGCGTCGTCTTCCGCCCGGCACGAGGCGACTCCCGCGTGCACGCACACCCCGTACGCGGAGCGCGTGGCGCGACCTGCTCCTACGCGCGCACCCCGCCGCCGTGAGAACGTGCCGGGGGGCATGCGAACGCCTCGCGGGCCGCGCGCCCGGCTGCGCCGCAGAAGCCCCGGGCCCGTGGAGGTCCGAACCAGCGTTACAGGGCTCTGAAAAGCCCCTCCTGGACGACCGAGACGAGCAGTCGGCCGTGCAGGTCGTAGATGCGTCCGCGGGCCAGTCCGCGCCCGCCGGTGGCGATCGGGGACTCCTGGTCGTACAGGAACCACTCGTCCGCGCGGAACGGCCGGTGGAACCACATGGCGTGGTCCAGTGAGGCCAGGTCGAAGTTCCGCGGCCCCCACAGGGGTTCGACCGGCAGACGCACCGCGTCCAGCAGAGTCATGTCGCTGGCGTAGGTCAGGGCGCAGGTGTGCACCAGAGGGTCGTCGCCGAGCTGCCCGACCGCGCGCATCCACACGGCGCTGCGCGGCTCGGCCCCCTGTATCTCCTCGGCGCTCCAGCGCAGCCGGTCGACGTAGCGGATGTCGAACGGCTGGCGGCGCGCCATCCGCTCCAGCTGCTCCGGCAGTGCGCCCAGGTGCTTGCGGATCTCGTCGGAGACCGTCGGCAGGGATTCCGGGTCCGGGACGTCGCGGGCCGACGGCAGCTGGTGCTCGAACGGTCCTTCCTCGGGCTTGTGAAAGGAGGCGGTCAGATTGAAGATCGTGCGTCCCTGCTGCACGGCCGTGACCCGCCGTGTGGTGAACGAGCGCCCGTCACGGACCCGCTCCACCTGGTACACGATCGGCACCCCCGGGCGGCCGGGGCGCAGGAAGTACGCGTGCAGCGAGTGCACCGGGCGGTCGCCGTCCGTGGTGCGCCCGGCGGCGACGAGCGCCTGGCCCGCCACCTGGCCGCCGAAGACCCGCTGCAGGGACTCCTCGGGACTTCGGCCGCGGAAGATGTTGACCTCGATCTGTTCCAGGTCGAGCAGGTCGACCAGTCGCTCGGCCGGGTTCGTCGTCATCGGGGGGATTCTCCTGTGGTCACAACTGGCCGACGTCGGTGACGCGCACGATCGCACGGCCCTCGGCGTCGGAGGCCGCGAGGTCGATCTCCGCGCTGATGCCCCAGTCGTGATCGCCGTTCGGATCGTCGAAGATCTGGCGGACGCGCCACAGACCGTTCTCCGGCTCCTCCTTGATGACCAGCAGCTTGGGGCCACGGGCGTCGGGGCCGGTGCCGAGGTCGTCGTACTCGTCCCAGTACTTGTCCATCGCCTCGCCCCACGCCTCGGCGTCCCAGCCGGACTCGGCGTCCATCTCGCCGAGTTCCCCGACCTGGTCCAGCGCGGCCAGTTCCACGCGGCGGAACAGGGCGTTGCGCACCAGCACCCGGAAGGCGCGCGCATTGGTGGTGACCGGCTTGACCTCGTCGGCCCTCTCCTGGGCCTCCTCGACGGTCATCTCCTCCGGGTTGGCCAGCTGCTCCCACTCGTCCAGCAGGCTGGAGTCCACCTGGCGGACCATCTCGCCGAGCCATTCGATCAGGTCCTGCAGGTCATCGGACTTCAGGTCGTCCGGAATGGTGTGGTCGAGGGTCTTGTAGGCACCGGCGAGGTAGCGCAGCACGATGCCCTCGGTGCGGGCCAGCTCGTAGAAGGACACCAGCTCCGTGAACGACAGCGCTCGTTCGTACATGTCACGGACGACCGACTTCGGCGAGAGCGGGTGGTCGCCGACCCACGGGTGGCTCTTGCGGTAGGTGTTGTACGCGTGGAAGAGCAGTTCCTCCAGCGGCTTCGGGTAGGTGATGCCCTGGAGGCGCTCCATACGCTCCTCGTACTCGACCCCGTCCGCCTTCATCGCGGCGACGGCCTCACCACGGGCCTTGTTCTGCTGGGCGGCCAGGATCTGCCGCGGGTCGTCCAGCGTGGACTCCACCACGGACACCATGTCGAGGGCGTAGGACGGCGACTCCGGGTCGAGGAGTTCGAACGCGGCGAGTGCGAAGGTGGACAGCGGCTGGTTGAGCGCGAAGTCCTGCTGGAGGTCGACCGTGAGCCGCGCGATGCGGCCTTCGGCGTCGGGCTTGTCGAGTTTCTCCACGATCCCGCCGTCCAGCAGCGAACGGTAGATCGCGATCGCGCGCCGGATGTGCCGGAGCTGCTGCTTGCGGGGCTCGTGGTTGTCCTCCAGGAGATGGCGCATGGCCTCGAAGGCGTTGCCCGGCCGGGCGATGACCGACAGCAGCATCGTGTGCGTGACCCGGAACCGCGAGGTCAGCGGCTCCGGCTCGGAGACGATCAGCTTGTCGAAGGTGTTCTCCGTCCAGCCGACGAAGCCCTCCGGTGCCTTCTTGCGCACCACCTTGCGCCGCTTCTTGGGGTCGTCGCCCGCCTTCGCGAGGGCCTTCTCGTTCTCGATCACATGCTCGGGCGCCTGCGCGACGACGAGTCCCGCCGTGTCGAAGCCGGCCCGCCCGGCCCGGCCCGCGATCTGGTGGAACTCGCGGGCGCGCAGGGTGCGCACCCGGCTGCCGTCGTACTTGGTCAGGGCCGTGAACAGGACGGTCCGGATGGGCACGTTGACCCCCACACCGAGCGTGTCCGTGCCGCAGATGACCTTCAGCAGGCCGGCCTGGGCCAGCTTCTCCACCAGGCGCCGGTACTTGGGCAGCATCCCGGCGTGGTGGACGCCGATGCCGTGGCGGACGTAACGGGAGAGGTTGCGGCCGAACTTGGTGGTGAAGCG
The DNA here is from genome assembly GCF_030499535.1 of Streptomyces sp. TG1A-8. Classification (NCBI taxonomy): domain Bacteria; kingdom Bacillati; phylum Actinomycetota; class Actinomycetes; order Kitasatosporales; family Streptomycetaceae; genus Streptomyces; species Streptomyces sp. TG1A-8. Next base: position 6,178,304 of record NZ_JASTLB010000001.1, read on the forward strand.
GAAGTTGCCGATCAGCTCGGCGATCCGGTCCTTCTCCTCGCGCGAGCACATGTTGATGCTCATCAGCGCCTGCGCCCGCTCCACGGCCTGCGCCTGGGTGAAGTGCACGATGTAGACGGGAGCCTGCCGGCTCTCCAGCAGCTCGGTGAGGGTCTCGGTGAGCGGGGTGAGCCGGTACTCGTAGGAGAGGGGCACCGGGCGGGTGGCCGATCGGACCACCGAGGTCGGGCGGCCGGTGCGGCGGCTGAGGTCCTTCTCGAAGAAGGACACGTCACCCAGGGTCGCCGACATCAGGATGAACTGAGCCTGCGGGAGTTCCAGCAGCGGGATCTGCCACGCCCAGCCGCGGTCGCCCTCCGCGTAGAAGTGGAACTCGTCCATCACGACCTGGCCGACGTCGGCGTGCTTGCCGTCGCGCAGCGCGATGGACGCCAGCACCTCGGCGGTGCAGCAGATCACGGGAGCATCGGCGTTCACGGAGGCGTCGCCGGTGAGCATGCCGACGTTCTCGGTGCCGAAGAGCTTGCACAGCTCGAAGAACTTCTCCGACACCAACGCTTTGATGGGAGCCGTGTAGAAGGTGACCTCGTCGCGGGCCAGCGCGGCGAAGTGGGCGCCCGCGGCGATCATGCTCTTGCCGGAACCGGTGGGCGTCGAAACGATCACGTTCGCCCCGGAGACCACCTCGATCAGCGCCTCCTCCTGGTGGGGGTAGAGCGTGAGACCGCGCTCCTGGGCCCACGACTCGAAGGCTTCGTACAGGGCGTCGGGGTCGGCGGTCGGCGGCAGCTGATCGATGAGGGTCACGCCCCCATCTTGCCTGGCCTTCTCCCCCGGAAGGGAATCGGCTGCGAGCACGAAGATCATGGCAGCTACGCTGTGTCGCCGGCGGAGGGCCGGTGCGCCGGGCCAACTGGACAGCGGCACACGAGGAATGGGGCGGGAAGCGGCCATGATGGGACCAGCACACTCACTGTCGGGGGCCGCTGCCTGGCTGGGCGTCGGGGCGGCAGCCACCGCGGCCGGTCACCCGATGCCCTGGCCGGTTCTGCTCGCCGGCTCCCTGATCTGTGCCGGTGCCGCACTCGCCCCGGACCTCGACCACAAGGCGGCCACCATCTCCCGGGCCTTCGGCCCGCTCTCGCGCTGGATCTGCGAGATAGTCGACAAGCTGTCGTACGCCGTCTACAAGGCGACCAGGAAACAGGGCGACCCGCGCCGCTCCGGCGGGCACCGCACCCTCACCCACACCTGGCTGTGGGCGGTCCTCATCGGCGCGGGCTGCTCGGCGGCAGCGATCACCGGGGGCCGCTGGGCGGTGCTGGCGATCCTGTTCGCGCATTTGGTGCTGGCCATCGAGGGCCTGTTGTGGCGGGCCGCCCGGGGCTCCAGCAGCGACGTCCTGGTCTGGCTGCTCGCGGCGACCAGTGCGTGGATCCTCGCCGGTGTCCTGGACAAGCCGGGCAACGGCTCCCACTGGCTGTTCACCGCGCCGGGGCAGCAGTACCTGTGGCTGGGACTGCCGATCGTGCTCGGCGCGCTGGTGCACGACATCGGGGACGCGCTGACGGTGTCGGGCTGCCCGATCCTGTGGCCGATTCCGGTGGGCCGCAAGCGCTGGTACCCGCTGGGGCCGCCGAAGGCGATGCGGTTCCGCGCGGGCAGCTGGGTCGAGCTGAGGGTGCTGATGCCCGTGTTCATGCTGCTCGGCGGAGTGGGCTGCGCGGCGGCCCTCAACGTGATCTGACACCTCCCTCCCCGTCAGGTCGTCTCGTCCGCGCCCGCACCGCCGTACCGGCGTTCGAACCGGGCGACCCGGCCCTCGGTGTCCACCGTGCGGGACTTGCCCGTGTAGAAGGGGTGGCTCTCGGAGGAGATCTCGACGTCGATCACCGGGTAGGTTTCGCCGTCGTCCCACTCGATCGACTGCTCGCTGCGCGCGGTGGACCGGGTGAGGAACGCGTAACCGGCGGCGCGGTCGCGGAAGACCACGGGGTGGTAGTCGGGGTGTTTGTCCTGCTGCATGGCGGCTCCTCGTACGGGGCGGTCGGGCAGGGGGCGTCCGGTTCAGCCGGGGAGCGAGTCCTCGTCGACGACGTGCACGGCGGCTTCCTCGGCGGAGGCCGCCGCGCCGTCGATGCCGACATCGGTGGCGACAAGAGCGCTCTCCTCGTCCTCGTGCACCCCCTCGTCGGGCGCGACCAGGCGGCCGGAACGGACATCGCCGACCTCGTTGTCCAGGAGTTCCCCGTCGGTGCCGTCGCAGTCACCCAGGCCGTCCCCGCCGACGGCGGCGACGTCGGGCAGTTCCTCGGCGAGGCGCTGGTCCAGCGTCTCCCCGGTCAGGCGTTCACGAGCCGTCACTCCGGTGTGCTCCACCGCCCAGGGGCGTTCGGGCGGGGACCAGCCGCGGTCGAGAGGGTTGTCGACGCCGTCGGCATCCAGCGTGTCCTCCAAGTCGAGCACCCCCGAGTCCTCCGCGATCTCCGAGGGATCGGGCTGGTAGACGTCGTCCCCCCATCCGGCGGCGCTGTTCACGGGTACCTCCAGGTGGTGAGGACGGCCTCGCGCCCCCGCGAGGGGCGGCGGGCCGCCGGCGTGCCCGGCGGGCGGTACACGCCACGCGTGGGTGGCGGTCGCGAGGCGCTCCACGGGCCGGTGCCGCCTTCCACCCTTCCACCCCGGCTCGGGACCGCGCAACGGCACGCCACCCGCCCCCGTCCCGCACACCGAGGCGCGGACGCGCCCGTGCGCGCTTGCCGGAGCCTGCCCGCGCGCCCCGCCGCGGTGCTCACCCACACGCCCTCACCCGTGCCAGGACCGCCACAGTGCCGCGTAGGCGCCTTCCGCCGCGACCAGGTCCCGGTGGCTGCCGAGTTCGCTGACACGGCCGTTCTCCACGACGGCGATCACGTCCGCGTCGTGGGCGGTGTGCAGGCGGTGTGCGATGGCGATCACCGTGCGGCCGTCCAGGACACGGGCCAGCGAGTGTTCCAGGTGGCGTGCCGCCCGCGGGTCGAGCAGCGAGGTCGCCTCGTCCAGGACCAGCGTGTGCGGGTCGGCCAGGACCAGCCGGGCCAGGGCGATCTGCTGGGCCTGCGCCGGGGTCAGCGCCAGTCCCCCGGATCCGACCTCGGTGTCCAGGCCGTCGTCCAGCGCACGGGCCCAGCCGTCCGCGTCCACCGCGCCGAGCGCCGCCCACAGCTCGGCGTCCTGCGCTCCGCTACGGGCCAGCAGCAGGTTGTCGCGCAGGGATCCGACGAAGACGTGGTGCTCCTGATTGACGAGGGCGACGTGGGAGCGGACGCGCTCCGCGGGCATCCGGGACAGTTCGGCGCCGCCCAGGGTGATGCGGCCGGACCGGGGCGCGTAGATGCCGGCGAGCAGCCTGCCCAGCGTGGACTTGCCGGCGCCGGAGGGGCCGACCAGGGCCACCCGGGTGCCCGGTGCGACCGCGAGGGAGACCTCGCGCAGCACGTCGACGCCCTCCCGGTAACCGAAGTGCACCCGGTCGGCGTGCACGTCGCGGCCGTCCGGGAGCAGCGAGGCGTCCCCGGCGTCCGGCTCGATGTCACGGACACCGACCAGCCGGGCCAGCGACACCTGGGCGACCTGCACCTCGTCGTACCAGCGCAGGATCAGGTTCACCGGGTCGACGAGCATCTGCGCGATGAGCGCACCCGTGGTCAGCTGGCCCACGCCGATCCAGCCGCGCAGGACGAAGGCGCCGCCGACCATGAGGGCGGAGCCGAGCACGATGACGTGGACGGCGTTGATGACGGGGAAGAGCACGGACCGCAGCCAGAGGGTGTACCGCTCCCACGCGGTCCACTCCTTGATCCGCCGCTCCGACAGGGCGATGCGGCGCCCACCCAGGCGGTGTGCCTCGATGGTGTGGCCGGCGTCCACGGTCTCGGCGAGCGCGGCGGCGACGGCGGCGTACCCGGCGGCCTCCGAGCGGTATCCGGAGGGGGCCCGCTTGAAGTACCAGCGGCAGCCCGCCACCAGCACCGGCACCGCGAGCAGCACGGCGGCCGCCAGGGGCGGGGCCGTCACGACGAGTCCGCCGAGCAGCAGCAGGGCCCACACGGCACCGATGGCCAGCTGCGGCACGGCTTCCCGCATGGCGTTGGCGAGACGGTCGATGTCGGTGGTGATGCGGGAGAGCAGGTCACCCGTTCCGGCCCGCTCCAGCACACCCGGGGGCAGCCCCACCGAGCGGACGAGGAAGTCCTCGCGCAGGTCGGCCAGCATCCGCTCGCCGAGCACCGCGCCCCGCAGGCGCACCTGCCGCACGAAGGCGGCCTGCACGACCAGCGCGAGCAGGAACAGCCCCGCCGTCAGACCGAGGTTCACGTCGCGCGTCCGGTCCGAGACGCGCTCGACGAGGCCGCCGAGCAGGTACGGGCCCACCATGGAGGCGGCGACGGCCACGGTGTTGACGGCGATGAGGAGCAGGAACGCCCGGCGGTGCCGGCGGAACAGCTCGCTCACGTAGGCGCGCACGGTGGCGCTCGCACCGACGGGCAGCGTGGTGGCGGTCGTCGGGGTCGCCGGGTCGTACGCCGGCGGCGCAACGCCGATCATGCGCTCTCCTCGATCTCTTCCAGTTCTCCGAGAGTGCCCAGCAGGGCGTCCTCGTCGGCCGCGTCCAACGTGCCCGCCGCACCGGCCCTGCCCGGGGTTTCGCGGGTACCGGTCCCGGCCGACGCGGATGCGGCGACGGCGGTGTCCCTCTCGTCCTCGGTCTCCCGCGTCACCACGGCGCGGTACCGCGGGTCGGCGTCGAGCAGTTCGCGGTGCGGGCCGACCGCCACGACCTCACCGTCATGGACGAGGGCGACCCGGTCCGCACGGTCCAGCAGAAGGGGCGAGGAGGTGAACACCACCGTCGTCCGCCCCGAGCGCAACCCGCGCAGTCCCTCCGCGATCCGGGCCTCGGTGTGCGAGTCGACCGCGGAGGTCGGCTCGTCCAGAACCAGTACCCCGGGGTCGGTGACGAGGGACCGGGCCAGCGCGAGCCGCTGTCGCTGGCCGCCCGACAGGGAGCGGCCCCGTTCGGTGATGCGGGCGTCCATCGGGTCGTCGGCGGCCAGTGAACCCTGGACCAGCGCGTCGAGGACGTCCTCGCACTGTGCGGCCGCCAGGGCGTCCTCGGCGCGTACGGCACCGGATGCGGGCACGTCGAGCAGGTCGCGCAGCGAGCCGGAGAGCAGCACCGGGTCCTTGTCCTGGACGAGGACGGCGGCGCGTGCGGAGTCGAGGGGCAGTTCGTCGAGCGGCACCCCGCCGAGCAGCACCGAGGGGCCGGGCTCGGTGGGATGGCCGCCCAGCCGTTCCGCGAGCCGCCCGGCCGCGTCCGGGTCGCCGCAGACCACGGCCGTGAACCGGCCGGCGGCGGCGAGTAGACCGGTGAGGGGGTCGTACAGGTCGCCGTCGGGCACGGCGGCTTCCCGGGAGCCGCCGGTGTCCGTGGCCCGCTCCAGTGACAGCACGCGCGCGGCCCGCCGGGCCGAGGGACGCGAGAAGGAGTACGCCATCGCGATTTCCTCGAAGTGCCGCAGTGGGTAGTTGAGGACCATGACCGCGCTGTAGACCGTGACGAGTTCGCCGACCGTGATGCGGCCCTGACGGGCCAGGTGGATGCCGTGCCAGACGACCGCGATCAGCAGCAGCCCGGGCAGCAGTACCTGTATCGCGGAGATCAGCGACCACATCCGGGCGCTGCGCACGGCCGCGTGGCGTACCTCCTGCGAGGCGTGGCGGTAGCGGTCGAGGAAGAGTTCCTCGCCGCCGATGCCGCGCAGCACGCGCAGTCCGGCGACGGTGTCCGAGGCCAGCTCGGTGGCGCGGCCGGCCTTCTCGCGCTGGACGTCGGCGCGGCGGGTCGCCCGGGGCAGCAGGGGCAGCACCGCGAGCGCCACGACCGGCAGGCCCACGGCGACGACCACGCCGAGGGCCGGCTGGTAGGCGAGCAGGCCCACGCAGACCACGACGACGGTCAGGGCGGCGGCGGTGAACCGGGACAGGGCCTCGACGAACCAGCCGATCCTCTCCACGTCCCCGGTGGAGACGGCCACCACCTCACCGGCCGCGACCCGCCGGGTCAGCGCGGAGCCCAGCTGGGCCGCCCTGCGTGCCAGCAACTGCTGGACCCGGGCGGCGGCCGTGATCCAGTTGGTGACCGCCGCCCGGTGCAGGAACGCGTCCCCGACGGCGATGCCCGTGCCGCACACCAGCAGCAGGACACCCGTCAGGGCGAGCCGGGTGCCGGAGCGGTCGACGACCGCCTGGACGGCCAGACCGACGCAGAAGGGAAGCGCGGAGACCGAGACGAAGTGCAGTACGCCCCAGGCCAGTGACCTGATCTGTCCGCCCAGCTGGTTGCGCCAGAGCCACCACAGGAAGCGAGGGCCCGAACGCACGTCCGGCACGCCCGGGTCGGGGTACGGAAGGTCTTGAATCTGCATGACGTCCCAGGGGCTCGTGTCAGGGAGAGGGGGAGGGGGAGGGCGGCAACAAGCCGTGCAAGGGTCGCGTCGCCCGGCGGTGAATTTCAAACGGTTTTTCCTGGCGCCGTCGCGATCCACCGGCTTCCGGCCAGGGCCACCGGCTCCGGGCCGGTGCGGCCGTCTTGCGCGCCGTCGGCCGGGACGGGCGGTCGCGCTGCGGCCCCGTGGTCCGGCACGGCGAACATTCATCATCCGAAACGGTGAATGTCCGGAAGATCGCACAATCGATGGGAACATGATGCCACCATGGCCGGGTGAAGATCGACAGTGTGCGCCGCAGGACGGTCGCGGTGATGGCCCTGGGAACCCTCCTCTCGACCCTCTCCGGGTGCGGCGGCCCGGCCCACCCCGGCAGCGCGTCCGGCCCCCGCGGCCGGATCGCCGGGAGCCCGTCCGCGCCGGCCGTTCCGGCACCGGAGCCGACGCGCGTGCCGGGTATCGGCGACCGTGTGCACCGGCGGATCCCCGCCGGCTCGAGCCAGGTCGTGGCCGTGTACGGGGAGGGCAGGGATTCGGCCGACTCCACGGTCGTGCTGTACACCCGGCGCGGTGCCGAGTGGCGTCCGGCGGGCAGTTGGCCCGCCCACAACGGCCGGAAGGGCTGGACTAGCGATCACCGGATGGGGGACGAGCGCAGCCCGATCGGCGTGTTCACCCTCTCCGCCGCGGGCGGCGTGCTCGCGGACCCGGGCGCCAGGCTCCCGTACGACCAGGACGAGAACGCCTACGCACCCCCGGACGCCTGGGACAGGGCGCACCAGCACGACTTCGACTACGTCATCGCCATCGACTACAACCGGCTCCCGGGCACCCCGCCGCACGACGGCACCCTCCCCCTGGGCGAGGAGAAGGGCGGTGGCATCTGGCTGCACCTGGACCACGGCGGCGGCACCTCCGCCTGTGTCAGCGTCTCCCGGGAGGCCATGCGATACCTGCTGCGCACGCTCGACCCCGCCCGGCACCCGGTGATCGTCATGGGTGACCGGCGGACACTGCACGCCTGATGCCGCACCCGCACGGCGGTCCCCGGCCCGCCGCTTGCCGTCCCGGCCGTCTTCGGTCCGGCCGGGGCGGGCCTCGTTGCGGGGCGGTGCCGTCCGCCCGTGGAGCACCGCCCATGGGACGACGGATGGCCATGCTCATGCTCGCCGGGGCGAACCTCCTGATGGGCGCGTCCTTCGGTACCGGGGCCGCCGCGCAGGCCGCCGACGTCCCCGGCGGGTCCGGCACCGACTGGCGCGACCCGGTGACCGCGGCGCCGCCCGCAGGCCTGCCCCATGCCAAGTCCTGCCGGATCGCCCTCGCGCGGACCCGGTTCCGGGGCCACCTCCGCCGGGCACCGGGCGGCCTCGTCGACTCCCCGGCGTACACGCCCGGTGCGGACAAGCGCGTCGACGCCGCGGCCGGACACCCTCCTCGTCCGTCCCGGCCGCCTCGACACCTCGCGCGGCCGCCCGGCCACCACCGTCACCCGCACCCTCGCGAACACCTCGGGCGCCGCTGGACCGGCGGAGAGGACACGCACGGGCCGAGGCGACCGGGACGGACGACGAGGGTGTCACCGCCGGCGGACACGACCCCGCCGTGCGGACCGCGCACACGCGCCGCGCCCGCACGATGGACGGGGCCGCGGCCGTCGGTACGGCTCGGACGGCTGCCGCGACCGCTCGCCGGCCACCGTGCGGGGCGTGCCGACGCAGGGCCGCGGCCGCTGCTGGGGGACGTCCGCACGCGCTCCCCGCTCCGCCTTCGCGGCGCGGGAGCGCGTGCGCGTCTCAGCAGCGCTTGGACACCTCCGTGTCGACCAGCGTGTCCAGCAGGACCCCGAGCACCGCGCGCTCCTTCTCCGTGAGCGGGGCGAGTATCTCCTCGGCCGCGGACCGGCGCGCCCCGCGCAGCTCCCGCAGGGTCGCGCGTCCCTCGTCCGTCAGCTCGATCCGGGTCACCCGGCGGTTCGCCGGGTCCGCCACGCGCCGCACCATGCCGCTGGCCTCCAGTCCGTCGACCAGGGTGGTCACGGCCCGCGGTACCACCTCCAGGCGCTCGGCCAGGTCCGCCATGCGCGGGGGCGAGCCGTAGTGCGCGAGGGTGCGCAGCAGCCGGGACTGGGCGGGGGTGACGCCCAGGTCGCGCTGTTCGAGGTGGTGCTTCTGGATCCGGTGCACCCGGCGGGTGAGCCGCAGCAACTGCTCGGCGAGCAGGCTGTCGGGATCGGGGGTGGTCATGCGGGAACAATATCAGGATGCCGTTCATTGTGAGCATAGGTAACAATGAGCTAGGATCCGTCAGCCACCGCCGGTCCGCCCCGCACCGGCACCCGTCCGTCTCCGTAGGAGCCCATGCACCCCGACCGCGAACCCTCCTGGACCCCACCTCCCGACGCGGGAGAACAGCCCCGGCAGGTGCGCCGCATCCTGAAGCTCTTCCGTCCCTACCGCGCGCGGCTCGCCGTCGTCGGCCTGCTGGTCGGTGCCTCCTCGCTGGTCTCGGTGGCCACGCCGTTCCTCCTCAGGGAGATCCTGGACGTCGCGATCCCCGACGGCCGGACCGGGCTGCTGAGCCTGCTGGCTCTCGGCATGATCCTCAGCGCGGTCCTCTCCAGCGTCTTCGGCGTGCTGCAGACGCTGATCTCGACCACCGTGGGCCAGCGCGTCATGCACGACCTGCGCACGGCCGTCTACGGCCGCCTGCAGCGCATGTCGCTCGCCTTCTTCACCCGCACCCGCACCGGTGAGGTGCAGTCCCGCATCGCCAACGACATCGGCGGCATGCAGGCCACCGTCACCTCCACCGCCACCTCCCTGGTCTCCAACGCGACGAGCGTCGTCGCCACGGTCGTCGCGATGGCCGCACTCGACTGGCGGCTGACGGTCGTCTCGCTGCTCCTGCTGCCGGCGTTCGTGTGGATCAGCCGCCGCGTCGGCAACGAACGCAAGAGGATCACCGCCCAGCGGCAGAAGCAGATGGCCGCGATGGCCGCGACGGTCACCGAGTCGCTGTCCGTCAGCGGCATCCTGCTCGGCCGCACGATGGGCCGCTCCGACTCGCTCACCGCGGGCTTCGCGCAGGAGTCCGAGCGCCTGGTCGACCTCGAGGTGCGGTCGAACATGGCCGGCCGCTGGCGCATGGCCGTGATCACGGTCGTCATGGCCGCGATGCCCGCCGTCATCTACTGGACCGCGGGTCTCGCCCTGCAGTTCGGCGGACCGAAGGTCTCGCTCGGCACGATCGTCGCCTTCGTCTCGCTCCAGCAGGGCCTGTTCCGCCCGGCCGTCAGCCTGCTGGCGACCGGCGTCCAGATCCAGACCTCCCTGGCGCTCTTCCAGCGCATCTTCGAGTACCTGGACCTGCCCGTCGACATCACCGAGCGCGAGCGTCCGGTCCGCCTCGACCGGATCAAGGGCGAAGTGCGGTTCGAGAACGTCGCGTTCCGCTACGGCGTCGAGGACGAGGACCGCGCCGTCCTCGACGGGGTCGACATCACCGTGCCCGCCGGGCGCAGCCTCGCCGTCGTCGGCCCGACCGGCGCCGGCAAGTCCACGCTCGGCTACCTGGTGCCCCGCCTCTACGACGTCACCGCCGGCCGCGTCACCCTGGACGGGGTCGACGTCCGCGACCTCGACTTCGACACCCTCGCACGCGCGGTCGGCGTCGTCTCGCAGGAGACGTACCTCTTCCACGCCACGGTCGCCGACAACCTGCGCTTCGCCAAGCCGGACGCCACCGACGAGGAACTGCACGCGGCGGCCCGGGCCGCCCAGATCCACGACCACATCGCCGCGCTGCCCGACGGCTACGACACGGTCGTCGGCGAACGCGGCCACCGCTTCTCCGGCGGCGAGAAGCAGCGCCTGGCCATAGCCCGCACCATCCTGCGCGACCCCCCGGTCCTCATCCTCGACGAGGCGACCAGCGCCCTGGACACCCGGACCGAGGCCGCCGTGCAGGAGGCCATCGACGCGCTGTCGGCCAACCGGACGACCGTCACCATCGCCCACCGGCTGTCCACCGTCCGCGGCGCCGACCAGATCGTGGTCCTGGACTCCGGACGGGTCGCCGAGCGCGGCACGCACGAGGAACTGCTGGAGCGGGGCGGGCGGTACGCGGCCCTGGTGCGCCGGGACGCACAACTGGCGCCGACGAGTTGACGATATGCCGGGTTTGTGGGCGTACGCGTATTACCGTGCCCGCATGCAGATCAACTTTCCGCCGCGGAGCACGATGCGGCTGACGCGCCGGGGCAAGCTCGTCCTCGCCGTGGCCGGCGCCGTCCTGGCCGGCACCGCCGCGGCGGTGCCGCTGCTGGGTCCGGGAGACGGCCACGGGGAGGCGAAGCCCCCCGCGCTGGTCGTCCCGGACGGCTGGCGCGCCGGCCAGGTCTACGACGCCGTCGACAAAGCCCTGGCACTGCCCGCGGGCAGCACCCGCAAGTCCGTCGGCAAGGCCGGCCTGAAGCTGCCGAACGACGCCGCGGGCAACCCGGAGGGCTACCTCTTCCCGGCGACGTACCCCCTCACCAGGGGAGTCACGCCGGAGGCGCTGCTGGGGTCGATGGTCGACACCGCCAACAAGAGGTTCGGCCCGGCACCGGTCGCCGCGGGAGCGCAGCGCGACGGCCTCAACGGCTACCAGACCGTCATCATCGCCAGCCTGGTCCAGGCCGAGGCCGCCGCGAAGGCCGACATGGGAAAGGTCGCCCGGGTCGTCCTCAACCGGCTGGAGCGCGGCATGCCGCTGCAACTGGACTCCACCATCAACTACGCCCTGAACCGCGGCGCCGTCCGCACCAGTCCGGACGACACCCGGATCGAGAGCGACTACAACTCCTACCAGCGCATGGGCCTGCCGCCCACGCCGATCGACAACCCGGGCGAGGACGCCCTGCGCGCCGTCCTCAACGCACCGCCGGGCGACTGGCTGTACTTCGTCACGGTCAAGCCGGGCGACACCCGCTTCACCGCCGACCACGCCGAGCACCTGCGCAACATGGCCGAGTTCGACGCGCTCCACCCGGGCACGGGCCGGCCGGGGAGCCCGGACCCCCGGCGGACCGCGGGTAGCCCGCGGCCCGTCGTGACACAGCCGCCGCGCTGAACCGCGGGGCCGTCACGCGGCGGCGGTTCCGGCGGGGCCCGGCGCCGGCAGCCGCCCGATGTCCCGCACGGCCGCGCGCCCGGCCCGGTTGGCGCCGACGGTGCTGGCCGAAGGGCCGTAGCCGACCAGATGGATCCGCGGGTCGGCGACCGCGCGGGTCCCCTCGACCCGGATGCCGCCGCCCGGCTCGCGCAGTCGCAGCGGAGCGAGGTGGTCGAGAGCGGCCCGGAAGCCCGTGGCCCACAGGATGACGTCGGCCTCGACGCGTCGTCCGTCGTCCCACTCCACCCCGTCCGGGATGATCCGGTCGAACATCGGCAGCCGGTCCAGGACACCGTCCGCCAGCCCCCGCCGGACGGCGTCGTCGAGCGGCAGAGCGGTGACCGAGACCACGCTCCTCGGCGGCAGCCCCTGCCGCACCCGTTCCTCCACCAGCGCCACGGCCGCCCGGCCGGCCTCCTGGCCGAACGGGCCGTCGCGGAAGACCGGGGGCCGTCGGGTGACCCACGTGGTGGCGGCCGCGTACGGGGCGATCTCCAGCAGGTGCTGGGTGCCGGAGGCCCCGCCCCCGACGACCACCACCCGCAGTCCGGCGAACTCCTCCGGTCCGGCGTAACGCGCGGTGTGCAGCTGCCGTCCGCGGAAGGTCTCCCGGCCCGGCCGGTGCGGCCAGAACGGCCGGTCCCAGGTGCCGGTCGCGTTGATCAGTGCCCGCGCCGACCAGTTGCCCTCCGAGGTCTCCACGAGCAGTCGGCCCGCGTCCCCCTCGCGCACGGCCCGCACGTCGACGGGACGGTGGACGCGCAGGCCGAAGGCGCGCTCGTACCGGTCGAAGTAGTCGCGGACGACCTGTGCCGACGGCCGCGCCGGGTCGGCGCCGGTCAGCTCCATGCCGGGCAGGGAGTGCATCCCGTGCACCTTGTCCCAGGTCAGCGACGGCCAGCGGAACTGCCAGGCGCCACCGGGGCCGGGGGAGTGGTCGAACACCACGAAGTCGCGTTCCGGTACACAACCGGTGCGCCGCAGGTGGTAGGCGCTGGACAGGCCCGCCTGCCCAGCGCCCACCACGGCCACCCCGACCTCACGAGCTGCGTTCACGCCGGTGCCAACAGCACGGTGCGCGCGGATCTTCCCGCACGGTCAGCGCCCGCCCGCCACCGGCAGCGGCGCCCCGCCGTCCGGGACCGCACGCTCCAGCAGTCCGCGCGCGGCCAGTTCGGGGAGCACGCCCTCCCCGAACCAGTACGCCTCCTCCAGGTGCGGGTACCCGGACAGCACGAAGTGCTCGATGCCGAGGGCGTGGTACTCCTCGATCAGGTCGGCCACCTGCGCGTGGCTGCCCACCAGGGCGGTGCCCGCGCCACCCCGGACCAGGCCGACACCGGCCCACAGGTTGGGATGGATCTCCAGCCGGTCGCGGGAGCCCCCGTGCAGCTCCAGCATCCGCCGCTGCCCCACCGACTCGCTGCGCCCGAGCGCGGCCTGGGCGGCGGCGATCGTGCCGGAGTCGAGGTCGTCGAGCAGCCGGTTCGCCGTCGACCAGGCCTCGGCCGAGGAGTCCCGGGACAGGGTGTGCAGCCGGATGCCGAAGCGGACCTCGCGTCCTTCGCGCTCGGCCAGCGAACGGATCCAGTCGGCCTTCTCCTTCACCCGGGCGGGAGGCTCGCCCCAGGTCAGGTACACGTCCGCGTGCCGTGCGGCGACCGGCCCGGCCGCCGGTGAGGAGCCGCCGAAGAACAGCTGCGGCACCGGGTCCGGCGGCAGCGCGGTCAGACCGCCCCGCACCTGGTAGTGGCGGCCGTCGAAGTCGTACGGTTCGCCCCGCCACACCCCGCGGACGACCGAGAGGAACTCGTCCGTCCGTTCGTAGCGCCGGTCGTGGTCGAGGTGGTCGCCGAAGCGCTGCTGCTCGGCCGAGTCGCCCCCGGTGACCACGTTGAGCAGCAACCGCCCACGGGTCACCCGCTGGTAGGTCGCCGCCATCTGCGCGGCCAGCGTCGGTGACAGCAGCCCCGGCCGGAACGCCACCAGGAACTTCAGCCGCTCGGTGTGCTGGGCGAGTGCGGCCGTGGTCAGCCAGGCGTCCTCGCACCAGGTGCCGGTCGGCGTCAGCACCGCCTCGAAGCCCAGGTGCTCGGCGGCCTTGGCGATCTGCGCCAGGTACTCGATGTCCGGGGCCCGCACCCCGGCGGCCCGGCGCCCGTCGTTCGGCCCGTAGGCGTGCCGGTCCACCAGGGTGCGGCCGTCACCGCCCGTCGGCAGGAACCAGTGCGGTCGTACCGTCATGCCCGATCCCCCTCAGCCCTTGGCCGCGGTCGTCGACGGTGGCAGGCCGCCGTTGAACCGCGTGTCCACGAAGTCGCCGAAGTCGACCTCGCGCGGGATGAGCCCCAGCCCGGCGAAGGCGTCGGCGATCTGCTGCTCGGAGGCCACGAGCGGCTTGTCCACGGCCACCGCGACCCGGGTGGAGTTGGTGCGCTCCACCGAGGCCAGGGCCACCTCGTAGGGCAGCCCGGTGTCCTTCGCCCACACCTTGGCCCACTCCTCCTGGTGGTCGTGCACCCAGGCGGTGGCCCGGCGCAGGCGCGCCAGGTAGTCCTTCATGGCGGCGGCCTTCTTCGGGTCCCGCAACGCGCCGGGCGCGGCCACCTGGAAGGTGAGCCCGTTGGTGACACCGTCACCGGTGGTGAGCACCCGGCCCTGCCCGGCCCGCAGGACCTGTGAGGTGTACGGGTCCCACACCGCCCACGCGTCGACCTTGCCGGAGGTGAACGCGGCGAGCGCGTCGGCCGGCTGGAGGTACTTGACGTGGACGTCGGCCAGGGTCAGCCCGGCCGCCTTGAGCGAGGCGAGGAGCTGGTAGTGCGCGGAGGAACCCTGGGCCACGGCTACGGATCTGCCCTTGAGCTGGTCCGGCCGGGTCAGCGCGGAATCGTCGGGGACGAGGATCGTGTCGCCCTTGGAGGTACCGTGCCAGGCGGCCACGACCGTGATCCTCGAGCCGGCGCCGGCTGCGAAGACGGGCGGGGTGTTGCCGACGCCGCCGATGTCGACGGCCTTGGCGTTGACGGCTTCCAGCAGGGGCGGGCCGGAGGTGAACGTCGACCACTTGATCCTGTACCGCAGGTTCCCCAGTTCACCGGCGGCCCGCAGGATGGCCTCCGAACCGCCCTTCTGGTCGCCGACGTCGAGCGTGACCGGCCCCGAGCCGTCGGCGCCGGTGCCCGCGCTCGCGGCCGGGTTGCCGCCGCAGGCGGTGAGCAGGAGGACTAGGGGCAGGAGCAGCGGGGCGGGGATCAGGCGTCGGCGCATGGCATTCCGTTCATGAGCGGGGGACGGTGAGGTGATCAGGCGGCTTCGGCGGCGGTGTCGACGCCGAGCCGTTCCAGCAGTCCGGCACGCAGGGCGGCGAACCGGGGGTCGGCGATGTCGCGCGGCCGGTCGAGGTCGACGCGCTGCTCGTGGGCGATGCGCCCGTCGTCCATCACCAGGACGCGGTCGGCGAGCAGCACGGCCTCCTCGACGTCGTGCGTGACCAGCAGCACGGCGCAGCCGCGGCGCTGCCACAGCTCCCCGACGAGCCGCTGGGCCCTGATCCGGGTGAGCGCGTCGAGGGCGCCGAACGGCTCGTCGAGCAGCAGCAGGTCGGGCTCGCGCACCAGGGCGCGGGCCAGGGAGGCGCGCTGGGCCTCACCGCCGGACAGCGTCTTCGGCCAGGCGTCGGCGCGGTGGGCCAGGCCCACCTCGTCCAGCGCCCGTTCCGCGACGGTCCGCCGGGGCCTGCCCGGCAGGCCCAGCAGGACGTTGCGCCAGACCCTCTTCCACGGCATCAGCCGGGGCGCCTGGAAGGCGACGGCCCTGCGGCGGGGGACCAGGGCGCTGCCCTCGATGTCCCGGTCCAGGCCGGCCAGGATGCGCAGGAGGGTCGACTTGCCGCAGCCGCTGCGGCCGAGCAGGGCGACGAACTCGCCGGGCGCGATGTCCAGCCGCAGGTTGTCGATGACGGCACGGCCGTCGAAGGAGCGGGTCAGCCCTTCGACCCGCACGGCGCTGGGGACCCGGGCGGGGGCGGGGCTCACCGGCCGGTGAACGTCGGTCGCCATTGCAGCAGCAGCCTTTCGAGGGAGCGGACGGTGAAGTCGGCGAGCAGGCCGAGGACGGCGTAGACGATCAGGCAGACCACGATCACGTCGGTCCGCAGGAAGTCACGCGCCTGCACCATCAGGAAGCCGATGCCGGAGTCGGCGTTGACCTGTTCGGCGAAGACCAGTGCGAGCCAGGCGATGCCGAGCGAGTACCGCAGTCCCGTGAGCGCGCCGGGCAGGGCTCCGGGCAGTACCACGTGGCGCACCAGCCCCCACCGGGACAGCCCCAGCGACTCACCGGCCTCGACGAGTTGGGCGTCGGCCCCCCGGATCCCGGCGTACACGTTGAGGTAGAGGGGGAAGGTCACGCCGAGCGTGATGATCGCGGTCTTCGGTGCCTCGCCGATGCCGAACCAGATGATGAACAGCGGGATGAGACCCACGAACGGCACCGTCCGCAGCATCTGCACCGGCGCGTCCACCAGGTCCTCGCCGATCCGGAACAACCCCGAGACCAGGGCGAGTCCGGTGCCGGCCACGGTGCCGAACAGCAGTCCCGCCGCGACACGCCGGAGCGAGGTGCCCATGGCCGACGGCAGTGAACCGTCGGCGGTCAGGTCCCAGCCGACCCGGGCGATCCGGCCCGGTGACGCGAGCACGTCCGCCGTCAGCAGGCCGGTGCCGCTGAGGAACTGCCACAGTACGAGCAGCAGCAGCGGGCCGGTGGTGCGGCGCAGCCAGCGCGGGACGCGGGCCCGGCGGACGGAGGCGGGGACGAGGGGCTGAAGACCGGGGGAGGAGGGTCCGGGGCTGCCCGTTCCGGTGGCCCCGGATTGCGGCATGCCGGAAATGCCGGGCCCTGGGGAATGGGATGGGGTGTGGCTGACGCTCATGGATGCTCCACGGAGGAGGGGGCGGGGTGAGCGGACACGGCGCGCCGCCGCGTCACGCCCGCTCCAGGGGGCGGCGGACGGCGGCGTGCGGATGTGCGGCGGAACGCGCCGGGAGGGGGAAGTGCGCCGGGAGGCGAAAGAGGCGTCAGCGACCGCGGCGACACGCGGCGGAGGTCACCCGCAGCAGGTCGATGTGACCGCGCGTGGTGAGCAGGGCTGAACGCAACATGCGGGTGAAAGTAGCCAGCCGTGCGCGTGCCGGTCAACGGGCGTCTCGCCCTGTGGACCCACCGTGCCGGCGGGTGTGGAACCCCGCGTACGGGTCAGGATGGGGTCATGCCAGATGTCTTCACCACTCGGATGCTGAACGTCGCCACCGGCTCGCGGGAACGGATCGTCGACCTGACCCGCGACTGCGAGGACTTCCTGGGCGAGGCGGCGGCCGGCCGCGACGGCCTGCTGAACGTCTTCGTCCCGCACGCCACCGCCGGCATCGCCGTCATCGAAACGGGTTCCGGCAGCGACGACGACCTCCTCGCCGCCCTGCACACCCTGCTGCCCGCCGACGACCGCTGGCAGCACCGGCACGGCAGCCCGGGCCACGGGCGCGACCACGTCCTCCCGGCGATCGTCCCGCCGCACGCGACCCTCCCGGTGATCGGCGGCCGCCTGGAGCTGGGCACCTGGCAGTCGGTGTGCCTGGTCGACACCAACCGGGACAACCCCGACCGGACGGTCCGGCTGAGCTTCCTCGGCTGACACCGCGCGAGCCCGCCCCGGGACACCGGGCGGCACGGCCGCGACCCGGCGGGCGCTCCGGTCAGCGGCTCACGGCACCGTCGGCCCGTCCGGCGGGACGCCGCTCCCGGGGGCCGCGGGACGGGAGCAGCCCGAGCCGCTGGGCGCGCAGTACCGTGCCGACCCGGTCGCGGGTGCCCAGCTTGCGGTAGAGGTTCTCGACGTGCTTGTGCACCGTGCGCGTCGAGATGCCGAGGCGGCGGCCGATGGAGTCGGCGGTCAGGGCGTCCGCGAGCAGCAACAGGACGGTCGTCTCGCGCGGCGTCGGTGCGCAGTCCGCCGCCCGCTCCTGGGGCGCCCCGGCCGGGGGCAGGGACCGCCGCCACTCCTCCAGCAGCTACCGCTGCCGCTCGACGGCGGCCAGCAGCGGCTGCGCACGCCCGGCCACGGCGAGGTGGTCCTCGGTGAAGTCCGTACCGGACCGGTAGACGAGACAGCCGGTGACCGGGGTGCCGCAGTCGGGCAGCGGTACCCCGAGCACGTGATCGGCGTCCAGGACGTCGCCGAGCAGGCGGGCGGTCCGGCTGCCCGGCCAGTCGCGGCCCGCCGCCCGGTGCGCGGTGACCGGTGCCCGGTCCGGCCGGGCCGCGTGGTGCCGGGCGAAGGGGTAGCCCGCGCGCAGCAGGCCCAGCGCCGCCTCCCCGAGCCGGTCCAGTTCGGCGGCGGCGCCGGGGGCCGCCCCGACGGTGCCCCCGCTCTCGCTCCAGTCGCCCCCAGCTTGTGGATGACCGCACCGCCGCCGCACAGGTCCGTCAGGGCGGTGCCGAGCAACGGCCACGGAAGCCCCGGGTCCCGTTCGTGGAGCGCCGCGACGGCGGCCGCCGTCAGGGTACGAGTCCTACGAGAACGAGGACGCCATCTGGAAGCACATGGAGAAGACCGCCGAGGGCCAGCGCGACTGGGCGGAGGCCACCGAGCTCGTCTCCCTCGCGGCGCTCGGCCCCATCAGCCAGAAGTTCCGCGACGCCTTCACCGGCGGCGAAGGCGTGGAGTGGAAGCCCTTCCGCAGCGTCAAGCGCTGACTCCCCACACCGGCCCGGTCCCGCGCCTCCCGAGGAGCAGGACCGGGCCGCGCACGCCGGGCCGCGGCAGCGGTGTGGTGTCCGGCTGCCTGCGCATGAGCTTCACCAGGTCGGTGGCGAAGCCCCGGCCATAGCGGTCGGCGGACATCTCGTGAACGCGCTTGGCCAGAATCTCCGCGTCCTGGGCGTCGGCGGCGAACTGGCCGAGCACGGAGCCGTCCGGGCCGGGGATGGTCAGCACCGCGGCGGCCGGTCCACGGCTCGACGCCCTTGGAGACCTCGTCGAGGGCGTGTAGGGCGCACGCGAGTGCCAGCGCCGCGGCCGGAGAGCCGTCCTGCGAGGCGGTGGTGCCAGCGGCACTGATCCAGCGGCCGATCTGTTCAGCGGGCATGGCGGGACTCCGATACGGGTTGGCCGGCGGCGCTGGCCGATGTGCGGGGATGGGGCACCGTGGGCAGGGCGAAGTCGAGCCGCTTGTCCATCTCCAGCCGGAATGTGCCGTACGGGTTGATGTTCGACCAGAAGAGCGCGGTCAACCCGCGCCGGTCCTCGTCCGAGAACTTCTTCGCCCACGCGGGTTCGGCAAGAACGCGTTGAAGCAGCAGGGTGTTGATGTGGACGAGGCTGGACTGGAGCAGGTGGAGCGCGAGCATGGAGGTCTCGGCGCGCTCCTTGTCCGGGCCGGTCAGCGCGCCGTCCTTGCCGTAGTGCGGCACGGTGTTCGCGCTGTTCCAGTTCTCCACGACCTGGAGGCCGCCGTGGATCTCGCGGCGCAGGCCCGGGCTGGCGAGGTAGTCGCAGGCGAAGACGGTGCGCACGGCGCGGCCGAGTTCTTCGAGCGCGGCGTAGGTGGGGTGTTCGGGGCCGCCGCGGGTGAAGCGGCGCAGGACCTGTTCCGCCTCGGTGGTGCCCAGTCGGAGGGCGGTGGCGTACTTGACCATCTGGTCGTACTGCTGGGCGATCAGGTCCCACTTGATGGGCCGGTCGTCAGCGAGCCGCCGAGCGCCGGCCAGCCGGGTGGGGTGTCGTCCGGGCGGTACAGGCGGATGCTGCCGATGTTCTTCAGCCGGGGCAGCAGCGGAAGTTCAGCGGCTCGGTGAAGGCGAACCCGACCACGCTCGCGCCTTGCGTGTCGACGTAGTTCGACTCGATCCCGGCGTCCGTGCAGTGCCGCAAAAGCCCCTCGATCATCGCCGCGACCTCGGACGACGAACAGCTCTTGAGCTGGGAGTAGATGCGGACGTTCTTCTTCTCGACGTGCCAGCACACCATCACGCCGTTGCCGCCGTAGCGGGCGTGGTACTCGGTCATGAAGTTCGAGGACCGGGACCCGAACTTCTTCGAGTCCGACGCGCACGCGGTGCGGCCCCCGCGTCCAGCAGGGCGGCCACGGCGGCCTCGGCGGTCCCGTCGTACGTCTCGCGGGACCCGCGGGTCCCGTGCGTCGCCGTGGCGGTCATGCCGCACGCTCCTCGTCCTCGACGTCCCGCCCGGCGTACAGCGCGGCCGCCATGCGCATGCCCTCCGACCAGGCGACCGGCCCGACCTCACCGAGCCCCAGCAGGCGTCCGGCGGAATCGGCCCACACCAGCGGGCCGGTCTCCGTCTCCTCGTAACCCTCGTAGTCGCCGACCCGGACGCGGGCCTCGACGCCGCGGCCCTCCTCCAGGACGGAGCACACGGCGTGGCCGCCGCGCACCCGGTAGCCCAGCTGGACGGCCCGGCCGTGCAGGAAGCGCAGCCCCTTGAACGGGCCGCCCGCGTACTCCGCCACCTGCGTGGCCCCGGCGTCGACGGCGGCCGGGCGGTGCCAGACCTCGCGGAAGAGCTGCCGGGCGCCCTGCTCGACACCCAGTTCGACGGCGAACTCGCGCAGTTCCTCCAGGTCGTCGAGGAGCACCGGGTGCGGGATGCGGACGAGGGCGGGGGCGGCGCGGACAGTGTCGCCGTCCGGGTCGACCAGGCCGAGGCCGCGCCCGGGACCGGCGTCGCGCAGGAAGCCGGTGACCCGCCCGTCGGCGCCGGTGACGACGAGGTCGCGCAGGGCGGCCCGCCAGGCGGGGTCCGGCCACACCCGGGCGATGACGGCGAGCGGCACCGGCAAGGAGCGGACCATCCAGCGCTCCACGTCGGCCAGGCACTGCCGCTCGTGCCGCTCCAGCCACTCGGTGAGCTGCCTGAGGCCACCACCGCCGGATCGTCACCGAGTTTGGCGGGCACCGACTTCAGCCGTCGCCCGGCCGCGTTGCGGCACACCACCTTCCCGCCGTCGAGGGCCACCTCGTAGCCGCCGGCCGGTACCCACCCCGTATGTGCCTCCCCGCACACCGCGGTGATCAGGTGACGGGAACCCTAGGGGAGGCCACTGACAGCGCCGCCGCCCTCCGGCGGCGGAGGGCGGCGGACACCACGAAGGAGGGCGGAAGCCCAGGTGAACCGGGCCGATGGGGGTCAGTCCCGCGCGGTGCGCCGGTCCTGCTTCTCTTCCTTCTCCTTCTGCAGGTTCTTCACCCGCACCGCTTCCCTGCGGACCTCGGCCTGGGTGGCGCGCTCCTTCTCCAGCCACTGCGGCCGCTCCTGCTTGAGCGCCTCGATCTGCTCGGTGGTCAGCGCCTCGGTGATCCCGCCGCGCGCGAGGCCCGCGATGGACACGCCGAGCTTGGCCGCGACCACCGGGCGCGGGTGGGGGCCGTTCTGCCGCAGCTCGCGCAGCCACGCCGGCGGATCGGCCTGCAGCCCGTTCAGTTCGGCGCGCGTGACCACACCCTCCTGGAACTCGGCGGGGGTGGCGGGGAGGTACACACCCAGCTTCTTCGCCGCGGTCGCGGGCTTCATCGTCTGGGTGCTCTGCTGCGAACTCATGGGGCCAAGGGTATCGGCCGGGTGCCGGGCGGCCGACCACGGCCGGTAGCCTGGCCCGGTGACAGGCTCGCAGGAATCACCGTCGTTCCGGCTCGCGCACGTCCCCGGAGCGACGCCCGCCAAGTGGGTGCGGATCTGGAACGAGCGCCTGCCCGGCGTCCCGCTCACCCTCCTGCAGGTCACGGCCGCCCAGGCGCCCGAGGCGCTGCGCGCGGGCGAGGCCGACGCGGGACTCGTCCGGCTGCCGGTCGACCGCGCGTTCCTCAGCGCCATCCCGCTCTACACCGAGACCACGGTGGTCGTCGTCCCCAAGGACCACCTGGTCACGGCGGCCGACGAGGTGACCTTGGACGACCTCGCCGACGAGGTGCTCCTCCACCCCCTGGACGACGTCCTCGACTGGGACCGCCCGCCCGGCGAGCCCGCCTTCGAGCGGCCCGCGACGACGCCGGACGCCGTCGAGCTGGTGGCGGCGAACGTCGGTCTGCTCGTCGTCCCGCAGTCCCTGGCCCGCCTGTACCACCGCAGGGACCTCACCTACCGCCCCGTCACCGACGCCCCCCGGTCGAGCATCGCCCTGTCCTGGCCGGAGGAGGCCACCACCGACCTGGTGGAGGAGTTCATCGGCATCGTGCGCGGCCGCACGGTCAACAGCACCCGCGGCCGTACGGCCGCGAAGCCGCAGGCCGAGCGGACGGGCACCCGGCAGAAGCCGTCGGCGGCGAGGTCCGCCGGCGCCAAGCCGACCGGCGCGAAGTCGGCGGGCCGTACCGCGCGGGGCCGCACGGGTGCCGCCAAGCCGGCCCCCAGGCGGGGCAAGCCGCGCCGCAGGTCCTGAACCGGGCCGGGCGGCGCCGGAGGGCTGTGGCCCGGGTGCCGTGCGGAGCGGGGCGAAACGGCGCCGAAGGGCGCAGCCGGGCAGGGCGGGGCCGCCCGCCGCGAGTCGCCCGCCGTGCTCCCCTCAGGTCCTCCCGGCCGGGTCCGGGACGGCCGCGGCGGGCTCGGGGCGCACCTGCCGCTCCCACAGGTCGGCCACGGCCAGCCCCAGCGCGACCAGGATGATCCCCACGGCCGTGAGCAGTCCGAGCTGCAGGGCCGTGGAGGCGCTGCCGTGGTTGGCGAGGTGGGCGAAGTACACCGCACCCACGACGGCGATGCCGCCCGCCGAGCCGATGCGCTGGGCCGTCACCAGGACGCCGCCGGCCGCCCCGGCGCGGTGCACGGGGACCCGCGTGAGGGTCAGCGTGGTGTTCGGGGAGATCGTCACGCCGGAGCCGAGACCCGCGAACAGCAGGGGCAGCGCGGCGGCCCACGCCACCCCGTCGCCCGGCACCGCCCGCACGGCCACGACGACGCCGAGCAGTCCCACCGCCACCCCGCCCAGCCCGCCGATCACCAGCTTGCGCCCGTGCCGGACGACCAGCCGGCCGCCCGCGGCGGCCCCCGCGGCCGAACCGACCGCGAAGGGCAGGGAGGCGAGCCCGGCCGCCAGCGCGCTGTAGCCCACCCCGTTCTGCAGGAACAGCGTGTAGACGAAGAACACCGTGGTGAAGCCGGCGAAGTACACCAGGTTCAGCAGCACGCCGAGCGAGAAGGAGCGCAGGGAGAACAGCCCCGGGTCGAGCAGCGGGACCCGCTCGCGCCGCTCCTGCCGCCGCTCCCACGCCCAGAACGCCGCCAGCAGCAGGCCGGCCACCGGCAGCAGCGCCCACTTCGCCCGCCCGCTCCACTGCTGTTCCTGCACGAGGGGCAGCATCAGCGCGATCACACCCGCGCCGAGCAGCAGGACACCGGGCAGGTCGATGCCCTCCCGCTTCGCGGCGGAGGGGGCGGGGCGACCGGGGGAGCGGGGCAGCAGCCGCAGCGCCCCGACGAACGCGGCCACCCCGATGGGCACGTTGACGTAGAACACCCAGCGCCAGCCCTCACCGGTGCCGAACGCCTCGATGAGCAGGCCGCCCGCCGGCGGGCCGACGGCCGTGGAGAGCCCCACGACGCTGCCCAGCATGCCGAACGCCCGGGCCCGTTCGCCGCCGTGGAACATCTGCTGGATGAGTCCCGTGGTCTGCGGCGCGACGATGCCCGACGCCACCCCCTGGAGCAGCCGGAACAGCACCAGCCAGGTGCCGTCGGTCGCCATCCCGCACGCCACCGAGGCCATCGTGAACAGGGCGAGCCCCACCAGGAAGACCTCGCGCCGGCCGCGCAGGTCGCCGAGCCGGCCCGCCGGGACGAGGGCGAGACCGAAGGTGAGGGCGTAACCGGAGACGACCCACGACAGGTCGGCGGCGTCGGCGCCCAGGTCCCGTTCCACGGAGGGCAGCGCCACGTTCACGATCGAGCTGTCGAGCAGCGTCATGAAGCCCGCCGTCAGACAGACCGCGAGCGCCTTCCACCGCCTTGGGTCACCGGTGGCCGGACGGGTCCGCGCTGTAGTCATGGAGTCACGCTATGCAGCCGGGACGCGGGGCGCACGCCGGGAGGCGCCGACGCCCGCGCACCCGGCGTCACGCCGTTCGTCCCCCATGGCCGGACGCGGCCGCGTCCCTGAGCCGGGCGTGGGCCGACCGCGCCGTGAACTCCGCCTGCCCGCCGCGCGGCAGCAGCCCGGCCGTGCCGAACCCGGGGGCGTCCGCCCGCACGGCCGCGTACGGGATCGCGACGCACCGCATGCCGGCCGCGCGCGGCGGCGGCGCCCGGAGCCGCGTCCTCCGGGACCACGCGATCGGCCGGGCCCGCCCCGAGCCGCCGGGCCGCCGCCAGGAAGACGTCGGGGGCGGGCTTGCCGCACGGCGCCCCCTCGGCCGACACGACGGTGCCCGGATGCGCGTCCGGACCGGTCCCGGCGAGGGCCGCCCGGATGGCCCCCGGGGGGCCGGAGGCCACCGTCACCGGCACGTGCTCGGCGGCCGGCGGTTCCACGAACTTCCGCATCTCCGGGTAGGCACGCGTGCGGGTGCGGGCCAGTTCCAGGTAGCGCCGGTCCGGGGCGGCCGGCAGCCCCTGCGCCGGGGCGCTCGCGCCGGGGAGGGCGACCGTGTCCCGGGTGCCGGCGCAGTCCTCGTGGTCCGCCCGGGTGAAGCCCGGACGGCCGCGCTCGGCCAGGGTCTGCCTGCTCGCCCCGTAGGGGTTCGGCCCGCTGTCCACCGGCGTTCCGCCGAGCTCGAGGACGACCGCACGGGCGCCGAGCGTGCTCATGGCGTCCAGCGTGTCCGGGATCAGGCCCCGGCCTCCCGGCCGAGCGACTCCACCAGGGGCAGCAGCCGGTGCGGCACGCGCTCGCGCAGTGCCACCTCGGTGCGGGTGCGCACCACGCCCGGCAGGCTGATCAGCTTCTGGATCACGTCCTCCAGATGGGCGTTGTCCCGTCCCACCACCCGGGCCAGCAGGTCCCCGCCGCCGGTGATCGAGAAGGCCTCGACGATCTCCGGTACGCCGGCCAGCGCGTCCCCGACGTCGTCGAGGTGGCCCTGGGTGACCTCGATGTGCACGAACGCCAGTACCGGGTGGCCCAGGGCGGCGGGGGAGAGCGAGGGGCCCGTGCCGGTGATCACGCCCTCGCGCTCCAGCCGGTCCAGGCGGGCCTGGAGCGTGCCCCGGGCGACACCGAGGATGCGGGCGTACTCGCGCACGCTGGTGCGCGGCTGCTCCAGCAGCAGCCGCAGGATGCGGGTGTCGAGTGCGTCCACGGTCATGGCGTACGACTGTACCAATGGCTCACGGTCGTCCGGTCGCCCATGGCGCCCGAGCTGGTCCTTTGGTATTCCGTTTCGCCCGCCCGGTCGGCCCCGGATGGGCCAATGGCGCAGTGATCCGGGTGCGACTTGAGCCACTGCCCCCGGGGATGCTCTCATGGGGGGGTGTCGATGGCGCTGCGGATCCCCGCGGCGCTTTTTGCGTGCCGGGACCCCACGCGGTCCCAGGGAGGGGAGCAATGCTGAAAAGGGCGTTCGTGGCGCCGGATCCGGGGCGGAGGCGGCTGCGCTTCGCCGCGCGGGCCGTCCTCGGCATCGGCCTGGCGGTCGTGGTGTGCGGGCTCGCGGGGCACTCCCTCGTCGGCGCGGTCACCGGCGGTCTCGCCGCACTGCTCGCCCTGTTCACCGTCGCCGACGCCACCGTGCGCGGCCAGGCGCTCACCACCGCGCTGCTGCCCGTCGCCGGTGTGCCGGTGCTCGCCGTGGCGGCCGGGCTGCACGCGCACCCGGTGGCACGGGACCTGGCGTTCCTCGCCGTGGTCGGCGCCGGCGTGTACGCGCGCCGCTGGGGTCCGCGCGGGCACAGCCTCGGCGTGTTCGCCTTCATGACCTTCTTCGTGGCCCAGTTCCTGCACGCCACGCCCGGACGGCTGCCCGAGCTGTCCGCCGCCGTCCTGCTGTCCGTGCTCAGCGCGGCCGTGGTGCGCTTCGGGCTGTGGTGCTACGAGCGGCGGCTGCCCCCGGCGGCCGTCCCCGCGCCGCCCGCCGGGACCGGGCTCGCCCGCGTCACCACCCGGCAGGCGGTCCAGGCGGTCACCGGCGCGGGATTCGCGCTGGCCGCGGGGCAACTGCTGTCCGGGCAGCGCTGGTACTGGGCGGTGGGCGCCACCTGGTGGGTCTTCGTCAACACCGCCTCGCGCGGCGAGACGCTGGTGCGCGGCTTCCGGCGGGTCCTCGGCACCGTCCTCGGCATCGGCCTGGGCTTCCTCGTCGCCGTCCCCGTGCACGGCGCGCCCGTACCGACCGCCGTCCTCGTCGCGGTGGCCGTCTTCGGCATCTTCTACACGGCCGCCGTCTCCTACACCTGGATGATGCTCTGGGTGACCCTGCTCGCCGAGCTGCTCTACGGCCTTCTCGGCGTCCTCGGCCCCGGACTGCTCGCCCTGCGCCTGGCCGAGACCGCCGTCGGCGTGCTCGGTGCCGTGCTCGCGGTGCTGTGCGTCCTGCCCGTCACCACCCACGCCACCACCGACGCCTGGATCCAGCGCGCCCTGCGCTGCGTCCACGCCTGCACCGAGCAGGCCGCGGCCCGGCTGGCGGGCTCGGCCACGGCCGACCCGGCCCCGCGCGTGGCCGAGCTGGAGCAGCTGCTCGGCCGGGTCCGGCTCTCGGTCGCCCCGCTGGTGCACCCGCTGAACCCGGTGCTCGGCCGCAAGCGGCGGGCCCGCCGGGTCCTGGCCCTGCTCGACGACTGCGCCCGGGAGGTCCGCGGCCTCGTTGCGGTCGCCGCCGACCCCGAGGCCTCCCACGACGCCCGCCTGGCGGCGGCCTGCTGGCGCGTGGAGGCCGCCGTCGAGGCCCTCACCGAGTCCGGCGGCGAGCGCGTCACACCGCCCGCCGACGCCCCGGCCGAGCCCGCCCTGGCCCACCTGCACGGCCTGGAACGCGCCCTCGCCGACCTGGCCGAACCCCTGCGGGCACCGTCCAGGTCCCCGCTGGTCGGCGCCTGAGGGGGACACGCGCCGCACCCCGGTCCCTCTTGGTCTAGACCGAGGTCGGTCGGCTGCTACCGTCGGCACCGGCTCGGCGGAGAGGGGACAGCGGTGGCACGGAGCGGCAGGCGGCGCAGGGCGTTCATCGGGTCGTTCACGGCGGCGGGCGGACCCGGGCTGGTGACCGCGGAGATCCGCGCGGACGGCGGCGCACTGACCCTCACCGGCAGACTCGGCACCGTCCCCGACCCGTCCTACCTGGCCCTGTCACCGGACGGGGACATGCTCTACGCCGTCAGCGAGACGGCCGAGGGGGCCGTCGCCGCCTACCGGGTCGGCGGTGACGCGCCGGAACCCGCCGGGCCGCCCGTGCCGGTCGGCGGCAGCGGACCCACCCACCTCAGCGTCCACGCCGGACACGTCCTGACCGCCAACTACGGTTCCGGCAGCGTCACGGCCGTGCCGGTGCGCCCGGACGGCACGCTCGCCGCCACGCCCTCGGGGGCGCTCCGGCACACCGGCTCCGGACCGCACGAGCGGTTCCAGCGCGGCCCGCACCCCCACCAGGTGCAGCCCGACCCCGGCGGCCGGTGGGCCGTCAGCGTCGACCTCGGCACGGACTCGGTCCGGGTGTGCACCCTGGCCGACGGCGTCCCCGTCCTGCACCGGGAGTTCGCGCTGCGCCCCGGCTCGGGCCCGCGCCACCTGGCCTTCCACCCGGACGGCGAGCGCGCCTACGTGGTCAACGAACTCACCCCGACCGTCACCGTGTGCCGCTGGGACGCGCGCGCGGGCTCCCTGAAGCCGCTGGCCGAGGTCCCGCTCCTGCCGGGCGCCCCGGCCGGCGACGCCTACCCCTCCGGCATCGTCGTCGCGCCGGACGGCCGTTTCGTGTGGACCGCGACCCGCGGTGAGGACGTCCTGTCCGTGCTCGCCGTCGAGGGGAGTGGGGGAGACGGGCTCCGGCTCACCGGCACGGTGCCGTGCGGCGGGCACTGGCCGCGCGCGCTGGCCGAGAACGACGGCTTCCTCTACGCGGCCAACGAACGCTCCGGCGACGTCACCTGGTTCGCCGTCGACGACAGCACGGGCCTGCCCCGCTACGACGGCTCCGTGGAGGTCACCGCGGCCTCCTGCGTGGTCTTCGGCTGACGGCCGGCCGGATCGCGCGCGGAGCGGGCCCGCCCCGGCCGCCGGAGCGGACCCCGCGCCGTACGAGTGCCGCGGCGGCTCAGCGGACCGGCGCGCCCAGCGGCTGCTGCGGGGCGATGCCCAGGGTGGTCGTGTACTTGGCCAGAGCCAGCTTGCCGATCGCCGGGTACGAGCCGAGCGCCTCGGCGGTGGCGCAGTTCGCCTCTTCGGCGGCGGCGGCCAGCAGTCCCGGCTCGATCTCGGGACCGATCAGGTACGGCGCGAGGGCCAGCTGCTGCGAGCCCGCGGAACGCAGCTGCTCGGCGACGGAGGCGATCGAACCCTCCTGGTCCAGGGCCGCCGCCATCACCGGCACGGCCAGTCGCGCGGCGAGCAGCATGCCGGTGATCCCGGCCGCCTGCACGGCCTCCTCACCGCCCACGGAGGCCAGGATGATGCCGTCCGCGGCCGTGGCCACGGTGAACAGCCGGGCGCGGTCGGCGCGGGCCAGGCCCGCCTCCGACAGGCGCACGTGCAGTGCCTCGGCGAGCAGCGGGTGCGGGCCGAGGACGTCGGTCAGTTCGGCGGCGACCCGGCTGTCCATCAGGGACTGGCGGACCTGGCGCAGCAGCGCGCTGTCCGGGCCGGCCAGCAGCGGGACGACGACGGCGACCGGCCCGTCCGGCTCCTTGGTCCCGACGCCGGCGGCGAGGGCCTGCTCGTGGCGGACGGCGCGCTCGTCGGCGGCGCGCGCCAGCACGGACCGCAGGGAGGGGAACTCCGCGTCGTTCCCCTCGACGTAACCGATGCGGGCGTTGAGGCCGGGTAGCTCCGAGCGGGCGATGCTGACCACTTCCTCGGCGAGGCCCCGCGTGGTGGTGCTGGGCACCCCGGGCACCGCGAGGACGAGCGCGGGCGCGCCCTCGGGAGCCACCAGCGGTTCCGGTCGGCGGTGCCGTCCGGGCTGGCGGGGTCGCGGCATTCGTACTGGCAGGCCGGACGCGGGCCCAGTGGGGGAGCTCATGGCGCCGCATGTTACTGGCTTCCTGGGCTCTTCTGTTCGGGGAGGGTGCAGGTGAGCGGTATCCGTCCGGTTTTGTCTGATGAGGTGCGCACCCGTGCCGCATGTTCGGGGCAGGTACCGGACGCAACAGCCTGAAAAGGAGTCAATCCCCCTTTGCGGTGACGACGTGCGGCATGGCCGGACCGCCTGGCAGGGTGAGCCGCCCGGCCGTCGGGGCGGCCGCGGTCCGGACGCGGCCGGGCGGCGGGCCGGGCCGGGGCCGACCGCGATCGGTCCGGTGCCGGGGCCGCCTGTTCGGTGACCTCTGCGCCACACGGGCATGACGACCACGGCGGAGCGGCTCGACCCCGGATGCAACAAGACCCCTCCCGGCGACCGGTCGAGCGGTCCGCCCGACCGGCTCGAAGACCCCGGCGGGGAGGAACTGCGCCGGAAGGGGCCCCGGTGCGCGGGGGCCTTCCGGCTCGTGCGGGACTCCGGTGCGTGCCAGTAGAGTGACGCGTCGTGGCACCACGACCCTTGCATGAACTTGTCGAAGCGGGTTGGGCGAAGGCCCTGGAACCCGCGGCCGGAGGCATCGCGGCGATGGGGGACTTCCTCCGGGCCGAGGTAGCGGCAGGCCGTACGTACCTTCCGGCCGGGGCGAACGTCCTGCGGGCCTTCCAGCAGCCCTTCGACGACGTCCGCGTCCTGATCGTCGGTCAGGACCCCTACCCCACGCCGGGAATGGCGATCGGGTTGAGCTTCGCGGTGGCGCCCGAGGTGCGTTCCCTGCCGGGCAGTCTGGAGAACATCTTCCGGGAGATGCACACCGACCTGGGGCTGCCCAGGCCGTCCAACGGAGACCTGACGCCGTGGACGCGGCAGGGCGTGCTGCTGCTCAACAGGGCGCTCACCACGGCGCCGCGCAGCCCCGGCGCCCACCGCGGCAAGGGCTGGGAAGAGGTCACCGAGCAGGCGATCCGGGCGCTGGTGGCACGGGGCAAGCCGCTGGTGTCCATCCTGTGGGGGCGCGACGCGCGCAATCTGCGGCCGCTGCTGGGGGATCTTCCCGCGATCGAGTCCGCCCACCCCTCGCCGATGTCGGCCGACCGCGGCTTCTTCGGCTCGCGTCCGTTCAGCCGGGCCAACGACCTGCTCGTGCAGCAGGGCGCGCAGCCGGTGGACTGGCGACTGCCGTAACGCCACGGCCGCCGCACCACCCGTGCCGCCCGCTCGTCGTCGGCCGGTGTCCGGCGTCGTGGAGTGCGGCGGTGATCCGGGGCGAGCCGTGGACACCGCCGCGGGAGCGGTGAACGGAACGGATCGGTTCGGCGCCGGGGCCCGGTCGTCCCGGTGCCGTCGCGGCCCTGCGGGGCCCGGTCCCGTCGGCACTCCGGACAACGACGTCCGCCCGGCGCGTTCCTCCGGCTCCGGGCCCCACGGTCACTACAGTCCCGTCCCGTGACGACGGTTACCACGCGCACGGTCGAGTACCCGGCCGACGGCCTGACGATGATCGGGCACCTCACGCTCCCGGCCGGTGCCGACCGCCGGCCCGCGGCCCTGATCGGGCCCGAGGGGCCGTGGCTGAACGACTTCCAGCGCCGCCGGGCCGACGCCCTGGCCGAGCTGGGATACGTGGCGCTGGCCTTCGAAACGCCCGCGACGCCACCCAGGTCCACGGCGGCTACGGCTTCATGAACGAGTACCCGGTGGCCCGCATGTGGCGCGACTCCGAGATCCTGGAGATCGGCGAGGGCACCAGCGAAGTCCAGCGGATGCTGATCGCCCGGGAACTGGGCCTGGTGAGCTGAGCCCCACCACCCACCACCCACCACCCACCACCCACCACCCACCACCCACCACCCGCCACTCGCCACCCGCCCCGCACCCACCGGACGCCACCCCGCCGCCCGGACGGGCGTCAGCCGATCACCGCGGCCCGCACGCACAGTACGTCCGGCAGGTGCGACGCCAGTTGCCGCCAGCTGTCGCCGTCGTCCGCGGAGGCGAACACCTCCCCGTTGCGGTTGCCGAAGTAGACCCCGGCCGGGTCCGCGTCGTCCGTGCACAGCGCGTCCCGGAGCACGGTGCCGTAGTGGTTCTCCGCCGGCAGCCCCCTGGACAGCGGTTCCCAGGTCTCGCCCGCGTCGGCCGTGCGGAACACCCGGCAGCGACGGCCCGCGGGCACCCGGTCCGCGTCGGCGTTGATCGGGAAGACGTACGCGGTGCCGCCGCGGTGCGGATGGGCCGCCGCCACGAAGCCGAACGTCGACGGCAGGCCCCCGCCGATGTCGGTCCAGTGCGCGCCGGCGTCGTCGCTGCGGTACACGCCCCAGTGGTTCTGCAGGTACAGCCGGTCCGGGTTCCCCGCGTCCCTGGCGACCTTGTGCACGCACTGGCCGAACTCCGGGTAGGGGTCGGGCAGGAACACCGCCGACACCCCGGAGTTGGAGGGCGCCCAGCTGACCCCGCCGTCGGTGGTGCGGAAGACGCCGGCGGTGGAGACGGCCACGGTCACCGCCCGCGGGTCGCGCGCGTCGGTGAGCACCGTGTGCAGGCCCTCGCCGCCGCCGCCCGGCACCCACCGGGAGCGGGTCGGATGCTCCCACAGGGGGCGCACCAGCTCGAAGCTCTCCCCGCGGTCCGCCGAGCGGTACAGCGCGGCCGGTTCCGTGCCCGCGTAGACCACGTCCGGCTCGGCGGCGGACGGGTGGAGCTGCCAGACCCGCTCCAGCGAGGCGCCGGTGTCCTTCGGGAACCTGACGGCGGGCCGGGCCGGCTCGGTCCAGGTGCGGCCCAGGTCGTCGGAGTGGAACACCGACGGGCCCCAGTGCGCGCTGTCACCGCCGGCGAGCAGTCGCGGGGTGGCGGTGCGGGTGTCGATGGCGACCGAGTAAACGGCCTGCGCGTTGAAACAGGGACCGTCGTCGAACTCCCAGGCGCCTGCGCGCCGGCGCCCGATGAAGAGGCCCTTGCGGGTGCCCACGGCGAGCAGTGCCTCGGTCATGCCGATCACCTCCGGGACGTCTTCGTCCTGGTAGTCGTCAGATACCGGTCAGTCTGCACCGCACCACTGACAGCCGCCCCCGCGAACGGCGTCGCCCCAGGTCGGCGCGGTGGTGGCGGCCCGGGGCGGAGATCGTCCGGTCCTGTTGCCGCATGTGCCTGCGGGAAAGGGGTGCGGCGTGCGACCGTCGAAGTGACGGCTCGTCGTGAGCACCGGGACGGCCCCGCCCGTGGGAGAGGACGGCGGGTCCGCGGGTGCGCTCGTGAGGAGGATGCCCTTGATGGCGTTCCGTGGTCCGAAGGTGTGGCTGTGGCGCTGGCGGCGCAACCCGCTCCGGCGCCGGGCCGACGTGGTGGAGGCGTGGGTGGTGCTCGGAGCCTGGCTGCTGACCGTCCTGGCCGGGGTGACGGCCGGTCTCCTGGTGGCCCGGTCGGTGCAGCACGGGCTGGCCCGGGAACGCGCCGAGTGGCGTCCCGCCGTCGCCCGCGTCGTCGCCAGGGCTCCCGGGACGCCCGTCACCGAAGGCGCGGGAGGAGGGCGGGTCTGGGCCGAGGTGCGCTGGACGGTGGCCGGCGGTTCGGTCCGCACCGGCCAGGCCCGGGTCGCGCCCGGCAGCGCGGCGGGCACCCCGGTCACCGTCTGGACCGACCGGCGGGGCCACCTCGTCGCTCGTCCCGCCACCGCCTCCGAGGCCGGCTTCCGCGCCGTCCTGGTAGGCGCCCTGGTGGGAGCGAGCGCCGCCGCCGTCCCCTTCGCGGGCGGCCTCGCCCTGCGGGACCGCCTCGAACGCCGCCGCCTGGACCGCTGGGACACGGAGTGGGCCCGGCTCGGCCCGCAGTGGGGCCGGACGACCGGCTGACGGCCACCCCGGACGGGCGCGGGCGGCCGGTGGGCGTCCCGGACGGGTCCGGACGGCGGCCACCACACCGGCGCGGACCGCACGCAGCGGTGTGGTGGCCGCCGCGGGGCGGCGCCCCCGACCGCGTCGTCCGGACCGGTAGGCCGCCTCCCGCACCGCTCCGGCAGCGCCTCGTTCCGGGGAGGGGGATCAACTCCGGTCGGGCAGGGACCGCTCCAGGATCGCGTCGAAGCCGGTGGCGGGGGGCAGCGTGCCGAAGGAGTGCCCCCAGTCCCCGCCCAGCCGGGACGCGCAGAAGGCGTCCGCGACCGGGTGCGGGGCGTGCCGGACCAGCAGCGAGGCCTGGAGGGCGAGGGCCATCCGCTCCACCAGCCGGCGGGCGCCCGCCTGGTCCGTCGCGGCCAGTTGGTCCCCGAGCCCGGCCACGGCCGCGTCCAGGCGGGCGTCCGCCCCCCGCGCGAGGGCGAGTTCGGCGAACAGCGCCTCGGCGGTGTCCGGTTCCCGCCCCAGGGCCCGCAGCACGTCCAGCGCGTTGACGTTCCCCGAGCCCTCCCAGATGGACAGCAGCGGAGCCTCCCGGTAGTGGCGGGGCATGCCGGACTCCTCCACGTACCCGTTGCCGCCCAGGCACTCCAGGGCCTCCGCGGTGAAGGCCGGGCCCCGCTTGGTGACCCAGTACTTGCCGACCGCGGTGGCGATCCGCCGGAAGGCCCGCTCCCCGGCGTCCCCGCGCACCGCCCGGTCCGCCGCCCCGGCCAGCCGCAGCGTGAGCGTCGTCGCGGCCTCCGACTCCAGGGCCAGGTTGGCCAGGACGTTGCGCATCAACGGCTGGTCCGCCAGCCGGGCGCCGAACGCGGTGCGGTGGCGGGCGTGGTGGCCCGCCTCGACGAGGGTCTTGCGCATCAGGGTCGCCGAGGACATCACACAGTCCAGACGCGTGCAGTTGACCATCTCGATGATGGTCTTCACACCCCGCCCCTCCGGGCCGACCAGCCAGGCCACGGTCCGGTCGAACTCCGGTTCGGAGGAGG
The DNA here is from genome assembly GCF_030499535.1 of Streptomyces sp. TG1A-8. Taxonomy (NCBI): domain Bacteria; kingdom Bacillati; phylum Actinomycetota; class Actinomycetes; order Kitasatosporales; family Streptomycetaceae; genus Streptomyces; species Streptomyces sp. TG1A-8. The sequence goes on from NZ_JASTLB010000001.1 coordinate 6,212,015, forward strand.
CGTTGGACCGGTTGCCGAGCTTGTCCTTCAGCCGCTGGACGCGGAAGGTGTTGCGGCTGCCGTCCGGCAGCACGCGCGGCACCAGGAAGCAGGACAGTCCTCCCGGGGCCTGGGCGAGGACCAGGAAGAGGTCGCACATCGGCGCCGAGGCGAACCACTTGTGCCCGCGCAGCGTGTAGACGCCGGGCTCGGCGGTGGGCGTGGCCGCCGTGGTGTTCGTCCGGACGTCGGAGCCGCCCTGCTTCTCGGTCATGCCCATCCCGGCCAGCAGGCCGGGCTTCTCGGCGGGCACGCGCAGGACGGGGTCGTACACGCGGCTGGTGAGCAGCGGTTCGTAGACCTCGGCGAGGTCCGGCTGGGCGCGCAGCGCGGGGACGGCGGCGTACGTCATCGACGTCGGGCAGCCGTGCCCGGCCTCGGTGTGCCCCCACACCAGCCCGCCCGCGGTCCGGGCGACGTGCGCGCCGGGCCGCTCGTCCGCCCACGGCGCGCCGGCCAGGCCCTCGGCGACCGCGGTCCGCATCAGGTGGTGCCAGCTGGGGTGGAACTCGACCTCGTCGATCCGGTGGCCGTAGCGGTCGTGCGTGTGCAGCTCCGGCTCGTGCCGGTTGGCCAGCTCACCCCACTCCTGGGCCTCCTCACCGCCGGCCCGCAGTCCCAGTCGCCGCACGTCCTCCTCGGCCCAGCCGGCGCCCTCCCGGCGCAGCCCCTCCAGCAGGGCCGGGTCGTCGGAGGCGTCGTACGGGGGAGGGGCGGGGGCTGATTGGTGACGTCGTGGGTGCCGCACCGCGGCTGGTGCGGTGCCTGCGCGGGAATCGGGGCCATGCCGCCATGTTGCACTCTTCGTACGGCTGTAGCAAGGCTGCAACAGCACGGCCGACGTACAGTACGTGCCCATGCGCATGAACGTGTCGGCGGAGCCGGGCGCGGCGGACCTGCGGCCGCTGTCCGCACGGTCGGTCGTGCTGAGCCTGTTGCTGGGCACCCATCCGCCCGAGCTGCCGGTGAAGGACCTGGTCCGCCTGGTGGAGCCGTTCGGGGTCGGCGGCTCGACGCTGCGGGCCGCGCTGAGCCGGATGGTGGCCGCGGGCGACCTGCGCCGCACGGACGCGGTCTACGGGCTCAGCGAGCGGCTGCTGGCCCGCCAGCGCCGCCAGGACGAGGCGGTGCACCCCGGCACGCGCGCGTGGGACGGCGACTGGGAGATGGTGGTGATCACGGCGACCGGCCGCGGCCCCGCCGAGCGCGCCGGGCTGCGCGCCCGGCTGACCGCGCTGCGCCTGGCCGAACTCCGCGAGGGCGTGTGGCTGCGCCCGGCCAACCTCACCCGCCCGCTGCCCGGCGACCTCGCGCGCGTGGCCCTGTCGTGCACCGCCCGTCCCGACGGCCCCGCGCGCGACCTCGTCACCCGGCTGTGGCCGCTGGACGCCTGGGCGGCCACCGCGCGCGTGCTGCTCGCCCGCGCGAGCGCCTCCCGGGATCCGGCCGACCGCCTCACGTCCTTCGCCGCGGCCGTGCGCCACCTGCTCACCGACCCCGTCCTGCCCCCGGAGCTCCTGCCCGCCCGCTGGCCGGGCGGGGCCCTGCGCACCGCCTACGCCGGCTACCAGCGCGAGCTCGCGGCCTCGGCGGGACGGCGGGAGGTGCCCGGGGCGTGACGGCGGCGGCCCGGGAGGCGGGCCGCCCCGGGACCGCCCAGGACCGGCCCCGGCCCGTGCGGGAGCCGCCGCCCCAGGGGGCGGCGGCCCGGGCGCTCACTTGTAGGTGATGTCCGAGGACGCGTACTTGCAGTAGGTCCCGTCGGGCCCCGAGCCGTTGGTGGTCGGCTCGCTGCCGGTGCTGTTGCCGATGTACTTCTGGCACGGAACGATCTTCTTGCTGGTGTCCCCGACGACGGTGATGCCCCTCAGGGTCGCGCTGTCGCCGTAGTTGGTGTTGATGCCGACGAGCCTGCTGCCCTTGTAGGTCGCCTCGACGGAGCTGAGGTTGATCGTCCGCTTGTACTGCGTCCTGCAGTTGCCGCAGGAGCGGACGAAGGTGCCGAAGTTCTGCACGGCGAAACCGGACACGTTCAGCGTCCCGGCACCGTTGAACTGCAGCACCTTGTCGCTGGCCTCCTTCGCCCCGCCGCCGCTGACGGTGTAGACGTTGGACGGGGAGGAGCCGAGGAAGGTGGCGGCGTCCTCGCCGACGTCCTCCCACCAGACGTTCTGCAGCGTGCAGCTGCCCAGGCAGTGGATGCCGTCCGCGGCGGGCGAGCCGATGATGACGTTCTTGACCACCGCGCCCGGCGCCAGCTCCAGGACGGGGCCCTGGTCCTCGTCCTGGGAGTCGCTGCCCAGGTCCCCGGTACCGTACAGGCGCTTCATGCCGTAGTCCTTGGTGCCGGAGACCGGGACGGTCGCGGAGACCGCCTGGCTGCCGCTGGCGGTCGGCCAGGTCGCCGCCCGTGCCGGTCCCTCGCTGATCATGATCATGCCAATCGAGAGGCCGAGGGCGGCGACTCCGCCCAGCAGGGCGCGCCCGGTGCCGGTGCGCGCGGATGCTCGTGAGGTCATGTTCCGAGTGCCTTCTTCCGAGGGGGTGTCAGATCTTTCCGGTGCCCGCGCCGGCCGTCACCGAGGCGATGACGCCGGAGGCGGGTTCGGCGGTGTAGCCGTAGGGCGCGCTGGTGAAGGTGCCGGTCCGCGAGACCTCGGTCGCGGCTCCGCCGAGGTCGTTGCCGCGCAGGTTGGCGTAACCGTCCACGTCGCTGTCGCGACTGGTGGTGACGGCGACCCCGGTGCTGCGGAAGACGTTGTTCTCGACCAGCATCTGCGCGCCCATCCGGGAGTGCACCGCGGTCTCGGCGCCGACGACGTAGTTGTCGTAGAAGTGCCCGGTGCCGAACCGCAGGCTGGGGGTGCGGGAGTTGACGTTGTCGAACCAGTTGTGGTGGTACGTCACCCGCAGGTGCCCGGTGTCCTCGCTCGCGTTGTCGTCGCTGTGCCCGGCGAGCGAGCCCTTGTAGTGGTCCTTGAAGGTGTTCCAGGAGACCGTGACGTGGTCGGAGGCGTGGGTGATGTCGACCAGGCCGTCGTAGTAGTCCTTGCCGTGGCCGCGGTCGGAGGACAGGGCGTTGTGGTCGATCCACACCTTGGTCGAGGTCTGCACGGTGATCGCGTCGGTCCCCACGGGCCTGCTGAGGTTCAGGTTGCGCAGGACGACGTTGGTGACCTTCTTCAGGCGCAGCCCGCCGCCCGTGAAGCCGGAGGACGGTCCGACGCCCAGCACGGTGGTGTTGGAGCCGATGTCGACCTGGCCGCTCAGCGGGATCAGGCCGCTGACCTTCACCACCTTCGCCGAGGTGCCGGTGACGGCCGTCTTGAAGGCGTCCAGGGTGGAGACGGTCACCGCCGTGGCGGCGCCGCCGCCGGTCGCCCCGGCGCCGAACCCGACGGGCGCGGTGTCCGCGGCCCCGGCCGCCTGGGGCAGTGTGAGTGCGGCCGCCGCCGCGAGGGCGACGGCCGTGGCCGCCGCTCCGGTGAGTCCTTGCGTTCGCATGCGGGTGCGTCCCTTCGAGTGGGGGATGTTTGTGTACGTGAACGACGTACTTCATGGGGAACGCGCATATGGAACTGGTGGACGCATGAGCCCGGTTGTCGGACCCATCGGTCACGCTGATGAACGGAACGTAGGGTGCAAGCGCTTTCCAGTCAACGCCTCGCGTGCGGTCGCTTTCGGTCATCACCGATGTGAACAGGAAGGTGAAAAGGGGGTGATGTGCGACGATATGGGCATCTTAGGGATAGATGGGATCTCATCCTGGGAGCGGTCATGGCTGAGCAAAGGTCCCCGTCGGTCCTCACGGCGCCGTTGCACGGCGCGGTCTCGGTGCTGCGCAGGGTGCCCGGTGCCGGGGTGGTCGGCAGGGCGGCACAGGAAACGCTGGACCGGGTCGGCGCCGTCTCACCCCGGGGGCGCCGGTTCGCGGTGTACACCGGGGCCGGTGTGCTCGGCGTCGCGGGCGTGGTGGAGTGGCCCGTCGCCCTCACCGGAGCGGCCGTGGCCTGGCTCACCCAGCCCCGGCCCGCCGCCCCCGCCGTGCCCGCCGCCCCCGCCGCGCAGGCCGCGGGAGCGGAGCCGGCCCGTGAGCCCGCGCGGGACCTCGGCAGCGCGGCGCTCAGGGCCGGCGGCACCGAGGAGGACGGCGGAGGCCGTCAGGAGACCGCACCACCGGGCCCGGCGACCGCGCCCGGGACTCCCGGCAAGAGCGGCACCCGGACGCCGTCCGGACGGGCCGGGGAGACGAAGAGCTCGGCGTCCGGTGGCCCCCTGGGCCCGACGGCGCGGCCCGATCGCACCAGTCTGTGAGGACCCGCCATGGTGTTCGCCCTGCTCACACCCCCTGCCGCCGCCCGGCTGCTGCCCGCGGCGCCCCGACTGCTGGCCCGGGCCACCGCCCCGGCCCTCGGAGCAGCCGCGGGAGCGGCGGCGGGCACGGCCCGGGCCGGTGTGCGCGGTGCGGACACCGCCGTGCGGGTGGCCCGGGTCGTCCGCGGCGCGCTGCCCGGCGCCCGCGGCCACTGGCGGTCCGGCGCCCGCGCCCACCTGCCGCTGCGGCCCGCCGAGCCGGAGCGGGTACGCGACGGCGGCGGCACGGAGCACCTGGCGCACCGGATCGCCGCGGACCTGGCCGAACGCCCGGACGTCCTCCTCGCCCACTGGGACGAGGGCCTCGCCCGCCTGGTGGTGACCGCCACCGGGGAGGAGTTCACCGACCGGATCGTGGAGCACGCGGCCGGCCTCGCGGAGCGGCACGGGCTGCTCCTGGCGGACGGCGCCCCGCAGGGAGTGACCCACCCGGCCGACCCCGCCGGGGTGCGCGCCGCCGCGGCCCCACTCGCGGCCGACGTGCTCGGCATCGCCGCCGCGCTCACCGCCTCCGCCCTGCGCCTGCCGCCGTCGCCCCGCGCGGTGACGGCGGCGGTGACCCTGCTCAGGGAGAACCCGCGCTTCCGCGCCCTGCTCGGCTCCCGCCTCGGCAGCGCCCGCACGGACCTGGTCCTGGCCTGTCTGAACGCGGCCGTGCAGGGGGCCGGGCAGTCGCCGACCTCCCTGCTGCTCGACGGAGCGCTGCGCGGTTGCCAGCTCGCCGAGACGGTGGCCCGGGCGGCCGCCTTCGACACCATGCACGACCGGCTGTGCGCTCCCGACCGGGTCAGCGTCGGCGGGCACGGCATCCCGCGCCCGCCCCTGCGCACCTCCCCGGCCCAGGAGTACGCCGCCCACGCCTCGGCCGGCAGCGTGCTGGGCGCCGCCGCGACCCTGCTGGTCAAGCACAGCGGCGCCGAGGCGGCGGAGGCGGTCCTCGCCGGCTCGCCCAAGGCCGCCCGCTACGGACCCGCCGCCTTCCACGCCGTGCTCAGCGCCGCGCTGGCCCGCACCGGCGCGCTGGTCCGCGACCCCGAGCGGCTGCGCCAGCTGGAGATGGCCGGCACGGTGCTGCTGCACCCGAGCGCCCTGCGGGCCGGGGACGCGGCGGCCGATCCGTGGGCCGAGGCCGTCCTGGACGCGGCCCGGCGGGCCGGTCTGAAGGTCGTGGTGGTGGACAACCCCGCGCTGGAGGACCTCACCGGCCTGGCCGACCAGGTGGTGGACGCGCGCCGCCCGCTGGACGACGTCGTGTACGAGCTGCGCCGGGACGAGGGTGCCGTCATCACCGTCGCCCGGATGGGCGCCGACGAGCACGAGGTCTTGGCGGGGCTGCGCGGCAGCGACGTCGCCGTCGCCCTGACGGACCGGGGCGGCGCCGTCGTGTGGAGCGCCGACGTCCTCGCCCCGCACGGACTGCCCGACGTGTGGCGGATCCTGACCGCCGTCCCCGCCGCCCGCGCGGTCGGCCGGCGCTCCCAGACCCTGGCCCGCTCGGGTGCCGCCCTGTCCGGGCTCCTGGTGGCCGTCGGCGAGTCCCGGGGCGGACGCGGGCGCCTGGCCGTGCTGCCCGGTCTGCGGCACGCACCGGTCGACGCGGGCGCGGCGACCGCCCTGCTGAGCGGAGTGCGGGCCGCCCTCGGCGTGGCCGCCGCCCGCGCCCCGCACCCGCGCCCCCGCGTGCACTGGCACGAGCTGCGCCCGCAGGAGGCCCAGGAGCGGCTGGAACGGGAACCGGACGCCCGGCCGAGCCCACTGGACGAGGCGACGGCGCGGGCCCGCAAGGCGGCCGGCGCGCTCGCCCGGCACCCGGCGGTCGCCCCCCTGCGGTGGAGCGTGCAGCTCGGCCGGGCCGTGCGCGGCGAGCTGCAGGACCCCCTCACCCCGGTGCTGGCCGTCGGCTCGGCGGCCTCGGCGATCCTCGGCTCGGTCGTGGACGCCCTGCTGGTCCTCGGCGCCCTCGACCTGAACGCGCTGGTCGGCGGTGTCCAGCGGCTGCGCGCCGAACGGGCCCTGTCCGGCCTGCTCGCCGACCAGAAGCAGAAGGCACGCCTCGCGCCGCCGGCCGGCCAGGCACCGGCCGGCGGCGCCCGCACCGTGGACGCCGGCCGGCTCCGGCCGGGTGACGTGATCGAACTCAAGGGTGACGACGTGGTGCCCGCCGACGCCCGGCTGCTGTGGGAGGACGGCCTGGAGGTCGACGAGTCGGCGCTGACGGGCGAGTCGCTGCCCGTGCAGAAGCAGACCGACCCCACCCCGCACGCCGCGGTCGCCGACCGGCGCTGCATGGTGTTCGAGGGCACCACCGTGGTGGCCGGCCAGGCCCGGGCCGTCGTGGTGGACACCGGTGACCGCACCGAGGCCGCCCGCGCCGTCCACCTCGCCGCCCGCACGCCCCCGGCCGCCGGGGTCCAGGCCCGGCTGCAGGAGATCACCCGCAAGGCGCTGCCGGTGACGCTGGCCGGCGGCGCGGCCGTGACGGGGCTGGCGCTGCTGCGCGGCACGCCCATCCGGGAGGCGGTCAGCGGCGGGGTCGCCGTCGCCGTGGCCGCCGTCCCCGAGGGACTGCCGCTGGTGGCCACGGTGGCCCAGCTGGCGGCGGCCCGGCGGCTCAGCCGCGACGGCGTCCTCGTGCGCACCCCGCGCACACTGGAGGCGCTGGGCCGCATGGACACCATCTGCTTCGACAAGACCGGCACGCTGACCGAGAACCGGCTGCGCCTGGTGCGGGTCTGCGAAGCCGACGGCACCTCCCACGCGGCCGGCGACGCCACCGCCACGCAGACGCTGCGCACCGCGGCCCGGGCCTGCCCCCGGTTCGACGGCGGTTCGGACCGGCCGACGCACGCCACCGACGAGGCCGTCCTCGACGCGGCCGGCCCCGACCCGGACTGGACCCAGCTGGACAGCCTGCCGTTCGAGGCCGCGCGCGGCTACGCCGCCGCCGTCGGCCGTACCGGGGACGGCCCCCGCACGCTCGTCCTCAAGGGCGCCCCGGAGACCGTCCTGCCGGCCTGCGCCGACCTGCCCGCCGAGGCCGCCGGCGCGGCGCACGCCCTGGCCGGTGACGGCCTGCGGGTCCTGGCGGTGGCCCGGCGCCGGCTCACCGCGGCCGAGGACACGGAAGACGTCCTCGAACCACCTTTGCAGGACCTGGAGTTCACCGGTCTGCTGGCGCTGTCGGACGTACCGCGCGAGACGTCCACGGCCCTGGTGCGGGGGTTGTACGAGGAGGGCGTGCGACCGGTCATGCTCACCGGCGACCACCCGCAGACCGCCCGGGCCATCGCCACCGAGCTGGGCTGGCCCGAGGACACGGCCGTGGTCACCGGCGACGAGCTGGCCGCCGCCGACCGGGCGGCCCGGGCCCGGATGCTGCGCGACGCCGGTGTCGTGGCCCGGGTCGCGCCCGAGCAGAAACTCCAGGTGGTCGAGGCGCTGCGGGACGCCGGACGCGTGGTCGGGATGGTCGGCGACGGCGCCAACGACGCCGCGGCGATCCGCGCCGCCGACATCGGCGTGGGCATCAGCGCGCGGGGCTCGGCGGCGGCCCGCAACGCCGCCGACATCGTCCTCACCGACGACGACCTGACCGTCCTGATCGATGCGGTCGGCGAGGGCCGGGCCCTGTGGCACGGCGTCGCCGACGCCATCGCGATCCTCATCGGCGGCAACGCGGGCGAGGTCGGCTTCGGCATCCTGGGCACCCTGCTGTCGGGCACCGCCCCGCTGTCCACCCGGCAGATGCTCCTGGTGAACCTCTTCACCGACCTGTTCCCGGCGATGGCGGTCGCCGTCACCCCGACGGCGCCGGCGGAACCCGACGGCGCGGACGGCGCGGACGGGGCGGACGGGGCCGGCGGGAAGCGGCCGGCGGCCACCGCGCCGGAGGAGGCGTCCGCCGTGCTCGGCGAGCCGCTGCTGCGGCAGATCCGGCACCGGGCCCTGACCACCTGCCTGGGCGCGGTCGCCGCCTGGCTGATCGGCCGCTTCACACCCGGTACGGCCCGCCGCTCCAGCACGATGGCCCTGTGCGCCGTGGTCGTCACCCAGCTCGCCCAGACGCTCCTCGACCGCCGCGACAGCCGCCTGGTCCAGGTGACGTCCGTGGGCTCCGCCGCGGCGCTCTTCGTCCTGGTGCAGACTCCGGGTGTCAGCAGTGCCCTCGGCTGCACCCCGCTGGGTCCGGTCGCGTGGGCGGGCGTCGCCGCGGCGATCGTCCTGGCCCTCGCGGCCCAGCGGACCCTGCCCCGTCTGGAGGAGACCGTCGAGCGGCTGCTGCCGGCGGTGCGGGCGTGACGGCCGTCGGGCCGGCCCGCTCCCCGGCCGCCGCGGCCGTCCGCGGCGCGGGACGGCACCGGGCCCCGCGCGGCACGGGCCGGGGCCCGGTCCTACCCGGTGTGCTCCCCCCCGGTCGCGAAGAACCGTGACAGGTCCTGTTCCCCGGCCGTCCCGGCGCCCTCGCCGCCCTCCGGCGGCACGCCCATCTCCCAGTCGAGCCGGTACCGCCGGAACAACTCGGCGCGCAGCTCCGGCACCGGCATCGGCGCCCCCGGCATCAGTGCGGCGTACACCGCGCCCATCAACTGCGAGCGCAGCAGGGGGTAGTCGGCCGTCACGTCCGGGGAGCCGTACCGGGCGACCGTGTCGCTCAGCAGCTCCGACAGCCGCCGCTGCTCCGGGCACTGCACGAAGCCCTCGGCGTGGAGCAGCCCCGCCATGTGCTGCCGCATGAGGACCGGCCGCTCGTGGGCCAGGCCGAGGATCGCGTCGATGGCCCGGGCCAGCCGCTCCCGGCCGTCCTCGGTGCGCGGCTCCCGTTCGAGCGCCTCCTCCAGCGTCCGGTGCATCAGCCGGTGCACGGCGGACTGCACCAGTTGGCGCTTGCCGGGGAAGTAGTACGACACCAGCCCACGCGCGGACCCGGCCCGGTCGGCGATGTCGCCCAGGGTGGTGGCCTCGAACCCGCGCTCCCCGACGAGTTCGACCGCGGCCTGCAGCAGCCGCTCCTGGGAACGCCGCCGCAACTCTTCATTGACCGAGGCGCTGCGCGGGGACATCCTGTAACTCCTGCGTTGACTGGCTGTCAGCCAACTATACTCAACGTGGGAGGCCCCGCCCTGTGCGGGGTCCACTCAGGGCTGCCGTCCGTCTGGGACGACGCGGGGGATCGTCTCAGACGGGCGGCGCACATCGCCGGGCGCCGCCCGTTCGTCCCGCGGCGCTCGCGCTCCGGCCCGGCCGGTTCAGCCCACCAGCTCCAGCACCGGCAGCAGCGCGTCGGGCCGCTGGGCCACCGGCAGGTGGTCCACGAAGTGCACGCGACAGCCCAGTGCGGCCGCGCCGCCGTCCGCCGCCCTGCTGTCGCCGACCATCAGCACCTGTCGCGGATCGGCGCCCAACTCCTCGCAGGCGGCGGAGAACAGGCGCGGGTCCGGCTTCTGCACGCCGTGTTCGTACGACAGCACGTACGCGTCCACGTAGGCGTCGAAACCGTGCTCGCGGAAGACCGGGCGCAGGTCCCAGCCGATGTTGCTGACCACGCCGATGCCGATCCCGCGCTCGCGCAGCGTGCGCAGCACCTCGGCGGCGTCCGGGTACGGGGACCAGGCGGCGGGGGACATGTGCCGCTCGTACAGCGCGTCGTGCAGCCCCGGGTCGGGCAGGGGCACCCGCCGGGACAGGCCGGTGTAGGCGGCCCGGTGCAGCTCCGCGCTCTTGTCGCGCACCGCCCACAGTCCGGCCAGGTCCGCCGGCAGCCCGACCGGCGCCGCCCCGCCCGGCAGCGCACCGGCCGCCTCCAACGCAGCAGCCGCCCGGGCCAGTTCCGCCTCGGTCATCGCCAGGCCGGTCCTGCGCAGCACGGCACGCAGCCAGGACGCGGTGGACTCGACGCGGAACAGGGTCCCGGAGAAATCGAAGAGCACGGCAGTCATGCGCCGGACTCTACCCGGACCCGTGCGCGGCGCGGGGGCCGCTCGCGGCGCGCGCCCGCCCGTCAGCGGGGGGCCGTGTGGCCCCCGCGCGGCCCCGGGTGGACCAGTACGGCCAGCGCCACCACCAGCGCCCCGAGCAGCCAGCCGCCCAGGACGTCCGAGGGCCAGTGCACGCCCAGCCACACCCGGGTCAGCCCGACGCCCACCACCGACACCGCGGCCACCGTCACCGCCGTCCGCCACAGGACGCGACCGGCGCCCAGGCGGTACAGCAGCCACAGCAGCAGTCCGCAGACCACGGTGGCGGTCATGGCGTGCCCGGAGGGGAAGGCGGCGTAGTGCGCGCTGTCCACCGGGTCCGGCCACCGGGGCCGGCCCCGGCCGACCGCGGCTTTCAGCAACTGCTGCACGAGTGCGGCCAGGGCGCAGGTGACCGCCGGCCACAGCACCGCCCACCAGGCCCCGCGCCGCCGCGCCAGCCACAGCGCGGTCGCCGCGCACACCAGGCGCAGGGTCAGCGGATCCCAGACCCAGTCCGTCAGGATCCGGGCGGCGTGCGTGACGCCGGGCTCGCGGACCGCCCAGCGGTGCACGGTGCGGGAGACGACGCCGTCCAGGGCGAGCAGCGGAGCCCACCGGATCACGACGAGCACCAGCAGCAGTGCGGAGCAGACGGCGAGGCCGGCCGCCACGAGGGCCGCGGTGCGGCGGGCCGGCGGCCGGGGCGGGGCGGGGACGGGCGGGTGGCGCATGCCGCGATCCTCGTCGACGGGGCGGCCCCGTGGCCACCGCCGCGGACGCGGTGCCACCGGGTGGCGTGCGGGGCGGACGGACCCGCCCGGTCCGGCCGCCGTGCTCCGGAGGGCCTGCCGGAAGGCGCCCGCCGAAGAGGAAACCGGCCCGGGCGGCGCTGCCCGGGTCCCGCCGGCCCGAGCCGGGCGGCGGGGCCTATCCCAGGGCCCGCAGGCCGGGGACGAGTGCCACCAGTACCGGGATCACCGGCACCAGCGCGGCCGCCGCCGTCAGCCGCAGCCGACTCAGCGGGGGCAGGCGGGCCGGTGCGGCGAGCAGCCGGTGCACCCGCTGCGGGACGTGCGCCTGCGGTGTGGGGCACGGGCCGAACACGCCCCGGTCCTCGTTGAGTTCGACCAGCGCCAGCGCGGTCGTCAGCCGGCCGAAGCGCCGGGAGGCCGTGTCGTCGGCGGCCAGCTCGACCAGCCGGTGCATCTCGTCGCGGAAGGCCGCGAACACGGGCACCTGCGGGAACCCGGCCGCGAGCGCCGCCGAACAGTGCAGCAGCCAGTCGTGCCGGGCCCGGGCGTGGCCCTGTTCATGGGCGAGCAGGGCGTCGAGCTGCCGCCCCTTCAGACGGCGCAGGGCGGCCGTGGTGATGACGAGCCGGGGTGCCGCCCCGGGCAGCCACCAGGCGTCGGGGCGTTCACCCTCCAGCACCGCCACCCGGCCGCCCGCCGGCTCCTCTCCCGGCAGCAGCGGGAGGCGCGCCTGGAGTTCGGCCCGGCGCAGCCGCCACCGGGACCGGGCCCCCGCGACCTCGCGCACCAGCATCGCCAGGCTCCACAGCCCGGCGCAGGCGAGTGCCGCCGCCGTCGCCGCCGCCCACGGTCCGGACGCGCCGAGGGCGTACGCCTCCACGACCGCGCGCGGAGCCGTGGCGAAGACGTGCCCGCGCACCGCCGCCCAGGCCGCCGCGCTGAACGTCATGGACAGCGCGCAGCACAGCAGGACCCCCGCCACCACGCACTGCCACGCCCACAGGGCGACCACCGGCTCACGGTCCGGCCAGTCGGCCCGGGCGAGCAGCCGCGGGGCGACGACGGCGGTCAACGCGCCGAGCAGCAGCAGTGCCACGGGGAGCATCATGGGTAGCAGCCTATGAGCGGGCACCCGCGCACCGGTACGGTCTCCGGTGTCGAAGTGACGCACACAACGCCTCCGCCGTCCGCGGGGCCGGGCGCTCCACCCGGTCCGGTGCCTCACACGGCCAGCAGCATGGTCACCATCCCCATCCCCATCGACAGCCGGCACGCCCGTGCCAGTTCGGGACGGTCCCCCCAGCGCAGCGTGCCCGCCTGGCCCGCCGTGGCGGCGGGCAGGAGGCGGGCGCCGGACAGCAGCACGTAGCCGGTGAAGTAGAGCAGGAACGCGCCGGTCACCACCGGCACTCCCGAGCCGCCGTGCGCGTGGTGACCGGCGGAAGCGGGCGGGGCGGCCATGACGAGCGCCATGTAGACCATCGCCGAGGTCCCCGCCACGTGGTGCAGGTGGTGGGCGCTCGCGCGGGCGGTCCACAGGGCGCGCAGGGCCGCCGCGCCGAAGACCGCCGCGTACAGCGGCCAGGCCCACGCCGGCGGGGCGAACACCGTGGCGGGCACGGCCATGACGGCCATGCCGAACCCCATGAGCGCCTCGCCGCCCGCGGCCCGGCGCTGCTCCTCGACACCGCTGCGCATCCGCAGCAGGCAGTAGGCGCCGGTCGCCGCGCACAGCGCGACGAGCAGCCAGGCCGGCGCATCCGGTCCGTGCACGCGCACCTCCCCGCTCGACGTCGGTCGAGGAATGCGATGCCCGCACCGCGTGGAGCGCACGCAAGCGCAGGGGGGTACACGGGGAGCGTTCGGCGGAGCGCGGGCGGTGAACAGGCCCGGGACCCGGCGCCGAAATTATTTTACTGATAAAGTATATGTTAAATTAAATTAGGATGCGCAGTGCGGGCCCCCTTCCCCTTGCCGGCGTGCTCCGCCTCGGGCGCCCCCGACATCTGGTTCAAGCCCGCGCTGAGCGTGGTGGCCGCGGTCGCCCCGCCCAATCTGCCGCTCGTGGCGATGGGCCGCCTCGACCTCGCGATGTACACGATGGCGGGCGCCCTGTGCGCGCTGTACGGTCACAACCGGCCCTACGCCGCCCGCGCCCCGCACGCTCGCCCTGGTGGTCCTCGGCATGGTCGGCGGCCTCGCCGTCTCCCTGACCGCGGCCGCCCTGACCGGCTCCGCCGCCGTCCTGGTCACCAACCGGCGGGCGGGCGACCGCCTCGAACAGGCGCTGAGCACCGCCGAACGCGCCCGCGAACGGGCCGCCCGCCTGCCCGCCCGGCCCGACCCGGAGCCGCGCGCCCTGGAGACCGCCCGCCGCGCCCTCGCCGGGGCCCTGGCCGACCTGCGCGCCACGGCCGACGCCGCCTCCGGCGAGTGGTGGCAGCGCGCCCTGCCCGAGGAGCGGGTCGTCCTCGCCGAGCAGTCGGGACACCGTACGCTCGCCGCGACGGTACGACGCCAGGGGCTCGCACCCCTGGACCGGGGCACGGGCAGGACGACGGAGGACATGCGCCCATGACGGCGACGAACGGCCGGCCGGGGGCCGGAGGCGGCTCGGCGCAGGGCCGGTCCCGGACCGGCAGCGGACGGGCCGGGGCGCGGCCGGACGCCGGGAGCGGTGCCGCCGGGGCGCGGCCGGACGCCCGGACACGGGCGCCGGGCACGTCGTGAGCGCCGGCGGGGTACCGCGCGCGAGCGCGGCGGGCGGTGGGAACGGCGCGCGAGCGGGCGCGGCAGGTTCCGCGGGCGGGGGCGGCCGGCCGCCGCGCCCGCTGCGCCGAGGACGCCGGAGGCGGCTCGGCGCAGGGCCGGTCCCGGACCGGCAGCGGACGGGCCGGGGCGCGGCCGGACGCCGGGAGCGGTGCCGCCGGGACGCGGCCGGACGCCCGGACACGGGCGCCGGGCACGTCGTGAGCGCCGGCGGGGTACCGCGCGCGAGCGCGGCGGGCGGTGGGAACGGCGCGCGAGCGGGCGCGGCAGGTTCCGCGGGCGGGGGGCGGCCGGCCGCCGCGCCCGCTGCGCCGAGGACGCCGGAGGCCCCCGTACCCGCTGCGGCCGGAACGCCGTCCGGTACCGCGCGGGCCGCGGGCGCGATGCCGTCCGGTGCCGTACGGGAGGGCGGCGGGAGGGGGCCGCAGGCCAGGGGGGCCGCCTGGGACGGCTCGGAGCCGGAGCCCTCTCCCGGCCGGAGCGGTGGGGAGGCGGACACCGTCGCCGCCGTCGTCCGGCAGTGGCGCGCCGTCCACCCCGGACTGGACACCGGCCCCATGGAGGTCATCGGCCGCATCAACCGCTGCGCCGCCCTCCTGCAGCAGGCCGAGGACGCCCCGCTGCGCCGGGCGGGCCTCAGCCGTCCGGAGTTCGACCTGCTCGGCGCCCTGCGCCGCACCGGCCACGAGCTGACCCCGGGGGAGCTGGCCCGTGAGACCTTCTCCTCCGGGGCGGCCGTCACCAAGCGGCTCAAGCAGCTCACGGAACGCGAACTGGTCGAGCGGCGCGGCGACACCCGGGACCGCCGCGTCGCCCACGTCCGCCTCACCGGCACCGGCCGCGACCTCGTGGACGGCGTCCTGCCCGAGCAGCTCGCCTACGAGACGGCCGTGCTGTCCGTCCTCGCGCCCGAGGGGCAGGGGGAACTCGCCGCGCTGCTGGCCGACCTGCTGGGCCGCTTGGAGGGCCGGATGGGCGCCCTGCGCGCGTAAGGGGCGTCAGTGCGCATCGGCGGCCCGGTGGGCACCCCCGGGCTCCTCGCCGCTTCCGCGGCACCGCGACGCGCGGTCCCCGGGCACCGGCGCGGGCTCCACCGGGACAGGACCGTCCGCCGCGGCCGTCGCCGCGCCCACGCCGTCCGCCGCGACGCACGACAGCCGGTGCGCGGGCGCCGCCCGGGGCCGTCCGCCGGCCCCGGGCGGGCGGCGTCAGGTACCCGGCCGGTACCGCAGCGGATGGTCCGGCGGGATCTCCACCAGGACGATCCGCGTGCCGTCCGGGTCGGTGATCCACATCTCGACCAGGCCCCACGGCTCCTTCACCGGCGGCCGTACGATCTCGACGCCCCGGGCGTCCAGTTCCGCGTGCGCGGCGGCCACGTCCTCGACCTGGAGCCACAGCCGCACCGCCGGTGAGGGCGGGACCGGGGACCGGCCCGAGACCTCCAGGAAACCGCCCCCGAGGAAGTAGACGGTCCCGCGCTCCGGCCCCGTGCCGAACTCGCGGTAGACGGCGAGGCCCAGCTGCTCGCCGTAGAAGACGCGAGAGCGTTCGGGGTCCGTGGGCCGGAGGAGTGTCCTGCTGCCGAGTACATGCACCATGCGTCCGGAGCCTAGCGGCACCGTTACGCTCGTCCCCGGTTCCAGCCGCGCACGAGATCGGAGACCGCCCCGTGGACACCAGCACCAGCGGACTGACCTTCAAGGACGCCACCGACGCCGACGTGGACGCCCTGGTCGCGCTGATCGAGTCGGCGTACCGGGGGAGGCCAGCCGGGCCGGGTGGACCACCGAGGCGGACATCCTCGAAGGACAGCGGACCGACCCGGAGGGCGTGCTCCAGGTCATCAAGTCGCCCGGCAGCCTGCTGCTGACCGCGGAGCGGGACGGCCGGATCGTCGCCTGCTGCCAGCTCGAACACCGCGGCGACCACGCCTACTTCGGCATGTTCGCGGTCAGTCCCGCCCTGCAGGGCGCGGGCCTCGGCAAGGCGGTCATGACGGAGGCGGAACGCCGGGCCCGTGCGGTCTGGGGCGTCACCGAGATGCACATGACCGTGATCTCGGTGCGCGAGGAGCTGATCGCCTGGTACGAGCGCCGCGGCTACCGCCGTACGGGAAGGACGACGCCGTTCCCGTACGGCGACGAGCGCTTCGGCATCCCGCGCCGCGCCGACCTCCGGTTCGAACTGCTGGTCAAGCCGCTGGTGTGACGTCCACCGGGGAGGGCGCGCCGGCTCACGCGGTGAAGCGGCCGGTGCGCTTGATGTCCGGGTAGTCGGTCGTCGCGCCGTCCAGCTGCAGCGCGCGCACGAGCCGCAGCTCGTCCTGGGAGTTGACCACCCAGCCGATGATCCGCAGCTCGGCCGCGCGCGCGTGCTCGACGACCTCCAGGGTCAGCCGGCGGATGTTGAGGCAGAGGGCCGAGGCCCCCGCCTCCATCGCGCGCTCCACCACGTCGGTGCCGTAGCGGCTCGCGATCAGCGCCGTGCGGGCGCCGGGCACCAGCCGGGCGATCTCGGCGATCGCCTCGTCGTGGAACGAGGACACCTCCACCCGGGAGGCCAGGTCCCGCCGGCACATGACCTCGGCCAGCGCCCGGGCCGCGGCCACGTCCTTGATCTCGGCCTGCAGCGGTGTCCGCACCGCGTCCAGGACCTCCTCGAAGACCGGCACGCGCTCCCCGCGTCCGGCGTCCAGGGCACGCAGCTCCGCGAGCGTCTTCTCGCCGATCGGGCCGGTGCCGTCGGTCGTGCGGTCCACCTCGGCGTCGTGCATCACGACGAGGGCGCCGTCCTTGCTCAGGTGCAGATCGAGTTCGATCAGGTCCAGGCCGGCCTGCTGCGCGGCGACGAAGGAGCGCAGGGTGTTCTCGGGCTCGACGCCCATGACCCCGCGGTGACCGATGGTAAGGAAGTTCAAGGTTCAACCCGCTTCCGTCGAACGGCGGCTAAGCGTGCGGACCTGACGACGGGTCACGCCGTCCACCCGGCACGCCCGCAGCCTAGTGGCCGGGTCCCGCGATGGGCCCGCACTCGCGCGGCGGACGGGTGCGCGGCGCGGGTGCCACTCCTGGCGCACGCGCCCCACTCACAGTCGAAGTGAGCGTCATCACGGTTTGCCGCAGGAAAAATGTTGGTGACCATGGGGCTGGGCAGGAGAACTTACCGGATCACCTCTTGCTGGGATCACTCGGGATGCATACGGTGTCCCTACGCGAGGTTCTCCCGTGGAGGGTGAAAAATGACGGAAATTCTTGTGCAGACGGGTGTGAAGGGACAAGTTCCTTCGGGGAGCAGGGTGGTGGAGCACCCGGCGTGGCCCCTGCTCAAGGATGCCGTGGAGCGGATCCGGCCATGGCAGAGCACGGACGGGTCGGTCGACTTCACGGCCGAGGGCGCTCCCGCCCGCGCCGACGTCGAGGCGGCCGTCCGCCGGGTGGCCGAGGCGGTCGAGCGGCTCTCCCCGCTGCTCCCGCACGACGCCGCCTACCACGAGGCACTGGTCGGGGATCTGCGCCGCTGGGCCGAGGGCGGCTTCGGGGTGCCGGACTTCCTCGACTCCCTGCTGGCCTTCCAGCCCGCCGCGAACCGCGCGGACGGCCTGCAGCACCTGGTCGTCTTCCCGATGTACACGCAGAACGGCAACCCGGACCGCAACCTGGAGGCGGTCGTGCTGCGCATGGTCTGGCCCGACTGGCTGGCCGAGCTGGAGCGCACCCGCTACGACAACCCGCTGTTCTGCGGCATCAAGTTCGAGGACTTCACGGCCGGCTACGACACCAACTCCGCCGTCCTCTTCCCGGAGACCATCGCCGTACGCCAGGCGCCGGAACGGTTCTCCTGGGGCGGCATCTTCTGCGACCGCGAGGCCGCGCGCTTCCGCCGGGTCACCGAGGCCGCCGTCGGCATCCTGGGCCTGGAGCTTCCCGAGGACATCGCCGCGATGGTCCACGACCAGAAGCGCTGCGAGGAGGCCTTCGTGCTGTGGGACATGGTCCACGACCGCACCCACAGCCACGGCGACCTGCCGTTCGACCCGTTCATGATCAAGCAGCGCCAGCCGTTCTGGATGTACGGCCTGGAGGAGCTGCGCTGTGACCTCACCGCCTTCAAGGAGGCCGTGAAGCTGCAGGCCGACGGCGTGCCGCAGGCCCGTGACGTGCAGTACGCGGTGCTCTTCGACCGGATGTTCCGCTTCCCGGTCACCGGCGACCGCGTCCGCAACTACGACGGCCTCGGCGGCCAGCTGCTCTTCGCCTACCTGCACCGGCACGACGTCGTCCGCTGGACCGACAACAAGCTCTCCATCGACTGGGAGCGCGCCCCGCAGGTCACCAACCAGCTGTGCGCCGAGATCGAGAAGCTGTACAAGGACGGCATCAACCGCCCGAAGATCGTGCACTGGTTCGCCGGGTACGAGCTCGTGTCCACCTACCTCGCGCCGCACCCCGGTTCCAAGTGGGCCAAGGGCCCCGACGCCCTCGACCTGACCCAGCCGCCGCGCAGGCTCGTGGACGACGTGCTTCCGGACGAGTTCCCGCTGAGCATGTTCTACGAGGCCCTGTCCAAGAAACTGAAGAACGTGATCGCCTCGACCCGGGGCATCACACCGGGCGACGCCGAGCGGATCGCCGCGTGAGCGACCGCGTCCACACCACTGCTTCGGAGGGGAAGAACATGGGCAACGGCTCTCTCGGCGGCGCGGTGATCGCGGTGGCCGGGGCGGGTGGACCCGCCGGACGCGCGACGCTGGTCCGGCTCGCCGAAGCGGGCGCGACCGTCGTCGGCGCGGACAACGACCCCGCGCGCCTGGCGGAGGCCGTGGACGCGGCCCGCCACGCGGGCGGCGGCGCCACGGTGACCGGCGAGACGGTCGACCTGCTGGACCTGGAGTCGACCCGGGCCTGGGCCGACCGCATCGAGAAGGAGTACGGCCGCGTCGACGGCCTCGTCCACCTCGTGGGCGGCTGGCGCGGCGGCGCGGACTTCGCCGGGACCGACCTCGCCGACTGGGACCTGCTGGAGAAGCTGCTCGTGCGCACCGTCCAGCACACCTCCCTCGCCTTCCACGACGGCCTCCGGCGCAGCGACCGCGGCCGGTACGTACTGGTCAGCGCCGCCGGCGCCACGAAGCCCACCGCGGGCAACGCCGCGTACTCCGCCGCCAAGGCCGCCGCCGAGGCCTGGACGCTGGCCATGGCCGACGGTTTCCGCAAGGCGGGGGGCGGGGCGGGCCCGCGGGCGGCTGCTGCCATCCTGGTGGTCAAGGCGCTGGTGCACGACGCGATGCGCGCCGAACGCCCCAACGCGAAGTTCGCGGGCTTCACGGACGTCAAGGACCTGGCCGAGGCCGTCGAGGGCGTCTGGAGCAAGTCCGCCGCCGAAGTGAACGGAAACCGTCTGTGGCTGACCGAGAAGCCGTGAACCCCCCCAGGACCGACGCGCGTCGCCATCACGACCCGGAGGTCCGCGGTTTCGCCAGTGACAACTACGCCGGGGCGCACCCGGAAGTGCTGGCCGCCCTGGCCCTGGCCAACGGCGGCCACCAGGTGGCCTACGGCGAGGACGACTACACCGGGCACCTCCAGGGCATCGTCCGCAGCCACTTCGGCGCCACCGCGGAGGCCTTCCCCGTCTTCAACGGCACCGGCGCGAACGTCGTCGCGCTCCAGGCGGTCACCGACCGCTGGGGTGCGGTGATCTGCGCCGAGAGCGCGCACATCAACGTCGACGAGGGCGGGGCGCCCGAGCGCGTGGGCGGCCTCAAGCTGCTCACCGTGCCCACGCCCGACGGCAAGCTCACCCCCGAGCTGATCGACCGTCAGGCGTACGGCTGGGAGGACGAGCACCGTGCCATGCCGCAGGTGGTGTCGATCACCCAGAGCACGGAGCTGGGCACGCTGTACACGCCCGGCGAGATCCGCGCGATCTGCGAGCACGCCCACGCGCACGGCATGAAGGTGCACCTGGACGGTTCGCGGATGGCCAACGCGGCCGCCTCCCTGGACGTGCCCATGCGGACGTTCACCAACGCGGTCGGCGTCGACGTCCTCTCGCTCGGCGGGACGAAGAACGGCGCCCTGTTCGGCGAGGCCGTCGTGGTCATCAACCAGGACGCCGTCCGCCGCATGAAGCACCTGCGCAAGCTGTCCATGCAGCTCGCCTCCAAGATGCGCTTCGTGTCCGTGCAGCTGGAGGCGCTGTTCGCCAAGGACCTGTGGCTGCGCAACGCCCGCCACGCCAATGGGATGGCCCAGCGGCTGGCCGAGGGCGTGCGCGCGGTGCACGGGGTGGAGATCCTCCATCCCGTGCAGGCCAACGGGGTCTTCGCCCGGCTCCCGCACGACGTGGCCGAACGCCTGCAGAAGCGGTTCCGCTTCTACTTCTGGGACGAGCCCGCCGGGATCGTGCGCTGGATGTGCTCCTTCGACACCACCGAGGAGGACGTCGACGCCTTCCTGGCGGCCCTCAAGGAGGAGATGGCCCGTTAGTCGCCAAACGTGCATGAACGTGCGGCCACTTGAAAAGTCATCGACCTTCGGGTGGTCGTGTTCCCATGCTCTGCGGCCATGGAGCCGATCCGGCAGACCGACGGTCCCTCCGCCGGCCTGGCCGCCGATGAGGTCATCGACCTGCACCGTCCCGTCGGGCGTCGGCGCCCGGTTCTCCCTCGAGGGCGAGCGGCCGGCGTGGACCCCCGACCCCGCGTCCCGGGAAGAGGACCACCCGCTCCTGCACGCCGCACCGCGCCCGGCCGTCCTCGCCGCTCCGCGCGCCGCCCGGGACCGGCCGCACCTGTGGCGGACGCTTCCCGGCACCCCCGTGAAGCCCCCGGGGCGAGGGGGACGGCGCTCACGCCCGCCGTGTCCGACGGGCGGGGGAGCGGGTGCGGTGCCGGTGCGTCAGTGCACCTCGGCCGCTCGCAACTGCTCCGTGGTCGGGGCCGTGCCGCCCAGGTGGGCGGGCAGCCACCAGGAGTCCTCCGCGGCCCTGGGGCGTGCGGGATAGGCGCGCTGGGCGGCGTCCAACAGGTCCTGGACGCGCTCGCGCAGACGGCGGGTGATGGCGCCCGCGTACTGGTCGCGCGGCGCCTCGACCGCCTCGCCGACCCGGATGGTGATCGGGGTGTGGCTGCGCCGGAAGTTGCGCGGCTGTCCCTTCGTCCACAGCCGCTGCGTGCCCCACACCGCCATCGGGACCAGCGGGACGCCCGCCTCCTGGGCGAGGCGGGCCGCGCCCGACTTGAAGCTCTTCAGCGTGAAGGACTGCGAGATGGTCGCCTCCGGGAAGACCCCGATGACCTCACCGGAGCGCAGGGAGTCCAACGCGTGCGCGTAGGCGGCCTCGCCCTGGCCGCGGTCCACGGGGATGTGCTTCATGCCGCGCATCAGCGGTCCGGACACCTTGTGCCGGAAGACGGACTCCTTCGCCATGAAGCGCACCAGGCGCTTCTGCGGCAGGGCCGCCAGACCGCTGAAGATGAAGTCCAGGTAGCTGATGTGATTGCTCACCAGTACGGCGCCGCCCGAGCGCGGGATGTTCTCCGACCCCTTGCAGTCGATCCTGAGGTCCCAGACCTTGAACAGTGTCTTGGCGAAACCGATGACGGGACGGTAGACCAGTTCTGCCATGGGCGGGGTGGACCCTTTCTGCTCTGCTCGGGAAAGGGAGGAGCTCCCGGCGGGAAAGTTACGGAGCCGTAGGTTTACGGCGTCTCGCAGATCGTGCCCGAAGAACGGACGGGGGGCCAGTCCTGGTGCCCCGCGTCGGCGAGATCCTCGTCACGTCGACGTATACCCCGTGCCCGTTCCTTGAGTCCCCCGGTCCGGTGCGCACCGCGACCCTCCCCGGCGCCCGCACCGCCCCGCCTTCCGGGGCGGTGTCCGGACTCCGCGGCGGGGAAGGGGCCCGTGCCGAGGGGCGTGGGTCAAGCCCGCCGCAAGGGAAACTCCGCCGGGAAACGGGAATCTTCGCAGTCTCGTGAACGCTTGTGCAGGAGATGACCGGACCGGTGGTACACGTTCCGTCGCCCGTCGCGGCGGGCGTCGACGGAGTGCTGCGCGAGCAGCGGAGCGGGAGGGCGCGGGTGCGCGGGCAGGACGACGGCAAGCGGCTCGGGGCGGCCGACCTGGGGGGCGAACTGGGCCGGCGGGCCACCCTCGTACAGTTCTCCACCGCCTTCTGCGCGCCCTGCCGGGCCACCCGGCGCGTGCTCGGCGAGGTCGCCGCACTGGTCCCGGGCGTGGCGCACGTCGAGATCGACGCCGAGACCCGTCTGGACCTCGTGCGTGAGCTGGGGATCCGCAGGACGCCCACCGTGCTGGTCCTCGACGCCGGCGGCCGGGTGGTGCGGCGCGCCGCCGGGCAGCCGCGCAAGGCCGATGTCGTAGCGGCCCTGGGGGAGGCCGTGTGAGCGCGGCGCGCGGCCCCGCTGATCCAGGAGCGGGCTTGACCGCGCGTGCCCCCTGTCGTCAGCCTGGCCCGGTGCCGATGCGACTCCTTCTCGCCGTGCGGGCGCACGCCGGCCCCGCCCGCACCGCGAGTGCGCGCTGCCCGGGCCGTCGAGCAGCCACCGACCAGCTCGTCAACCCCGGCAGAAGGACCCCGTCATGACGGCCACCCCCGACCTCCGCACCTTCCGGCTCGCCTCCCCCGACCTGCTGCGCGCCACCTTCCGCCGGCACGCCGCCGGTGTCGCGGTGATCACCGCGCGCGGGGCCTCGGGCCCGGTGGGCTTCACCGCCACCTCCCTCACCTCCGTGTCCGCCGAGCCCCCGCTGATCTCCTTCGGCATCGCCACGGGCGCCTCCAGCTGGCCCGCCGTCGCCGAGACCGAGCACGTGGGCGTCCACATACTCGGCGAGCACCAGAGCGAGCTGGCCGCCACCTTCGCCCGCAGCGGCGCCGACCGGTTCGGGGCGCCCACCGCGTGGCGGGAGGGCCCCGAGGGCGTGCCCGTGCTCGACGGCGTGCTGGCCTGGCTGCTCTGCCGGGTCGTCGGCCGCGTCCCGGCCGGTGACCACCGGATCGTGCTCGCCGAGGTGGTCCTCGGCGACCCCACGGGCGCCGGCCGCCCCCTGCTCTACCACCAGGGCCGTTTCAACGGCCTGCGGGACTGACCGCCACCGGATCGTGCCCCGCCACCTGCGAAGCCGTCGGATTCCGGTTACGCTGCGTTGCGAAGGTCACAGTTCAAAGCGCTTGCTCAGCGGGCACGAACTGGGTGTACTGGCGAGTAATATTTCGGTCGGAGCGCGCGGACGCCCCGACCGGGATCGGCCGCTGCAGGCGCCTATGCTGCCTGCTAGAGGCAGCCCGGAAATGACGATGCAGTAGGAGAGCCGGCGTGAGCTTGAGGATCGTTGTCACTGTGAAGTACGTGCCCGACGCCACTGGCGACCGGCACTTCGCCGATGACCTGACCGTCGACCGCGACGACGTGGACGGTCTGCTCTCCGAACTGGACGAGTACGCGGTCGAGCAGGCGCTGCAGATCGCGGAGGACGCGGACGACGCCGAGGTCACCGTTCTGACGGTCGGCCCCGAGGACGCCAAGGACGCCCTGCGCAAGGCCCTGTCCATGGGCGCCGACAAGGCGATCCACGTCGAGGACGACGACCTGCACGGCACCGACGCCATCGGCACCTCCCTGGTGCTGGCCAAGGCCATCGAGAAGGCCGGGTTCGACCTGGTCGTCTCCGGCATGGCCTCCACCGACGGCACCATGGGCGTCGTCCCGGCGCTGGTCGCCGAGCGGCTGGGCGTCCCGCAGGTCACCCTGCTGTCCGAGGTCTCCGTCGAGGGCGGCACGGTCAAGGGCCGCCGCGACGGCGACGCCGCCTCCGAGCAGCTTCAGGCGCAGCTCCCGGCCCTCGTGTCCGTCACCGACCAGTCGGGCGAGGCGCGCTACCCGTCCTTCAAGGGCATCATGGCGGCCAAGAAGAAGCCGGTTCAGTCCTGGGACCTGTCCGACCTGGACATCGAGGCCGAGGAAGTCGGTCTCGAGGGTGCGTTCACCAAGGTCGAGACCGTGCACGAGCGTCCGGCCCGCACGGCCGGCACCATCGTCAAGGACGAGGGCGAGGGCGGCAAGCAGCTCGCTGAGTTCCTCGCGGGCCAGAAGTTCATCTGAGGGCCCGCCCCCGCTGACCGCCCCTCAACTTCGTTTCGCAGGAGAGCAATCCCATGGCTGAAGTCCTCGTCTACGTCGACCACGTGGACGGTGCCGTCCGCAAGCCCACCCTGGAGCTGCTGACCCTCGCCCGCCGCATCGGCGAGCCCGTCGCCGTCGCCCTGGGCAACGGCGCCGCCGACACCGCCGCCACCCTGGCCGAGCACGGCGCGGTGAAGGTCCTCACCCACGACGCGTCCGAGTACGCCGAGTACCTGGTCGTGCCGAAGGTGGACGCCCTGCAGGCCGCCCACGAGGCCGTCTCCCCGGCCGCCGTACTGGTCCCGTCCTCCGCCGAGGGCAAGGAGATCGCCGCCCGCCTGGCGCTGCGCATCGGCTCCGGCATCATCACCGACGCCGTCGACCTGGAGGCCGGCGACGAGGGCCCGGTGGCCACCCAGTCGGTGTTCGCCGCGTCCTTCACCACCAAGTCCCGTGTCGTCAGGGGCACCCCGGTCATCACGGTCAAGCCGAACTCGGCCGCCGTCGAGGCCGCTCCGGCCGCCGGTGCGGTCGAGGCCCTGTCGGTGTCCTTCTCGGAGAAGGCGACCGGCACCAAGGTCACCGGCCGCACGCCGCGCGAGTCCACGGGCCGTCCGGAGCTGACCGAGGCCGCGATCGTGGTCTCCGGTGGCCGCGGCGTGAACGGCGCGGAGAACTTCTCGGTCATCGAGGCCCTCGCCGACTCGCTCGGCGCGGCCGTCGGCGCCTCGCGCGCCGCGGTGGACGCGGGCTGGTACCCGCACACCAACCAGGTCGGCCAGACCGGCAAGTCCGTCTCGCCGCAGCTGTACATCGCCAACGGCATCTCCGGCGCGATCCAGCACCGCGCCGGCATGCAGACCTCGAAGACCATCGTGGCCGTCAACAAGGACGCCGAGGCCCCGATCTTCGACCTGGTCGACTACGGCGTCGTCGGCGACCTCTTCGACGTCGTCCCGCAGCTCACCGAGGAGATCAAGGCCCGCAAGGGCTGAACCCCGCGGCGCCGCCCGGCGCACGAGGCCCCCGTGACCGCGCCGGTCACGGGGGCCTCGGCGCATCCCGGTGGGGCCCGGGGCGCCGGGCCGCGTTCCCCGGGTGTTGACCAGCGGGAAGCGCCCCGGATAACTTCATTCTACGGATTGTTGATTCCGTGCAGTGGAAAAACGGAGGGCGCGGGATGGAGCAGGGCCGCCGGGAACAGGTGACGACGAGCCTCGCCGGTGCCGTCGGCGAGGAGATCGGTGCCCGTCTCGCGCCGATCGACGCGGAACTGCGCCGCCGCTACCCCGGCGACCCCGGCACCCGCCAGCCCGTCCACACCGTGTACGTCCCCGGCGACGCCCTCAGCGCCGGCACCGTCCGCTCCTGGGGTGACCGCGCCCTCGCCGCCCTCGACGAACACGCCCCGGACGCCGCCTCGTTCGCGGCCGTCCTCGGCCTCGCCGACGGCCTCGCCGAGCCGGTGCACTCCCGGGTCCGGGCCAAGCTGGAGCGCGAGCCGGTGGAAGACCTGCGTGTCGACTTCGAGGACGGCTACGGCATCCGCCCCGATGCCGAGGAGGACGAGGCGGCCGCCCGCGCCGCCCGCCTGATCGCCGAGGCGTACGCCAACGGCACGGCGGCCCCGTACATGGGCATCCGCACGAAGTGCATGGAGGCCGCGGTGCGCGACCGGGGCATCCGCACCCTCGACGTCTTCCTCACCGGACTGATGCGGGCGGGTGGCCTGCCCGAGGGCCTGGCGCTGACCCTGCCGAAGGTGACCTACGCCGAACAGGTCGGCGCCTTCGCGCGCCTGCTGGAGGCCTTCGAGGAGACCCACGGGCTGGAGTCCGGCCGGATCGGCTTCGAGATCCAGATCGAGACCAGCCAGTCCATCCTGGCCGCCGACGGCACCGCGACCGTCGCCCGCATGATCCAGGCCGCCGAGGGCCGTGCCACCGGCCTGCACTACGGCACCTTCGACTACAGCGCCTGCCTCGGCGTCTCCGCCGCCCACCAGGCCGCCGACCACCCGGCCGCCGACCACGCCAAGGCGGTCATGCAGGTCGCCGCCGCCGGTACCGGCGTACGCGTCTCGGACGGCTCCACCAACGTGCTGCCCGTCGGCCCGGCCGAGCGGGTCCACGCCGCCTGGCGCCTGCACTACGGCCTCACCCGCCGGGCCCTGGCCCGCGCCTACTACCAGGGCTGGGACATGCACCCCGGCCACCTGCCCACCCGCTACGCGGCCGTCTTCGCCTTCTACCGCGAGGGCTTCGAACAGGCGGCGACCCGGCTCGCCCGCTACGCGAACCGCGCCGGCGGCGACGTGATGGACGAGCCCGCCACCGCCAAGGCCCTCGGCGGCCACCTGCTGCGCGGCCTGGACTGCGGTGCCCTCGACGACGCCGAGGTCGCCCGCCTCACCGGCCTGACCCGCACCGGCCTGGAGGGCTTCGCGGCACCCCGGCGCAGGGGCCCGGCGGCTTCCGCGCGGTAGCGGACGCGGGCGTGTCCGCACCGGCCGCCCCGGTGCCCTCCGCTCAGGCGGCGGGCGGCAGCTCGCCGGAGCCGCGGGTGATCAGCCGGGTGGGCAGCTCCATCCGCTCCGGTGCCGCGAGGCCGCCGTCCAGCCGGCGGAAGAGCCGCTCGGCGGCGGTCCGGCCCAGGGCCGCCGAGTCCTGGGCGACCACCGTGACGCCCGGCCGGAGCAGGTCGGCCAGCTCGAAGTCGTCGAAGCCGACGAGGGCGACCCGGCGGGAGTGCTCGGCGAGGACCCGGATCACGGTGACCGTCACCCGGTTGTTGCCCGTGAACACCGCGGTGACCGGCGCGGGCCCCGACAGCATCTCCTCGGCGGCCAGGCGCACCCGCACCGGATCCGTCGCCCCGAGGGACATCCACCCCTTCTCCACCGCTATCCCCGCGTCCTCCATCGCGGCCCGGTAGCCGCGCAGGCGCTCGGCGGCGGTGTGGATGCGGGGCATGTCGCCGATGAACCCGATCCGGCGGTGGCCGTGCGCGATGAGGTGGGCGACCCCGTCGCGGGCGCCGCCGAAGTTGTCGGACAGCACGACGTCGGCGTCGATTCCCCCGGCGGGGCGGTCCACGAACACCGTCGCCACGCCCGCCTTGATCTCCGGCTCCAGGTAACGGTGGTCGTCCCCGGCGGGGATCACCACCAGACCGTCCACGCGCCGCGCGCACAGCGCCAGCGCCAGTTCCTGTTCCCGCTCAGGGTCCTCCGCGCTGGAGCCGTTGATCAGCAGTGCGCCGTGCGCCCGGGCCACCTCCTCCACCGCGCGGCTCAGCGGGCCGTAGAAGGGGTCCGCGAGGTCCTCCAGCACCAGGCCGATGCTGGCGGTGCGGCCCTTGCGCAGCACGCGCGCGCTGTCGTTGCGACGGAAGCCGAGCGCCTCGATCGCCTCCTGGACGCGGCGCTCGGTGTCCGGCGTGACCCCCGGCTCGCCATTGACCACCCGGGACACCGTCTTCAGGCCCACCCCGGCGCGCGCGGCGACGTCCTTCATGGTGGGACGGTTGCCGTAACGGGTCGCGGGGTTTCCGGCCGGCCGGCGGGTCGTCTCGGGCACGATGCGCTGTCCTGTCCTAGTCGTTCGCGGCGTCGCGCTGCCGCGTCGGTGCGTTCTCCACCGGGGGTGCATCGGTCGGTGGGCTTGTATGAGGATGTGGCGTCGAGCATAGAGCCTGGACAACGTTGTCAGATGCGAGAGAGACTGTCGTCCGCCCTGCGCGGCCCGCGTTCCCGCCGCTCGACCGGCTCGCGGCGTGCACTCGTTCCACTCGTTTCTCATGGTTCAACGGGGAGATCTGACTCTGATGCACACCGACCTCGTGGTGGCCCTCGACATCGGCGGTACCAAGATCGCCGGCGCACTCGTGGACGGCTGCGGACGGATCCGGGCGCGCGCGCAGCGCGCCACGCCCGCCCGGCAGGACGGCGAAACGGTCATGCGGGCCGTCGAGGAGGTGCTCGGCGACCTCGCCGGGTCACCCCTGTGGGGACGCGCCGGCTCGATCGGGATCGGCAGCGCGGGTCCGGTGGACGCCACGGCGGGCACCGTGAGTCCGGTGAACGTGCCGGGCTGGCGGAACTTCCCGCTGGTCGAGCGGGTGCGCGCGGCCACCGGGGGGCTGCCGGTCGAGCTGATCGGCGACGGGGTGGCCATCACCGCGGCCGAGCACTGGCAGGGCGCCGCCCGCGGCCACGACAACGCGCTGTGCATGGTGGTCTCGACGGGCGTCGGCGGCGGGCTGGTCCTGGACGGCCGGCTGCACCCCGGCCCGACCGGCAACGCCGGCCACATCGGGCACATCAGCGTCGACCTCGACGGCGACCCGTGCCCGTGCGGTGCGCGCGGCTGCGTCGAGCGCATCGCCAGCGGCCCCAACATCGCCCGCCGGGCCCTGGAGCGGGGCTGGCGGCCGGGCCCTGACGGGGACGGCTCCGCCGCCGCGGTGGCCGCCGCCGCCCGCCGGGGCGACCCGGTGGCCGCGGCCTCCTTCGAGCGGGCCGCCCAGGCCCTCGCCGCGGGCATCGCGGCCACCGCGACCCTGGTGGAGATCGACATCGCGGTGGTCGGCGGGGGCGTCGCCAAGGCCGGCGACGTGTTGTTCACGCCCCTGCGCGAGGCCCTCACCGACTACGCGACCCTCTCCTTCGTCCAGCGGCTGACGGTCGTGCCCGCGCAGATGGGCACGGACGCGGGCCTGGTCGGCGCCGCCGCGGCCGCGCTGGTCCGCGGACCGGACGCGACCGCGGCGGGCGTCTGAGGGCCCGGCGGTGGGCGTCCGGCGCGCCCGGAGCCGTCGCCGCGGCCGGGCCGGCTCAGCAGTGCAGCCGGGCGTCCGCCCAGTCCGCGTGGTCCGAGCCGACGCCGTCCCCGCCGTCGGTCACCACCAGGCGGACCACCTGGGCGCCGCCGACGTCCGCGGTGAGCGGCTGGGCGGGCATCGCGTTGGTCAGCACACCGGTCGAGGCGACCTTCGTGCCGTCCGCCCGGACCTCGAAGGCGACGGTGCCCCGCGTCCCCTCCTCCTCCTCCTCGTCGACGCCGACGTCCGCGGCGACCTTCCCGCACGCCCTGCCGGTGCAGAAGGCGATCTCGCTCCGCGTGGGGACGCCGGGCCCCTCGGCGTGGCCCACGCCGCCCAGGGTGATCGGCCCGCCGTCGCCGGCCGCGCTCTCCCGGTTGCCGGCGTCCCGCTCGACCGGGCCCCGGCCGCTGTCCGCCGACAACCAGGGCAGACCGCTGAGGTACGACGTCCCGGAGGGCGGCGGCACCACCACGGACACCGTCAGCGGCGGGGAACCGCCGACCCGCTCCCCGGCGGGCGAGCGGTAGCCGGTCCCGACGGAGAGCGGGTAGGAGCCGGGCGGTGTGCCCGCCGGGGCGGTCACCCTCCGGCCGGTGCGCTGAGTCCCTTGGCGCGGGCGTGGTCGGCGACGGCCCCGATCCCGTCCGGGAAGCGGGCCGGGTCGGGCACCAGCCTGGCGCTCGCGTCCCGGTCCGGCAGGGCCCGGCAGTCGTCGAGGTCGACGTAGCGGTACCCGGCGTCCTTGAGGCCCTCGTCCACGAACAGGTCGGCGATCCCCTTCACCGTGGCCTCGTTGAAGTCGGCCCGGCAGGACGTGGGGTTCCAGTTGTTGAAACCCGTCGGCGGGGTGAGGGCGAGACCGTCGGCCAGGGCGGGGGCGGCGGGGCCCGCCGCGCACAGCAGCCCCACGGTGAACGCTCCGGCCACTCTCCGGCGGATGGTGCGGGGCCGCCCGCCCGGTGCATTCGGTCCAGCGGGAACGCGCCGGGTGCACCGGAGGACGTGATCGCCGTGATCCGCGTGACCTCCGCGGGGTTCCGCAGTTGACCACGGCATGAAGAAGCGCAGCATGCTCGCCATCGCCAGCCTCGCCACCGGATTCGTCGTGGCCGCCGTCACCCCGTCGCACGCCGCGGACGGCGGGCCGCTCGGCCACCTCGACGCCCCCAGCGCCCCCGACGACGCCGGCCACCCGGTCGGCGAGGACGGCCCGGCCGTGGACGACGGCGCCCCCGACCGGGGCTAGCCGCGGACCGGTGCCGGTCCCCCCGCCGCGGGGGGACCGGCACCGTCGTGCGGGCGCCCCCTCAACTGGACGTGGTTTCCGTGGCAGGGTGGAGCGGGCAAGCCCCAGGGGGCCGACACAAGAGGGGGAACCGTGACCGTCGTCTGGATCAACGGCGCGTTCGGTGCGGGCAAGTCCACCACCGCACGGGAACTGATCGAACTGATCCCGAACAGTTCGCTCTTCGACCCCGAGGTCATCGGCGCCGGGCTCGCGCACCTGCTGCCGCCCAAGCGCCTCGCCGAGGTCGGCGACTTCCAGGACCTGCCGATCTGGCGACGACTGGTGATCGACACGGCGGCCGCGATGCTCGCCGAACTGGGCGGGACCCTCGTGGTCCCCATGACCCTGCTGCGCCAGGAGTACCGCGACGAGATCTTCGGCGGCCTCGCCGCCCGCCGGATTCCGGTGCGGCACGTTCTCCTCGCTCCGGCTGAAACGATACGGCGTGCGCGGGCGGCCGGGCGGCAGGTCCCACCGGACCCGCTCGACGGGGAGATACGGCAGCGGCGGTGGGCGTACGACCGCATCGAGCCCTACCGGAGCGCCCTCGCCTCCTGGCTCACCACCGACGCCCACCTGGTCGACACCAGCGCGCTCACCCCGTACGAGACCGCCGTCCGCATCGCCGAGGCCGTCAGCAGCGGCGTCGTGGCGCCCTGTGACATCGTGCAGAGCGCCGAGCCCACCGCGGAGACCCTCGCCGCCGGGGTGCTCCTCTTCGACGAGCACGACCGGGTGCTGCTCGTGGACCCCACCTACAAGCCCGGCTGGGAGTTCCCCGGAGGAGTGGTCGAGCGCGGCGAGGCGCCCGCCCGCGCCGGCATCCGCGAGGTCGCCGAGGAGACCGGCATACGCCTCGCGACCGTGCCCCGGCTGCTCGTCGTGGACTGGGAGCGGCCGGCGCCCCCCGGCTACGGCGGACTGCGCCTGCTCTTCGACGGCGGGCGGCTGGCTCCGGCCGAGGCGTCCCGGGTGCTGTTGCCGGGGCCGGAACTGCGCGCCTGGCGCTTCGCCACCGAGCGTGAGGCCGCCGACATGCTGCCCCCGGTCCGCTACGAGCGGCTGCGCTGGGCGCTGCGGGCCCGTGAGCGCGGCGCCGCGTTCTACCTGGAGGCCGGTGTCCCGGTCGCCGGAGAGGCCGCCTGACCCCGCGCGGCGCCCAAGGGCTCGGAACGCGGCCGCGCGCCCGTCCGTGCCGCCGTGCCGCGGACGGGGCCGCCCGGCGGGGGAGCGCGGGAGGTGCGGGCGGAGGATCGGTTGGACGGCCTCCACGCGCTGCCCGCGGGCAGAAGCCGTCAGCCCGCCGCGTAAGCGCGCAGGAACAGCGCCTCGGCGACCGACAGCCGCTCCAGCTCCTGCGGGGACACGCTCTCGTCGACCGCGTGGATCCGCGCCTCCGGCTCGCTGAGGCCGATCAGCAGGATCTCCGCCCGCGGGTACAGCCCGGCGAGGGTATTGCACAGCGGGATCGAGCCGCCCTGGCCGGCGTACTGCATGGTCTCGCCCGGGTAGGCCTCGGCCATCGCCTCGGCCATCGCCTGGTAGGCCGGGCTGGTGGGATCGGCGCGGAAGGCCTGGCCCTGGCCGACCTGCTCGGTGCTCACCCGGGCGCCCCACGGGGTGTGCGCCTCGATGTGGGCCTGGAGCAGCTTCGTCGCCTCGGCCGCGTCCACGCCCGGCGGCACCCGCAGGCTGATCAGCGCGCGGGCACTGGACTGCACCGACGGGGTGGCGCCCACGACCGGCGGGCAGTCGATGCCGAGGACGGTGACCGCCGGGCGGGCCCAGATGCGGTCGGCGACCGAGCCGTCACCGATCAGGCCGACCCCGTCCAGCACCTTGGCGTCCGAGCGGAACTGCTCCTCGGCGTACTGCAGTCCGTCCCACCGCGCCGTGGCGTCGAGCCCGTCGACCGCGGTCGAGCCGTCCTCGGCGCGCAGCGAGTCCAGGACCCGGATCAGCGCGGCCAGCGCGTCCGGGGCGGCACCGCCGAACTGGCCCGAGTGCAGGTTGCCCGCGAGGGTGTCGATCCGGACGCGGACCAGCGTCATGCCACGCAGGGTGGTGGTGACCGTCGGCAGGCCGACGCGGAAGTTGCCCGCGTCGCCGATGACGACGGTGTCCGCCGCCAGCAGCTCCGGGTGCTGCTCGGCGTAGCGCTCCAGGCCGCCCGTGCCCTGCTCCTCCGAGCCCTCGACGATCACCTTCACGTGCACCGGGACGCCCCCGTCGGCCTTCAGGGCGCGCAGCGCGAGCAGGTGCATGATCAGGCCGCCCTTGCAGTCGGCGGTCCCGCGGCCGTACCAGCGGCCGTTCCGCTCGGTCAGCTCGAAGGGGGGAGAGGTCCAGCCGGCCTCGTCGAGCGGAGGCTGCACGTCGTAGTGCGCGTAGAGGAGGACGGTCTTCGCGCCCTCCGGGCCCGGCAGGCGGCCGTACACCGACTGGGTGCCGTCCGGGGTGTCCAGCAGCGCCACGTCCACGAAGCCCTCGGCGCGCAGCGCGTCGGCGATCCAGCGGGCGGCGCCCTCGCTCTCGCTCCTGGGGAACTGGCCGAAGTCCGCCACCGACCGGAAGGCGACCAGCTCGGCCAGCTCCGCCTTGGCCCGGGGCAGCAGCGAGGCGACGGTCTCGGCGACCGGATTCGACGACATGGGCACACTCCTCGTGGGTGCGACGTCCAACTGGTGGGTACACCGATCCTCCCACAGTGGCCTGCGACGACGACCGCCGTAGGATGCGGGGGATAAGTGCGGCAGCGGCTTGATCGGAGCAGTAGACCATCGTGAGCGGCGAGAACTCTTCGGCGGACGACGTGCAGCGAGTGTGGGACGTCGTCGTGGTGGGCGCGGGACCCGCGGGGGCCTCGGCCGCCTACGCGGCGGCGGTCGCGGGACGGCGCGTCCTGTTGCTGGAGAAAGCCGAGCTGCCCCGCTACAAGACGTGCGGCGGCGGCATCATCGGTCCCTCCCGCGACGCGCTGCCGCCCGGCTTCGAACTGCCGTTCCGGGACCGGGTGCACGCGGTCACCTTCTCCCACAACGGGCGCTTCGCGCGCACGCGCCGCTCCAGGCAGATGCTGTTCGGACTGATCAACCGCCCCGAGTTCGACCAGCAACTGGTCGAGCACGCCCAGAAGGCGGGCGCCGAGCTGCGCACGGGCGTCACGGTGCAGCGGGTCGAGCAGCACGGCTCGGCGGTGCCGGACCGGCGCACGGTCGCGGTCGTCCTCCAGGGCGGCGAGACCGTGCTGGCCCGCGCGGTGGTCGGGGCCGACGGCAGCGCGAGCCGCATAGGAGCCCACGTCGGCGTGAAGCTGGACCAGGTGGACCTCGGTCTGGAGGCGGAGATCCCGGTGCCGGAGACGGTCGCCGAGGACTGGCAGGGCCGGGTCCTCATCGACTGGGGCCCGATGCCGGGCAGTTACGGCTGGGTGTTCCCGAAGGGCGACACGCTGACCGTCGGCGTCATCTCCGCGCGGGGCGAGGGTGCGGCCACCAAGCGTTACCTGGAGGACTTCATCGCCCGCCTCGGGCTGGCCGGCTTCGAACCGAGTGTCTCCTCCGGACACTTGACCCGCTGCCGGGCCGACGACTCGCCGCTTTCGCGCGGCCGGGTGCTGGTCTGCGGTGACGCGGCGGGGTTGCTGGAGCCGTGGACCCGCGAGGGCATCTCCTTCGCGCTGCGCTCGGGCCGGCTGGCGGGCGAGTGGGCGGTGCGGATCGCCGAGGCGCACGACGCCGTGGACGCCCGGCGCCAGGCCTTGAACTACGCGTTCGCCATCAAGGCGGGACTCGGCGTGGAGATGAGCGTCGGCAAGCGCATGCTGGCTGCGTTCGAACGCCGTCCCGGCATCTTCCACGCGGCCCTCACCGGTTTCCGGCCCGCCTGGCGGGCGTTCAGGGACATCACCCGGGGCTCGACCTCGCTCGGTGAACTCGTCAGGTCCCACCCGATCGCCCAGCGCGCCCTGAACGCGCTGGACCGGGGGCAGCCGGCCGCCGCCCCGGCAAAGGACCCCGTCGGTCCGTGACGGCGGCGCGGTACTCCGTCCCGGGCCGGGCGCACGACCGCGGACCTCGCGCCCGACGCGTCCCGAGTGGTGGCGGCCGTGCGGGTGGCGGCCGTGCGGGTGGCGGCGGGCGGGTGGCGGCCCGGACCCGGCTGTTCGGGCCGGCGGGGTGCGGACCGCGCGGGCGGGCGGCGGGGGACCGGGGGATCAAGGCGCGGGCCTGGCGGCAGATCGCCACGGCGGGAGCCTCGGGGCTCTCCCCCAACGCGATCGCCGAGGAACTGGGCATGAGCGGCCCGGCGCTGTACCGGTACTTCGACGGCCGGGACGGCCTGACCACCGAACTGGTCCGGGACGCCTACCGCGGCCTCGCGGACACCTTCCGCGCCGCGGCCGACGCGGGCCCGGGCCTGTCCGGCCTCGCCCACGCGATGCGCCGCTGGGCGCTGGAGGACCCCCAGCGCTACTTCCTCGTCCACGGCACCCCCGTCCCCCGGGGTGCGCAGGTGCCACCCCGGGTCACCGTCCCCTCACGGGTACCTGTGGAATGCACCCGCATCTGATGTCCGCGCAACGACGGTGCCGCTCTGCTACGGTGCCGCCATGGCGGCGGACAGGGCCGAGCGGGCGCTCGTGGAGCGGTGGCGGGACATGCTGGCCACGCACGCCCGGACCCAGTGCGAGCTGGACCGGGTCCTGAGCGGACACGGCCTGTGCGCGAGCGACTTCGAAGTCCTCGACGTGCTCGCCGAGGGCGTCGCGCCGGACGGCGGCTGCGCCTACCGGGTGCAGGAGGTCTCCGAACGGGTCCACCTCAGCCAGAGTGCGCTGTCCCGGCTGATCGGGCGTTTGGAGAAGGACGGACTCGTCGAGCGGGCCATGTGCCCGGAGGACCGGCGCGGTGTGCGGGTGGTGCTCACGGCGAAGGGCCGCGCGGTGCACGGCGAGGTGCTGCCCGTGCACCGCGCGGTGCTGGCGCGCATGCTGAGCGGCTGACGGCGCGTCACACCCGACGGCGGCGCGTCAGACGCCCGAGCGCTCCCGCCACAGCGCCGCCACCCCGGGGTCGCCGGTCACCTGCGGTACCGGTCCCCCGTTCCACAGCGCCAGGTACAACGGTCTGGCGGGCCCGGACAGTTCGGTGTCGGCCTCTCCCGGCGCGTCCCGGGAGGCCACCGGCGACTCGGCCGACAGCCGTACGGTCCACACCGCGTCCCCTCCCGCGTCCACCGCGCGCACCCGCAGCGTGCGCGGCCGCTCCGTGCGGACCCGGCTTCTGGGGCGGGCGTGGAAGCCGCGCAGCAACTCGTCGACGCCGTCCGCCGAGAGGTCGGCGGCGACCGGGGACACCGCACCGCCGCGCGCCGCCTCGGCGTCGCGGCGGTGGACGGTCGTCTCGTGCGCCTGCCGCCGCGTCCAGAACGCCAGCGGCGAGGGGTACGGTGCCGGATGGAAGGTCCAGCACTCCGGCTCGGTCGGGGCCAGGGCGTCGACCAGTTCCCGGTGGCTCTTCCGGTACCAGGACGCCAGTTCGGCGCCGTCCAGGTCCGGGTTGTCCGCGACGGGCCGCGGCGCGGTGTGCCCGCCGGTGACGAAACCGGTGGCCCACTCGTGGACCGCGCCCGTGTGCCGCAGCAGGTCGCGGACCCGCCACTTCGGGCAGTCCGGCACCTCGGCGTCGGGCCCCGCCGCCTCGGCCGCCGCGGCGAGCAACCGGCCCTCCCGGTCCAGCGTCTGAAGGTGCTCGGCAGTCTCCATGCGGATGAGTGCGCCGGACGAGGTCCGTGCCGGGACACTTGTTCTCCGGCTCGCGGCCTCCGTCCGGGAGCGGGCGGCCCCGGGAACGCGGGCCGGTGACCGGACGGCGGGGTTGCGGGTCCCCGGGTGGGTGCGCGGGACCGTTCGAGGTGACACTGCCGGTGCCGTCTGCTGGAGGACCTCCATGACCGATCCCGCGCCCGCGTCGCTGCCCGCCCCGCCCTACTACGCCGTGGTGTTCACCGCCGTGCGGACCGCCGGCGACAACGGCTACGGGGAGACGGACGAGCGGTTGCTGAAACTGGCTGCCGACCAGCCGGGATTCCTCGGTGTCGATTCCGCTCGCGGTGCGGACGGCCTGGGGATCACGGTGTCGTACTGGAGGGACGAGGACTCGACTGCCGCTTGGCGGGACCACGCGGAGCACGTCCTGGCCCGTGCGCACGGGCGCGAGCACTGGTATGCCTCGTTCCCGCTCCACGTGGCCAAGGTCGAGCGCGCCTACGGGTTTGCCCGCCCGGCGGATCTGTAGGTGCCGCCGCCCGGGCGCCCCGGCCGGACGGGACGGCCCCGCGGCTCAGCCCCCCATCACGCGCCGCGTCGCCACCCCGACGAGCGCGGCCACCGCGGCCAGCGCGGCGACGCTGGTCAGGGCCGTGGGCAGGGAGAACCAGTCGGCCATGAACCCGATCGCGGGCGGCCCGAGGAGCATGCCGCCGTACCCCAGGGTGGAGGCGACGGCGACGCCGGACGGTCCGCTCAGCGCGCCGGCCCGCTCCACGGCGATCGGGAAGAGGTTCGCCAGGCCGAGTCCCGTCACGGCGAAGCCGATCAGCGCCGCCCACACCGACGGCGCGAGGGAACCGAGGACCATGCCGGCCGCGGCGGTGGTACCGCCGGCGATCACCGTCCGGGCACGTCCCAGGCGCTCCAGCAGCGCGGTCCCGGTCAGCCGGCCGACGGTCATGGCGAGCGCGAAACAGGCGTACCCGGCCGCCGCCGCCCCCGCCGACGCGGCCAGGTCCTGGTGGAGGTGGAGGGCGCCCCAGTCGGCCATGGCACCCTCGCCGTAGGCGGTGCACAGGGCAACCAGCCCGAAGACCACGACGAGCCCGCGCGTACGGCCGTCCGTCCGCCGTGTGCCGTTCCCGTCCTCCGGCCCCCGCCGGCCGGGCGGGACCGGAGCCTCCTGCCGCAGCAGGGCGCGCCCGGCGACGAGGGTGACGAGCAGACCGGCCGTGGTGATGCCCAGCAGGTGCAGGGTGGGGGAGACGGCCCCGGCCACCAGTCCGCCGAGGCCCGCGCCGACCATGCCGCCCAGGCTGAAGGCCGCGTGGAAACTCGGCATGACCGGCCTGCGCAGTGCGGCCACCAGGTCGACCGCGGCGCTGTTGAAGGCCACGTTCGCCCCGCCGTACGCGGCCCCGAACAGCAGCAGTACGCCGCCGAGCGCGAGTGCCGAGTGCACGAGCGGGGGCAGGGCGACGCTGAGCGCGAGGACCGTCACGCAGGCGACGGTCACCGGGTGGCTGCCGTAGCGGCGGCACAGCCGGCCGGTCAGCGTCATGGTCAGCACGGCGCCCGCGGAGACCCCGAGCAGGGCGAGTCCGAGGCCACTGGCGGACGCGTGCGTCTGTTGCTTGATGTCGGGGATGCGGACGACCCAGCCGGCGAAGATGAAGCCGTCGAGGGCGAAGAAGGCGGTGATCGCCACGCGGAGCCGGGTGAGGCCGTTGCCCGGCACGACGTCGTGCGGACAGGTTTTGTATTTTATCGGCACAAAGTGAGGCTAAGGGGGCCCGGAGTCAGGGGCAAGACCGTCCGGCCCGTGGTTCCGCGGCCGTGCGCCGGGTGGCCCGGCGGCGTCACGGGAGGAGTAGGAGCTTGCCGCTGGTCACCCGGGACTCGATGGCGCGGTGGGCCCGGACGGCGTGTTCGAGGGGGTGGCGGCGGCTGGTGCGCGGTCGCAGGACGCCGCGCCAGGTCGAGGAGTTCGGCGCTGTGGCGCGGCAGCGCCTCGCGGGTGGGGATGCGGTCGCGGAGCCGGACCGTGGCGGATACGAGTCGGTTAATGCCCGTGCACAAGCTGGTTGCCCAGGGATGAGCGCGTCATGATGGGTCCATGACGTTGGCCTCGCGCGCGCTCGCGCAACTGGCGACCTGGCCGGACCTGAGACGGGCCGTGCCCAGCTGCGGCCGGGGACAGGCGGTGAGTTCGGCCGAGGGCGAGATCGCCCACTTCCACTCCGGCCGGGACGTCGACCTGCGGCTGACCGACCGGGCCGTCCGCCGGTTCGCCAAGGACCTCAGGGGCTCCGGTGTTGTCCGCATCGTGCCCGGCTCGCAGTGGGTGACCCTCCGCCTCGACGCCGCCAGTGACGTGGACCTGCTGCTGACGCTGGTGAGCGTGGCGCTCACGGCCCAGCAGAGCTGGCCCGACCCGGTCGAGCGTCCGCTCGTCGGCTGCAACGACCAGCGGGGCGCGGGGTTCGTGAGCGCCGACCACGGCCGTTTCTAACCGCGGCCCCCGCCCCGGTATGACGTGCGGGCGTCCACGGCGGGCTTGAGGACGTGCCGGCACCAGGTGCGGAAGTCCGTCGGCGTCGGCTCGGCGGTCGCCCAGTCCGCGTCGTAGATGCCGTGGTCCTGTGCGGCGAACGCCTCGGTCAGGTCCTTGACCGCCTGGTCGCCGGTGCCCTGGGAGCGGAGCAGCGAGGCGTAGTCGTCGATGCCCGTGCGGCGGTAGGCGACCGGACGCCCGAGTTCCTGGCTGATCACCTCGGCCATGCCGTCGGGGGTCAGCCGGTCGGGGCCGAACACGGGGAGGTTCTCCTGCCCGGTCCAGGACAGGTCGGTGAGGAGGCCGGCGGCGGTGCCGGCGATGTCCTCCGTCGCGATCGACGCCGGCGGCAGGTCACCCGCGCAGGTCAGGTAGAACGCGCCCCGCTCACGGATGGCGCCGAGCTGTCGCAGGAGGTTCTCCATGTAGAAGGGCATGGACAGCGCCCGGTAGGCCGCACCGGACGCGCTCGGTTCGGCGTCCATCGCGAAGGCCGCCGACAGGACGCCGGCCGGGGCCGGCCAGCCGTGCCCGGCGCTGGAGACCCCGACGACGTGACCGACCCCGTGGCGGGCGACGGCGGCGGCGCCCGCCCGGACGAACCGGAGGTAGTGCGCCTCGGCACTCGGCGCCCGACGGCCTGTGGGACGAGCCAGAACAGGGCCGGGACGCCGGGCAGTGCCTGGTCGAGCACGGCCGGATCGCCGTGGGAGCCGACGACGGTCTCGACCTGCTCGCGGACCGAGTCGTCCAGTCGCGAGACGTCCCGGACGGTGACCCATCAGGGTGCGGGCGGGTGCGAGGGGGCCGGCCGGGCCCGGCGCCCCGGGTGGAGCGGTCCGCCCTCACCGGCTGACGACGCCTGCTCCTCCCGCGCGATCCGCGGGCACCTGCGCACACACGGCATCCGGGCGGTCACCCCCGTCCCGGCGGCCAACGCGGCCACCGGCTCCGCCGGGGGAACCGCGGCGGCAGGCCGCCCGCCCCGACCGTGAGGCGTACAAGCAGCGTGACACCGTCGAACGCTGCACCAACGAGCTCGAACAATGGCGCGGCCCGGCCACCCGCCACGACGGGACCGCCACCGTCCACCTCGCCGGACCCCACCGGTTCGAGTACCCAGCACGCGTGTCACCGGCGTCCCGGGACAGCACGCCTAGCCCTTCTTGACCGCCCTCAGGACGACGAACTTCGGGTCGCTCGCCACCAGGTGACTGTTGCCGAACAGCCGCTTGAGCTTGACGTGGTAGCCCAGGTGACGGTTGCCCACCACCCACAGCTCGCCGCCCGGGCGCAGCGCGCGCCTCGCCCCGGTGAACATCCGCCACGCCGTCGCGTCGGTCGTCGCCTGGTGGGAGTGGAAGGGCGGGTTGTTCAGCACGAGGTCCACACTGCCGGGCGCCACCCCGGCCAGCCCGTCCCCGACCCGGAACTCGGCGTGTCCGGGCGCCCCGTTCGCCTTGTACGTCGCCTCCGCCGAGGCCACCGCCTGGAACGACTCGTCCACGAACAGCACCTCGGCCTCCGGATCGGCCAGCGCCACCGCCGTGCCCACCACGCCGTTGCCGCAGCCGAGGTCCACCACGCGCCCGGCGCCCGGCCCGGCCGGCAGGTGCCGCAGGAAGAACCGCGTACCGATGTCGAGCCGGTCCGCGCAGAACACCCCCGCGTGGTTGACGACCGTGTGCCCGGACACCGCGCCGACGCCGTCCGGGAGGGCGTAGCGGTACGGCCACGGGTTCGCGGGCCGCTCCAGCGACGGATCCGGGGTGCACAGGATCAGCCGGGCCTTCTGCCGGGCCGGCGAGGTGCGGGTGGTCCCGAGGACACGCTCGAACAACTGGAGCGTGGAGGTGTGGACCTCCTTCACCATCCCGGCGCCGACCACCACCGTGCCGGCGTGCACGGCCGGCGCCAGCCGCAGCAGTTGGTCCTCCAGCAGCGCCAGGCTCTTCGGCACCCGCACCAGCAGCACGTCCACCCGCCCGGGCGGCGGGTCCTGTGTGGTGAGCAGCGGCACGGAACCGCGTTCGGCCCCGGCCCGCGCCAGGTTCGCCCGGGTCGCCTCCTGGCTCAGGAAGGAGTCGGTGATCTGGACCGGCCGGTGCTTCGCGAGCGCCGTCACCAGCGCGCCCCAGCGGTCGCCGACCACCACGACCGTGCCCGACAGCGGCACCCGCTCCTCGGCCAGGTGCCGCAGCAGGTAGGCGTCGGCGGCATCCCAGGCGCGCAGCCGGTCGCGGGGGTCCTCGGGGAAGCGGGACAGTTCGAATTCGCCCCACGGCGTCGTCATGCGCTCGTTCATCGTGCGTCCAGGCTAACGGTCCCCGGCCACCGGCCCGTCCCGGCCGTCGCCTCCCGGCCGGGACCGAGCCGCAGCTCAGGGCGGTCGGCGGACCGCCCGGCGGGCGCCTCGGGCAGGATGGGAGCCATGGAGGCGGAACTGTTCCCGCGCGGGCGGGCACGACTCGCACCGGGCGCCGTGCACGTCCCGGACTGGCTGGACGCCGGCCGGCAGCGCGCGCTGCTCGCCGCCTGTCGGGAGTGGGCGCGGCCACCGGCCGGGCTGCGCACGGTCCGCACCCCGCAGGGCGGCACCATGTCCGTCCGGCAGGTCTGCCTCGGCCGGCACTGGTACCCGTACGGCTACGCCCGCACGGTCGTCGACGGCGACGGCGCCCCGGTGAAGCCCTTCCCTGCCTGGCTCGGCGAACTGGCCCGCGGCGCGGTGGCCGACGCGCTCGGCCCCGAGGCGGTCCCCGCGCAGCCGTACGACACCGCGCTGGTCAACTTCTACGACGGCGGCGCCCGGATGGGCATGCACCGTGACGCCGACGAGGCCTCGGACGCGCCGGTGGTCTCGCTGAGCCTCGGCGACACCTGCGTCTTCCGCTTCGGCAACACCGCGACCCGCGCCCGGCCCCACACGGACGTGGAGCTGCGCAGCGGCGACCTGTTCGTCTTCGGCGGGCCGTCCCGGCCCGCCTACCACGGGGTGCCGCGCGTGCACCCGGGCACGGCACCGCCGGCGCTGGGACTGACCGGGCGGCTGAACGTCACCCTGCGGGTGAGCGGGCTCTGACGCGTCGGCCCGCAGGCCGGTTCCGGCCGCTCACGGAGCAGGCCGCAACGCGTGCGGATCATGGGAGACTCGCCCTCATGAGCGGCAAGGCGGACCCCCGGTCGGCGGGGGAAGGGACCACCTCGAGGGCGCGGCTGGACCGGGGGCGCGGTGCGCTCGGACCCGCGCTGGAGCTGGTGCACACCGGGCGGGCACCGACCCGGGCCGTGCTCACCGCCGAACTCGGGGTCACCCGGGCGACGGCCGGGGCCGTGGCCGCCGAACTGGAGGCACTGGGACTGATCCGTGTGGACGCCCGCCCGGGCGCGGCGGCCGGTTCCCAGGGGCGTCCCTCGCACCGGCTGGGGGTCGCCGAGGACGGCCCGGTGGCGCTGGCCGCGCAGGTCCACGCCGACGGGTTCCGGGCCGCGCTGGTCGGTCTCGGTGGGCGGATCGTGGCGACCGCGCCGGGCAGCGGGACCGTCGACGCCGATCCGGCGAAGGTACTGGGTTCCGTCGTGGAGATGGGCGCCGAACTGTTGCGGACGACGGGCCGCCGCTGCGTGGGTGCCGGACTCGCCGTGCCGTCCGCCGTGGCCGAACCCGACGGCCGGGCCCTCAACCCCCTCCACCTGGCCTGGCCGGTGGGTGCCCCGGTCCGCCGGATCTTCGCCGAGTGCGTGCGCGCCGCCGGCCTGGCCGGCCCCGCCTTCGCGGGCAACGACGTCAACCTCGCCGCGCTCGCCGAGCACCGGCAC
This sequence comes from Streptomyces sp. TG1A-8, assembly GCF_030499535.1. Taxonomy (NCBI): domain Bacteria; kingdom Bacillati; phylum Actinomycetota; class Actinomycetes; order Kitasatosporales; family Streptomycetaceae; genus Streptomyces; species Streptomyces sp. TG1A-8. Next base: position 6,254,317 of record NZ_JASTLB010000001.1, read on the forward strand.
GGCGCCGGCCGCGGGGCCCGGGACCTGTTGTGCGTGGCCACCGGGCACCGCGGTGTCGGCGGCGCGCTGGTCCTGGACGGCCGCCTGCACGCGGGCAGCTCGGGGCTGGCCCTGGAGGTCGGCCACCTCACCGTCAACCCCGAGGGCCGGCCCTGCCACTGCGGCAGCCGGGGCTGCCTGGACGTCGAGGCGGACCCGCTGGCCCTCCTGGTCGAGGCGGGCCGCGAGCCGGGCCCCGAGGTCTCCCTGCTCCAGCAGGCCAACGACCTGCTGCGCACCCAGTACGCCGACCCGGCCGTCCGCACGGCCGCCGAGACCCTGATCGACCGGCTCGGACTGGGTCTCGCCGGGCTGGTCAACATCCTCAATCCCGACCGCATCATCCTCGGCGGCCTGCACCGCACGCTCCTCGACGCCGATCCCGGGCGCCTGCGCGCGGTCGTCGCCGACCGCAGCCTGTGGGGCCAGAGCGGCGACGTCCCCGTCCTGCCGTGCACCCTGGACCACAACAGCCTGGTCGGCGCGGCGGAGCTGGCCTGGCAGCCGGTGCTGGACGACCCGCTGGGCGCGCTCCGGTGACCGCTTCGCGCGCGCCGCGGTCGGCCGTTCGCCGGCCGGCCCCCCAGGCGGCCCGTCCCCGCGGCGCGCACAACGGCCGCGTATCCGCAGGAAACCGGCGTCTGCCGGTCCTCCCGCACGACGGCGCCGAACGCCTTGCCGGAGGCGTCCGGGAGGTGACTCGCCGCCCGCGGTCCGCGTCCGCCACCGGACGGCGTACGGGCGACGGGTGCACCGCGGTCCGCCGCCCGTGCGCCGTCTCCCGGAGGCCACCGCCCGGTCAGCCGGGGACGGCCGACCGGGCGGGAGCGGGGGCCGCGGCGGAGGCGTGCGCCACCGCGGGGGCCGCGGCGGAGGCGGCCAGCGGAGCCGGCTGCACGTCGGTGACGATCCGGGGCGCGGGCTGCTGCCCGGCCGTGAGGCGTGGCGAGCGGGACGGGTGCGGGCGGGTCACGGACGGCGCGGGCAGCGTGAACCACACGACCTTGCCGTCGTCCCCGTCGGGACGCGCGCCCCAGCTCTCGCTCATCGCGGCCACCATCGCCAGACCCCGTCCGCAGGTGGCCAGGGGGGCGATGTCGGCCGCCCCGGGGAGGTCGGCCGGCACCGGGAGGCGCGGATCGCGGTCGCGCACGGAGACGGTGAGCCGGTCCAGGAGCAGCTCCAGCTCGACGGTGCACGACTTGTCGGGCCGCGCGTGCCGGTGGACGTTGCTCAGCAGCTCGGTGACACCGAGGGCGGCGCGGTCTATCAACGGGTCCAGGTGCCAGTAGCGCAACTGCGCAGATACGATTCTGCGGACCTGGCCGATCCGCGACGGCAGAGCTTGGAGCTCCACCGTGCAGTGCCTGCTTGGATGAGTGATCACAGCTGCGACTCCCCGATGCATGAGGTCCGGAGGAACCGGAGGAACACGGAGAACAACGGATCCAGCAGGGTGCTTGCGTCCAAACGTCCGCCTGCTGTCGTGGCCGGCGGGCTGGTTCGCAGCGTTATCGCCGGTAAACCCAGAGTGACGTGAGACCAGCGTGGCGCAGCGGGTGGGCTCCCGCAACTCGCCGCGCGCCGGTGCGGCTCAGTCACCCCGTCCGGCCGCCCGGCGCACCGCCTCGACGAACCGGCGTGCCGCGGGCGGCCCCGGCTCACCTGGAGCCGGATCGTGCTCGCCGAGGGTCAGCAGGTAGCGGTTGCCGTTGAGGTCGGCCAGGGCCCGGTCGTCCGGGACGAACCAGGGTTTGGAGGCGCGCACGGCCTGCACCGGCGCGCTGTCGATCTCACTGCCGTAGCTGGTGAGCAGCTCCAGTCGGCCGCCGCTGATCCGGACCTGCCCGGCCCGGGTGAGCGAGCGCAGCCGCCTGCCGATCCGCACGCCCGTGGCCGTGAACTCCGGCTCCGCCATCCCTCGCCGCCCCCTTGTTCGTCCGTTCGTTCCGGTTCCCGTGCACGCCCCGTCCGGGATGTTCGCCCCGTCCGGGACGTTCGCCCCGTGCGGTGCAGTCTGCCGCGATGCCGCGAGGAGCACCAGTACGCGCGGGGGGCGGAGGACCGGCGCGCGGAGTACTCGGGCCAACGTGGCCCCCGCACATCCCGCACGGCTGTGCCCCAGTGCGCCTTTGACTGCCCCAAAGATACGTTTATGCAGGTGGGAAGCGGTGCAATGGCTGCCTATGATCGAGGGGTCGACCGTGTGAGGCGCCGTCGGCACCCAGCAGAAGGAGAGCACCGCCGTGCGCACCACCCCGCAGAACCGGTCCGGCGCCACCCTCGACGTCGACCGCAGCGACGCCGCCCACCGGGACTGGCTGAAAGAAGCCGTCCGCAAGGTCCAGGCCGACGCCAACCGCTCGGCGGACACGCATCTGCTGCGCTTCCCGCTGCCCGAGAGCTGGGGCATCGACCTCTACCTCAAGGACGAGTCGACGCACCCCACCGGCAGCCTCAAGCACCGGCTCGCCCGCTCCCTGTTCCTCTACGGCCTGTGCAACGGCTGGATCCGGCCGGGCGCCCCGGTCATCGAGGCGTCCAGCGGCTCGACGGCCGTCTCCGAGGCCTACTTCGCCAAGCTGATCGGCGTCCCGTTCATCGCCGTCATGCCGCGCACGACCAGCGCCGAGAAGATCCGGCTGATCGAGTTCCACGGCGGCCGGTGCCATTTCGTGAACGACCCCCGCCGGATGTACGAGGAGTCCGCCCGCCTGGCGGCGGAGACCGGCGGCCATTACATGGACCAGTTCACCTACGCCGAGCGGGCCACCGACTGGCGCGGCAACAACAACATCGCCGAATCCATCTTCCGCCAGCTGGAACTGGAGCGGTTCCCGGAACCCGCGTGGATCGTCGCCACGGCCGGCACCGGCGGCACCTCGGCGACCCTCGCGCGCTATGTGCACTACATGCAGTACGACACCCGCATCTGCGTCGCCGACCCGGAGAACTCCTGTTTCTTCGAGGGCTGGACCACCGGTGATCCGGACGTCACCTGCGACTGCGGCTCCCGCATCGAGGGCATCGGCCGGCCCCGCATGGAACCGAGCTTCGTGCCCGGCGCGATCGACCGGATGATGAAGGTTCCGGACGCGGCCAGCGTGGCCGCCGTCCGCGCACTGGAGCGGGCCATCGGCCGCAGGGCGGGCGGCTCCACGGGAACCGGCCTGTGGAGCGCGCTGAAGATCGTCTCCGAGATGGTGGCCGCGGGCCGCACGGGCAGCGTCGTCACCCTGCTGTGCGACCCGGGCGACCGCTACCTCGACAAGTACTACTCGGACGCCTGGCTGGAGGAGCAGGCCCTGGACATCACCCCGTACGCCGCGGCCGTCGACTCCCTGCTGGCGACGGGCGTGTGGACCCACTGAGCCGTACGCCCGGTGACACGGCCCGCGCCGTGCCCGGACCGCCGGTCCGGTGATCACGACGCGGACCCGGCTGACACGGGGTCAGGCGTCCGTACCCGCCGTGCCCTCCTCCTCGTCGTCCGGTTCGTCTGGTTCGTCCGTTTCACCCGCCACCACCAGCCGCCGCAGGCGCTCGGAGACCTCCGCCCGCGCCTCGGCCGGCAGTCCCGCGTCGGTCACCAGGGTGTCCACCTGCTCCAGCGCGGCGAACGAGCTCAGACCCACGGTGCCCCACTTGGTGTGGTCGGCGACCACCACGACCCGCCGCGCCGACTGCACCAGCCGGCGGTTGGTCTCGGCCTCCGCGAGGTTCGGCGTGGACAGGCCGGCCTCGGCCGATATGCCGTGCACCCCGAGGAACAGCAGGTCGAAGTGGAGGGCGGCGATCGCCCGGTCGGCCACCGGGCCCACCAGCGAGTCGGACGGGGTGCGCACCCCGCCGGTCAGCACCACCGTGGCCGCGCCCTGGCGCTGACCGGTGGCGCGCTGCGCCGCGTGGAAGACGTCCGCGACCCGCACCGAGTTCGTCACCACGGTCAGGTCGGGCACCTCCAGCAGGTGCTGCGCGAGCGCGTACGTCGTCGTGCCACCGGACAGCGCGATCGCCGTGCCCGGCGTGACCAGCCGCGCGGCGGCGCGCGCGATGTCCTCCTTGGCGGACAGCTCCAGACCCGACTTGGCCTCGAAACCCGGCTCGTGGCTGCTGGCCTCCACCACGGGCACCGCCCCGCCGTGCACCTTCTCCAGGACCCCCTGGCGGGCGAGCGCGTCCAGGTCACGGCGCACCGTCATGTCCGACACCCCGAGCTTGCGGGTCAGTTCGTTGACCCGGACGCCGCCCCGGCGCCGGACCTCGTCCAGGATCAGGGCGCGGCGCTGCTCCGCGAGGAGGTTCTGATTCTCACTCACGTGCGCTCCGGTCCTTTCGCCGCCCGTCGTCCGACCCACCCGCCGCGCCCGCTCCGGCCTGGACGTGCCGGTCGGCCTCAGACGCGCGGGACTCCCATCCTTTCACGGGTCGGCACCGGCCGCGCCACCGCCTGTCACGACGCGTGCACGCCCTACGGACGCCTGCGGACACCACCATCCCCGGCCGTTTCCCGTCCGGATCGGGCGGATTCGGTGGCGGGAGGTGTGAGGAGCCCCGGAAACGGAGATCCTGATGCCCGCACGGACACAAGCCGTCGGGTGCGTCACGGGGGAAGTGCGAGAACAGTGGAACGTGCACGGGAACGCAGCACCGAACGGAAGCCGGACGGCCCCGGCACCCGGGCCGTCGGCGCGGAGAGCCGGATGGAACTCCTGGTGCACGGAGTCGGCGGCACCACTCCGGAGAAGATGCTCGGCGACCCGCGCACGGTCCGGATCACCGGTGACGGCACCGCCGCCGTCTTCCGGCGCGCCGGGGACGCCGGGGACGCCCCCTCCGGGGCACGGTCCCGGCGGGAACCCGTGCAGGAGGCCTACGTCTGGTGCAACCTGACCTCCGGCGACGGCACCCGCGCCCTGTGGCTGTTGCTGCTGCCCTTCATGGTCGTCAACCTCGCCCACTGGATGCGTCCCGCCGCCCGCGGCCGCAGACGCACCGTCCGGCTCTACGGCCTCCTCGTCCGCCTGACCGCCCTCACCCTGACCACGCTGCTGGTGGCCGCCGTCTGCGAGGTCGCCCTCGACCTGGTGGCCTGGCAGTGCGCGGGGGCGGCCGCCTGCGCGAGCCGCCATTCCTGGCTGTCCTTCCTCTCGCCCGCCGCGTCCGGCGGCGCCTGGTGGACCCCGCCCGGCCGCCGGCTCGCCCTCGCCGCCCTGGTGCCCACCGCGCTCACCGGCCTGCTCTGGTACCTCTCGCACCGCACCTGGAGCGCCTACGAGTCCCACCAGCCGATGTCCCGCGCGCCCGAGCCGGCGGACGAGGCCAGCGCCCTCGCCCGGCCCGGCTTCTGGTACGGGCGCCGCCTGGTGGCCCGGCTGCGCGCGGCGCACACCGCGGCCGGCCTGCTGACGGTCGCCGCCGCCGTCGCCCTGCCCGCGGTCCGTTTCGACCACCGGCCCGGCGGCCCGCCGGCCCTGGACCTCCTCGGCGACCTCCTCGCCGCGGCCCTGCTCGGCACGGCGGCCGTCGCGGTGGCGGTGGTCTGCCGCCGGGGCCGCAGCGAGAACCGCCTCGACCGGGGGATCGACCGCCGTCTCGTACGCGGCCTGCCGCTCGGCTCCCTGGCCCTGCTGCTGCTCACGCTGCTCTACGCCGGCTGGTCGAGGCCGGGCTGGCACTCCGCCGGACGCCTGCCCGGGGACCCGGCCTTCGGCGCCCTGATGCTCGCTCAGGGGCTGCTCGTGGTCGTCCTCGCCGTCGTCGCCCACGACCTGTACCGCCGCCGTCCCGACCCGCGCACGGCCATCCGCGGCCTCGGCGGCCCCGCCGTGGCACTGCTCGCCTGCGCGCTGGGCGGGGTGATGTCCGGCGGGATCGCGCAGCGCGTCGCCGACTGGCTGGACGGCACCCGCTCCGGCCTCGCCGGGCCGCCGGTCCTGCTGACCTGGCAGGCGTCCGTGCTGCCGGTGCTCCTCGCGGTGCTGCTCGCACTGGCCGCCTGGCTGGCCCGGGGCACCGCGCGGCTCGCCCGCGCCGAACGCGACCGGGTGCGCCGGGAGCACCCCGGCGAGCCCGAGGAACCGGCCCGCACCCGCGCCGTCGCGCACGCCCGGGCCATGGCCGCCCTCACCGACCGGGCCCCGCTGATCGTCGCCGTGCTGTGCGCCACCACCCTGGTGCTGGGCGCCGCCGCGCTGGCCGGCGCCCTGCTCACCGGGAAGACCCCCGACGGGGCGGCCCGGCCGGCGCACCACGTCGTCAGGGCGGCGGCCGAGGCCTCACAGGCGCTCGGCTCCTGGCTGGTCGGGCTCGGCTTCCTGCTCTTCGTCACCTGGGCCCGGCGCGCCTACAGGGACGCCTCCGCCCGGCGCACCATCGGCATCCTGTGGGACGTCGGCACCTTCTGGCCGCGCGCCGCCCACCCCTTCGCCCCGCCCTGCTACGCCGAGCGCGCCGTCCCCGACCTCACCTGGCGGATGGCCACCTGGACCCGGCGCACCGGGGGCCGCATGGTCCTGTCCGGCCACTCCCAGGGCAGCGTCCTGGCCGCGGCCGCCGCCTGGCAGCTGACCCCGGCCGTCCGCAAGCGGGTCGCCCTGCTCACCTACGGCTCGCCGCTGGAGCGCCTGTACGGCCGCTGGTTCCCCGCCCACTTCGGCCCGCCCGCACTGGCCGCCCTGCACCGCGACGTCGACTGCTGGCGCAACCTCCACCGCCTGACCGACCCCATCGGCGGCCCGGTCCGCGTACCGGACGACGAGGGCTGCCCGGACGTCGACCACCCGCCGCTGAAGGACCCCCTGAGCTACGGCCGCACCCCCGAACACCCGCTGCCCGCACCGATCCTCGGCCACTCCGACTACCAGGCCGACCCGGCCTTCGCCCGGGAACGCTCCGTCCTGCTGTCCCGGCTGCACCCGGACGTACCGGGACCGCGCCCGGACCCGCAGGCACCGCCGGCCTGACGCGGCCCGTGGCGCGCCCGGCGCTCAGGGCAGCTCCGGCAGGTCCTCCGCGTACAGCAGGGACAGGTCGTCGGTGCTGGGGTCGGCCAGCTGGGCGACCCGGCTCGCGTGCCGCTCCACCATCGCCTCGAACGTCTGGCGCGCGGTACGGCCGTTGCCGAACGCCGGGCCCTTCGGGAGCGCCGTGAAGTACTTCAGCAAGCCCTCGGCCGCGCCCGGCGCCAGCCGGTACTCGTGCTCGTCGGCCTGCTGCTCCACGATCCTCAGCAGTTCCTCCGGGCCGTAGTCGCCGAAGGTGATCGTCCGGGAGAAGCGCGAGGCCACACCCGGGTTCACCGACAGGAAGCGCTCCATCTCGGCCGTGTAGCCGGCGACGATGACCACCACCGCGTCCCGGTGGTCCTCCATCAGCTTCACCAGCGTGTCGATGGCCTCCTTGCCGAAGTCCCGTCCGGCGTCCTCCGGGGACAGCGCGTACGCCTCGTCGATGAACAGCACCCCGCCGCGCGCCCGTTCGAACGCCTCCTGGGTGCGGATCGCGGTCGAGCCGATGTGCTCGCCGACCAGGTCCACCCGGGACACCTCCACCAGGTGCCCCTTCTCCAGCACCCCGAGGGAGGCGAGGATCTCGCCGTACAGCCGGGCGACCGTCGTCTTGCCGGTGCCGGGGGAGCCGGTGAAGACCAGGTGCCGCTTCACCGAGGCCGCCTTCAGCCCCGCCCGCTGCCGGCGCCGGCCCACCTCGATCATGTCGGTCAGCGCCCGCACCTCGCGCTTGACGCTCTCCAGTCCGACCAGCGCGTCGAGTTCGCCGAGCACGTCCTTCGGCGTGCGGGCCGGCTGCTCCGGTCCGGGCGCCGGGACCAGCGGCACCGGGCCCGGGGTCCGCTGTCCGGGGAGCGAACCGAGCAGCCCTCCGGACGGCGGCACCGTCTGCACCGCCGCCTCGCGGGCCACCGGGGACCTCGGGCCGCCGCTCTCGTCGCTGGTGCAGTCCTCCACGACCGGTCCCGTCCCGGCCCCGCCGTCCGGCCCCGCGTCGGCGAACTCGTACCCCCCGCGCGCGCACCGCTCCGTACGGCACTTCCGCAGTGTCGTGCGGCAACCGTCGATCACGTGGAAGCCGTAGCCGCCGCTCCCGCTGACCCGGCAGTCCAGGAAGCTGCCCCGGCCCCCGGCGGACACGTAGAAGCCCGCCTCGGCGGGGGAGTCGACCGTGCACCGCTCGATGAGCGGGTCGGCGCCCTTGGTGACGATCACGCCGGTCTGGGTGCCGTCCAGGGTGCAGTTGTTGAGCGTTCCCCCGCTGCCGTGGTCGCGGAACCAGGCGCCGGTGGCCGCCTCCCGGATCCGGCAGTCGTCGAGCTGCGCGGTGGCGCCGTCGCTCACCGACACGGCGGTGTTGCGCACCTGCGACAGATCGCTGTCCACGACGTCGGCCCGCGAGCCGCGGTCCAGCACGAACAGCGCGTCCGGCACGTCGTGCACCCGGCAGGAGTCGAGCACCGCGGTGGCGCCGTCGCTCACCCACACCGCCGGGTAGTCACCGGTGCTGTCGAAGATCTCGCACTGGTTGGCGTCCACCCGCGTGCCCGGGTCCCACACCGACAGGCCGTTGCGCCCGAACTGACGGACCGTCGTCCGCGTCAGCGTGAGCACCGAGCGGGAGCGCAGGTCGACCGCGTTCTCCGGGATGTCGTGGATGCGGCAGTCGGCGAGCGTGAGGACCGCGTCCGTGTCCAGCGTGACCCCGTCGGCCGTGGTGCGGTGCACGTCGCAGTCCGTCAGGTGCGCGGTGCCCCGCTGCGTCACCTGCACCCCGGATCCCCGGACCTCGTACACCTCGCAACCGACCGCCTCCAGCGCGGAGTTCTCCCCCGTCGCGGTCAGCCCGGTGCCGGAGGCGTGGTGCACCCGGCAGCGCTCCAGCCGGGGGTGGGCGCCGCCGCGGACCGCCACGCCGGCCTGCCCGGCCGCGACGACCTCGCAGTCCTCGAAGACCCCGCCCGCCCCGTCGAGCACGGCGATGCCGATGCCGGCGGGGTTGTCGACGGAGCAGCGCCGCACGGTCGGGCGCGCCCCGCCCCGCACCTCGATGCCCGAGGCCGACCGGGTGACGATCCGCACGTCCGTCAGCTCGGGCGTGCCCTCCTCGACCAGCAGCGCGGGTGCCGCCGCGTCCTGCCCCTCCACGTGCAGGTCCTGCACCACGGCCGAGGCCCGCACGGTCAGCGGCACCCCGTCCGCGGGCGCGATCCGCACCGAGCCCGGAGCGCCCTCGGGGCCGCGCAGGGTCACCGCCCGCTGCACGACGAGGTTCTCCCGGTAGGTCCCCGGGGCGATGGTGAGGACGTCACCGTCGGCGGCGGCCTCCAGGGCGGCGGCGAGCGACGCGTACTCACCCGTGCGGCGCCGCCACCGCGATGTACCGGTGTGCGTCACCTGGACCGTGCCCTGTGCCATGGCGTTGCTGTGCCCCCACCTCGTCGTACTGCTGGCCTGTGCCGACGGCTCTTCCGGCGGCTCGTCCGCCATCGGGGCGCCACGGCCCCGGCGGCTCGCTCGCGCGGGTCGCCGGCGGGGCCGAAAGCGCTTCGGCCGGTCCACCGTAGCGTGCGCGCGGACGGTGGGTTGACCAGAGCCGGAAGGCCGTCAGCAGCCGGTGCCCGCCTTGCCCCAGTCCGGGCCCGCCCGGTCCCACGCCTGGTCCCAACGCGCGTACCTGCGGCGGACCATCCGCCACAGGACCAGACGCCGGACCCCGTCGACCAGTCCGGCGGCCGCCAGGGTGGCGCCGAGGCCGGCGAGCACCGCGTGCGTCGTCGCCGTCGGGGAGTTCAGGGGGCGGGTCGTTATTCGCCCGTGCGGATCGGTCCAGACCTTGAAGCGCTCACCCGGGCGGGGGTGCTTGGCGCGCGCCAGGACCGGTCCGCGCCGCCGCGTGCCGTCCGGTGCCGTCCAGTGGGCCAGGACCCGACTGCGGGCCTCGTGCGCGGTGCTGGTGTCCGGGTCGGTCTCCAGCGGAGCGCCGCCCAGTTCGCGCACCACGGTGGCCGTGACGAGATGGCGGGAGTGCCGCTGCTCCCGCACGGAGCGCTGCAGGGAGTCCTGGGCCGCCGTGCCGACCAGGACGCCGATCACGGGCGCGGCCACGGCGATCAGTACGAGGGCCACCAGGGCCGCCCACGCCTCGGCCACGTCCGTCGCGCGGCACAGCGGATTGCGCCGCCAGCGCCACAGGCCGCTGATCGCTCGCACCCGTCCCACCCCCTTCCGCTCCGCGACGACCCGGGCGGGGCCGCCCGCCCGGTCCGGGCCACCGGAGCGCGGCACCACGCCGACCGGGTCTCCCGGCAATTTCCCACTGTCCCAACGACCGGAACCCGCAGGGCGGTTCCCGGCCGCCGCGCCCGTCCGGGAGCCGGGCCCCCGGTCCGCTACGCCGGCACCCGCACGGGGTCCCCGACGCGGATGGTCCCCGGCGAGAGCGGCACCAGGTTCTGGCCGAACAGCAGCCGCCCGCCCACCGCGCGGTGCCGCGCCAGCGTGCGCAGCGGTTCGCGGCCGCGCACGGCGGTGTCCTGGTCGGTCGTGGTCACGACGCACCGCCCGGACGCCTTGGCGACGCGGAAGACGACCTCGCCTATGGCGAGCCGCGTCCAGTGGTCCTCGGCCCACGGCTCGGTGCCCGCGACGACCACGTTCGGCCGGAAACGGTTCATGGGCAGCGGGCCCTCGGCGGCGTGATCGCCGCGGGAGACGAGGGCGTTCAGGGCATCCAGGGACGCGGCCGTGGTGAGCAGCAGGGGATAGCCGTCGGCGAAGCTCACCGTCTCGCCCGGCAGCGCGTACGCGGGGTCGACCGGACGGCGGGTGGCCGGATCGTGCAGGTGGACCAGGTGGACGCCGGTCCCGAGGTACGCGCTGCACCACTCGTGGGCGGCCGCCGCGGCCGGGACCGCCTCCACCTTCGTGCCGAAGATCTCCACCGGTACCGTCGCCGTGACCTCCGGGACCGGCACCGCCAGCGGCTCGCGGCCCGGCGCGGACAGACGAACGCCGCCGCCGGGCAGAGCCTCGGCGGCGGCCAGCGCGAGGCGCGGCTGCTCGCGTTGTGTGACGACCTTTCCCCCGTTGCCGATTAGCGTCCAGCGGCGGTCTCCGGCCAGGCCCCAGGGCTCCACCACGGCCTCCCGGGGCGCGAGGCCCCGGAACGCCTTGACCGGATGGACGTGGATCGACTGCAGCACTGCGTTCCCCATGTCGTCATCCTGCCAGCCGGTGCCGGCAGCGGGACACGCGGCTCAGTAACCGCGGTACTGCTGGTTGTTGTACGGGTCCTGGTAGGGGGCCTGCGGGGGCCGCGGCGCGGCGGGACGCATGGCCTCGTAGCCCGTGCCCGTCGCCATCTGGCGCGGCTGCGGGGCCTGGGGGCCGGGGTAGCCGCGCGGGGCGCTCGCCTGCTGCGGAATGTACGCCGCGGGCGCCTGCTGCAGCGGGGCGGACTGCTGGCTCTGCGGGTAGCCGTAGGCGGGGGCCTGGTGGGGCGGGGCCGCCGGGAGGGCGGGCAGTGCCGACGGCAGGGCGGGCAGGCTGCTGCCCGTGTCGTAGGCGGCGGGGACCCGGATCGGAGCGATCTGCGGGGTGCCCCGCTCGGCCACGAGGGAGTCGTAGATCGGAGTGTCCGGGAAGGAGGCGGAGTAGTAGCCGCCGCCATAAGTGGAGCGGGGGGAGGTCATGGCACATAAGTTAAGCCCACGATGTGCTGGTTGGGGAGACCGATAAGAGGGTTGTTTTCCGTGTCGGCGGTGCCTTGGGACCCCTAACCCGAGCGAACTTGACAAAAAAGGACATCGATCGACGTTTGGATCGTGCAAAGGCCTAGTTCCTACGGGGTTACCGGTGGTTGACCGGCGATCTTCCTGTGCCGCTGCGGAGGGTTCGCCGTGTCCGGCAATAGGTTGAGCGGGTAACGATGACGCGAGGCGGCCGGGGGCACCCGGGACGCGGAGGCGAAGGGGCTTACATGTCCATGCAGAAGGGATCGAACACGCCGGTGCCGGCCACGGCCCTGCGCGTCGGGCTGGGCTGGAGCTCCGGCCCCGGGGTGCCCGACGCGGACGCCTCGGCCCTGCTGCTCGCGGACGGAAAGGTCCGCTCCGACGAGGACTTCGTCTTCTACAACCAGCCCGCGCACCCCTCGGGCGCGGTCCGCCACGAGGGCAAGCGCACCGTGGACGGACGCGTCACCGACACCCTCGTGGTGGACCTCGCGCGCGTGGAGGGCGGCATCGAGCGCGTCGTCCTCGCGGCCTCCGCCGACGGCGGCACGTTCGGGCAGGTGCCGGACCTCTCCATCGAGGTCACCGACGCCGCCACCGGTGAGGTGGCCGCCCGCTTCGACAGTCCCGGCGCGAGCGTGGAGACGGCCTTCGTGCTCGGCGAGTTCTACCGCCGGCAGGGCGGCTGGAAGTTCCGCGCCGTCGGCCAGGGCTACGGCAGCGGACTCCAGGGCCTGGCCACGGACTTCGGCATCAGCGTCGACGAACCGCAGCACGCCGCCCCGCCGGCCGCCCCCGCCGCCCCGCCCCGGCCCCCCGCCGCACCCCCCGTCCCGCCGCCCGTGACGATGCCGCCCCCGGCCGCGGCCCCGCCCGGCACGACGGCATCCCCGACCGCCGCGACACCCCCGCCCGCGCCCGCGGGAACGCCCGCCGCACCCCCGCCCCCGCCCGCCGCGTCCCCGGTCCGCCTCTCCAAGGTCACCCTCACCAAGGCGGCCCCCTCCGTCTCGCTGGCCAAACAGGGCGGCACCTCCGGGGCCATGCGGGTCAACCTCAACTGGCAGACCCGCAAGCGGTTCCCGGGCTGGGCCGGCCGGTGGGGCTCCGGACCGGGGGGCGTCGACCTCGACCTGTGCGCGCTGTACGAACTCACCGACGGCCGCAAGGGCGTCGTCCAGGCACTCGGCAACGCCTTCGGTTCGCTGGACCGGCCGCCGTACATCCACCTCGACGGCGACGACCGCACCGGTGCCGTGGCCCAAGGCGAGAACCTCACCATCAACCTCGACCACACGCGGGACTTCCGGCGCATCCTGGTCTTCGTCACCCTCTACGAGGGCGCCACGTCCTTCGCCGACCTGCACGCCACGGTCACCCTCCAGCCCCAGCACGGCGCCCCCATCGACTTCTCGCTGGACGAGTGCACGGTCCCCTCCCCGGTGTGCGCGCTCGCCCTGATCACCAACACCGGCGGCGACCTCCTCGTCCGGCGCGAGGCCCGCTACCTGGTGCCGGAACGCGGCACGAGCCCGCAGCGGACCGTGGACCGCGCCTACGGATGGGGCATGGACTGGACACCCGGCCGCAAGTAGCCCGCCGGGCGCTCAGCCCTCGTCGGGCACCGTCCCGGGACGCGCGTACGTGCGGCCCTTCCAGGCCGCGCCGCGCCCCCGGTAGTGCTGCACGGCGGAATCGACCGTCATCAGCAGGTAGAGGAACGCGGTGAACGGCAGCAGGGGCGCGAGCCACCGCGGCTGCCGGTAGTAGCGGAGCATCGGCAGGTACGTCGCCGCCATCACCGCCCACGCCGCGCCGCCGGCGGCCGCCGCCGCCCCGTCGCCCGCGAGCGCGCCCGCGGCCACCGCCACCGGCGGCACCAGGTACACCAGCGCCAGCCCGGCGACCGTGCCGAGGAGCAGCAGCGGATTGTGGCGCAGCTGGGCGTAGGCGCTGCGGGAGACCATCCGCCACAGGTCGTGCAGCCGTGGATACGGGCGGACGCTGTCCACCCGGTCCGCCAGCCCCAGCCACACGTGGCCGCCGGCGGCCTTCACCGCGCGCGCGAGGGCGACGTCGTCGATGACCGCGTGCCGGATGGCGTCCGGGATGCGCGCCCGCCGCGCCGTGTCCGCGCGCAGCAGCACGCAGCCGCCCGCCGCGGCGGCCGTCCGCGCCCCCCTGCGGCCGATCCACCGGAAGGGGTACAGCTGGGCGAAGAAGTAGACGAACGCCGGGACCACGAGCCGCTCCCACGGGCTGTCCGCCCGCAGCCGCGCCATCTGCGACACGACGTCGTAACCGCCCGCGCGGGCCGCCGCCACCAGGGAGCGCAGGCTGTCCGGCGCGTGCGCGATGTCCGCGTCCGTCAGCAGCAGGTACTCGGGGCCGCGCGCGCCTGCCAGGCCGATGCCGTGCCGCACCGCCCACAGCTTGCCCGTCCAGCCCGCGGGCGGCTCGCCGGGCGAGTCCACCGTGAGCGGCAGCCCGCCGTGGCGCCCGGCCAGCTCGCGGGCCAGCTCCCCGGTGCCGTCCGCACTGCCGTCGTCCACGAGGAAGACCTCCGCCCGCCCCGGATAGTCCTGCGCGAGCAGCGACGGCAGGCTCGCGGGCAGCACCGCGGCCTCGTCCCGGGCCGGGACGACCACACAGACCGACGGCCACTCACCGGGCTCCGCACGCTGCGGCAGGCGCACGTCCGCGCGCCAGAAGAAGCCCCGGCACAGCAGCAGCCAGCACCAGGCGGCGAGGGAGACGGCGGTGGTCCACACGAGGGCGCTCACGGGCTGCAGTCTGCCCCACCGGGCCGGGGCGCGAGGGCCCATCGTCTATCGTGACCGGGTGAAGATCGCGCTCATGGACTCCGGAATCGGCCTCCTGCCCGCAGCCGCCGCGGTACGCCGGCTGCGTCCCGACGCGGATCTCGTGCTCTCGTGGGACCCGGACGGCATGCCCTGGGGACCGCGCACGCCCGAGGACATCACCCGGCGGGCCGTCGCCGTGGCCGAGGCCGCCGCCGCGCACGGCCCCGACGTCCTGATCGTCGCCTGCAACACCGCCTCCGTGCACGCCCTGACGGTGATGCGGGCCCGCTTCGAGCCGGACCTGCCGCTCATCGGCACCGTGCCGGCGATCAAGCCGGCGGCGGCGGGCGGCGGACCCGTGGCGATCTGGGCGACCCCCGCCACCACGGGCAGCGCCTACCAGCGCGACCTGATACGCCGGTTCGCACAGGACGTGGCCGTCACCGAGGTGCCCTGCCCGGGGCTCGCGGACGCGGTCCACCACGCGGACGACGCCGCCATCGACGCCGCCGTCGCGGCCGCCGCCGCCCGCACCCCCGCCGACGTGACCACCCTCGTCCTCGGCTGCACCAACTACGAACTGGTCGCCGAGCGCATCCGGGCGGCCGTCCAGCGACCGGACCGCCCGCCGCTCGTCCTGCACGGCTCCGCGGACGCGGTGGCCGCCCAGGCGCTGCGCCGGATCGGCGCGGAACCGGCACCGCGGGCCGGCGCCGACGCCACCCTCACCGTGCTGCTCAGCGGGCGCGGGTCGGTGCTCCCGCCCACCGCCCTGGCCTACGACGAGGGACGTTTCCTCCAGGCGGTCAGCCCGGTCCACTGACGCAGGGACCCGGGCCCGGCGGGCTCCCCGGAGGGTGCCGCCACCCGGACCAGCCGCGCCCCGCGACCGGTACCCGCGCAGCCGATCGTGAGTAACCTCGTAAGCATGAGGGAGCATCCCCGCACCGAGGACACCCCGCACCCCGACGTCTGGACCGGGCGGGCCACCAACCGGGTGCAGTGGCTGCTGGCGCTGGCCGGCGCGGCCTGCGTGGCGCTCGGTGTCCAACTGGCGGTGGACTCGGCCTGGACGTCCGGCGTCACCCCCCTGGCGATGTCCGTCGTGGGCTGCATCGCCGCCGGCCTGCTGGTCCTCTTCGGCACGCTGGCGTTCGTGCACGTCGACCTCACGCTCGACAAGGAGTGCCTGGAGGTGCGCTGCGGCCACATCGGAGTGCCGCGCCGCCGCATCCCGCTCTCCGAGGTCGTCGGCGCCGACTTCACCCCGCTCGTCACGCCGCGCCACTGGGGCGGCTGGGGCTACCGCTGGCGCCCCGAGAAGGGCACGGCCGTCGTGGTCCGCCGCGGCGAGGGCATCGTGCTGAGACTGGGGGACGGCCACACGTTCACGATCACCGTGGACAACGCCGAGTCGGCCGTCCGGGTCATCAGGGCCCGGCTGCGGACGACCGGACCCGGCACCACCCGCTGACACCACCGCGCGCCCCGCGCACCGGGAGAACCGGCCGCAACCGCTGAGGACCGGGCCCACCGGAGGCGCCGGCGCCCGCTCGCGGACGAGCCGCCCGCGGACGCCGTGACCCCGGTACGGCGGCACCCGGGCGGGCGCGGCCCGACCGGCGTCGCTGTCGGGCCCCAGGTCACCCGCCGTAGACTCCCCGGGTGACCGTCACCGCAACCTCCGTGGACCCCTCCGGCCGGGTCGGACCGTCCACCGCGCCGACCGCGCGGGGCAGCCGGCTGCTCCGGTGGGTCCCGGCCGCCGCCTCCGCGCTCTGCGGAGTGCTGCTCTACGTCAGCTTCCCGCCGCGCACCCTGTGGTGGCTGGCCCTGCCCGCCTTCGCCGGCTTCGCCTGGGTGCTGCACGGCCGGGGCTGGAAGGCCGCCCTCGGCCTCGGCTACCTCTTCGGACTCGGTTTCCTGCTGCCGCTGCTGGTGTGGACCGGCGTGGAGGTCGGTTCCGGGCCCTGGCTCGCGCTGGTCGCCGTCGAGGCGGTCTTCGTCGCCCTGGTCGGCGCGGGCATCGCCGCCGTCTCCCGGCTGCCGGCCTGGCCGCTGTGGGCGGCGGCCGTCTGGATCGCCGGAGAGGCGCTGCGGGCACGTGTGCCCTTCCGGGGCTTCCCCTGGGGCAAGGTCGCCTTCGGGCAGGCCGACGGCGTCTTCCTGCCGCTCGCCGCGGTGGGCGGCACCCCGGTGCTCGGCTTCGGGGTCGTCCTGTGCGGCTTCGGCCTGTACGAGGCCGGCCGCCTGGTCGCCGGGCGGCGCGGTGCGCGGGCCGTCCGGCGGTCGGCCGCGACCGCCGCGGTGCTCAGCGTCGCCGTCCCCGTCGTGGGCGCGGTCGCGGCCCGGGCGCTGGTGAGCGACCGGGCCGAGGACGGCACCGCGACCGTCGCGGTGATCCAGGGCAACGTGCCGCGCTCCGGATTGGAGTTCAACGCCCAGCGCCGGGCCGTACTGGACTACCACGCGCGCGAGACGCTCAAGCTCGCCGCCGACGTCAGGGCCGGCAGGACCGCCAGGCCCGACTACGTGCTGTGGCCCGAGAACTCCTCGGACATCGACCCCTTCGCCAACCCCGACGCCGCCACCGTGATCGACGACACGGCCAAGGCGATCGGCGTGCCCATCTCCGTCGGCGCGGTCGTCGAGAAGGACGGCAGGCTGCTCAACGAGCAGATCCTGTGGGACCCGGTCAAGGGCCCGACCCAGACCTACGACAAGCGGCAGATCCAGCCGTTCGGGGAGTACCTCCCGCTGCGCTCCCTGATCGGCGCGATCAACGACGAATGGACCGGCATGGTCCGCCAGGACTTCAGCCGGGGCGGCAGGCCGGGCGTCTTCGACATCCACGGCACCGAGGTCGGCCTGGCCACCTGCTACGAGGCCGCCTTCGACTGGGCGGTGCGGGACACCGTCACGCACGGCGCCGAGATGATCTCCGTGCCGAGCAACAACGCCACGTTCGACCGCAGCGAGATGACCTACCAGCAGCTCGCCATGTCCCGCGTCCGTGCCGTCGAGCACAGCCGCACCGTGACCGTACCCGTCACCAGCGGCGTCAGCGCGGTCATCATGCCGGACGGGGAGGTCACCCGGAAGACCGGCATGTTCGTGCCCGCCTACCTCGTCCAGAAGGTGCCGCTGCGCACCTCCGAGACGCCCGCGACCCGGCTGGGCATCCTGCCCGAGATGGCCCTGGTGCTGGTCGCCGCGGGCGGGCTGGGCTGGGCGGTCGGGTCCGGGACGCGGGCCCGGCGCGCCGGTGGCGCGTAGCCGTACGACCGCCGTACGCCCCTGAACAGCGGTGGAGGCCGCGCACCGGCCCGTTAGGGTCGGCCCATGGCTACTCCCGATTTCATCCGCGCGCTCAGGGTCTCCGCCGGCCACCAGCTGCTGTGGCTCCCCGGGGTCACCGCGATCGTCTTCGACGACGGGGGCCGGGTGCTCCTCGGCCGGCGCTCCGACACCGGCAGGTGGTCGGCGATCGGTGGCATCCCGGACCCGGGCGAGCAGCCCGCGGCCTGCGCCGTGCGGGAGGTCTTCGAGGAGACGGCGGTGCGCTGCGTTCCCGAGCGGGTGGTCCTCGTCCAGGCCCTGGCCCCGGTCACCTACGCCAACGAGGACGTCTGCCAGTACATGGACATCACCTTCCGCTGCAGGGCCGTGGGCGGCGAGGCACGGGTCAACGACGACGAGTCGCTCGAGGTCGGCTGGTTCGCGGTGGACGCCCTGCCTGATCTGCACGAGTTCGCGCGGTTCCGGATCAAGCAGGCCCTCGCCGAAGCACCCACATGGTTCGAGCCCACGGCCATTGGCTGAACTATGGGTGGTCACCACATGTGATGAGGGGTGGGTTCTGCTTAGGGTCGACGCATGACCACGTCCAGTCCGCTGCCCGGCTCCCCGCCTCCGGTCCCGCCCCTCTCCCTCGACCTCGGCGGTCGCACCGCCCTCGTCACCGGTGCCGCCAGTGGCATCGGCCGCGCCTGCGCGCTGCGGCTCGCGGCCGCCGGGGCGGAGGTCAGAGCGGTCGACCGGGACGCGGCGGGCCTCGCCGAGCTGGTGGAACTCGCCCGGCGGGGAGGGGACCTCGCGGGCACGGTCGTCCCGCTCGCCCTCGACCTCACGGACCTCGACGCCGCCGAGCGCGCCGCCGCCGGCACCGACGTCCTGGTCAACAACGCCGGACTGCAGCTGGTGCGCCCGCTGGAGGAGTTTCCGCCCGAGGTCTTCCACACCGTGCTGACCGTGATGCTGGAGGCACCGTTCCGGCTCATCCGCGGTGCCCTGCCGCACATGTATGCGCAGGGGTGGGGCCGGATCGTCAATGTGTCCTCCGTGCATGGGCTGCGCGCTTCCGCCTTCAAGTCGGCGTACGTGTCCGCCAAACACGGTCTGGAGGGGCTCTCCAAAACGGCTGCCCTGGAGGGCGCCCCCCACGGCGTCACCTCCAATTGTGTGAACCCGGCCTATGTGCGTACGCCACTGGTCGAGAAGCAGATCGCGGACCAGGCGCAGGCGCACGGCATCGCCGAGGAGCGCGTCCTGTCCGAGATCCTGCTCAAGGACAGCGCCGTCCAGCGGCTCATCGAACCGGAGGAGGTCGCCGGGGCCGTGGCCTACCTGTGCGGCCCGCAGGCGTCCTTCGTCACGGGCACCTCGCTGGTGCTCGACGGCGGGTGGACCGCCCACTGAGCCGGCCGGTCCCGCCGGGCCCGGGAGTTTTCTACAGGCCTGACGGGCCGGGCGGCCGATGCGGAATCCTGTGACCATGTCCCGCGATAACGCCCAGTCACCCGGGCGCCCCGTCACCGGGGGCGCCACGCAGGCCGTCACGGAGGCCGCCCCCGCGGTCCGCGACGGCGGTGCGGAGGCCCCGTACCTCGCCCTGCTGGCCCGCGACGCCTCCGCGGAGGCGTACGAGCAGCCGGTGCTGCTGGCCCGCGCCGAGGGCCGGCCGGCCGACCGGATCGCCGCGCTGGAGCGCGCCAAGCTCCTCGCGCTGCGCGTCCGCTCGGAACTGGAGGGGCGGCGGCGCCGCGAGGCGGAGCTGTCCGCGCTCTTCGAGACCGCCCACGACCTGGCCGGCCTCAGGGACCTGGACGCCGTCCTGCAGGCGATCGTGCAGCGCGCCCGTTCCCTGCTCGGCACGGACGTCGCCTACCTCAGCCTGAACGACCCGGCGCACGGCGACACCTACATGCGCGTGACGGAGGGCTCCGTCTCCGCCCGCTTCCAGCAATTGCGCCTCGGCATGGGGGAGGGGCTCGGCGGACTGGTCGCCCAGACCTCGCGGCCCTACGTCACCGACGACTACTTCGCGGACGACCGCTTCCAGCACACCCCGAACATCGACGGGGGCGTCCGCGACGAGGGCCTGGTCGCCATCCTCGGCGTGCCGCTGACGCTCGGCCCGCACGTCATCGGGGTCCTCTACGCGGCGGACCGGCGCGCCCGCGTCTTCGAACGCGGGCAGATCGCCCTGCTCGGCTCCTTCGCCGCGCTCGCCGCGGCCGCCATCGACACCGCCAACCTGCTCACCGAGACCCGCTCGGCCCTGGCCGGGCTGGAGCGCGCCAACGAGATCATCCGGGACCGCAGCGCCGTCATCGAACGCGCCTCCGACGTGCACGACCGGCTCGCCGAACTCGTCCTGCGCGGCGGTGGCGTGCACGACGTGGCCGCGGCCGTCTCCGAGGTGCTCGGCGGCACCGTCGTGTTCGCCGGGACCGGCGCGGCACCGGCGGAGGCGCTGGGGGCGTCCCGCGCCGACGGGCACGCCGTACGGCACGGGGACGACTGGACCGCCGCGGTGACCGCGGGCGGTGAACTGCTCGGGGCGCTGGTGCTGCGCGGGCACCCGGACCTGGACCCGGTGGACCAGCGCACCCTGGAGCGCGCGGCGATGGTCACCTCGCTGCTCCTGCTCGCCCGCCGGTCCGCCGCCGAGGCGGAACAGCGCGTCCGTGGCGAGCTGCTGGACGACCTGCTGGACGTCCGCGACCGCGATCCGCGCCCGCTGCGCGAACGCGCCGCCCGTCTCCACGCCGACCTGGACGCCACGCACGTCGTCCTGGCGGCCCGCCTCGACGGGGCGGTGGCCGACGCCGAGGAGGAGGCCGCCGCCCGCCGCCGCCTGTGGTCCGCCGCCTCCCACCTCGCCGCCACCGGGCACGGCCTGGCCGCCGCCCGCGACGGCGGCACGGTCCTGCTGCTGCCCCTCGGCACCGGCGACACCGCCACGGACCTGGCCCGCCGCACCGCGCGCCACCTGGGAACGGCCGTCCACCAGCCGGTCACCGTCGGCGCCTCGTCCCCCGTCACCGGCATCGCCGCCGACCCCGGCACCGTGGCCGCCGCCTACGCGGAGGGCCGCCGCTGCCTGGAGGCCCTGCACCTGCTCGGTCGCCGCGGAGACGGCGCGGCGGCCGAGGACTTCGGCTTCCTCGGGCTGCTGCTCGCGGGCGAACGCGACGTCGGCGGCTTCGTCGACCGCACCATCGGCCCGGTCCTGGCGTACGACGAACGGCGCGGTACGGAACTGCTGCGCACCCTGGAGGCGTACTTCGCCGGCGGAATGAGTCCGGCCCGCACCAAGGACGCCCTGCACGTGCACGTGAACACCGTGGCCCAGCGGCTGGAGCGCGTGGGCCGGCTGCTCGGTGAGGACTGGCAGACCCCGTCCCGCGCCCTGGAGATCCAACTGGCCCTCAAACTGCATCTGCTGACGGCGCCGGGCCGGCCCTGACCCCCGCACCGCGGCACCAGGCGGGTGGGGGCACGGGGGCAGACACGGGTTCTGCGGACGGTTCTCACGTGTTGCCACGTGGTCGATGACGGTAACAGGGTGATGGGTCCCGAATGCTGAGTTCCGTCCCCAAAGCCCTGTTCTTTGATGACTCGTCGATCGTCAGGTTGACCGTGCTCGAGCAGCCGGCAGCCGTCCACGGTGGTCCACTCGATGGTGCCAGTGCCGCTGCCGCCTCCGGGCAGGCAGCCCAGGGTCACGCCGCTCCGCGGGCTGGTGATTCTGAAGTCAGCGCCTGACCCCTGATCGGCCTACCCCCGAAGGCCGGTCCAGCTCGCGGGCGGCGCGGGCTCGAACGATTCCGTCTCGCCGTACGCGGAGCCCGGTCGGCCGGCAGCCAGGCGCACGACGACCACCGACCCGCAGTACACGAGGTGGACATAGCTCGGGCGCCGACGACGGCCGGCCGACAGACTCGGGGCCCGGCGGGCCGAAGAGGGCAGCCCTGGTAGCTACGCTATTGAGTGCCTGTCCGGAACCTTCGGGTCCGGCCCAACAGGTCGCGCAGGCCGCGCGCGGCCAGGGCGTGGACCTGAACCCCTGTGGGCGTCAGGAACGGGCGCGGCCCGAACATGATCGGGGCGTCCACCCAGGTACCCGCGTAATCCTGGGTGTCGATCAGGAACCGGGTGGCGCGTTCGAGAGCAGATTCGGCTGGCACGTCGCCGGCCATCAGCGCGGTGACAGCCAGCCCGGTCGCGGCGGGGCTGGAGTCCACGGCGCCCGGGAGCCCGGGCCAGCCACCGTCGGCGTGCTGCGCTCTCAGCAGCGCCCTCAGTGCGCCGCGGCTTTCGGCGGTATCCCAGCCGACGGCCGGGCCTATCTCGGCGACGGCGTAAGCCTCGGGGATGTACCAGTCGGCGCGCCAGCCGCCATGCGATTTGTATTCGGCGCGCAGCCAGCGTTGCGCTGCATCGGTCATGACCTCGGCGGGGGTCCGGCGATGCGCCAGGATGCCACAGATCATGTGCGCCGCGACGTCTTGGGCGGGCATGTCATCGCTGGACAGCCAGGTTGTCCACCACCCCTCCGGGGTCTGTTGCTGGCGGGCGTAACGCGCGGCCCCAGGCCAGGTCCGCAGCCCGTGCCCGGTCTCGGCCAGCGCCAGCAGTGTGCTTCCCACCGAGTCGTTGTCGGACGCAAAACCCTGGGCGCAGCCCCAACCCCCGTCGCGGTTCTGTGATCGCTCGAGATGACCAAGCGCACCGGCCAGCACAGTGGTGTCGAATGCTTTATGTCCGCGCAGGCAGCGCACCATCAAGGCGGTGTCCCAGATGTCGCTGGTCAGGAAACGCCACGTCCCGTCGGGGTGTTGATCGGCAAGCACCCGGTCGCGGCATCGCGCGGTGGCGGTGCCGTACGGCGCCGCCGAGATCAGTGCGTGGTAGGCGAGGCCAGTGATCATCGGCATGTGGTGGAAGGAGCCGTCAGGCAACTGTGCTCTGTGCAGCGCACTCAAGTCGCTCGGTAGCGGTGCGTCGCCTAGGGCACGGCTGGCTATCAAGACGGCTGCATGCAACACCGTCCGTTGCCACGGTTTGAGTGACTGCCCGTCATCAGAGCCCAGTCCGGCTCGTGCCTTGGCCAGCAGGTTGGCTGGCTCCGAGCCGGCGGCGCCCACGGCCGTCGCGACGGCCTGCAGATAAAGCGCGCGCCGGCCGTGGACACCGGATCCACCGCGGCCGATGAGCTCGGTGGCGTCCGGGGCAGCCGTGTTGAGCGCCGCATCCCGTAGCCACAGATCCGCGGCGTGCACGAGGGGATCGTGGTCTTGCGGGTCCGCGTCGGCGATCCATCGCCGGGCCCGTTCAACGGGTCTACAGGGGCCGAGATCTCGTGCGACCGCGGACGCGACGACAGCGGTCTCCAGGATCCGGGGCTCGGACGGTTGAACCCAGCAGGATCCGTCCTTGGCCTCGCCGATCGCATAAGCGACGGCCCGGTCCAGCGCCCCTGCGGCGGCATCGGTCAGTTTCGTCGAAATCGGTGTTTGGGCGGACGAGAACACGGTCCCCACGATTCGCAGCATCCTCTCTTAAGTGGCCCGAGGTGAGTTTCAGCGCCTCGTCGGGCAGGGCGCCGATGCCCGATTCGAGGCCCGTGGCGATGACCTGACTGCGCATTGAAGATCTGGCCCTTGCCGGTGCTCAAGGAGACAGGGACAGGGCCCGGTCATATCGCCCCCTCCGCACGACTGCACGGCCTGCCGTCGGTGCCCCACCAGCACGCGTGGTGCCCGGCGATGTGCCGCAACTCTGCGGGCAGCTCACCGATCACCGCTCGGTACTCGGGCTCCTGGACTGCGCCAGGAACGCGGCCGCCGAGCGGACCGTCCGAGCTGAGAGCTGTCGCCGGTACGCTCAATGGCATCCAAATCACCTCCACCGGGGCACACTCCGGGAAATAGCGGAAGATTCGATAGCGGTTGTAAGCCTCTGTTCACTTCACGTCATCGCCCTGTACGGGCAGGGAAGAACCCCATCAACCGCCGGGATACGTTGAAAATTGAGGCGTGTTAAACAGCTCACGTGTCGCCGATCCTTTCGGCGTAGAGGTCGCTTCCGGCCAAGTTAATAGTGGGCTTTGCCCGTAGCAGCCTTCCAGACCGAAGAAGCTCCGGATGCGCCTTGATGGAGGTCACTGTTTTAGCAAGGCCAGTCGCCATACTGGCCGGATCCAGTCAGAGCGGACTGGTCCCGGTGGCCTCGGGCACCGCAATCAAGAGATGACTTGGGCGATCACCCGGGTGCTTGGGGCACTGGTGAGGCACGCACGCCGCCCAACGACGTGCTCCGTGAGTTTGGTGACCGAGACGAGATGGACGTCTCGGTAGCGGGCCGCGTCGGTGAATACCGCAGAGCCTGAAAAACGTCCTGTTCCTGCGGTACGACCGATCGTCGGCGTCGCATTGGCTGAGCGGAGCGGCGCCGCGCCGCGGCCTCCGGTGCCCGAGTTGACCGCCGAGACCCTTTCGCGCAGGCTCGGCCGACGGCCCAGTGCCGCCAACCTCGGGCTAACGCCACAGGACAAGGACGCCGACGGTAGAGCCCGGCGCCGGAACGACCGATGGGAGAACGGCTGAAGGGACGAGGACACGCTGGCGGAGCTTTCCCGTCTGTCCAGCCTGCAGCCAGCGGGAGTGAGCGACCGGCACCGTGCACAGGTCCTGCGCCCGGCGCTGGCAGTACCGGCCTGGCCGAAACGCCTACCGTCCAGAACCGGACGTCCACCGCTCAGAGTCATCACGGCGGTGGTAAGCCTAAGCGAATCTTCCACTGGCCCCGCTGCCAGCACCAGTCTCCGCTCGGTCGCTGCCGCCGTCATCCTGAAGAGCACCGTCACCGACCCTCCTTCGCCGATCGCCGTCCGGTACGACCAGTCGCAGCGCCGCACCTCACGATCCCCGGAGTCCGGCCCCTCATCGGCAGCCTCCATGGTCGTTCCAGTACAGCCGAAAGCGCGTGAGGTGTGTATTCCGGCCGTTGTTCCCGCGCACTGTGTGGGCGCTCAGGAACCAGGTCATATGTTCTGGGGATGCATGGCAGCGAAGTCGCCTCGACTCGTGTGCCCCAGCGTGTTGAAGATGGCCTGATGTTGAAATGATTCAGCGGCCGCGTGTACGGGCAACGGAAGTCGGTTTGTGAACGGGCCAGTGGGCCTGGACGCGGGTTACGCGGTTCGGGTGGCGGAGTTGGGTGTTGTAGCGGTGTAGCCAGGTGAAGGCGTCGAGGCGGGCTTCGCGCTCGTTGGGTCAGCTCCTTCGGTCCTGGAGGGTTTTACGCTTGAAACGTAGCGGTGAAGGGCTCCGCGAGCGTGTAGTCCGTTGAGCTGCCGATCGCGTTCATGGGCCGCTGGACTCCGGCCTTGCGGCAGCATCGGCGAACGCTCTGCTGGTGTGCTCGGCTCCGTGGTCCGTGTGCATGATCGCGCCGGTGAGGCTGCCGCAGGTGGGGCGGTGGCCAAGGCGTCGCCTGATCAGTTCGGTGCGCATGTAGTGCGCGATCGCTCAGCCAGCCAGGCGGCGTGAGGTGAGGTCCGTGACGGTGGCCAGGTAAGAGGGGACAGCGATGTCGTCGAGGATCCCGAACGAGGCACTGCGAGCCGTGCTGGCCGAAGCGCGCTGGACAGGAGAGGCGCTGGCCGCGGCGGTGAACCGGGTCGGTGCTGAGGCCGGTTTGTCCTTGCACTACAGGCGATCGTCGGTGACGCATTGGCTGGCCGGGATGCGCCCACGGCCGCCGGTACCCGCTCTATTGGCCGAGGCGTTCTCCCGGCGGCTTGGTCGCCGCGTCACCACGGATGATATCGGCCTGGGCTCCCAGCGGCAGGCCGTGGCGACGGGTGCGTGGTGGCCGCGGGACCTGGTCGGCGAACTGATCGAGCTGGCCGATGCCGGGGCTCGCGGCGAGGAGATCGGTGCCAGCGCGGTATACAGCCTGGCCTGCCTGGAGATCCCGGAATGGACGCGGTTGCCAGCTGTGGTAAGGGTGGAGTCACCCGCGGCAAGGCCGGGTGCGAAGGTCGGCCGGACCGAGATCCGGTCGGCGGAATTGATGTTGCGTCTGTTCTCGGAAATGGAGGCGCTGTTCGGCGGCGGTCATGTCAGAGCCGCGCTGGTTCATTACCTCGCTGCCACGATCACGCCCTGGCTCGGTGCGAGCATGACCTCTCAACTCAGGCGGGAGCTGCTGGCGGTGGCAGGCCGGTTGGGCTATCTGTGTGGCTTCGCATGCTTCGATGAGCAACTGCACGGCGCCGCGCAGCGGTATTACCGGGTCGCGGCGCGGATGGCGGCCGAAGCCGGCGACGTGGTGGGCTATGCGGCGGCCGCGCGTCAAATGAGCGTGCAGGCGGGAGTGCTCGGCCATCGGCGGCACGCTAGGGCACTGGCGGAGACCGCCTATCGGACGAGGCCACTGATCTCGGACCGGGCGACTCGAGCCTTCCTCGCCGGGCAGCTCGCCGTCACCGCGGCTGCCGAGGGCCACCGCAGGAGCGCGTTGGTCGCCATCGCGACCGCCGGCCATGACTTGGAGCAGGCTGATGTCGCCGCGCTGGCACCAGTGGTGGCCTACCACTGGGGATCTCTCGGCCACCAGCACGCCGTCATGGCCGCGACGCTCGGGGACACGGCGGAGGCGGTGGCGGTATTGAAGCGCTCCATGACTTACCGGCCCTGCGGCGAGCGCCGCTCCGCAACCTTGATGTATGCGCGGTTGGCCGAATGGCAGCTCACCCTCGGCGAGATCGAACGCGCCTGCGACTCCTGGCACTGCTTCCTCGACTCGTATCCGGATCTGCGATCACGGCGGCTCACTGACGCGCTGGCCGTCTTGCTCGCCAGTACCCGTCCGCACCAGCGCAATCCGTGGGTGCGGGCGTTACGTGACAGGGCCCTGCGGGTCAATGCACCTCGACACCGCCCGGATGGGCCGTAATCGAGGAGCGAAGCGATGATCCCCTTACCGCGACAATACGCAGAAGCGGCCTTCCGTCCGGCATGGTGGGACCGATCTCGGTGACGGCTCGTTGATGCGCCACCCACAGCGCCCTCCAGGATGAAGGAGAGTCCATAAGCTGCAGGGGTGCCGTCGTGCCGGTCCTACCCGGCGTCCGGATCAGGGGATGAGCCCGGTGCCGACCACGGCGACGCACACCGCGAAGCAACCTGCCGAGAACGTCCACCGTAGCGGGCCGGGTGCTTCGCGGAGTTGCATGAAGTAGTTGCCCACCATCCAGGCCTTCGTGAAGGCGACGACCATGATCAGCGTCATCAGAGGTCTGTGGCCGTCCGCGCCACCATCGTGACCAAGCCACCAGGAAGTGCCGGTGGCGAGTATCAGCACTAGCCAGGCCAGAAATTCAGGAACCCTCAGCAACGCCTTCATGGCACCTCAATTCGAAAGATAGAGGAGTGAGAAGAGCACTATCCACAGCAGATCCACCAGGTGCCAGTAGGTCGCGCTGCCTTCGATCAGCCGGGTCTCGTCCGGCAAGACGCGCGGCTTGCTCGTCCATAACCAGATTGCGGCGAGGAAGGCGAGCCCCGTGATGACGTGGACGAGGTGGATACCGGTGAGCACGAAGTAGTAGCCAAAGAAGTCGTTGGTCTCTGCTTGGTAGGCGACGCCGGCAAGCCGGGTGTATTCGACGACCTTGACACAGACGAAGACGAGGCCGCACGCGAACGCCGGCAAGAGCAGGGCTCGTCCCTTCGTAATGGATCCGGTGCGGATCATCGTCGTCGCCAGCGCGACGAACAGTGAACTCGTCAGCAGCAGCACGGTGTTGATCGTGCCGATGGTGAGGTTCAGGGACTGCTGTCCGCTGTGGAACGACGCGAGGTGGTGGTGGCGTTGGTAGGCGAAGGCCACGAAGAAGCAACTGAACAGCAGCAGGTCGCCCAAAACGAACACCCAGATGCCCGGCTCGCCGGGCACGTGCCGCCTGGTAGGGGGCGCGATGGCTTTCCCGTAGCCGGAGCCGGCCTGCCGCCCGTCGATTCGGCTAGCCATTGGTGGGCACCCTCCCGTCGTGAGCCTGCAGGTTCAACTCGGCCCGTCGTTCTCGGCCGATACTTCGGAGCAGGAGGACCTGGAACAACATCATCAACACGAAGAACGCGCCGATCGAGGTCCAGAAGACGAACACACCGTTCCAGGCGAAGACGCCCCGGTGAAAGAAGATCGTGGTCGCCGTCGGGTAGTTCAGGGTCGTCACGAGGAAGCAGAAGTACCCGCTCCATCGGGGAAAAGCCGGCTCGGAGTTCTTGTCGAGCAGGATCGCAAATCCCAGGGAGGCCTCCCACAACGATAGGCTGCCGATGGTCCAGGTGAACAGGATCCACCCGACGTCGTTTAGCAGGGTCAGTGACTCGGGCGAGTAGTAATCGGGGCGGAAGGCGGCGACCGACCAGCAGGTCATGGAGACGAGCCCGCTGCAGGCAGCCATGGCGACGCCTGCGACCTGGGTGGCGGCCAGCGCGGGCGAGCCGGCCCCCGGTCGTTTGAACTGCGTCGCCACCGCCGCGGCCCAGGGCACCGCCAGGACGGCCGCATACATGGCCAGAACCATGCCGATGCGGATTCCGGTGGTGTGGTCCCGATACATGGCGGCGACCTGCGCCGGGCTCATCGACGGCGACGGCGGCGGAATGAAGCCCGCGGCCACGTAGAGCCCGGCACCGAACAGGATCACGAACAGCGGCATGGTCCACGCGCACACCAATTGCGCGGTTCGGTTCACGGCAGCCCTCTCAGCCGGACGCCGACGGGGCGTTATTCCGGCCGGGGCTCGCGGGCGCCTGGCCGTTACGTCTGGGTTCGGCACATGTGCAGGTGGCGAGGTGCCTGGATACGCTGGGCAGCGAGGCGATCTGGGCGAGGGCGAGGGGCGCGATCAGACTCGTCGGCGGGTCGAGCATCTGCATGGTCCGCACGAAGCGCCGGTACAAGCCGGCGTGGTGGGGTAAGCGCGCGGTGAGGGCGCCGAACAGGCCGGCGGCCATTCGGCTCGACAGGGTCGGGTTGTCTTCCCAGGCGCGGTCGGTGGAGGTACTGACCATCCAGGGGCTGCGAACGAGGGCGGCTGCGCCCCGTTGGAAAGCCCGGCCGAGCCTGTCGAGATTTCCACGCTCGGCGTGGCGGGTGAGCAGAGTATCGAGTAACGCGGCCTGTAGCGCGGCGACGGTCATACCTTGGCCGTAGACCGGGTTGAAAATGCAGATCGAGTCGCCCAGGGCGATGAGGCGGGTCGGCCAATGCCGCATGCGGTCATAGCGGTACCACCGGTTGCCGGTGGCGCGGGTGCGGCGGATGGGACCGAGTGGCACGCCCTCCTCGATGATCGTCGCGAAGTCGGGGTTACGCAGTTCTCGCGCGTAGGCGCGGAAGCCTTCCTCATCGGTGGGCGGGGCCTCATCCGCGGCGCCGAGCATGCCGACGATCCACTGGTCCGTTCCGATCCGGAGGAGGACACCGCCGCGGGGCGAGACGGGAGCGATGGTGGGTTCGTAGGAAGCGCACCAGTCCCGGGCTGAATCGGGTGGCACAGTGTAGAGCCGGGAGGTATGTGTGGTTTTCTTGCCTGTCACCCGTGTGGCGGGTTGCCCAAAACCGGCTTCGGCGAGCCAGCGCGGAAGCCGGCTGCCGCGGCCTGTCGCATCCACGACCAGGTCGGCCTGCAGCACTGTTTCCTCGTCGCCGGCTCCCGCGGTTTTGTGGGGACGGGCCACCACTGCGGTGACGCCTCGCTCTCGATCGAGCTGTAGCCGGTCCACCCGCAGTCCGTAATGAACGGTCACGGCGTCCAGCGCGGTGACACGCCGCCGGATAGCATGTTCGAGCAGGGGCCGGGGCATCAACTGCACATCGACATCGACCGGCTCCCGCGATGTCCAGCCGGTGGGGAACAGGATTCTCACCCCTTCGGCAAAGTCGATCACAGGGCACCCCTCGGCGAGCAACTCGGACCGAAGACCGGGGAAGAACTCCTCCACCTGACTCGCGCCACGAGTCGTCAGTGCATGTGGGTGCGCAGACTGCGGGACGCCGGGACGCGACTCGGCACCGGGTTCGCTGTCTTGCTCCACGATGGTGACCTGGCGGAAATGGGAGGACAGCACACGAGCGCTCAGCAGGCCGGCGAAGCCACCGCCCAATACGATGGCGCTGTCCCACCACCTTGTTCCAGTCATCACTGGCCTCTCATGTGTGAAGCGACTGAGATCTGGGCCGACGATGCTTCCGCTACGACCACCGCCAGAGTTCCTGCCCCGTACAACGTGGCCAGCAGGCTTGATCGATTTCTCCGGATCATCGATACAACCCCCTGGCGTGGCGGACGGAGACCATGCTGGGTCCACCACTGGCAGCCGTGAGTCATGGATTTCTACGGATGCAGCGAACATCGATGACGTCCATGCTCGCGGTCTGCGCGGCGAGTACGCCTTCGTCGGTGTTTTCGTAGGCCAGACATTCCTGCGCTGGCACGTCTAGTTGTGCTGCGGCGGCGAGGTAGGCATCAGGGGCGGGCTTGAGTGCGGCGACGTCCTCTCGGGCGACGACGGTGCTGATCGTTTCGGCGAGGCCGATGAATCGCAATCCGGCCCGTACAACCTGGCCATCGTTGGAGGAGGCGACGGCGACCGGACCCCGGGCGGCGGCTGCACGGGCCAGTCGGGCGGCGGGCAGTTCACGCAGGTGATCGACGGCGCTAGCCAGCCAGCGGACACGCACTGCGGCTACCCACTCGGCATCGGTGCACGGCAGCACCACCTTGTGCTCGCGGATCAGCCATCGACGAAACGCCGCTAAGTCCCCCAGCGGAGCCAACTGCAGGCTCGCGCAAGGAACGGTGATCGAGGTGTAACAACATAAAGCCGCGTGGCAGCTGGTGAGGTTGAGGGTACCGGTGTCGACCAGGGTGCCATCGAAATCGAAGATTCGTGCGCTATAACCCATGGTGTGTGTCCTGTTTTTGCGCCTGCGCCAGCCGCCGCCTACCGGCAGCAACGGCCGATGCGGCGTGGTCAACCCGAGTATGTAGCGTCCATATCGGTCCACTCAACGCCGGTGGTGAAAGGATGCAGCGGTGCCGAAGTTCAACACCATGTGAGATTGTTTACGTAGAAGATGGTCAAGATTTGCACTTTTCTACGGCTGGATATTCCTCCAAGGGTTACTTCTTTGATCGATGGTAGATATCCCTCCGGGAGCTGTTCGTCTTCTGCATGTGCGAGCTTGTTTAAAATCAGCCCGTGTTTAACAGCGCGAGCCAATCCGTGTGCAAGCAGGCCGGTGGGTGAATACCCCCGCACGCCAACCAGTCTGGGCTCTACGGCGCCCAGTGGGCTCGGCCCCGGCCCCGCCCGGCGGATGACACGCCGGATGTAACCGCTGCTGCAGGCAGTCCTGGCCCATGGTTGCCCGGCCCCCGCACCGCGCCCGATACACGGACTGGCGAACCGAAGGCGGGGGGATGGCGGGGGCTGCATCTCCTGTCGCGCGTTCCGTGGTCGAGCGGGACCTCGGCCCAGGGCAGCTCTTTGACCCGCGAGGTGCCCACCCACCGCTCGGCGTTGACATCGGGGTCAGGGTCGGCGCCGCCGACGGGTGAGATTGGGCACGGAGGCATGGGCGGCCACCTGCTGCTCCATGGCCGCGTTGGCCTCCTTGAGCTTGCTGTTTTCGATCTCCAAGACGTGGACGATCCGGGCCAGGAGCTGCGCCTGTCCGCGCAGATCGTCGCGTTCGGCGCGGACGCGGGCCAGGTCCCGCTGCTGCTTGGCCGCGCGGGCCCGCGCCGAGTCGGGCAGCGCTTCAGAGACGGGGGTGCGGGCCTTGACCAGGGCGTAGAACAGGTCCTTGATGCCGGTGTGCTTGTGGGTGAGCTTGTTGCGGCGCGGTCCGGCTTCGGTGGCCAGGGAGACGACGGTCAGCGTGCCGTCGGAGTGCAGCGGGGCGCCGATCAGCAGGCGCACCATGGCAGGGGTGATGGCTCTTATCTCCGCGGTGCCCTCAGTGTCGGCGTGTCCCTGGGCGTGGGCGAGGGCCTCGCCGACGAGCTGGGCCAGCGCCGCACCGTCGCGCGGGCCGGAGGCGGCCGCGGCGGGGGTGCTCATCGTCGCTCCTCGGCGTCGGTGTCGGCCAGCTGCTCGGCCTCGTGGCGGCGGATGATGGCGGTGAGGTGGGCCTTGCGCTGCTGTTCGCGAGCGGCGATGGGGTAGGGGGCGAGGCCGGTGTCGGTGTCCGCGTCGATCCGCGCGACCTCGGCCCGCAGGGCAGTGATCTGGCTGTCGGTGCGGCTGATGTTCGCGCACGCCGGGTGGCAGCGGGAGTGGTCGGGGGTGCTCCGGCCGCCGTCGCCCGCCCGGGCGCGGTCAGGGTTGCACAGCGCGGTGAACACGTCGTGGTTGCAGGTCAGGAACGCCTTCGAGTCCTCGTACACCTGGAGGCGGGGGTTGGCGACCAGCGCGCGCAGTTCGCGTTTGCCGAGGTAGGTCCCGGCGTAGCGGTCGGAGAACCCCGCGGCCGCGGTGCGGTAGCGGTCGGCCGCCGGGCCGCTGACCTTCCCGCCGGCGGCGAGGCGTTCGCTGGCCTCGGTGAGGGTCTCGGCCAGGCTAGGCCCTTCTCCTGGTCCAGGACCTCGAGCATGTCGGCCTTGGAGCGGCCGGTGTAGGACTCCGGCATGGCGGTGGCCGCGTGGCCGTACTGCACCGCGAGCGCGATCCGGCCGCCGGGCTGGCGGTAGATGAACCAGGCGACGGTGCGGCGGAAGCGGCGCAGGGCGACGGCGCCGTCGGGGTCCGGCGGGATCAGCTCGTGGGGCCGGTCGTGGTCGGCGGCGAGCTGGTTGGCCCAAGCGGTGAAGGCGCGGATCCGTTCCACGGCGGTGTCGGAGGACAGGCCGGTGCGGGGCATGCAGTGCCCTTGGCGTACCGGTAGAGGGTGCGGATGAACAGCTGCTCGCCGTCTTCGAGTTCCTCGACGACGGCGATGGCGCGCGCGACGGGTTCCAGCACGATCCACGGGGCGGCGCGTTGTTCGCCTTCGCCGATGGCGTTGCCGTCCTCGTCGAGCACGCCCTTGAAGTGCCAGCCGCGGATCTCGAACCGTACGGTGCCGTCGTCGCGTTCCGCGCGGGTGCAGCAGCCGCGGCGCAGGGCCAGGACCTCTTCGGGCCGCATGCCGGAGAGGTAGGCGCAGCAGATCAGGGCGGCGGTGGACAGGTGCAGCATCAGTACGTCCACGTCGTCGAAGCCGATCTGTTCTCGCCACGGGGCGGCGCTGATCCGGGCGGCGAGCGGGACGTTGAGGCGCGGGGCGGGGCCGAAGTCGGCCGGGGTGAGTTCGTCGGTCAGGAGGCCGCGGGCGCGGGCTACTTGGGAGGTGGTGACGCCGAGGGTGCCGGCCAGGAAGGTGTTGGCCATCGGCGGCAGCGGGCCGCCGAAGCGGGCGCGCACGGCGGTGGCGCCGGGCGCACCGCTGGAGGGCAGCTTCTCGCCGGCCGCGAGCAGGCCGCGCAGGTGGGTCACTGCGGTCTCGGTGCCGCCGTGCGGGGCGCGGTCGGGGATGGCGGCGAGGAGTCGGCGGTGCTCGCGGGCGGCGGCCAGGATGTCCGGGGACAGGTCCAGGACCGTGCGTAGCGCCCACACCAGCAGCGGGGCCATGACGGCCGGGTGCACGATCGCGACGCTGTTCTCGCCGTTCGGGGTGTCGTCGTTGGTGCCGAGGAAGTCGGACATGACCGCGGCCGGGTCCTCCCACGGCGGCATGACCAACCGGTCGCGCTCGGGCAGGTAGGGGGCGTAGGCCCACAACCGCGAGATCACCCGCAGGGCCTTGGCGTCGGTGCGCCACTGGCGGCCGAGCGGGCGCAGGTGCTCGGCGTACGCTTCCAGGTCGCCGGTGATGACCTGGGAGAGCTCGGTGATGCCGCGGCCGTCGAGCCAGGTGGCGAAGCGGGTCCAGATCTGGAAGTTGTGGCGCAGGGTGCCCGGTTGGGTGGTGGAGCGCGAGGCCCGCTGCTGGAGCAACACGGCCGGGGTGGGGATGTTCAGCTCGGCGAAGGCCGCGCGCATCAAGCCGGGCCGCAGCCCGGCGGGGCAGCGGCTCGGTCGATGACCAGCGAGCGGTTCGACTCCCTGGGGCTGATCAGCGCCAGACGCCAGGCCAGATCGCGGAAGCGCGGCAGCTGCTCGGGGTCGAAGCCGGGCCGCAGCCGGTTGAACGGCAGGACGAAGGTGTCCGGGGCCGGGTCGACGACCTCCGAGCCGGCGGGCAGGGGCGAGGACGCGTTCACGGGTCGAGCCTCCGTTCCAGCATCGCGTGGATCAGCTCCCGCTCGCTGTCGGCGACGGCGGCGAGCAGTTGGGGCCGCGCGTCGGTGGTGGTGTAGGGGGTGAGGAAGCCGCCGATCCGCGCGTGGTGCGTCGCCCAGTCCGCGGCCCACACCGCCGGCTTCACGGCCGAGCGCAGGGATTCCAGCGCCTGGTGCAGGTAGGCGATGCGGGGCAGGTCGCGGCCGGTGGCCACCGCGTTGCGGCAGGCGAAGCACAGCAGGAACGACACCGCGCACGGCGTCCTGGCCGTGCTGTGGTCGGAGTTGAGGAAGTCCGCGCACGAGGCGACCGGGGTGCGCAGTCGGCCGGCCACGATCCGGCGCGCCACCTCCATGTCGATCCCGGCCTCCTTGGCCATGAGCTCGGCGCTCACCTCGTCGGCGGCGTCGACGTTCTCGACCAGGCGCATGGCGACCGTTTGCCGGGCAAAGGCCAGAGCCTGGGCCAGCCCGAGCTCCACTGCGCCGCGCGAGGCGGCGCGGACGTCCTCGTCCTGCAGCTGGTAGTCCCGCTCGTGGGTGGCCTGGGTGTTGTTGCGGGCCCGGCCGTGGTGCGCCTGCGCGCTGTGGCGCAGCGCCTGGGCGTGCACCCGGGCGGGCAGGTCGACGCCGCCGGCGCGGACCTGCTGCTGCCAGCGCCGGATCGCCCCGTCCAGGGCTTTGCCGAGCTCGTAGTCCCGCAGATTCTCGGCTCCGCCCAGGCCGCGGTGGCCGACCAGCAGCTTCGTCGAGGGACGGCCCAGCAGCTCCAAGGTCGTCCTGGCCGACGCGGTCAGCTCCAGCACGTGCCGCAGGACCCGGCCGCTGGAGCCCTCGCCGACGTCGACGAGCGTGTTGCTCGCGTGGCGGCGCCGTCCGCGCCGGGCCTTGTCCGTGTCGACCTGGTGCACGGCGGGGTCCTCGCGGTCCGCATTCGGCCACCAGGTGGGCACGTCCATCTTCTTGAGCACCGACTAGTTCCACGCCTCGTGCGCGATCAGCAGCATGGCCGCCGCCCCGATCTCCGCCGGCGTCGCGAAGAGCCGGCTCAGCGAGGCGGCGTTGCCCTCGAAGGCGCACGCGCGCTCCGCGTACGCGG
The DNA here is from genome assembly GCF_030499535.1 of Streptomyces sp. TG1A-8. Lineage (NCBI taxonomy): Bacteria > Bacillati > Actinomycetota > Actinomycetes > Kitasatosporales > Streptomycetaceae > Streptomyces > Streptomyces sp. TG1A-8. Next base: position 6,289,635 of record NZ_JASTLB010000001.1, read on the forward strand.
TCACCGCGTGGTCGGTGCTGTTGGGGTGGCGCGGAAGGTCCCCGGTGCGGGCCAGCACGTCCAGCACCTCACCGAGTGGCCAGTCGCCGTCTCCGCGCTCGATCGCCCCGGCCCGCCACCGTTGGAGGACCGCGGTGTTCGCCGCGATCCGCAGCCGCCCGGCGCGCACCGTCGCGGCGGCCGCGTCCCGGATCCGGCGAAGTTCCTCCCTGGTGTGGGCCTGCTTGCGCGGCCGCCCGCGCCGGGCCGGCGGTCGGCGCCGCGGCGTCTCCATGAACACGCGGGTCGCCTCCGGCACCCCGGGCGCCCGCCGGACGACCGCGGCCAGGACCCGGCGGACGTGGATGTCGCCGCTCCACTGCTTCCACCACTTCACCGTGATCTGCCCGGTCGCCGCGACGGGAGGCTCGGCCGCCGCCGCGTCCTTGAACAGCAGCTTCAGCGCGCCGGCGTTCGTCTGGTAGGTGTCCTGGCTGCCCCAGCCCCGGCCCTGCGCGGCCAGCGCGGCCACCAGCGCCCGCCGGAATTCGACAGGGCCGGGGCTGGCCCGGAAGTCCCACACGCCCAGCGGCTTCCCGGCGCCGCTGACCGGGCGGATGACCAGCCCGTCCGCGTCCAGCACGGGCGCCTTGCGGTAGTCCGTCGGCGGCAGCGCCGCCCGGCGGCCCCGCCCGCTCACGCCGCGTCCAAAATCAGGCCTGTGCGCGCCGCCAGCTCCGCGATCTTCTCCACGTTTACGGGGTTGTCGTCGTCGCCGAGCAGCGACTCCAACTGCAGCCCGCGCACCGGCTCCAGGTACACATCCCGCGTCACCTGGTCGCTGCGGTGCCCGAGCATGTCCTTGACCATCAGCCAGACCTGCCCATACACCTCCTCGTAGTGCAGGCGCTCAGCCGGTGTCAGCCCGAGTCGGCGGTCCAGCGCGTTGTGCAGGGCGATCAGGGTCCGCAGGGCCATGGAGTGCCGCAGCATCTTCGGCGTCGCGAAGACCTCGAGCCCCGCGGCGGCGCACCGGTCGCTCGCCCGCTCGAGAACCTTCGTCCAGCTCGTGTACCGCAGCGGCAGCCCGCTCTCGGTCAGCCACAGCATCGCCGGCTCCAGGCCGTCCTCGCCCTCGACGAACAGCATCATCCGCTCGGCCGCCGTCAGCCTCCCAAGCGCGCTCTCACCCGCACGACCGTCCCGGCTCCTCCACTGCACCCGTCCCGCCCGGCTGACCGTCTGGATGATGCGCAGGCCGGGCAGCCGGTCGTAGACGCCGCGCCGGCGCGCACGGGCCACGGCCAGGGCGCGCGTGCTCATCCGGTAGCCCTCGACGCGCTGGAGCGCTGGGTGGCCGACGTAGAAGGTGTAGCCGGCCCGCTTGGCCACACCCTGGCCCACCCTGCCCGCGTAGTAGTTTCGCCGCCTCAGCGCCGGGAGTTCGCAGAGCAGCAGGGTGCCGCCCTCGCGGCGCCGCAGGCCGCTGGAGTACGTCAGGTCGGGGTAGGCCATGTGCCGGCCGGCTGATTGACCGCGCCACGCTTCGTCCTCCAGCCCGCTCGGCAGCATGCCGCCGAGCCCGACGTTGCGCCACAGCCGAAAGGCCCGGGGCGAGAGCCACTTCACGTCCGAGGTCTTCACGTCCGACGGCGAGGCGAGCGTCACCGGGTTCGCCGGTATAAGGTCGCTCTGGGCCGCGATGCCGTACAGCAGCTTCAACGCGGCCTGCTCCTTCGGCCACGTGCCGCCGTCGACCGGAGCCGGATTCATCGCCCCTCGTCGACGCCAGTCCTCCCAGTCCTCAACGTCGTCCTCCGACGCCTCGTCCCAGTCCAGTCCGCGCTGCCACAGGAACGTGAAGAACAGCCGGTAGAGCGGAGCGTACGTGACCTGGGTGCCCGGCGCCTTGGCCGAGAACGCCGAGCGTCGCAGGCACTCACTCAGCCGAGGATCGACCCGGCCCTCCGGCGAGACGAGGATCGGCTGCCTCTCGCGCAGCCCGAGCGTCCGCTCGCGCTCCTTCAAGTCCTCCCAGCCAGGGACGGGTCGGCCTCCGACGGGATCGCCCCCGTCACCAACCCAGAACAGCCGCCATTCATAACCCACTTGACTCCCTCAGCCGCAACACGACATGAGGCAACACGGCGTATGTCCACAGAACACCGCTACGGGACCGGTGCGGGCCCGCCGGGAGCCGGGCGCCCGACGGAGCCGGCGCGCGCACGGCAGCCGGTGCGCGCAGGGCGTGGACGTGCGCCCGGGAAGGGTGCGCCGGTCAGACCGTCCGCGCCCCGGCCGCCGCCTGCGCCACGGCGGACGCGCCGTCCTCCTCGGCCCCCACCCGGGCGAGGTCCCGGTGCCGCGTCTCCCGGGCCACACCGACGGCGACCAGCGTCAGCACGGCGGCCGCGATCACGTACAGCGCGATCGGGGTGGAGCTGTCGTAGTCGGCGAGCAGCGCGGTGGCGATCAGCGGGGCGGGGGCACCGGCCGCCACGGAGGCGAACTGGGCGCCGATGGAGGCACCGGAGTAGCGCATCCGGGTGGCGAACATCTCGGCGAAGAAGGCGGCCTGGGGTGCGTACATGGCGCCGTGCAGCACCAGTCCGACGGTCACGGCCAGCACCAGGCGGCCGAACGATCCGGTGTCGGCCAGCGAGAAGAACGGGAACATCCACAGACCGACGCCGGCCGCGCCGAACAGGTACACGGGCCGTCGCCCGACCCGGTCGGAGAGCGCGCCCCAGGCGGGAATCACGGCGAAGTGCACGGCCGAGCCGATGAGGACGGCGTTGAGCGCGGTCTGCTTCGACACACCGGCGGAGGTGGTGGCGTAGACGAGGACGAACGCGGTGATGACGTAGTAGCTGATGTTCTCCGCCATGCGGGCGCCGATGGCGACGAGCACGTCCCGCCAGTGGTGCCGCAGCACGGAGACGAGCGGCGGCTTCTCCTCGGCACCCGGCTGCCGGGACTCGGCCCGCCGCAGCGCATCCTTGAAGACGGGCGACTCATCGACGGAGAGCCGGATCCACAGGCCGACGACCACGAGGACACCGGAGAGCAGGAACGGGATCCGCCAGCCCCAGCTGCCGAAGGCGTCGTCCGAGAGCACCGCGGTGAGCAGCGACAGCACACCGGTCGCCAGCAACTGCCCGGCCGGCGCTCCCGTCTGCGGCCAAGAGGCCCAAAAACCACGCCGCCGTGCGTCCCCGTGCTCGGACACCAGCAGGACGGCGCCGCCCCACTCGCCGCCGAGCGCGAAGCCCTGGACCAGGCGCAGCGCGGTCAGCAGCACGGGCGCGGCGCTCCCGACGGTGGCGTGCGTGGGCAGCAGTCCGATGGCGAAGGTCGCCCCGCCCATCAGCAGCAGGCTCAGCACCAGCAGCCTCTTGCGCCCCAGCCGGTCACCGTAGTGCCCGAACACCAGCGCCCCCAGCGGACGGGCCGCGAACCCCACGGCGTACGTCAGGAACGACAGCAGCGTCCCGACCAGCGGATCGGAGCCCGGGAAGAACAGCTTGTTGAACACCAGCGCGGCGGCGGAACCGTACAGGAAGAAGTCGTACCACTCGATGGTGGTCCCGATGAGGCTGGCGGCGACGATGCGGGGGAGGCTGGCAGGGGGTGGGGGAGCGGTGGTTCCGGAGGCCATGTGCGCCACTTCCTCGTGTGCGGTGGGGACGGGTACGTGTCGGCACACCGTAAGAACATGCAGGTCAGGCGCACATGTGGCGGGGCAACATAGTTCGAAGCTTGCCTATGCGTGCGTCCGCCATGCCGACTCACGAACGGGCGTTTCAGGGGCTCGAAGGTGGCGGCACCGGGTGCCGTCCGGGACGCGTGGTGCGGCCGGCGGCCCGGCGATGGACCGACCTCCTTGACAGCTAACCTCATGTTGCGTGCAGTATGTTGCATGCCAGTTCCGCAGAGCCGGGGGCTCGTTTCCAGGTCGCTCCTTCGGGAGACCGCCTACCGGGCGATCCGGGACGCCATCATCGACGGCACGTTCGCCCCGGGCGAACGCCTCAACGACAGCGACCTGGTGGAGTGGCTGGGTGTCAGTCGCACCCCCATTCGGGAGGCCCTGACGCGTCTGGACCAGGCCGGACTGGTCCAGACGAAACCCGGCCGTTACACCATGGTCAGCCCCCTGGACGTCCGCGCTGTCCGCGCCGCCCAGTCGGTGACGGCTGCCATGCACGAACTCGCCGTCCGCGAGGCACTGCCCAACCTGTCCGCCGCCGAGCTCGACGCCATGCGCGAGGCCAACGCACGCTTCGCCGACGCCCTGCGGCGCAACGACGCCGACGCGGCGATCGCCGCCGACGACGACTTCCACGGTGTCCCGGTCGCCGCCTGTGCCAACCACGCCATCCACAGCGTCCTCGAGCAGTTCACGCCGGTGCTGCGGCGCCTGGAGCGATTGCGTTTCTCCTCGCTCGGCGGCCGGGGCTCGGTCGGTCAGCACGACCGGATCATCGCGCTGTGCGAGGCGGGGGACGTGGAGGGGGCGGTGGCGGCCACCCGCGCCAACTGGCAGACGCTGGTACCCCTGCTCGACATCCCGCTCCCCGGCGGCGAAGAGGTGGGCGACGGACCCGTCGGCACCGCTTCCCCGCACTGACCAGAGCCCCGCACCGCACGCCTCCCCCAAGGACCCACAGATGCCCCTCGACGCCTTCGAGCGTTACCCCCTGCTGTTCGGACCCAGCCCCGTCCACCCCCTGGACCGGCTCAGCGACCACCTCGGCGGCGCGCGCATCTGGGCCAAACGGGAGGACTGCAACAGTGGATTGGCTTTCGGCGGCAACAAGACCCGGAAGCTGGAGTACCTGCTTCCCGATGCCCTCGCCATGGGCGCGGACACCCTGGTCAGCATCGGCGGGGTGCAGTCCAACCACACCCGGCAGGTGGCCGCGGTCGCCGCCAGGGCCGGTCTGAAGGCCGTCCTCGTGCAAGAGAGCTGGGTGGACTGGCCGGACGCGGTCAACGACAAGGTCGGCAACATCCTGCTGTCACGCATCATGGGCGCCGACGTACGACTGGTCCGGGCCGAATTCGGCATCGGCTTCAAGGACAGCTGGCAGCAGGCCCTGGAGGACGTCCGGTCCGCCGGCGGCACCCCGTACGCCATCCCGGCCGGTGCCTCGGACCATCCGCTGGGCGGTCTCGGCTTCGCCGGCTGGGCCCACGAGGTGCAGCAGCAGGAGCGTGAACTGGGCGTCTTCTTCGACACCGTCGTGGTGTGCAGCGTCACCGGCAGTACCCACGCGGGCATGATCGCGGGCTTCGCCGGCCAGGAACGGCCCCGCCGCGTCCTGGGCATCGACGCCTCGGCCAAGCTCGCCGAGACCCGCGCCCAGGTGGAGAAGATCGCCCGCAACACCGCCGAACTCATCGGCCTCGGCCGGGACCTGCGCGACGACGAGATCACCGTCCTCGAGGGCTGGGCCGGCGACCGCTACGGAATCCCGGTACGGTCCACCCTGGACGCCATCCGGCTCACCGCAAGCCTCGAAGGCATGATCATCGATCCCGTCTACGAGGGCAAGTCCATGGCCGGGCTCATCGACCTCGTACGCAACGGAGACGTCCCGAAGGACTCCAACGTCCTGTACGCCCACCTCGGCGGCCAGCCCGCCCTCAACGCTTACAGCGGCGTCTTCCGCTGACCGGGTACACACCCGGTCTCCCCGTCGCGTCCCTGAGGCGCCGTCCCATGGTGCGGCGGGACGGCCGGGCCGGGTGGAACGGACCGGTGCTCAGGGAAGCCGGTAGTCCGCGTTCAGGGCCGCTCCGGCCTCCGGGTGGGTCTGGTCGTAGCCGCGGGCGTCGCACTGCAGGCCGCCGACGACGCAGTGGCCGACCAGCGCCTTGAGCGTGGCGTCGTCCCAGGCGTTGAAGAAGTCGTAGTGGAAGGAGTGGCCCGTCCCGCTGGCCAGGTGGACCCGCGACATGTCGCCGTTGACCGGGAAGGCCATCTTGAACTCGATCATGGGCAGGGCGACCGGGTGGTCGGCGGGGCACATGGTGTCGTTGGTGCCGGGCTTGACCACGGGGTAGGCCGTGTGGCTCTGGTGGTCCGGTGTGTCGAGGTACTTGCCGTCCCAGCAACTGGGTGCCTGGAAGCGGATGTCGAGCTGGACGTCGGCCCGGCTCGGGCGGCTCGCGGGGAAGTCGGTGTTGAAGTAGCTGTCGCCGCACTCCCAGCCCTCGACGAAGCCCGGGTGGCGGCGGAACCCGTCGGCGCTCTGCATCGGGTCGCCCACGACGAACCGCAGGCCCTTGGGGAAGGGGCGCACGCTGGTGTAGTCGGTGACGCCGGACTTGTGGGAGATGGTCTGCGCGCCCACCGGGAGGATCTTCTGGTCGCCCTTGAACAGCGAAGGCGTCCAGTAGGCCGAAGCGTCGGCGGGGACCTTGCAGGTGGTTGCGCCGCCCTCGGGGGAGGCGGTGGTGCTGCCCGCGTTGGTGGTGTCGCCCATGAGGGTGTGGCCGTGGGACTTGCCCGGCTGGCCCGGGTGCACGACCGGATCGTCCGGAGCGGTGTGCGTGACCGAGCGGTTGGCCTGGAACTCGTGGAAGTAGCGCGGGGGCGGGCTGGCCGTGGACGGCGTGACACCGGTGACCTGCGGCACGGCCGGTATGCAGCCGTCACCGTCCGGGTCGTCGCCGGACGCCTGCGTGGACACGGCCATCGTGTGCCCGCTGCGGGCGGCCGGCGCCGAGGCGGGTGCGTCACCGCCGGTGCCGGTGGTGGCGGAGGCGAGGGTGCCGACGCCGAGGACACCGGCGAGGAGCGCGGTGCCGAGGAGCAGTGCGGGGAGCCGTTCGGAACGCGATCTCACGGGGGGCTCCTGCCCGTGGGGTGGGAAGAGGGCCCGCGCGCACGCACACGTGTCACGCGGGTGGTGCGGCCGGTTCGGCGGCGGGGCCCTCCACGGGTTCCGCCGCCGCCCGGAGCTCGGTCGTCAGCTGTAGATCCCCAGCTCGTGCAGGGAGTAGCCCCAGCTCGTGCCGCGCGCCGTCAGCTGCAGGCGCACGTAGCGGGCGGTGGCCGAGACCTCGATGGCGTCGACGTCACCGTCGCCGGTGGTCGTGGAGTACACCGGACGCCAGTTGCTGCCGGCGTCGGGGACCCGCACTTCGTAGGACTTGGCGTAGGCCGGGTCCCAGACGAGCTGCAGCTTGCGCAGGGCCTGGGAGGCGCCGAGGTCGACCTGGAGCCACTGGGGGTCGCTCCAGTCGCTGGCCCAGCGCGTGTCGGTGCGGCCGTCGACGGTCAGCGCCGGGGGGCAGGGGCAGTCGCCGTAGGACTGCTGGGAGGAGGAGGCGGTCGCGGGCCGGTTCAGCGCCAGATTGGTCCCGCTCACCGGCGGGGGGACGACCTTGACGGACTTGGTCTCGATGCCGGCGTTGCCGTGCCCGTCCTCGGCCTGGACGTAGACCTTCCACACGCCGAGCTTCTGCGGCGCGGTGAGGGCGAAGTTGCCGTTGCCGGTCGAGCGCCACTGGGCCTCGACGAGCCGCTTGTCGCCGCTGGCGTAGTTGCCGCCGAGGAAGACCTTGTACGTGATCGCGTCGTTGTCCGGGTCGCGCACGTCGGCGTGGACGGCGAACTCGCCGCCGGCCGGTGCGGAGGAGGCCGGGGAGACGGTCATGTTGCTGATGACCGGGGGAGTGTTGCCGACGGACGCCGAGCCCGTGTACGCCCTCTTGACGGCGTAGTACGACAGCCGCCTCAGCCCGTCGGGCACGAGGTTGAACCACACGCCCCCGAAGTCGTGCTCGGTGCCGTAGTGGAAGAGGGCGGCGCCCAGGGCCACGCCCTGGTGGCCGGTCACGCAGTTCCAGGCCTTGGTGTACCCGTCCGCCTTCTGCACGTCGGTCGGCTCGTCGGGGACGCCGTTGGCGTCGTGGGGCACCTCCCACTCGCCGGCCGGACCGGTCTCGGTGATGATGTAGGGCTTGGTGTAGCCCCCGTCGATCCAGTCCTGGCGGACCTTGCACACGTTGTTGTACGAGTTCATCGCGTACAGGTCGAGGTCGGGCGCATTGCGCTTGTAGTACGGCCAGGCGCCGGTCCACGCGTCGGTGGAGGTGACCGGGTGGTCGGGGTCGATGCTGTGGATCTTCTCGGCGACGTCGTTGACGAAGCTGGTGTAGGCGTTGCGCTGCGCCTCCAGTTCACTGCCGCTGTAGCAGTTCTGCAGACCGAGGACCGACTCGTTGCCGACGTTCCACATCAGCGTCGCCGGATGGCTCTTGTAGGCCTCCACCCACTTGGCGAACTCGGTGAGCGAGTCGTTCTTGTACGCGGTGTCGGTCACGTAGTTGACGCAGCCGCCGGCGCCCGGCCCGCCGCCCGGCTGGAGCCAGAAACCGTTGATCACGTGGATCCCGTTGGACGCCGCGGCGTCCAGGAGCGCCTTGCTGGAGCCGTCGGTGCCCCAGGTGCGGATCGTGTTGGCGCCCATGGCCTTCACGTCCGGCAGGTACTTGGGAGCGTCGGAGGCCGCCGGGCCCCAGGTGACTCCCTTGACGGTGTACGGCTGGCCGCCCACGGTGAGGCGCCAGTTGCCCTGGCCGCCCTCGACCTTCACGGCGCCCGAGGCGGGCGGCGGAGTGCTGCCGCCGGGGGAGCCGTAGACCTGGAACTCCCACAGCGAGTACCCGTAGCCGCCGGACCGGGCCAGGCCCTGCATCCGGACGTAGCGGCCGGTCCCGGACACGGCCAGGTCGTCGGTGCCGCCGTCGCCGCCGGTCACCGCCTTCAGGGGGTGCCAGTCGCTGCCGTTGTCGGATGCCTGGATCTCGTAGTCCCTGCCGTAGGCGCTCTCCCAGGTCAGCACGACACGGCTGAGGTTCGACCGCTGGCCCAGGTCGACCTGGAGCCACTGCTGGTCGCTCCACTGGCTGGCCCACCGGGTCCCGGTCAGGTCGCCGTCCACCGCGGCGGCGGCCGCGTAGCCGTCTCCTTCCTGCGAGGAAGCGGCGACGGGCTTGCCCTGGGACAGGAGGGTGTCGGCCGCGTGCGCGTTCGGCGCGAGCGCGACGGTGAGCGACGACGCGAGGAGCGCGCCGAGCGCGATAAGGGACACGCCGGCGCGGCGTGGGACGGGTGCGGTCGTGGAAGGTGGTCTGGACACGGGTGCTCCTGACGGATCGGCTCGTCGCGCTGGCTGGCCCCTCCGGGCCGGGATGCGGGGCAGGTGCGTCCGGCTCGGACGGGGAGTGCGGAGGGGTGGCGGGGTCAAGGGCGGGGACGGCCGTCGACGGGACGGGCGAGGGCCCGAGGCCGGCGACAGGGCGTCGCCGTCCTCAGCGCGGACGCCGTGGCCGGCCCGGTTCGCGTCCCGGTCCACTCCGGCACCGCGGTCCGCACGCCGTCCCCGGGTGTGGCCGACGATCACGCCGTTCCTGTTGGCGGCCGGGCCGGCGGTGGCCTCGGCCGGCCCCGCGCCGTCGATGCGGAAGCGCAGGTCCTGGGGGACGGCGGGGTCGGCGGAGTGGTCCGCGGCGGCACCCCGGGGACCGGTCTCCAGCGGGGTGGGCGGGTCGGCCGGACCGGTGCCGACGGGGAAGCCGGACGGCCGGACGCCGTCGGCGACCTCCATGACCGCTGCGCCGTCGCGCCGTTGCGCCGTTGTGCCGTTGTCCGGGACGGCCGTGGCCGGGCCCGGGCCGGAGCGGACCGTGCCCGGCCGGTTCATCCGGACCGCCCGGTCGGCGTGGTGGACGCAGGCCGGTGCCCCGTGCTGCTCCCGGCCGCCCGCCGTCGCGGGCTTGCCCCGGGACGGCGGGCGGGAACCGCCTGGGCCGCGGCGGTCGGGGGAAGCGTGAGCGGGGCGCCGGCGAAAGAGGTGGGAAACGCTCCTGCGATCCCTCCGGACGCTGCAGTGGCCCGTCCTCCTCGTGACGGTCCCGCCACGGCATCGACTGCGGACACGAAGTCGGCTCCTTGACTCGGGAGGTGCGGTGATCAAAGAGGATGGGAGAGCGCTCTCCGAAACCATGCCTCTTCGCCAGAGGCAGGTCAAGGAATCCAACGCGGCTTTTCTTTTGGTGTGAGTTAAGCCGTGTCGACCGGGGGTGGGCCGCCGCCGGTGACCGGCAGCACCGGACGGGCGGCCGGACGGGCGGCCCCTCCCGGAACGGAGGCGCGGGGCGGTGCGCGGCCGCGCGTCTGTTCCTCGAGAAAGGTCCGCGCCGTCCGCCCCGGGCGGGTTCCCGCGCCGGGGCCTTGCCGATGCCGACCTCCAGCCATCGCTCGTGGGCCGCGTCCTGCCGGCCGCTGAGGATGCCCCTGCCGTGGTTCGCGGTCAGGCACCGCATCGGCGACTCGGTCTCCGGGTGGCCCGGGGGATCGGTCGGTCCGCCGGTCACCGCGTGCGGCGGACACGGCGGGGCCGGGGCGAGCGCGGCCGAGTCGATCAGGTACCAGCCCCAGTCGTTGCTGACGGTCACCGTGTTGGCGCCGGCCTTCAGCAGGACGTTCGCGGCCGCCGCGTCGGTGAAGGAGTCGGTGGCCGGCAGCGCGATCTCACCCACACCGGCGTCATTGACCGGCAGGTTCGCCTTCTTGTCGCGGTACGGGGCGTCGTAGCGCACCGACAGCGTGTGCAGGCCGCCGGGACTGTCCGGGACCGTGATCGTCACGCTGTCGCTCGCCTGGTCGAAGCCCTCGACGTGACCGCTGCCCTGGTAACCGGAGACCGAAGCGCCGGCTGTCACACCGTCCCGGGTGCCGTCCTCGGCCAGGTAGACCTGGGCGGAACCGGAACCGACCGGAACCAGAACCGGAACCGACCGGAACCGGCGGCCTGAGCGCTGCCGGGTGCCAGGAACGCCGCCGCCGACAGCGCCAGCGCGCCGGACAGCAGCAGTCCCGTGAGCCCGGAGCGGCGTGGTGTGCGGGGACAAGGCGCACCTCCTCCTCGTGGGGGGTCGCCGCGCCGGAGGCGTCCTGCCCCACCCGGCACGGGAGCGCTCCCGTGAAGTCGGCCGGGGCTCCCGCGTCCATCGTGTGCGCACTGCCGGATGAACAGGCGCGCTGCACGCACACCGGCCGTCGGTCTGCCCCTGGCCGTGCGGGCGTCCTGGCCAGGGGACGGGATCACGCGGCGGCGGTGCGGTGCCCGGAACCCCGGGAAGGCGCGTGCGTCGCTGATCCGGCTGCGGTCCGGACCATTGACGGGGCGTCAGGCCGTGGTTAGCTTCACAGGAGCGCGTCGGTCTTCCTCGCGGCGCGGCCCTCACCCCCACCCCCTTGGTCCCCCTGGTCCCCCCACGTCCGATCGGTTCGGGAGCCCCCATGAAACCCAGCAGATCCGCCTCCGGCATCCTCCTCGCCCTCCTGACAACGTTGTCCATCGGGGTGGCCGCGCCACCGCCGGCCTCGGCCGCTTCCGCGGCGGTGTGCAACAGGTACTGCGACGCCCGGGATCCGGGCCTGAGCCCCCAGGACCGGCAGCCGGTGACGGCCGCGCTGTCGGGCCGCTCGGTCGTGCTGCACTTCGACGACACCGACGCGATGGGCTGGGCGTCCATCGACAACGGCGCTGCCGGCGACGAGGTGTGGCTCGACCGCAGCTTCGACGGCGGCCGCACCTGGGCGGCCGGCAGCAAGCTCGGCGACACGACGGTCCCGTCCGGCCAGCGCGGCTGGCGGACGCTGATGTACAACGTGGACGACTGGAACACCCTGGGGGTCGGAGCGCTGCGGGCCTGCGGGCAGGCGGCCGGCGCCATCGTGTGCACGCCGTGGGCGCGCACCACGTGGAACGCCGGCGACCGGCGGACCGCCGCGGCGACCGCGCTGATGATGTCGTACGACCGCACCACCAAGCTGTTCGGGGGCAACGGATGGTGGACCGGGGCCAACGCGCTGACCGCGATCATCGACAACGCCCGGATCACCGGCATGGGCAGCTACACGTACACCATCGCCCAGACGTACGACAAGAACATCAACGCGCAGGGCGGGCAGTTCAGGAACGAGTACCTGGACGACACCGGCTGGTGGGGCCTGGCCTGGGTGGCCGCGTACGACATGACGGGTGACAGCCGCTACCTGAACACCGCCCGCGCCGACGCCGACCACATGTACGCCAACTGGAACGGCACCTGCGGCGGCGGAGTGCGGTGGAACACCAACGGCAACTACAAGAACGCGATCACCAACGAGCTGTTCCTCCAGCTCACCGCCGCCCTCCACAACCGCATCCCCGGCGACACCACGTATCTGAACCGGGCGAGGAGCGAATGGTCGTGGTTCCGGAACAGCGGCATGATCAACGGCAACAACATGATCAACGACGGTCTCAGCGACGCGTGCGCCAACAACGGCCAGCCGACGTGGACGTACAACCAGGGCGTGGTGCTGGGGGGCCTGACCGAGCTGTACCGGGCCACCGGTGACTCGGCGCTGCTGACCACCGCCCGCACGCTGGCCGACGCCTCGACCGTGCGGCTGCAGACCAACGGGGTGCTGCGCGAGCCGGGCGAGGGCGACTCCTGCACCGGTGACGGCCCCAGCTTCAAGGGCGCCTACGTCCGCGGCCTGGGACGGCTCAACACCCAGCTCGGCGACCACCCGTACACCGGGATCCTCGCGAGCTGGGCGAACACCGCCTACACCCACGACCGCAACCCCCTCGACCAGTACGGCCCGCACTGGGGCGGCGGCGCCGGCACCACGGACTACGGCTGCCAGCAGAGCGCCCTGGACCTCCTCAACGCGGCCGGCTGACCCGGACCGGCGAGGACCTGCGGGGGCCGGTGCGGCGGAGCCGGCCAGGCCCCCGCGGGCACTGGGCTGCCTGTCCCAGCCCCGGACGCCCGCGGATACGGCAGCGTGCAGCTCCCCACCACCGACAGCGGCCGGGAGGTCGCCGGGGACGCCGAACGACAGGGAGGCAGAGGACGGGGGAGACCGGGAGGCATGGCCACCGGCGTCGTGCTGGGCACGGCGGCGGGCCGTCCCGCCGTTTGAGCCGGAGCGCCGCAGCCGCGGCAGCCGGCCGCACGGACGGCGGCGGGGTCACCGGGGGGAGCCGGTCGTCAGGAATGGTGGATCGGGTGGTTCGCCCGCGGCGACGGAGACCCCGGCCCGAGCAGGAAAGCACCTCCGTCGAGGCCGTGCAGGACGGAGTCGGCGGTGGTTTCCGGAGTGAGGTGCGTCGTGTCGAGTACGTGTCCTTCGAATGCGCCGAGGCCGGTGAACTGCCGGTGCAGTGAGCGGATCGGGTCGGGGTCGGTCAGCGCGTCGCCACCGCGGCCGGCCGCCCGGCGCAGCGTCGTGTCCTGATCGGGACGCAGGACGGCGTAGTGCAGCTCGGCACCCCGTGTCCCACCCGTGGTCCGGAACGCGTCGATGAACCAGGGGCCGACGATGCCGTCGCAGATGACCTGGTAGCCGCCGACGGCATAGCCGAAGGCGGCGTCGGCCAGGACACCGATGACGGTTTCGTTCTGCCGGTGGGCCTGCGGGAGGTGGGGAGCGATCGCACCCCGCTTGATGAAGTGCCAGAAGTCGTCGCAGTGCAGGTGGACGCTGGGCGACAGCCGGTCGGCCAGCAGGCGGGCCACGGTGCTCTTGCCCGCACCGGGCGGACCGGTGAGGACGATCACCCTTCCAGGGGGAGGAGCCGGGGTCGTGGCGTCGGTGGTGGGCTGATCCATGCGGCGATCCTTATCACTGGGTTCGACCGGCGCGCCGGGTTCGAAGCGGGCTCCGGCCCCGGCGGGGCGGCGGAGCGGGGCGCGTCCACGGCCCGCCGACGGGCCCGGACGGACCCGACGGGCTCGAAGACCACGGTGGGGCAGGACCGTCCGGATGGCCCGGTCGTCGCTCCGGCTATGTTGGCGGGGACATCCGACAGGCGGGGCTGGCATGCAGAGAACAGAAGAACGGGCCGAGGAGGCCGAGGCCGTCGACGCGGACGGAACGGCGGGGGACGGCACTGCCGCCGGCTGGCCCCGGTGGTGGCCGCTGCTGTTCCTGGGGGCGGCCACCGTGCCCGGTGCGGTGCTCTACTTCGGGGGCAGGTGGATGGAGACGCCGGCGATGCAGGCGTGGCGGACCGTCTGCCTCGCCGTGACCGTGCAGGCGCTGCCCTTCCTCCTGCTGGGCACGGCCCTGTCCGGGGCCATCAACGCGTTCGTGCCGGCGCGGGTGTTCAGCCGCGTGCTGCCGCGTCGGCCGGTGCTCGCCGTGCCGGTGGCCGGTGTGGCGGGGGTGGTGCTGCCGGGCTGCGAGTGTGCGTCGGTGCCGGTGGCGAACAGCCTGATCGGGCGGGGTGTCACGCCCGCGGCCGCGTTCGCGTTCCTGCTGTCGGCGCCCTCGATCAACCCGGTGGTGCTGACTGCCACCGCGGTCGCCTTCCCCGGTCACCCGGCCGTGGTCGCCGCCCGGCTGCTGGCCTCGCTGGGCACGGCCGCCGTCATGGGTTGGCTGTGGTTGTGGCGGGGGCGGGCCGAGTGGCTGCGGCCGGTGGTGCGGCACAGCGGGCACCAGGTGGGCGGCAGCCGGTGGCGGGAGTTCCGGGTCGGCTTCCAGCACGACTTCCTGCACGCGGGCGGATTCCTGGTGGTGGGCGCGATGGCGGCGGCCACGTTCAACGTGGCGGTGCCCCGTTCCGTGCTGGACGTGTTCTCCGGTTCGCCCTGGCTGTCGGTGCTGTTCCTGGCCGGGCTGGCGATCGTGCTGGCGGTGTGTTCGGAGGCGGACGCGTTCGTGGCGGCCTCGCTCAGCGGGTTCTCGCCGGTCTCGCGGCTGGCGTTCATGGTGGTCGGCCCGATGGTCGACCTGAAGCTGATCGCCCTTCAGGCGGGCACCTTCGGCCGGGCCTTCGCCGTCCGGTTCTCCGCCGCCACGGTGGTCGTGGCGGTCCTGTCCAGCGCACTGATCGGAGGAGCACTGCTGTGAAACGCCCGTTTCAGATGACCCTGCTCGTCCTCAGCGGCATCGGCCTGCTGCACGTCGCCCTCTTCACCGACCTCTACCTGCGCTACGTCAAGGAGGGGATGCGCCCGCTGCTCATCGCCTCCGGGGTCCTGCTGATCCTGCTCGGCGTGGCGGACGCGGTCTCCTACGGGCGACGGCGCGAGGACGACGAAACCGCGGACCACGGCGACGACGGCCACGGGCACCACCACTCCGGCGCACCCCGTGCGGCATGGCTGCTGTTCCTCCCGGCGCTGAGCCTGCTCGTCTACGCCCCGCCCGCCCTCGGCGCGTACACCGCCTCCCGCGAGGCCCCCAGGGCCATCACCCACCAGGACGACTTCGACCCGCTGCCCGCGGCCTCACCGCTTCCGATCACCCTCTCCGACTTCACCCGCCGCGTGCAGCAGGACCGCACACGGGCCATCAGGGACCGCACGGTCCGGATGACCGGTTTCGTCACGTCCGGCCGGCGGGGCGACGGCTGGTTCCTGACCCGGATCATCATCTCCTGCTGCGCAGCGGACGCCCAGTCCGTGAAGGTACGGGTCCACGGCACCCCGGCCCCGTCCGCGAACACCTGGGTGGTCGTCACGGGCACCTGGCACCCAGGCGGAACCCTGGGCACGAGCTCCGCACCCGTCGCACTCGACGCCCGTTCCGTGGAGAAGACCGCCAAGCCGGTGAACGCGTACACCGACGCCCTCCCGCTCACTCCCACGAGATGACCCGGTGCTCCTCCGCCCGCCGGTCGCCCCCGCGTTCGGGAGCGGGCGGGGTGTCCCTTCGTGCTGCGCCGCGCGGAGGGGAGCCCGATGCGCCGGCGGGTCTCCGGCGGTGCCGCACGCGGTTCCCCGGCGGCCGTGCGGGCGGGACGCGGTGCGCGGCCGACCGGCCGGACCGGGGCGCCGACGACCGGGACACCGCTCGTGCGCAGCGCCCCGCACCCGTTGGTGCCCGCAGGCCGCTCGCCGGCCCCTCCCGGACGCGAACTCGTGGGGATCGTCCAGGTCGTGGGCGGACGCCGGCACCACGTGCTCGGCTGCGTGGCGCCCCCACGACGGCGGCACCGTTCCCCGCGGCGCTCAGGACGGGCGGGCCGCCGGCCGTCCCCGGTGTCACCGGCGGTGAGTTCGTCGCCTCCGCCGAGGGCATCGGTCACGAACTGTTCACCGCGGCCACCAACCCCGACGCCTCGACCGACTTCGCGGGCCTCGTCGTCCGGGTGGCGAGGGCGCTCGTCCCGGACGGGGTGCTCACCGCACCGGACGCGCCCGTCCTCGAGCGCCTCGGCCCGGGCGACCGGCGGTCGGGTCGCAAGACCCCGTGGGCCGCAGCCGGTGCGCCGCACGATCCGGGCCGCCGGCCCGAACCTCCTGCCCGCCGGACGGACGGGGGTGCTCCTGGTGGCCGCCGCCGAGCCCGGCACTGCCGCCGGACGACCGGCAGCCCGCCCGCGACGCCGCACGCCGACGGCGCGGGTCCGCGGGAGGGCTTCCCCTGCGGACCCGCGCCGTCGGCGTGTTCGGCGGCCGGGAGAAGGACTCAGCCCAGCTCGGCCCCCTGCGCCGCGGCCTCCTCCTCCGTGTGGGCCCGGCTGGTGGCGAGCGTGCCACCGGCGCTCTCGAGGTGCGCGCGCACGAACCACTGGAACTGTTCCAGGTCGCGCAGTTGCCCGATCAGCAGGTCCTCGGTGGCCGTGTCGATCTCGGCCGCCGTCTTGATCGCGGCACGGAGGCCCTCGACCACCCCCGTGTAGACGAGGTCGAGCGCACCGAGGTGGGCGATGGCGTCGGCCCGGCCGATGGAGTAGTCGTCCCAGGTGCGCTCGGCGACCAGTGTCCCCGGCGTCCCCTGGGCGACGCCGCCGAGCGCGGCGATGCGCTCCGCCACGTCGTCGGCCATCTCCCGGACCCGGTCCACCTGCGGGTCGATCATCTCGTGGACACCGATGAAGTGCGGGCCGATCACGTTCCAGTGCACGTGCTTGAGCGTCAGGTGCAGATCGTTGAGAGCGTGCAGACGGAGCCTGAGCACACCGATGAGCCGGCCGGCCGCCTCGCGCTCGATGCCGGGCACCGTGTATTCGGGGGTCAGGTCCTGCGTCATGGCTCACCTCGGTTGTCAGCGGAGTGCGCTTGGCTGTCGACATCACGATTGCCCCGGTTCGACCATGCCAGACCTGGACCGCCGGCGCTCGCCGGGACGTCCCCCACGGGGACGGCGCGGTGCCGCGGCCGGCGGGTCCGTCGCCGGGCCCCGCGGCGCACCGCGCGCCGCGGAGCCTTCCGCGTCCGGGCGTGGCCGGCGTGCGGGAGACCGGGCGGGTGTGGCCCCCTCGTGCCGGCCCCGTCACCCGGATGGCTGGTCCACACCGTGCAGTCCTGGTCCGTCGTCCCAGTTCAGGACGGTATCGAACGCTTGGGCGGGGCTGACGCGCCGTCAGGTGGGTATGCGCGTGTACTCAGCGGCATCGAGGAAGGGGAAAGCCATGTCAGTGCATCCCGAACCTGCCGAAGCGACGCCGGCCGCGGAACACGTGGCCGAATCGATGATCGAGCTGTGGCAGCGCGCACACGAGGACGTCGCTCCGACGATCTCCCGCGAACAGATGCGCGTGCTGCTCGCCCTGGAGAACGAGCAGGCGGGCCCGGACCGGATCGCCCGCTGCCTCGGCGTCAGCCCCGTGTCGATGACGAGGGTGTTCGACCGGCTGGAACGGCGCGCACTGGTGCGCCCGGTCGCCCCCGGGGCCTTCGGTCTCACCGGCGCCGGGAAGTGCGTGCTGGAAGCGACGCGGCAGCGCCGCAGGCAACTGCTGGAACAGACGCTGGTGACCGCCCTGCCGCCGGACCGCCCGGTGCTGCGCGACGCCTTCGACCAGCTCTACGGGCGGGTCAGCCCGCTGGCCCGGGTGCCCCGCAGCCGCTCGCCGCTGTGACGGGGCACCCCTGCGGAACCACGGCGGGGGAGGGAACCGGGCACCGCCGTGCGGCGGGCGCGCAGGATCCCGCCGCCGGGCAGCGGGCCGGTCCTTGCCGCCCGCACCGGGTCCGCCGTTGTCCCCGGTGGGCGCGGAAGGCGCCCTCCCGCCGGGACTTCGGCCGACGGCCGGCCCGGTCGCTACGCGTCCGCGGGGTCCGCGGTCCCGGCTTCGTCCCCGTCGGCGGTCCGCCGCGTCCCCTCCTCGGGCCCGGGCCGGCCCCGCGACGGCTGCCCGTCCCCGGCGGGACGCTGATCCCCGGCGGACCGCTCCTCCTCGTCGAGGTGCTCGCGCACCTCTTCCGGCTTGTCCCCGATCTGTTCCATGGGTTCCCTCCGCCTCGTGGGCCTTCGACGGCTTCCCCCTCCGGGAGCCGTCCCGCGCGGCGGGAGCGGACCCCGGCGGAGAAACGTCACGTCCGGCAAGGAGCGGGTGACGCCGGATCGCAGCCCCGCTCCTGCCGCTCGTGCCGCGGGGTCCTACTGGTTCGACTTCGCCGCGCTGATGTCGCCGAGCGCCGACTCCGCGTCCCGCTCCATGGCCACGTCGCCCAGGGAGACGATGCCCACGGGGTGTCCGTGGTCGACGACCGGGAGGCGTCGGACGGAGTGCTCGCGCATCAGCCGCACCGCGCTGTCCAGGTCATCCTCCGGTGCCACGGTGACGAGGTCGTCGCTGCACGCGGAGGCGACGGACCTGTGGTCCTGGTCGCCGCCCTCCGCGAGCGCCCGCACGACCAGGTCGCGGTCGCTGACCAGGCCGCGCAGTTCGTCGCTCTCGGTCACCAGGACGACCCCGATGTTCTCGTCGCGCATCCGCTGGGCCACCGACGTCACCGGGGTCTGCGGCTCCACCGTCACCAGCCGGCTGGTCATGATGTCGCGTACGTGCTGAGTCATGACGCCTCCCTTCATCGGGTTCCGCGGTGCCGCTCACCGCGTCGCCCCCGACGAGTACCCGGCACGCGCCACGCAGGCACACCCCGATCCCGGCGGACGGCGATCGAACAGGTGATCGGGTCCCGGTGGGTCGGGGCGGAAGTTGCGGCTGCCGCCGTGAGGGCGTTACCTGGAAGTACCCGGCGGTGAAGCGAGCGCATGCGGGGCCGCGGCACGGCCGGGGCCCGCGCCCTCCCGTGCGTCCCCCGGCAGTGGCCCCTCCCTCACCGTCGCCGTCCGGCGCTCGATGCGGAGGTGGCCCAAGTGAAAGCTGTCGTCTATGAGAAGCCCTTCACCGTGGCGGTGAGGGACGTGCAGGACCCACAGATCCAGCACCCGAACGACGTGCTGGTACGGGTCACGTCGACCGCGATCTGTGGTTCGGACCTGCACATGTACGAGGGCCGCACGGCCGCCGAATCGGGCATCGTCTTCGGACACGAGAACCTCGGCATCATCGAGGAGGTCGGCAGCGGCGTGACCTCCCTGTCCGAGGGGGACCGTGTCGTGATGCCCTTCAACGTGGCCTGCGGTTTCTGCAAGAACTGCCTGGCCGGGAAGACCGGTTTCTGCCTGACGGTGAACCCCGGCTTCGCTGGCGGGGCCTACGGATACGTGGCGATGGGCCCCTTCATCGGCGGCCAGGCCGAGCGGCTCAGGGTGCCCTACGCCGACTTCAACTGCCTGAAGCTGCCGCCGGGTGACGAGTTCGAGTCCGACTTCATCCTGCTCGCCGACATCTTCCCGACCGGTTACCACGGATGCGAACTCGCCCAGGTGATCCCCGGCGAGAGCGTGGCCGTCTTCGGTGCCGGCCCGGTCGGTCTGATGGCCGCCTACTCCGCGCTGCTGCGCGGTGCGTCGAAGGTCTTCTCGGTCGACCGGGTGCCCGAGCGGCTCGCCAAGGCCGAGGAGATGGGGGCCATCCCCATCGACTTCACGCAGGGCGACCCGGCCGAACAGATCAAGGAGCAGACGGGCGGAGAGGGAGCCGACAAGGGCGTGGACGCCGTCGGGTACCAGGCCCAGGCGCCCGACGCGAGCCACGAGGAACCCGCCGTCGTCCTCAACACACTGGTCGAGACGGTGCGGCCGACCGGCATGCTCGGCATACCGGGTCTGTACGTGCCCTCGGACCCGGGCGGGCCCGACGAGCACGCCAAGCACGGCCAGCTGCTGGTCTCCATCGGCAGGATGTTCGAAAAAGGGCAGCAGATGGGCACCGGTCAGTGCAACGTCAAGCGGTACAACCGCCAGTTGCGCGACCTGATCATCGCCGGGCGGGCCAAGCCCAGCTTCGTGGTCTCCCACGAACTGCCGCTGGACCAGGCACCCCAGGCGTACGAGAAGTTCGACAAGCGGATCGAGGGATACACCAAGGTGGTGCTGCACCCCGGTCACGCCCTCGCGGCGTAGGACCCGGGAGGTCCCTTCCCGGCATGAGGCGCGCAATGCCCTCGCGGCGTACGCCTCCGGGGCGGGCGGAGTGCCGGGCCGGGGAGCGGCGGTCCATCCGCCGCTCCCCGGCCCCGGGTGTCTCCCCGGCCCCTCACACCAATCGCGCGGGTCCGCTGTTGCCGTAGCGGTTCAGGACGCGCCGGGCGGTCCGGACGAGCGGCTCGTTGCCCTGAGCGGGTGTTCCGCCCGGAAGGAGCAGGGTGTCCTCCAGGCCCGTCCGGGTGTCGACGCCCAGCGCGGCCGCGGTGTCGAGCACCGGCCAGGCCGTGTCGTCGACGCCGTGCAGCAGGACGGGGGCCGGGCTCAGGACCGACACGTCCTCGACCAGGCGGCGGCCGGCGACCGCCGCCCGGTCGGCGGGCGTGTCGGTGATCTCCACCAGGACGCGCAGGACACCGTCCACGAAGGGGGACGAGGTGAACCTGCGCAGGGCGTCCGTGCCGGAGTGGAGACCGGCCTCGATACCGATGCCGCGGTCCGCCAGCGCCTCCGCGACCAGGTCGGCCCCCTCCTCGTGCCAGTTCACCGACGCGTGGTCGGGCAGCGTCGTCCACGACCGGACGAGGGCGGCGCGGCGACGGGGGTCCGGTTCGGTCCACGCCCCGGTCGTGACGCCGACACGGATCCGTGGGCCCACGGACCGCCGGACGGCCCGTACGGCCTCCCCGACGACCCCGGGGTCCAGGGTGTCCCGGCCGTCGGCGTCCTTGGGGTGCAGATGGATGTCCTCGGCACCCGCGTCGACCGCCCGGCGGGCCTCGGCCGCCAGTTCCTCGGCACCGACGGGCACCCAGGGGCAGTCGGCGGTGGTGCGCGAGCCGTTGAGGCAGACCTGGAGCATGGACCGTACTCTGCCACGCGACCGGCCGGAACCCGTGGGGCACGCGCGAGTGCGGGCGGAGCCCCGGCCGCGGCGCCGACGGCGTCGTCCCGCCCATCGCGGTTGTCCACGTACCCACGTGCGCGACGACCGGACGCGGGCGGCCTGCGATGGGCACCGTGGAAGCACGTCACCGCCGGAGGCGAGACGGACGATCTCTACGTCCCGGACCCCGGCACCGTCACCCTTCCGCCGGGGGCGCCCTGGACCCTGCGCGGTTACCTCGGCGAGCCCTCACCGGTCGGGGAACCGCTGAACCCCGGCAGCGTCCGGTTGCTGTCGACACCGGACGGCGCGCTGATGACGGAGCAGGACCCGCGCCGGGTGATCCCGCTGGGCTGAGCCGTCCCGGACCCCGTGCCGAGCGGGTCATCAGCGGCCGCGGCGCCGCAGCAGGAGGTCGGCGACCACCGGCCGGTGGTCGGACGCCGTCGTGCCGACCTCGTACGCGTCGGTGACGGTGGCTTCCGGCGAGACGGCCACCACGTCGATGCGCTTGACCGGGTCAACGGCCGGATACGTCCCGCCGCCGTTCGGGGCGGCGTCGGCCAGGGGGCCCCACAGCCTCGCCAGCTCGGGGGCGCCCGGCTCGGCGTTGAAGTCGCCGACGAGCACCTTCGGCCCGAAGTCCTCGGCCAGGACGTCCAGCATGTCGTCGACCTGGGCCCGCCGGACCGAGGGGTCCGTGCGGTAGTCCAGATGGGTCGAGTACACGTGCACGAAGACGCCCCGGACGTTGACCGTCGCCTCGGCGAAACCCGGCGCGGGGGCCGGTACCGGGTCCGGCGTCTGGGTGGACAGCCGGGTGATCTCGTGGTTCCGGGCGTCGAGCACCGGGTGGCGGCTCAGCACCGCCACGCCGTACTGCTGCCGCCGCCCGCCCGGCGCCGTCGGCGGCACGTCGTAGATCGGCGCGAAGAAGACCCGCATGCCCAGGCGTCCGGCCAGTTCCCGGGCCTCGTCGGTGAAGTCGCTTCGGGCGCTCCAGTGCACGTCGACCTCCTGGAGGCCGATCACGTCGGCGTCGAGGCCCCGGATCGCCTCCGCGGTGCGGTCGAGGTCGAACACGTTGTCCTGGCCGGCTCCGGCGTGGATGTTGTAGGTGGCCACACGCAGCGGCACGGGCGGCACGGCCGGTTCCGTGCCGGCCGGCCGGTGCGCCGCGGCGGCCGCGGCCGGGGCCGGGCCGAGTACGGCGGCGGCGAGCAGGGCGGCGGCGAGCACGCGGCGGGTGGGTCGCCGGGTCTTGCGGTCCACGAGGTCCTCCATCGTCGGATTCGACTGCCGGTCCCTGCGCGACGGCGTCCCGGGCGGGGGCGTGCTCCCCTCGCCCGGGACACCGCCCGCCCGCCTCACGGCGGTGGGGCGGTTCACACGACGCCGCTCTCCCACCACCACGAGCCGGAGCCGTACGAGGGGTACTGGACGCGGCTGTCGACGTGCTGCCACGAGTGCGTGTACGCCTCGAGACCGGAGAAGCCGCTGGTCTCGGCGATCCGGTAGGTCTGCAGGGTGGTGTGGCCGGAGACCACGATGTCCGCGGCGACCCCGTACAGGTGCATGCTGTTGGACGCGCCGCCCACCGAGGCGTTGTGGGAGATGCTGCGGAAGCCGGAGTTGATGGTGATCGGGCTGTTCCCGGCCTTCTTGCGCACGGCCTCCAGCTTGTACATCAGCCTGCGCACGTTCTCCTTGACCTGCGCCGAGCCGACCTTGCCGCCGCTGAAGCCGGAGCCGTCGGAGGAGTAGAACTCGCTCCAGTTGAAGTTCGCGGTCGAACCGTCGCCGTCCTCCAGGCCGTTGAGCACGCTCTGGGTCTGCGGACCGACCACGCCGTCCGCGGTGAGGCCGTAGGCGGACTGGAAGCGCTGCACGGCGGCGGCCGTCGTCGCGCCGAAGGCGCCGTCCCAGGCGACGTACGTCTTCTGGGCGCCGGAGGCGGCCCAGCCGCCGACGCGGATCTGCAGCTCCACCACGTCGGAGCCCGAAGCACCCTGCTGGAGGGTACGGGCCCAGCCGTAGGCGGAGGCCCTGCCCGCGCCCCCGACGTCCGCCGCTGCCGCCGCGCCGAGCGCGGCCGCCAGGCCGGCCGCGCCCCGGAGCAGGGTGCGGCGGTCGACGCGTCCACCGGACTGTCCTGCCGTTCGCATGGAGATCTCCTTCACTGGTGGTGGGATACCGGGTGAATGGTCCGGAACGATCAGGCGACCAGCGCCTGCCAGGTGCCGGATCCGGCGATGCCGCCCGCGGCGGGGCCGCGGGCTGACCGGAACGAGCGCACCGCGCTGTCGGTGGCGGACCCGAAGGGGCCGTCGACGGTGGGCGCGGAACCGTGGGTGTCGGGCAGGTACTGAGCGGTCCTGACGCGTTCCCCGGCGGGGCCCTGCCGCACGGCGGGCCAACCGGTCGCCGGCGGTGGGTTGCGGGGGCTGCCCCTGGCGAAGGCCCGGAGGCCGGGGAGGCAGCCGTCGGAGGCGTCCCGGTCGCCGGGAAGGTCCCGGAACCGGCGTACTGCCACGGCGTCCGGGCGCTCCGGCCCGCGGGCAGTGTGTCCGGGCCGCTGGAGCGGCGGGCGATCCACAGTGGGTGGGCGGCGTCGGAGCCGCTGTCGTCGCCGGTGCAGGTGGTCCACCGGTGGACGGTGGTGGAGACCGTGGGGTGGCGCCCGGTGCCGGGCGGGTGAGGCGGCCGACCGGCCGGAGGCCCCGCCGGGGCACGGCCGTCCCGTGGTGGACCGGTGCGTGACGGTGCCGCGGACCGTTCCCGCGGCGTCGGCCCGGCGCCCGCCGCCGGGGTGGGATCCGTGCCGTGGCAGTGGTCGCGGTGCGGCCACTGTTCGCGGCGGACGCGGTGCCGTCAGCAGAACCAGCCGTCCTGGACCCAGCCGCGGCGGTTGAGGTCACCGTACGCGAAGCCGTACACCCACTCGCCCTGTTTGCTCTCCACCAGGAACGTCTGTCCCTGGTAGAGGGTGCCCGTCCAGGCGCCGAGCGGTGCGGTGCGGACGTAGAGGTCGTTGGCGCAGACGGTCTCCCGTTCGCCGACGGTGCCGTTCGCGGCGACGGCCGGGACGGTGCCGAGCAGTGCCGCGGCGCCGACCGCGGCGGCGACGGTGACCGCGCCACGGAGGGAGAGTGCCTGCCTGGGAGTGCTCATGGTGTCCTTTCGCTGCCGTTGTCGGGGAGGAGTCGTGGGGCGCGGGAGCGAGGTGCGGGCAGACCCGCCGAACCCACGGCGCTCACCAGGAGCCGTAGCCGCCGATGCACTCGTCGCGGACGTAGCCCCAGTCGTTGGGGCCGTAGTCGAAGGTGGCGGCCCAGCCGTTGTAGACGGGGTGCGAGCCGGGGCTGTGGCCCACCTTGTCGCCGTAGGCGAGGGTGCGCAGGTAGCCGCTGGGGCCGGTCGAGCTGTCGTAGTTGGCGTAGAAGCTCGCGCTCTGGCAGACGATGACGGCGTGCTGCGGCGGGACGTCCGCCGCCGCCGAGGACTGCCCGAGAGCGAGGGCGGTGACGGTCGCAGCACAGGCGAGGACGCTCCTGCGGAACGGCATTCCGATCAACTCCCTGTCACGGGGGTGGGGTTGACGCGCGTAAACCGTAGGACATGTATGGCATGTCCGCAACAAGTTCGCAGTGGTGTTCCAGCGGAGCCGTTCGCGCCGCCGGCCGCTCGGCGCCGAGCGCGACCGGGCCGCGAGGTCTTCGGTGAAGGCCGGGGCACGGCCCCCGTCGTGGAACGCCGGCCGTGTTCCGCACCGGATTCCCGGAGGGAGTGTCGCACGTCGCCGCGGTGGGCGGGGCCGGTCCGGCCTCCGCCGCGGGGGCGCACCGGGACAGGCATCCGGCTCCTGTCCGCGCCCCCGCGCCCGGTGCCCGTGCGGGTTCAGAGCCGTGAGGGCTCCGCCTCGGCCCGCCCGGGGGCCGTCCGGTCGGGCGCGGGGCCGTCCGGTGCCGTGGCGGGCGGGTGGTCGGCACGGACCCGGTCGAGCAGGGCCGCCGGGTCCGGGTCCGCCTGGAGGGCGCCGAGCAGCAGCAGCCACAGCTCGTGCAGGCGCTCCTCGATGTGTTCCCGGCCGTCCAGGGCGTCGGAGATGGTGTGCAGGCCGAAGAAGGCGCACACCACGCTGTGCGCGGCGGCGACCGGGTCGACGGCGGTCGCCAGTTCACCGTGCGCGTGTGCCTCGGTGAGCAGTTCGGCGACCACCCCGATCCAGTCCACGAAGGGCGTGGGCAGCGGGGTGGCGATGGCCTTGTGCTCCATCCAGAGGCGGGAACCGGCCCGGACCACCACGTCGTCGCGGAACGCGCGGGCGACGGTGAAGCTCAGCCCGACCAGTTTCTCCAGCGCCGGGCGGTCGGCGGACCGGTGACGGTCGATGAGGCGCGGCCAGGACGCGAAATGCTCCTCGACGACCGCGAGCGCGAGTTTCTCCTTGCTGGCGTAGTGGAAGTAAATGGCGCCGCTGGTGCGGCCGGAGAGCGTGCTGATGTCACTGATGCTGGTCCCCGCGTAACCCCGCTCGTCGAACAGCTGTGCCGCAGTTTCCAGCAGGGCCCGCCGTGTCAATTCTGCCTGCATGCGTCGCAACCTTTTTCGAGGTTTTCGTAGTTTTCGTACTTCCTGGCTTCGTGCAATGTAGTGCCTGGGCCCGCTCCGAAGGGCCGGGCCGGTGTGCGGAACCCGCCGAACTGGGGTCTGCTGGGGGAATGAGTGCTCGAATCCGTGGCGCCGCTGGAGCACCGCGGGCCCTGAGCTGGTCGCGCACGGTTCCCCGGGAACTGGTGCACCGGGTCTCCGTGGCGGAGGTTCTGCTCACCGACGTACTCCGTATCGATGAAGTGCATTTCTTGGCGGCCGCGTGCTGGCCCCGGTCGCATCCGACTTTCCCGGCCGACGGCACGGCCATGCACCATCCGCTGATGGTGGCGGAGACACTGCGTCAACTCGGCATTTTCATTCCCCTGCGGTACTTCGGCGTTTCGGCGGACGCCCGGCTGCTCATCACCGATCTCTTCCTCGCGGCGGAACCCGGGGCGCAGCCCCGGGTCCGCCACGGGGCCACCGAGGTCACCTGCCGGGTGCGGATCACCCGGCTGCGCACGGATCAGGCCGGTGCCGCCGTCGGACTGCGGCTGCACGTGGAGTTCTCGGCCGGCGGGGTGGCGTTCGCCCGGGCCGGCGGCGGGGCGCGGTTCCTCTCCCCCGGCCGCTACGCGGCCCTGCGCGGGCCGCTGGCCGGCGCCCGGAGGCCCGGGGCGCCGGGCGGGCTGTTCCGCCCCGACCCGGTGACGCTCGGTGTGAACCACCCCCGTGACGTCGTCATCGGGCTCGCCGGGACGCAGGAGCGCGCCGGTCCGGACGGGCGTGACGGAGGGCACGGGCGGGACGGGCGGGGTGCGCAGGACGGTTGCGAGCGCCGGGACGTGGTGGTGGACGTGGCCGACCCCCGGCATCCGTTCTTCTTCGACCACGCCACCGACCACGTCCCCGGGATGGTGCTGCTGGAGGCGGCACGGCAGGCCGCCGCGCTGGCGAGCGGCGGGGTGCTGCTCCGGATGACCGGTGCCCGGCTGACGGCGCTGCGCTTCACCGAGTTCACCCCGGCCGCACGGGTGATCTGCGTCCCGCACCACCGCACGTGTGTCTTCCGGTTCGACCAGGACGGCGAACGCCGTGCCTTCGGTGTTCTGCGCTACCACTCACTCTCCCGGGTGTAACTGACGGTGAAAGCTTGACTCCCTTATGTGGTCAAACCTAGCGTAATGATCGTTATGTTCCCTGGTGGGACACACCGTACGGACAAAACGGTCGTACGGCTGCGTCTGCCCTGCCCCGGAACCTCTCGCCGCCCGGCCACGCACGCCGGTGCCCCGACGACACCGCTCACCCCCGTGGTGACCCGCCGTCGCACACCGGTCCGCGGCACCCGCGGCCCACATCGGAACGGAAAGCAAACAGATGACGCTTCATCGCATCCTTTCCTGGACCCCGGCGGCCGTCGTCTTCGATTGCGACGGCACCCTGATGGACACTGAACGCCACTGGGTGGACGCCCGGCAGCGTGCCTTCGACGAAGTGGGGATCACCCCCCCGGCGGGCTTCGCGGAGCGGGCCAAGGGCCTGCACTACACCGAGTGCGGGCAGCTCATGGCCGACGAGGGAGGCCGTCCCGAACTGGGCCGGGAACTCGCCGACCGGCTGCTGTGGCACTTCCGCGCACTCGTCCGCGACCGTCCGGTGACGATGCCGGGCGCCCGCGGAATGGTGGAGGCGGCCGCCGCCTTCGCCCCCCTGGCCGTCGCCAGCAACTGCCCCCGCGAGGTGGTGGAGTCGTGCCTGGACACCGCCGGGCTGCGGCACCACTTCCGCGCCGTGGTGGTGCCGGACGGCACCGTCCGGCCCAAGCCGGACCCGGACGTCTACCTGGCGGCCGCCCGGCACTGCGGGGCCGACCCGGCCGACACCATGGCGGTCGAGGACACCCGCTGCGGGATCCTCGCCGCCGTCCGGGCCGGTCTGCGGGTGCTCGGCGTCGGCCCCTGGCCGGGAGACGAAACCGCCGACCTGGTCGATCTGTGGGTCGAGACGCTGGAGGACCCGAGGATCACCGGCTGGGCCACCGGGCGCAGGCCGCTGCTGGCCAAGACGCCCAAGCCCGCCTCGGAGTCCCTGCCGACCGGGGCCGGACTTCCGGCCACGGCCCGCTGAGCCGGGCGGTCGCCCGTCCCGCGCCCGGAACCCGGGCCCGACCCGGAGGCGGTGGAGCGCTGCCGGCTCAGCTCAGCTCGGCCCGGCCGGCTCCGGTTCCGCCAGGAGCGGCGCCAGCTCGGCGACGACGCCGCCGGCCGAGGAGAGCAGCAGACCGATGCCCACCGCACCCGGGTCCGGGACACCGGTGGCCCGGGTGCCGACATAACTGGCCCGGCCACGGCGCGCGCGCAGCCGCGCCGTACAGCGCACGCCCTCCCATGCGGCGCGCGACGCATGGGCGAGGGCCGTCCGGCCTCCGGCCTCCGCCGGGCACACCCGCAGCGCCTCACAGGCCGGATACAGGGCGTCGACCAGCGTCTTGTCACCCGGCCGCGCCTCGCCGACCCGCTGTATCGCGGCGAGTCCACCGGTCAGGCCGGCCCGCAGCGCGGTCAGGTCCAGGGCGGGACCGGCCGCCGCGACCGCCAGTTCCTCCAGCAGCAGTCCGAAGAGGGGGCCGCTGGTGCCGCCGACCCCGTCCAGGAAGGCGGTGGCGGCCGTCTGGAGCGGCCCGCCGGCCCGGGCGGCCCGTCCGGCGGTGGACGCCACGGTCACGGCCTCCGTGTCGAGGGCGGTCACGGTGGCGTCCAGGCCCGCCCTGAGGTTGGTCCCGAAGTCGCCGTCACCGACCTGCTGGTCGAGTGCGGTGAGCTGGGCCTCGGTGGCCCGGGCCGACGCGGCGAATCTCCGCATCCAGCCCTCGGTGAAGGCTGCCCCCGTGTGTGTGGTGTCGTCCTCCGGCGTGTAGTGGTCCAGCATCGTGCCACCTCCTGCCGCCCATGGGTCAGCGGGGCCACGCGGGCGTGTGTGCCGGCGCGTCGAACCACTTGACCGTCTCGGTGTCCGCCCGCATGAGCGTGAGCGAGAAACCGCGCATGTCCAGCGCGGTGACGAAGTCCCCCACGAGGGTGCGCTCCAGCACCAGTCCGCGCCCGTCCAGCCGGAGCGCGAGTGCGCGCGCCACTCCGTACAGCTCGAGACGCGTCACCCCGCCAAGCCCGTTGACCAGGGCGATGACCGATTCGCCGGGAGCCGGTCCGAGTGACGTCAGCAGTGCCTCCGTCATGTCCGTGACCAGTTCGTCCAGCGGCGGCCGGGACACCGTGCGGCGGGCCCGCTCGCCGTGGATGCCGACTCCGTACTCGAGTTCGCCCTCGGCGAGCTCGAAGGCGGCGCGGCCGGTGGCCGGTGCGGTGTGCGCGGCCGAGGCGACCGCCAGGCTGCGGCAGCGGCCGGCCAGTTCGGCGCCGAGCCCGGCGAGTTCGCGCAGCCCCAGCCCCGTGTCGGCGGCGGCGCCGAGCACCTTCTCCACCAGGACGGTGGCCCCGGTGCCCCGGCGGCCCGCGGCCGACTCGGCCGATTCCGACGCCAGGTCGTCGTCGACCAGCACCCGGGCGCAGTCGATGCCCTCGTGGGCCAGCCGCTCGGCGGCGATGCCGAAGTTGATCCGGTCGCCCGTGTAGTTCTTGACCAGGTGCAGCACACCCCCGCCGCGCGCCACCGCGCGGGAGGCGTCGAACACTTGGCGGTTGTGCGGCGAGGCCATCAGCCGGCCCGGGCAGACGGCGTCGAGCATGCCCGCGCCGATGAAGCCGAGGTGCAGTGGCTCGTGTCCGCAGCCACCGCCCGAAACGATCCCCACGCGGCGGGTGGGAGCCGGGCTCCGGGCGCGGAGGAAACCACCCTGTTCGTCGTGGACGACGAGGTCGGCGTGCACCCGGGCGAACCCGGCGAGCGCGTCGGGCACCATGCGGTCGGGGGAATTCGCGAAGTACACCACGGCCGGCCTCCCAGACCTCTTCGGCCTCCCGGTGACCGCGGAAACGGGGCGGGGGGCTGGAAACTGCGGGGTCGATCAGGAGCACGTCACCTGTGGGGCGCGACGTGCGATGCTGCCTCACGGATTGTCGCCGTTCCCTCCTCCTTCCGGCCATCGTGCGGCCGTCCGGTCGCGGCGGCAACTCGTGGGGAGAGGACACCCCCGCGAAAAGGCCCCGGCCGGCGGCGCGGTGCGCTCACCCGTCCGGCCCTTCCGGTCTCCTCCCGCTTGCGGGAACGGGCGCAGGCGGAAACGGGTGTGGGGGAAGGAGGGGCAGCCGTGTCCGGCCCGCCCACGCGGGTGCCACGGCGCGGGCCGGCGGACACGGTCCCCGCCGGCGTCCGGCAGTGGCCCCACCACCAGGAGGAGGTGCCCGGGCGGGGCAACGGCCCGGTGCCGACGGCGACGGTGCCGGCGGGACGGGGCCGCCGTTCGGAGCGTCACGGATCCCCGGTACGACCTGACATATCGTCAGGGACGGCCAATACCCCGGTACTTGCGAAGGGTGCGTCCGGAACCGGGTCGCAGCCGCGTCCCGGGTGCCGAACGGTCCGGCGCGACGACGATTCCGGGAAAATCCGGTAAAAGAGGAGCACGGGTTCCGTGCCGCCGACAGGCGTGAGGAACGTGCCGGGGCGGGCGGCATCGTGCGGATGCCGCCCGCCCCGGCACGCGGTGCGCGGTGCTCACGCCGCTGCGGTGGCGCGCTGCGGGGAGACGGGCCGCCGGTCGTCGTCCGGGGCGTCCTCCGCCCGGTCCGCACGCGGCTGTTCGGCGTCACTCCCGGTGCTCCGGTCCTCGACGGACTCGGGGTGCCGCAGGGCCGTCAGCACGGCCACGGGCGCCACCAGGGCCAGCACCCCGCACAGCAGCCAGGTCGTGCGCAGCCCCAGCCCCGCGGCGAGGGAGCTGAAGAGGGCGATGGAGACCGGTCCGGTGCCGATGCTCGCCAGGGACGGCGTCGACATCGCGGCACCCATGCTGGAGGCCGGCGCGGCCGGGGCCGTGACGTGCAGTCATCCGACGTCGGCCGCCTCCCCGACGGGCAGGAACCGCCGCGCCAGCGCGAGGGCCGGGGTCTGCTCGCCGACCCGCTCCAAGTCCACGGAGAAGGTGGCGCCCAGACCGACGGCCGCCATCAGGTACAGGTCGCCCGGGCGCAGCCGGCCCGCGGCCCGCGCGCACGTGGTCGACGAACGGGTCGGCCGTGAAGCAGTGCCCGGTGACCGGGATAAGGAGGGGTCCAGCGCGTCCGGGGGGAAGTCCTCGGCGTAGCGCCCCTCGGTGCGGCAGGCGTAGCCGAGCAGCGGGTCCCGTTCGCCGTGCGGGGCGACCAGCGCGGCGGCGGTCGCCTCGCCCATCACCGGGCTCTCCGGGATGAGTTGGAGGGCGGCGCTGAAGGTCTTCTCCCCGCTCAGGACGAGCGCCAGGGCGTCGGGGTCGTCGTCGGCCTCGAGCAGCCGGCCGGCCAGGTCCAGGGCGAGCAGGCCGGTGGCGCAACCGTGCCGGGTGAGCGTGAAGGCCACGGCCCGGTCCAGGCCGGCCGCCGCGCACACGTCCTCCACCGGGCACCGACCACCCGCTCCACGCGGTCGCCGGCCAGGTGGGCTACGGCTCGTCCTCCGCCTTCTCCCACGCCTTCGAACGCCACTTCGGCAGCACCCCGGGCGGCTACCGCTCGGAGGACCGCGGCACGCGGACCCCGGTGCCCTGAGGGGAACGTGCCGGGCGGGCCGTACATCCGAAAGCGGGACCGCGGGGGAAGTACCCACGTGATCAAGGTTGTGCGGGGGAGCGCGGGGTACGCGGTGCTCCCTGCCCGTGGGGATGCGGAGGAAACGATGACGATGTCCGGTCGGTGGCGCTGGACGGTGCCGGCGCTGGTGGTGCTGGTGTGGCTGCTGGCGGGCGGGGCGATGGGGCCGTTCGCGGGCAGGCTGGGCCAGGTCTCCACCAACGACCAGGCGGCCTTCCTGCCCGGCAGCGCCGAGTCCACCGAGGTCAACCACCTGCGGGAGGACTTCCAGAAGAAGCAGACGGTACCGCTCGTCGTCGTCTGGGTCGGCGACCCCGGCCCGATCACCCCCGCCCAGCGCGGCCGGGCCGCCCGGGCGCTGCGGGAGGCGGCACGGGTACGGGGAGCCGCGGGCCCCGCCAGTCCGGCGCTCCCCTCGAAGGACGGCCGCGCCCTGCAGGCGGTGGTACCCCTGCGGGGCGACCTGGGCGACGAGGTGGGCCCGGCGGTCGACGCCGTACGGGAGGCCGCCGGCCGGGTCGAAGGCACCCGGGTCCACCTGTCCGGACCCGCCGCCACCCAGGCGGACCTGTCGGAGGCGTTCGCCGGGATCGACGGAATCCTGCTCGCCGTGGCCCTGAGCGCGGTGCTGCTGATCCTGGTGGTCGTCTACCGCAGTGTCCTGCTGCCCCTGGTCGTGATCCTCACGGCGGTGTTCGCGCTCGCCCTGGCCTCCGCCGTCGTCTACGCGCTGGCCGACCACGGTGCGGTGCGGGTCGACGGCCAGGTGCAGGGCATCCTGTTCATCCTGGTCATCGGCGCGGCGACCGACTACGCGCTGCTGCTGACCGCCCGCTTCCGGGAGGAACTGGGCGGCGACCGGGACCGGTGGGGCGCGATCAGGGTGGCCTGGCGGCGCTCGGTCGGGGCCGTCACCGCCAGCGCCGCCACCGTCGCCCTCGGCCTCCTCACCCTGCTCATCAGCGATCTGACCAACAACCGCGCCCTGGGCCCGGTCGGCGCCATCGGCGTCCTGTGCGCCGTGGCCGCCGCCCTGACCTTCCTGCCCGCCGCCCTCGTGCTGCTGGGGCGCGCCGCCTACTGGCCGGCCCGCCCCCGGCCCGTCCCCGCCGTCGGCCCGCGCGGCGACGGGCCGGGGAACGCCGGGCTGTGGGGGAGGGTCGCCGGTTTGGTCGACCGGCGGCCGCGGCGGATCTGGGTGAGCACCACGATCGTGCTGGCCGCCTTCGCCGCCTTCTTCCCGGTGCTGCACGCCCGCGGCATCCCCCTGGACGAGATCTTCATCAACGACGCCCCCTCCGTGACCGGGCAGCAGGCCCTGGCCCGGCACTTCCCGGCCGGCTCCGGGAACCCGGTCGTGGTCATCACCCGCGCCGACCGCACGGAGCAGGTCCTGGCCGCGGTCCGCGGCACCGAAGGCGTCGCACAGGCGGCGCCCGTCACGAAGGACGGACAGCCGGGAGGAGGCGCCGCGGCCGTCGTCGACGGCCGGGCCCGGATCGACGCCACTCTGAGCGCGGCGGCCGACAGCGACGCCGCCAAGGAGACGGTCCCCCGCCTCCGCGACGCCGTGCACGGCGTCGACGGCGCACGGGCGCTCGTGGGCGGCTACACCGCCGAGCAGTACGACACCCAGCAGACGGCGGCCCACGACCGCACCCTGATCATCCCGGTCGTCCTGGCGGTCATCCTGTGCATCCTCGTCGCCCTGCTGCGCAGCCTGCTGCTGCCGCTGCTGCTGGTGGCCAGCGTCGCCCTGAACTACCTGGCCACCCTCGGGGTGACCGCACTGCTGTTCACCCACGTCTTCGGCTTCTCCGGCACCGACGCCTCCGTCCCGCTGTACGGGTTCGTGTTCCTGGTCGCGCTCGGGGTGGACTACAACATCTTCCTGATGACCCGGGTGCGCGAGGAGGCCCGCCGGCACGGCAACCGCACCGGCATCCTGACCGGACTGTCCGCCACCGGCGGCGTGATCACGTCCGCGGGCATCGTGCTGGCCGCCACCTTCGCCGCCCTGACCGTCATCCCCCTGGCCTTCCTGGCGCAGATCGCGTTCATCGTCGCCTTCGGCGTCCTCCTCGACACCCTCGTCGTGCGCTCCCTGCTCGTGCCGGCCCTCGTGCGTCACATCGGCCCCGCCGTGTGGTGGCCCCACCGCGGCATCCGCCCGTGAAGCCCCGCGCCGGAGAGCCGTGGAGGGAGGTGAAGGGGTAATACGCCACCGGATGCCGGGGCGGACGGGTGACGGGCACGGACCGGAGTCCCCGCACAATCCGGGACCGCGCCGCCCGTGGATGGGTCGCGCCGCCGTCGTTCCGGGGCGCGGTCGCGGCGGTCGCGGTGCCGGACGCGCCGGGCCGCCGTCCCCGCGCCGGCCCACCGCGTCAGCCGCTCGCCCATCGGGCGAGGGCGCGCAGCACGGCGACGCGTCCCCGGTCCGGTACCGTCCACAGCGCCTGCCCGCGCACGCCCCACCGCTCCAGCAGGGCGTTCGCGGCGAGGAACCCGCTCGTCGCGGCGCGTTCCATCAGCGCCACCGGCAGGCCGGTGCGCACCAGGTCCCCGGCCAGCACGAGACCGGGTTCGGGCGTGCGCACGGCCGGCCGGTCGGCGTAACCGCCCGTCGGGAACAGCGGGCAGTCCTGCCGCCACTCGTGGCGGGCGTCCACCACGGCGGCCCGCCGCGTCTCCGGGTACACTCGGTGCAACTCCGCGACCAGGCGTTTTTGTTCGACGTCCCGGGGAGCGTCCGGCCGCACCGCGTAGGCGTGCAGTTCCACGACCGACCCGCCGGTGCGCGCCGCCCACCGGGCCGCCTCGTCCTCCCAGCGCTCCAGCACGCTGATGTTGTCCAGGCCGCCGTAGCCGCTGGTGCCCAGGAAACCGGGCCGGCCGGCGTCCACGGGCCGGTCCAGCCACAGGCGGGTGACCAGGAACGGCGGTGCGGTGCGCAGCCGTTGCACGCGCCCGCGCCAGGCGGCGTCGCCGAGAGGGCCGGAGCGGCCGACGAGGGAGCGCAAGCCCGCGGCGTCCAGCGCGAGCACGACGGTGTCGTGACGCCGCCGTTCGCCGTCGGCGGTGACGTCGTAGGCGCCGTCCGGCGTGCGCGCGACGTGCTCGACCGGCGTGCCGGTCCGCACGTCGGCGCCGTGCCGCCGGAGGTAGCCGGCCAGCGGGTCCCACAGCGCGGCCGGGAACGGCGCGCGGGGCACGTCGAACAGCAGCCCCTCACCGGAGCCGAGGAAGTAGACGTGGAACATCAGCACCATCTCGGCCGCCGACAACTCCCGCGGGTCGGCGAAGAAGCTGCGGGAGAACACCTCGAACGCCAGGTGACGGGCCGTGTGCGGGAAGCGCACGGCGTCGAGGAAGTCGTCGGCGCTGACGCCGTCGAGACGCTCGTACACCCCGGGGACGCGGACGTCCAGCAGCGGCAGGGCGGCCACCGGGTTCATCGCGCGCAGATCCCGCAGGCCGAAGGAGGGGCTGAGGGCGACGAAGCCGAGCGCGCTCCAGGGCGGGGTGCGCGGGACGTGGCGGAAGCTGTCGCGCAGTCCGCTGCTGTGCGCCAGGGGGTAGTCCGGCAGACCGGTCAGCCGTTCCAGCCGGGGATCGGTCCGGCGCAACAGGCCGCGCAGGTTGTAGTACTGGCGGAAGAAGGCGTGGAAGCCGCGGCTCATGGTCACCGCGGAGCCGTCGGCCAGGTGGACCGGCCAGCCGCCCACGCGCCCGCCCAGATAGGGCTCCCGTTCGTACAGCGTCACGGCGACGCCGCGTTCGGCCAGCGCCGTGGCGGCGGCCAGCCCGGCGATGCCGCCCCCGACGACGGCGGTCGTGGGCCGGGGGCCGACGACGCGTGCCGCTCCCGCGGGCGGCGGCAGGAAGCGGGCCCGGCGGTCCCTGCCCCGGCGGGCGCCCTCGGCGCGGCGGGGGCCCCTCATCGTCCGGTCCCCGTCACCACGGCGGGCGCCGCCGCTCGCGCGGGCCCCTGCGGATCGCCGCCCCGGCGGGCGACGACGGTGTGCGCGATGCCCGTCTGCCAGCCCGGCAGCGGCAGGGCCCGGACGGCCTCGAAGCCCGCCGCGCGCACCCGTTCGGCGAACCGGCCGGCGGTGTCGAAGTCCACGACGCTGCGCCACAGGTGCCGGTACAGCTCGCCGTCGCCCAGAGCGGTGGCCACCGGCTGGACGACGCCGCGGCACACCAGGGTCCACACCGCGCGGTCCGCGCGGCGGCCGCCGAGGGCGTACTCGTGCACGCCGAGCCGCCCGCGCGGCGCCAGCAGCGCGCGCACGGCACCGAGCACGGCGTCCGGGTCGGACAGGTTGCGAAAGAGGTAGGCGGCGGACACCGCGTCGAAGGGGCCCTTCACCCCGGCCCCGGGCAGCTCCTCCGCCGGGGCGTGCACGAAGGTCACACCGGCCGGCCAGGGCTTGGCGGCGGCGCGCTCCAGCATGCCGGCGGAGGCGCCGACGGCCGTGATGTCCGCGCCCGGCAGCGTGGAGCGCAGCGCGGCGGTCGAGGCGCCGGTGCCGCAGCCCAGATCCAGCACGCGCAGTCCCTCCCCGTGCCCGGGCAGGCCCAGCCGGCGCACCGAGCGCCTCAGGTGGGCGTGGTAGCCGGGGTTGGCGGTCATCAGGGCGTCGTAACTGCGGGCGGCGTGGTCGAACGCGGCGGCGAGGGCCTCGTCGCGCAACGGGTTCATGCGGTCTCCAGGATCGGCGGGGACTTCGGGACGGGCGCGGCCGGGGCGTCCCCGGTGCGCCGGAGGGACGGCGGCGCGGACGGGGCCGGGGCGCGGGGGACCGGGGGGGCGCGGGGCCGGCGGCGCGGGGCGCGGGTCCGGGCGGGTCACGGCGTGTCGAAGGGGCGCAGGGGCAGGCGGGGCAGTTCCAGCGCCGAACGGAGCATCGGTCCGGCCGGGGTGCGCAGGCCCACGGAGAGGTCTTCGAGGAGACGGGTGCGGCCGTCCAGGAAGCGCAGGACGCGGTTCATCGGCAGGCGCTCGAACATCCGGGAGAACAGCGCCGGACCGTCGACCCGGCCGCTGTCCAGGGCGCGCAGCAGCACGGCGTCCATGGCCCGGGAGCGGGCGGAGTGGGCGGGCGGTGGCACGGGACGGCGGCCCCGGCGCAGCGCGGCGGCGACGGCCCGCGTCTGGCGCTGCAGGCCGGCGAAGGTGTACCCGGTCGCCGGGCGGGTGGCGCCGCCGGCGGCGCCGATGCGGAAGACGGACTCGCCGACCTGGCGCGGCATCCGGCCGTCCGTCATCGGGATGATCCCGGTCTCGGTCGCCAGCACCTCCGTTTCACCGAGCCGCAGGACGTCCTCGGCGTAGTACCGCACCGCTGCTCCGTAACCCTCCGCGGTGAGCGGGCGGGGCGAGAACTCGGTGTACTCCACCAGCGCCTCGTGGCGGCCGGTGGGCAGCACGTAGCCGAAGGACAGGCCGTCGGCGGGCTGCGGGGTCCGGAAGTCCATCAGCTCCGCCGTACCCGGGTCGAAGACGGGCCCGGCCGTGCGGACGAACCATCCGTGGAAGTGCTGCAGCAGGGTGGTGCGGGCGGCCGGCAGGCTGCCCGGCGGGCGCGAGTCGAAGACCCAGCGGGCGCGCAGCACGCCCGCCCCGCCCCCCGCTTCGCGGAAGAGGACCCGGGCCCCGTCCCGCACGTCCTCGACCGCCTCGACGACCGCCTCCAGACGCCGGACGTTCGGGCTGCGGGCGAGGTCCCGTGCGACCAGGTCCTCGAAGTCGCCGGAGCGGATCATCTTGTAGCGCAGGGGCGAGATGTCCCCGGTGACGGGTGCGCCCGCCGGCGGGCGCACCCGCAGGCGGCGCCAGGCGGCGCAGACGGCGGCGTCGAAGCGGCCCGGGCCGCCCTCCCAGAAGCACCACGTCCGGTTCGGCGGCCGCAGCGGGCCGGGCGGAGCGTCCACCAGCACCACCGACGGCGCACGGCCGCCGGGCACGCGCCCCGCCAGCCGGTGCGCCAGGGACAGCCCCGCGGCCCCCGCCCCGACCACCACCACATCCGTTTCCCGCACGACCCCTGCCTCCCTCCGGCCCCGACGGCACACTCCGCCGGTTTTCCCGCCCGTGCGCCCGATCGGATGCGGGTCACCCGAATGCGACAGGCGGACCGCGCCGAAAACCACGAGCGTGGAGGAGATGGCCCGCGCCATCCGTCCGTCAGGCTCCGGGACGACCGGTCGCATCCGTTCGCGGCACCCGGGCCGAACGCTCTGTCAACCAGGCGATCAGCGATCACGACGAGAGGAACCGGGATGCGCCCCACACCGGCGACGGACCAGCACGCGGCCGGATCGCCGCCCGTCCCCCGACGGGCCGCCCTGCCGGAAACCCCCGTCCGGGTGCGCCCGGACGGGGGACGCGCCCGGCCGCCCGCCGAGCCCTTTCACCAGCCGCCCCGCGAGCCGGTGGCGGCCGCCGGGGCGCGCGTCGTCGACCGGGACGTCCGCGCGGCCGTGGAGCGCGTGCTCGACGACGTGCTGACCGACCGGGTGACGCGCGCCCGCGCCGTGGACCCGGTCTTCGCCGGCGACCTCGCCGAGCGGGTCGCCGACTTCACCCGGCGGGGCGGCAAGCGCATCCGCTCACGGCTGCTGTGGTGGGCGCTGCGCGCCTGCGGCGGCGACGAGCCGGCGGCCGCGGCCGCCCTGCGGGTGGCGGCCGCGCTGGAGGTCCTGCAGACCTGCGCGCTCGTCCAGGACGACATGATGGACGGCTCGCTGCGGCGGCGCGGCCGGCCCGCGCTGCACGCGGACGTCGGCGCGCAGTACGCCCGCGCCGCCCGTCCCGGCCGCGTCCAGCGGTTCGGGGAGGCGGCGGCGGTCCTCGCCGGGGACCTCGCCCTCGCCTGGGCCGACGACCTGGTGGCCGAGACCGCGCTGACCGCGGACACCGCGCGCGGGGTGCGGCGGCTGTGGAGCGACATGCGCACCGAGATGGTGGCGGGCCAGTACCTGGACCTCCACGGCCAGATCACGGGGTCGCGCTCGGTGCCCAGGGCCCTGCGCGCCGCCTGCCTCAAGAGCGCCCTGTATTCCGTCGAACGGCCCCTGGCGCTGGGCGCGGCGCTGGCCGGGGCGGACGACGCCACGACGGCCGGGCTGTGCTGGGCCGGCCGTCGCTTCGGCCTGGCCTTCCAGCTCCGCGACGACCTGACCGACGTCTTCGCCGAGACCGGCCGGACGGGCAGGTCCGCGGGCGGGGACGTCCGCGAGGGCAAGCCGACCTACCTGGTCGCCGCCGCCCGGGCCGGGGCCGAGGCCACCGGCGACCGCGCGGCCCTGGCCGTGCTGGACCGGTCGCTCGGGGACGGCGGGCTGACGCCGGCGGGCCTGGAGGAGGTGCGCGAGGTCCTGGTGCGCACCGGGGCCCGGGCCACCGTCGAGGCGAGGATCGACCGCCTGGTGGCCCAGGCACTGCACCGGTTCGACGACCTCCGGCTCGATCCCGCGGCGGGCGGTCGCCTGCGCGAGCTGCTCCTGTCGGCGGCGGGCGCGACGGCGGACCGCCCCGCCGCCCACCGCGCCGGCCCCGGACCGGATCCGGCCGTGCCCCTGATGGCCCCCGCCACCGAGGAGATCAGCGCATGACCCGCTCCCTGCCCGGCCCCAGCGACCACGTCGTCGTCGTGGGCGCCGGGCTGTCCGGCCTGTCGGCCGCCCTGCACCTGCTGGGCGCCGGCCGCCGCGTCACCGTCGTCGAGCGCGAGGCGCTGCCCGGCGGCCGGGCCGGACGCCTGGACCTGGCGGGCTACCGGATCGACACCGGTCCCACCGTGCTGACCATGCCCGACCTCGCCGACGAGGCGTTCGCGGCGGTCGGCGACAGCCTGGCCGGGCGCGTCGAGCTGATCCCGCTGCACCCCGCCTACCGCGCCCGCTTCGCCGACGGCGGCACCCTGGACGTGCACACGGAGGCCGACGCCATGGCCGCCGAGGTGGAACGCTTCGCCGGTGCCGCCGAGGCCGCCGGCTACCGGCGGCTGCGGACCTGGCTGGAGCAGCTCTACCGGGCGCAGCTGCGCCGGTTCATCGACGCCAACTTCGACTCGCCGCTGGGCCTGCTCAACGGCGACCTCGCACGGCTGGCCGCCCTCGGCGGCTTCGGCAGACTGGACTCCCGCATCGGCGGCTTCCTGAAGGACGAGCGGCTGCGCCGCGTCTTCTCCTTCCAGGCCCTGTACGCCGGGGTACCGCCCGCCCGGGCACTGGCGGCGTACGCCGTCATCGCCTACATGGACACCGTCGCCGGCGTGTACTTCCCCCGCGGCGGCATGCACGCGCTGCCGCGGGCCATGGCGGACGCCGCCGGCGACGCGGGCGCCGACCTCCGCTTCGGCCGGCGGGTGACCCGGCTGGAACGGTCCGGTGACCGCGTCACCGCGGTCGTCACCGACCAGGAGCGGATCCCCTGCGACGCCGTCGTCCTCACCCCGGACCTGCCCGTCGCCTACGGCCTGCTCGGCCGCCGGCCCCGGCGCCCGCTGCGGCTGCGCCACTCGCCCTCCGCGGTCGTGCTGCACGCGGGCACCGACCGCACCTGGCCCCACCTGGCGCACCACACGATCTCCTTCGGGGCCGCCTGGCGCGGCACGTTCGACGAGCTCACCCGTACCGGACGCCTGATGAGCGACCCCTCGCTGCTCATCACCCGCCCCACCACCACCGACCCGGGGCTCGCGCCCCCCGGCCGCCATCTGCACTACGTCCTCGCGCCCTGCCCCAACACCGACCTCGGCCCGGACGCGCGGGCCTGGACCGACCTCGCCCCCCGCTACCGCGACACGCTGCTGCGGGAGCTGGAACGGCGCGGCCTGGACGGCATCGAAGCCGCCATCGAGGAGGAGTGCCTGGTCACCCCGGCCGACTGGCAGGCCCGGGGGCACGCCGCCGGCACGCCGTTCTCGGCGGCCCACACCTTCGCCCAGACCGGCCCCTTCCGCCCGCGCAACCTGGTGCGCGGCACGCGGAACGCCGTGCTCGCCGGCTGCGGCACCACGCCGGGCGTCGGCGTGCCGACGGTGCTGCTGTCGGGGAAGCTGGCCGCGGCCCGCATCACCGGGGTCCCCCGGCCCGCCGCCGCCCGCGCGCGCACCGCACCGGCCCCGACGAACACGCGCACCGCACCGGCCCCGACGAAGGAGACCACCGCATGACCGACCGCGAACTCGACGCGGCGGGGATCACCGGCCCGGCGCTGCGCGAGGCGTACCACCGCTGCCGCGCGCTCAACGCCCGCCACGGCAAGACGTACTTCCTGGCCACCCGGCTGCTGCCCGTCGAGCGCAGGCCGGCCGTGCACGCCCTGTACGGCTTCGCGCGCTGGGCGGACGACATCGTCGACTCCCTCGACCCCGGTACCCGGGCCGACGAGCGGGCGGCGGCGCTCGACCGGCTGCAGCACGACCTCGCCGAGGGGCTGCGCAGCGGGCACAGCCGGGAGCCGGTGGTGCGGGCGCTCGCCGACACCGTGCGCCGCTACGGCATCCCCCACGGGCACTTCCGCGACTTCATGGCCGCCATGAGCGCCGACCTGGTGGTCACCGACTACCCCACCTACGCCGACCTGCGCGGCTACATGCACGGCTCGGCGGCCGTCATCGGGCTGCAGATGCTGCCCGTCCTGGGCACGGTGGTGCCGCGCGCGCAGGCGGCACCGCACGCCGCCGCCCTGGGGGTGGCCTTCCAGCTGAGCAACTTCCTGCGGGACGTGGGCGAGGACCTCGACCGCGGCCGCGTGTACCTGCCCGCCGACCTGCTCGGCGCGCACGGCGTCGACCGGGCCCTGCTGCGCTGGAGCCGGGACACCGGCCGGTCCGACCCCCGCATCACCGCGGCGCTGCGGGAGTTCGCGGCGCTGACCCGGGCCGTCTACCGGGAGGCCGCACCGGGCCTGGACATGCTCGATCCGGTGGCCAGGCCCTGCATCCGTACCGCGTTCGTGCTCTACGGCGGCATCCTGGACGCCGTCGCCCGCGACGGCTACACGGTGGTGCACCGCCGGACGGTGGTGTCCCGCCGCCGCCGCGCCGCCGTCGCCGCCGACGGACTGGCCCGCGTGGTCACGGCGCGGCTGCGCGCCCGCGGCCACGCGCACCGCGCGCCGACGGCGCGGCCGGGCCCGCCGCCCCCCTCCCGGTCGGCGGTGCCCGGCCGCAGGACCCGCCAGGAGGTCGCGTGAACCCCGTCCCGCCGGGCCGGCGCAGCCGCCTCCCGCTGTCGCTGCGCAGGCGGCCCGTGCCCTGGGAGCGCCAGCGGCCCACCTGGCGCGACGCCAAGCCCGCGGTGATCGCCGGGGCGCTGGAACGGGCCCGGGGGCGGCCGTCGGGCAACTGGTACGTCGTGGGCGCCTCGCACCGGCTGCGCGGCGACCGCCCGCTGGCGCTGACGGTGGCGGGACGGGAGGTGGTCCTGTGGCGGGCCGCCGACGGGCGCCCGGTGGCCGGCCCCGGCAGCTGCCCGCACCTGGGCGCACCGCTGCGGGACAGCCCCGTGCGCTGCGGCACCCTCGTGTGCCACTGGCACGGCATGGCCCTGGACGGCACGCCGTACGCGGGCTGGAACCCGCTGCCGGCGCACGACGACGGCGTCCTGCTGTGGGTGCGGCTCGACGACGCCGGGGGCGAACCGCCGCTGGACGCGCCGGTCGTCCCGCGCCGCCCCGACCCCGGCCGGGCCCTGACGGCGGTGTACACCGGCACGGGCGCCTGCGAACCCGAGGACGTCGTGGCCAACCGGCTGGACCCCTGGCACGGGGCGTGGTTCCACCCGTACTCCTTCGTCGACCTGACGGTGGCCGGCTCGCCCGGGGACCCCGGCGACGGGGCGGAGGACGCCTTCACGGTGGACGTGTCCTTCAAGGTGGCGGGCCGGCTGGTGATCCCGGTGCGGGCCGTCTTCACCGCGCCCGGCCCGCGCACCGTCGTCATGCGCATCACCGACGGCGAGGGCCACGGGTCCGTGGTCGAGACGCACGCCACCCCGCTCGGCCCCGACGGACGGGGCCGGCCGCGCACGGCGGTCGTCGAGGCCGTCGTCGCGGCCTCCGAGCGGCCCGGGTTCGCCGTGGCCCGCCGGGCGGCCCCCCTGCTGCGCCCGCTCGTCCGGGCCGCCGCCGGCCGCCTGTGGCACGACGACCTGGCCTACGCCGAGCGGCGCTGGCTCCTGCGTTCCACGGGTCGCTTCCCCGGCTGACCACCGCGCCGGGACCGGCCGGTCCGGTCCCGGGGCCGGACCGGGCACCGGCCACCCGAGGGAACCGCGGCCGGTGCCCGACACCGTCCGCCGGGATCCGGCCGGCCGGACCGCACGCCTCAGCGGCGGGCGCGCAGCCGCTCCACGAGTCGCTGGGCCTGGGCGCGGCGGCGCGGATCGGCCGCGGCGCGCCGGACCTGTTCGACGGTGCGCCGCCCCTGGGGGCTCCTGGCAAACTGCTTGATCCGTTCCAGCACTCCGGACACGGCACTCCTCCCGGTCGGGACGGCCCCCGGCCCGGCGCCGGGTGCCCGTGCCCCTACGGGTACCCGGTGAGCGGCTGCCCAGCCGGACGGTCGGCGACTTCCGCGCCGGCCGCGGTCCCCGGTCCGCCCGCCCGGGCCGCCGCGGCCCGCCCGGGGGCGGGAGCGGCGTTTTCCCACCCGCCTCCCGGGCACCCGCCGTCCTTGCCGCACCGTCGGCCCGCGGCCCGGCCGTCGGCCCGCGGCCCGGCCCGCGGCGGCGGCGCGGCCCAGGAGCTGGTAGTCCGTAGGGGACAGGGCTGAAAGCCCGCACCGGGACCGACCGATGGAGACGAGGCCGATGGCGACCACCGTGGGCGAGAGCAGGACCGAACCGGCCCCGGCCGGCCTCCAGCTGCCCGGCATCGTGCTGGGCGTGGGGCTGGGTGGGTTCGTCGACGGCATCCTGCTCCACCAGCTCCTGCAGTGGCACCACATGCTGACCAGCACCAACCACGACCGCATCGGGGTGAAGTACTACGACCCGCACACCGTCTCCGGGCTGGAGATGAACACCGTCTGGGACGGCGTCTTCCACGTCGTGTGCTGGCTCTCCGTCCTCACCGGCCTGGCGGTCCTGCACTCCCGGGTGACCGCCGGGCGGCGCAGGGTGTGGACCTCGCGGGTGCTGTGGGGCTGGATCCTCGTCGGCTGGGGCGTCTTCAACCTCGTCGAGGGCGTCCTGGACCACCAGATCCTGGGCATCCACCACGTCCACGGCGGGCCCCACCAGCTCTGGTGGGACCTCGGCTTCCTCGTCCTCGGCGCCCTGCTGATCGCCGGCGGCCTGCTCCTGCGGCGCGGGGGACGGCCCCTCGACCCGGACGCGCCCCGCGCCGGGCG
The DNA here is from genome assembly GCF_030499535.1 of Streptomyces sp. TG1A-8. Taxonomy (NCBI): domain Bacteria; kingdom Bacillati; phylum Actinomycetota; class Actinomycetes; order Kitasatosporales; family Streptomycetaceae; genus Streptomyces; species Streptomyces sp. TG1A-8. The sequence continues at coordinate 6,333,522 of NZ_JASTLB010000001.1, forward strand.
GACGGGACGGACCGCCTGATGCACCACGGCCCGGAGCCCGTGCACCACCCGGACGGCGCAGGCCCCCCGGAACCGTTCGCCGTGCTGCTGCCGGCCCTGGCCCCGCTCCTGTGCGCCTGCGGCTACCTGCTGCTGGCGCGCCGGGCGCGGCGCCGCAACCCGGCGCGCGGCTGGAGCCCCTGGCGCACGGCCGCGTTCCTCGCCGGACTCGGCCTGCTGGCCGTGGCGCTGCTGCCGCCCCTGGCGCCCCTCGCGCACCGCGACTTCCGCGGTCACATGCTGCAGCACCTGCTCACCGGGATGTACGCCCCGCTGGCGCTCGTGCTCGGCGCCCCCGTCACCCTGCTGCTGCGCACCCTGCCCGCGCCCCGGGCCCGCGGCCTCGGCGCGGTCCTGCACAGCCGTCCGGTCCGGGTCCTCACCCACCCGATCGTCGCCCTGCTGCTGTCGACCGGCAGCCTCGCGGTCCTGTACTTCACGCCGCTGTACGACACCGCCACGGAGCATCCGGCCGGGCACTGGCTCCTGCACGCCCACTTCCTGCTGTCGGGCTGGCTGTTCGCCCACGCCGTCGCGGGCCCCGACCCCGCCCCGTACCGGCCCGGTGTGCCGGCCCGGCTGGTGTACCTCGGCTGTGCCATCGCCGTGCACGCGGTGGTCTCACAGCTCATGTACGGCGGGTTCTGGGTCGACGTCCACGCTCCCGTCCCCGAGGTCCAGGGCGGTGCGGAGATCATGTACTACGGCGGTGACATCGCCGAACTCCTGGTCGCCGTGGCGCTCGTGGCCACCTGGCGCCCCGGGCGCCGCACCGGCACGGCGGCGGGGGCGCCCCCGTCGTACGGGCGGCCGGCGCGGGCCTGACCCCGCCCGCGCCACTGCTGGCCGGACCCCGTACGGCGGGCGGCGGGTGCGCGCCCACGCACCCGCCGGAGCGGTTCAGCCGGACTTGCGGGCCACACCCCCGTAGAAGCCGATCTCGCCGGACCGGGCCGGCGGCGGGGTGTCGGGCCGCCAGAACGGGACCTGGACGACACCGGGTTCCACCAGGTCGAAGCCGGCGAAGAACCGTTCCACCTCGGCGCGGGAGCGCAGGTTCATGCTGGCGGTGGCCTTGTTGTAGACGGCCTGGGCGGCCGCGCGGTCGGCGAAGTCGCCCGTGGCGTGCGACAGCACCAGGAAGCTGCCGGCCGGCAGCGCGTCGCGCAGCGTGGCGACGACCCGCGCGGGGTCCTCCTCGTCGGTGAGGAAGTGCAGGACGGCGATCAGCATCAGCACGACCGGCTGCCGGAAGTCGATGACCTGACGGACCTCGGGGTGGTCCACCAGGGCCTGCGGATCGCGCAGGTCGCCGAGCACGATGCGGGTCGAACCGGAGCTGCTGAGCAGCGCGTTGCCGTGCGCGGCCACGATCGGATCGTTGTCGATGTACGCCACCCGCACGTCGGGCGCCACCTGCCGGGCGACCTCGTGGACGTTGGGCGAGGTGGGCAGCCCGGTGCCGATGTCGAGGATCTGGCGGACGCCGGTACCGACGGCGTACTGGACGGCGCGCTGCAGGAACGCCCGGTTGGCGCGCACGCTGATCCACACCTCGGGTGCGGCGGCGGCGAGTTCGTCGGCGGCCTGCTGGTCCACCTCGTAGTTGTCCTTGCCGCCGAGCAGGTAGTCGTAGATCCGCGCAGGGTGTGGCCTGCTGGTGTCGATCTCCCCGAAGCGCACGCCGTCCTGACCCACCCTGTGCTCCTTTCCGCGACCCCCGCGCCCGCCCGTGCGTGGCTGGTCACAGCTTCCCACACCAACCGAGCTGCTCCCGCACGCGGTTGCCACGGCCCCGCGCGGGCCGGGGCCGACGGGTCACTCGTTGTGGAACACGGCCTGGCTCACCTCGGCCGGGGTCCGGAACTCCTTCTTGCCCAGGTGCGCGATGCGCTCGGTGATCTCCTTGGGCGCGTGGTTGTCCTCGGCGACCTTCCTCAGCTGGTCCGGGTCGGCCGGGTACTCCGCGCCGGACAGGGCTTTCTGCAGGTCGGTGGGGCTGACAGCCGCCATGGTTCCCCCAGGGCGGTGAGAGGGTCCGATGTGCGCCGGCGCCGCATGCTGCGCCGGGACCGCCCAGGTACCCGTTCCGAAGGGGACGGATGCGCGTTCCGGCCGTCGCGGTGGGACGGGCCGCGGACGGGTACCCGGAGCTGCGCAACAGGCGCACGACGCAAGGGAGGCATCCGGATGAGCGAGTACACGACCCCGTCGCAGGCAGAGGGCGAACCGGAGCCGGAGGGCGCGGACCCGGCGGAAGTGATGCGGACCACCCCCTCGCAGGCGGAGGGAGAGGCTGACACGGACGACACCGACGACACCGACGACACCGACGACACGGAGGATGCCGACCACACGGGCGGCACGGGCGGCACGGGCGGCGCCTAGGGAATCGGAACGACCGGGGCACCTCCCTCCGATCGCCGCGCATGCCCCGGGGCCCACCGGGTACGCGAGGCGGAAGCACGCTCGGGCGCCCGCCTGCCGCGGAGGCCCGCGCACCGTTGCTACCTGGGGATTCGCCATGGAGACACCCGCACACGACACCCACCGCACACCGGCGCAGCAGGCGCTCGACGCGCTGGCCGTGAACGCCGAGGACCAGGCCGCCCTGGACACCCTCGCCCACAGCGACGTCCTCGTCCCGGTGCCGGACGACGCCGTCGACGGGGAGGGCACCGACGCGACGACGGTCGCCCTGCCCATCCTCGAACAGCCCGGCGGCGACCCGGTCGTCCCCGTGTTCACCTCGGAGGGGACGATGGCCGACCTGCTGCCGTTCGTCTCCCGCTACCGCCTGGTCCCGCTGGGGGCCCTGGCCTCCCAGTGGCCCGAGGACGACCTCTCGCTCGCCATCGACGGCAGCACCGCACACGCTCTGACGCTCACTTCCCAGGGAGTGCGCACGCTGCTGGCCCGCTGAACGGTCGCGCACGGCACGGTCGGATCCGCGCCCGCCCGCGCGGGCGACACAATGGCCGCATGGAATGGATCTCCGGCGTGGCCGGCGGACTGGTCCTCGTACTGGTCCTCGGCAGCATCCTGCGCACCCTGGTCGTCCCCCGCGGTCTGTACTCCGCGCTGGTCCTCCGCCTGTGGTGGGTGCTGCGCCGGCTGCTCCGGCTGACCGTCCGGCGCGGCGGCTACCGCGCCATCGACCGCGCGCAGACGTGGCTGGCCCCGCTGATGCTGATCGGCATGCTCGCCAGCTGGCTCGGCGGGGCCCTGCTCGGCTTCGGCCTGCTGCTCCACGCGCTGTCCGCGCTGTCGTGGAGCGACGCCTTCCGGGAGGCGGGCTCCAGCCTGTTCACCCTCGGCTTCGCCAGCGGCGACCGGCTCAAGCTCTCCGCGCTCGACTTCGTCGCAGCGGCCACCGGGCCCGTCCTGATCGCCCTCCAGATCGCCTACCTGCCCACCCTCTACGCCGCCTACAACCGCCGGGAACTGGAGGTCACCCTGCTCCAGTCGCGGGCCGGCGAGCCCGCCTGGGGCCCGGAGATCCTGGCCCGGCAGTGGCTGGTCGACACCGAGACCGCGCTGCCCGCGCTGTACCACGCCTGGGAACGCCTCGCCGCGGACATGGGCGAGAGCCACTCCACCTACCCGATCCTGCTGACCTTCCGCTCCCCGCGTCCGCACCGCAGCTGGCTGGTCGGTCTCGTCGCCGTCATGGACGCCGCCGCCCTCCAGCTCGCCCTGGACCCGCGGGCGGCCCCTCCCGAGGCCCGGCTCGTGCTGCGGGCCGGCTTCACCGCGCTGCGCGACATCGCCCGCACGCTGCGCCTGCCCTTCGACGAGGACCCGGCGCCCGACGCCCCCCTGCGGCTGGCCTTCGACGACTTCGAGGCGGCGGTGGCCATGCTGGAGGCGGCCGGCTTCCGGGCGGAACGCGCACCGCGGGACGCCTGGCCGCACTTTCGCGGCTGGCGGGTCAACTACGAGGCGCTGGCCCACGAGCTGTGCCGGCGCTGCGACGCCGTACCCGCCCTGTGGACCGGCCCGCGCGACTTCCCCGCCGAACCCCTCCCGCCCCGGCGGCCGGCGGACCGGCGCCCCGGCGGGGAACCGTCCGTCCCGCTCTAGCGGCCCCGCTCCGCGCGCGAGGGGGCACGCGGTGCCCTAGCCGGCCCGCCCGGCCAGCGTGCGCTCCAGCACCGCGCGCTGCAGCGGCAGCACCACGGTGTGCAGGTCGCGGCCCTTGCGGGTGAGCGCCACCCACACCCCGCGCCGGTCCTCCGCGCACACCGAGCGCTCGACCAGGCCCTCCTTCTCCAGCCGGCCGATCAGCCGGGACAGCGCGCTCTGGCTGAGGTGGACCCGGCCGACCAGGTTCTGCACCCGGCACTGGTCACCCTCCCGGGGCGACTCGGAGGCGAGGATGTCCAGGACCTCGAAGTCGCTGGCGCCCAGCCCGTGCGGATGCAGGACGCGGTCTATCTCGCACATCGTGCGCGCGTGCACCGCGAGGATGTCCCGCCACCGTTCCTCGAGCCGGGCGCCGGCCGTCTTGACTGCCATACCTGCACCGTAACACCGGGCGAGCCGTTCGTTGAGTGTGCAACTAATAGGGGTGCGGCGGGGTGCACGGCGTTCAGGCCGCCGTGTCCTGGAGCAGTCCCACCGGGTTCCCGTCGGCGTCCTTCACCGAGGCGATCAGCCGGCCGCCGCCGACGTCCTGCGCGTCCTGGAGCAGCTCGGCGCCCGCCTCCAGCAGGGCCGCGAGCCGCCGGCGCACATCGGCGACGGGCCAGTAGGGGACCGGCCCGGTCATGCCCCGGGCGTGCCCGTTCGGGTCGAGCCCGACGTCCTGGCCGCCCGTCCTGAAGCCCACGTAGTACGGCTCGTCCACATGGGGTTCGACCCCCAGCAGGGCGCTGAACAGGCGCTTGGCCCGCTCCAGGTCCGTGACGGGGTAGATGATCGTCTGCAGGCCGGCGTCCATGGCTGCCACTCCTCCGGGATACGTGGCCGGCGGGTTCCCGCCGGTGCCCTCACGCTAGGGCGGCGCGGCCCGCCCCGGCTTCTTCGATCCTGACCGGTCGCGGCGGCCCTTTTCAGCCGCCCAGGCGACCGGTCCCTCCCGCGCGGGCGGGACCCCTCCCGTCCCCTCCCGCCGACCCGCGCGCCGGAGCGGCGGGCACCCGGTCCCCGGCGGCCTCCGGGGGCCGGGCGCCGCGGTCCGCGCGCCACCCGCCGGGTGAACCGGCCGCGGGCCCGGCGGTACCCTGGTGCCCGGCCGTCACCACCCGTCGGGGCAGGGCCGAACAGGAGACATGACGAGCATGACAGCCCCGGAAGCCGAGAGCGTCCGAGTCCACCCCGCGCCCGGGCGGCGCCCCGCGTGGCGCGGGCAGGTCCCGGTCGTGGCCGTCGTGGCCGCGGGCGGCGCCCTCGGTGCCACGGCCCGTTACGCGCTGAGCCTGGCCTGGCCCACCGAACCGGGGGGCTTCCCCTGGGCGACCTTCTGCACCAACGTCACCGGCTGCGCCGTGATCGGCGTGTTCATGGTGCTGATCACCGACGTGTGGGCCGCCCACCGTCTCGTGCGCCCCTTCTTCGGCACCGGCGTGCTCGGCGGTTTCACCACCTTCTCCACCTACGCCGTCGACGTCCGCGAGCTGGTCGGCGCCGGCCACCCCGGTACCGGGCAGGCCTACCTCGCCGCGACCCTGCTCGCGGCGCTCGCGGCGGTGTGGCTGTCCTCGGCCGCCACCCGCCGGCTGCTCACCGGGAGGCGGCGATGACCGCACCGACCGGCCGCGCGCTGCGGCTGACCGTGTACGCCGGCGAGGACGACACCTGGCACCACAGGCCCCTCTACGCCGAGATCGTGCACCGCGCGCACGCCGCCGGGCTCGCCGGGGCCAGTGTCTTCCGGGGCGTCGAGGGCTTCGGCGCGTCCTCCCGCGTCCACACCTCCCGGCTGCTGTCGCTGAGCGAGGACCTGCCCGTGGCGATCGTCGTCGTGGACACCGAGGAGCGGATCCGGGCGTTCCTGCCGCAGCTGGACGAACTGGCCGGCGGGGGACTGGTGACCCTGGAGGAGTGCGAGGTCGTCCGGTACGCCGGCCGGGCCCCGGAGGCGGGCCGACGGAAGGGCGGGAAGCCGTCGTGAACTGGCTGCTGGTCGCCTTGGGGGCGATGGTCGGCGCACCCCTGCGGTACCTCACCGACCGGGCCGTGCAGGCCCGCCACGACTCCCTCTTCCCCTGGGGCACCTTCGCGGTGAACCTCACGGGCTGCCTGGTCCTCGGCCTGCTCACCGGTGCCGCGTCCGCCGGGGTCGCCGGCCCGGACCTGCGGCTGCTGCTGGGCACCGGGCTGTGCGGCGCGCTGACGACGTACTCGACCTTCTCCTACGAGACCCTGCGGCTCACCGAGGCGGGGGCGGGGCTCTACGCTGCCGCCAACGTCGTCGCGAGCGTGACGGCGGGCCTCGCGGCGGCCTCCGCCGGGGTGTCGCTCGCCGGCGCCCTGTGGGCGTAGGCGATTGCCACCCGGCCGGACGCAACGAGTACTGTCTACAGCACTGTCGACCAATTGCCCACTCCTCAGAACTGGATCCCATGAGCGCCATCTCCGTCGGTCAGGCCGTCGTCCTCGGAGTAGTCGAGGGGGTGACCGAGTTCCTCCCGGTGTCCTCCACCGGCCACCTCAAGATCACCGAGGGCCTCATGGGCATCCCCGTCGACGACAAGTCCGTCGTCGGGTTCTCCGCCGTCATCCAGGTCGGCGCCATCGCCGCCGTGCTCGTGTACTTCTTCAAGGACATCAAGCGGATCGTTTCCGCTTGGTTCCGCGGGCTGGCCCGCCGTGAGGAGCGCCACCACCACGACTACAAGTTCGCCTGGTGGGTGATCGCCGCGACCATCCCGATCGTGCTCGTGGGCCTGGCCGCCAAGCCGCTGATCGACGGCCCGCTCGCCTCGCTGTGGGTGGTCGCCGGCTCGCTGATCGTCGGGTCCGGCGTCATGTGGTGCGCGGACCAGATGGGCCGGCACAAGCGCGGCGAGGACGACACCTCCTTCAAGGACGCGATGCTGGTCGGCTGCTCGCAGATCCTCGCCCTGCTCTTCCCCGGCTTCTCCCGCTCCGGCGCCACCATGTCCACGGCGCTCGTCCTGGACCTGGACCGCGTCGCCGCCACCCGCCTGTCCTTCTTCCTCGGCATCCCCGCCCTGACCGGCGCCGGCCTGTACGAGCTGAAGGACGCCCTCGGCGCGGGCGTGGGCGCCGCCCCGCTGGCCGTCGGCACGGTCGTGTCCTTCGTGGTCGCCTACGCCTCCATCGCCTGGCTGCTGAAGTTCGTCGCCAAGCACTCCTTCAACGCCTTCGTCCTCTACCGCATCGTCATCGGCGTCGTCCTCATGGGCCTGCTGGCCACCGGCACGCTCAGCAGCTGAGCGAGCCGGGTCCGGCCGCACCCCGCGGCCGGACCCGTCGCCCCGCCTTGACACCGCCCTCCCGCACCCCGCAGGATCGCCCCGTGAACCTGTCAGACAGCCAGACAGGTGGTCCGGTCCCGCAGCGGGTGAGCGCCCTGGAGGCGGTCCTGGGCCACCTGCGCGCAGCCATCGAGAGCGGTGCGTACGCCATCGGCGACAAGCTCCCCTCGGAGGCGGAGCTGTGCCGCGCCCTGGAGGTGTCCCGGCCGGTGCTCCGCGAGGCGCTGCGCGCGCTGCAGACGATGGGCCTGACGGTCTCCCGCACCGGCAGGGGCACCTTCGTCGTCGCCAACACCGTGCAGGACCCCACCTTCGGCGACTACGCGGCCGGCGACCTGCTGGAGGTGCGCCGCCACATCGAGATCCCGGTCGCCGGCTACGCGGCCCGGCGCCGCACCCCGGAGGACCTGGACCGCCTGTTCCACCTCCTGGACCGCATGGAGCGGGAGACGGACACCGCCGCGTGGGTGGCGATGGACACCCTCTTCCACCTGGCCGTGGCGGACGCCGCCCGCAACCCGGTCTTCCGCCGGCTCATCGAGGAGATCCGCGACGCGCTGGCCCGCCAGTCGGCGTTCCTCAACGAGCTGGGCGGCCGCCGCGAACAGTCCGACCGCGAGCACCGGGCCGTCGTCGAGGCACTGGCCGACGGCTGCGAGCAGGACGCCGCCGACGCCATGAGCCACCACCTCGACCGCGTCGAGACGGCCCTCACCGACATCGTGCGCCCACCGCGCACGGACCACCCCACGGACGGCGGACCCGACGCGCGACCCGCGGACCGGCCCGCCCCGACCCAGTGATGCAGGCAGCGATGTACACCAGTTCCCGCGCGGACGCGCCCGTCGCCCGCGAACCCCACCACGCCCCCGTCGCCCACCTCGTCCGCGGCGGGCTGGTCGAGGGCGTCCACTACGGCTCCGTCGTCGTCCTCGGCGCCGACGGCCGGATCCTGTTCCGGCTCGGCGACATCGAGGCCGCGTTCCACCCGCGCTCGGCCGTCAAGCCCCTGCAGGCCGCCGCCATGCTGCGCGCCGGGTTGCCGCTCGACGGCGAACTGCTCTCGCTCGCCGCCGCGAGCCACTCCGGCGAGGAACGCCACCTCGCCGGCGTCCGGCGCCTCCTCGGCCTGGCCGGCCTCACCGAGGACCACCTGCGCAACGTCCCCGACCTGCCCCTCGACCCGGCCGTGCGGGACACCTGGATCCGCGACGGCCGCGCACCCGGCCGGCTCGCCCAGAACTGCTCCGGCAAGCACGCGGCGATGCTGTGGACCGCGCGGCTCAACGGCTGGTCCCTGGAGGACTACCTCGACCCCGCCCACCCGCTCCAGCAGGCGATCGCCCGGACGGTCGAGGACCTCACCGGCCAGCGCATCGCCCAGGTGACCGTCGACGGCTGCGGCGCGCCCCTGTTCGCCGTCTCCCTGCACGGCCTGGCCCGCGCCGCCGCCCGCCTCACCACCGCCGCGCCCGGCACGCCCGAGGCCCGGGTGGCCGACGCCCTGCGCGCGTACCCCGAGATGGCCTCCGGCGCGCGGCGCGACGTGTCCGCGCTGATGCGGGCCGTGCCGGGGCTGCTCGCCAAGGACGGCTTCGAGGGCGTCCAGGTCGCCGCGCTGCCCGACGGCCGCGCCATCGCCGTCAAGATCGCCGATGGTGCCGCCCGCGCCCGTGTCCCCGTCGCCGCGGCCGCCCTCGTCCGCGCCGGCGTCGACCCCGCCCTCCTCGTCCCGTTCGCGGGCGAGACCCTGCTCGGCGGGGGCAGGCCGGTGGGGTGCGTGCGTCCGGTGCGGGACCTGGACCCGGGGACGCCGACGGCCTGCGCCTGATCCCGTTCGCGGGTGCGCCGCCCCTCCCCGCGGTGCTGTCCGCCGCGTGCCGCGGCCCCGCGGGGGACGGGCCTCGCCGGCCTCGGCGCGGGCCCGGCCCGCTGCCCGGCCCACCGACCGGTCAGCCGCGCGCGGCCCGGCGGCCCCTGGTCCGCAGCGCCAGCGCCACGGCGCCCGCGCCGAGGCCGGCGAGGCCCACCACGGCCGCGCTCGGCGGCCAGGGGCCGCCGCCGCCCCCGGGCGCGGGCGCGGGGGCGGCGGCCGCGGCGACCGGCGCGGCCACCGACGCGGGCCTGGACGCCTTGCGCAGCCCGTCCAGCGACCCCACCGGGTCCACCCGGCCGGCCGCCGCGAAACCCCAGTCGAGCAGTGCGCGCGCCTCCTCGTACACGGCGAACGCCTCCTCGTCCTGCGGGTTCATCACGGTCACCACCAGGGTGCGCCCGCCCCGCCGGGCCGCGGCGACGAGCGTGTTGCCCGCGTTGGTGGTGTAGCCGTTCTTGATGCCGATCAGCCCGGGATACGGTGCCACGCCGTCCTCACCGGTCAGCAGCCGGTTGGTGTTCTCGATCGCGTAGGACCACCCGTCGCCGGGGAACCGGGCCTCGGCCGTGGAGCAGTACCGGGCGAAGTCCGGGTCGCGCAGCCCCGCCCGGCCGAAGACCGCCAGGTCGAAGGCGGAGGACACCTGGCCGGGGGTGTCGTAGCCGTCGGGGGAGACGACGCGGGTGTCCAGGGCGCCGAGGGAGCGGGCCTTGGCCTGCATCCGGGCGGCCGTGGCCCGCCAGCCGCCCCCCAGGGAGGCGAGCACGTGCACGGCGTCGTTGCCGGAGCTGAGGAAGACTCCGCGCCACAGGTCGGACACCTCGTAGCTGAGCCCCTCCTCTACGCCGACCAGGCTGCTGCCCTCGCCGACCTCCTCCAGCTCCTCGTAACGGACCGTGTGCCGCAGGCCGGCGGGCAGTCCGGGCAGCACGGTGAGGGCGAACAGGGTCTTGAGGGTGCTCGCGGGCGGCAGCCTGCGGTGCGCGTCGGCGGCGGCCAGCACCTCGCCGCTGCCCGCGTCGGCCACCAGCCAGGACAGCGCGGAGACGTCCGGCACCTCGGGCACGCCGGGGTGCGGACGGACCTGGGTGCCGGGGCGCCGCAGCAGGGACGGCTGCGGCATCGCGGCCCGCGGGCCGGGAGGGGCGGGTTCCCCCGCGCGGTGTCCGGCGGCGGCCGTGGCCGGCGCGAGTGCCAGCGTCCCCGCCACGCAGAGCGAACAGACCGGGACGGCCATCCGACGAGAAAAACCGGTAATCATATGATCAACGTAGAGATGTCCGGGTGTGGTGCCACGCGGTCAGGGCTGGACGGCCCACCGGAGCAACCCGGACGAGCACGCGACGGCCGGCGGGGTGCCGTTCAGTCCCTCGGCAGGGTCGGCCGCACGCGGCGCAGGAACGTGGCGTTGTCGGGCGTCTCGCGCAGGCGGCCCAGCAGGGTCTCCAGGGCGGCCGGACCGCCCTCGCGGGAGCGCAGCGCGCGGCGCAGCCCCCGGGTGGCCGCCAACTCCGCCGGGGTGAGCAGCAGTTCCTCGCGGCGGGTACCGCTGGTGTCGATGTCCAGGGCCGGGAAGACCCTGCGGGCCGCCAGTTCCCGGTCGAGCCGCAGTTCCATGTTGCCCGTGCCCTTCAGCTCCTCGAAGAAGTAGCCGTCGGCGCGGGAGCCCGTGTCCACCAAGGCGGTGGCGAGGATCGTCAGGGAGCCGCCCTCCTCGGCCTGGCGGGCGGCGCCGAAGAACCGCTTGGGGCCGATCAGCGCGCCCGCGTCGACCCCGCCGCTCAGCGTGCGGCCGCCGGCGGCGGAGGCGTTGTTGTGGGCCCGGCACAGCCGGGTCAGGGAATCCAGCAGGACGACGACGTCCTGGCCCGCCTCGACCAGCCGCTTGGCCCGCTCGACGACGAGGTCGGCGAGGGCGATGTGCTCCCCGGGCGTCCGGTCGAAGGTGGAGGCGTACACCTCGCCGCGCACCGAGCGGCGCATCTCGGTGACCTCCTCGGGGCGCTCGTCCAGCAGGACGACCATGAGGCGGCAGTCGGGCTGGTTGGCGGCGACGGCGGCGGCGAACTGCTGGAGCAGCACGGTCTTGCCGCTCTTCGGCGGGGCCACGATGAGCCCGCGCTGCCCCTTGCCGACCGGCGCGAACAGGTCGGCGACCCGCCCCGCCAGCCCGGACGCCGGGTGTTCGAGGCGGATCCGCTCGTGCGGGTGGAGCGGGGTCAGGTCCTGGAAGTGACGGCGGCCCCGCAGCTCGTCGGGGGCGCGGCCGGCCACCCGCGCGACCTCGGTCACGGCCCGCTGGTCCCCGCGGACGGCCTCGACGAGGTCGCCCCTGCGCAGGCCGTACCGGCGGATCAGCGCGGGTGGGACCTGGGGGTCGGCGGGGGAGGGCAGGCAGGTCACGGCCCGCAGGTGCCCCTTCCCGCGCGCGTCGACGTCGAGGACACCGGTGACGAGCCGGGCGACCGGGGCCTGCAGCGGCGCGGGCGGGTGTTCGAGTGTGGTGGTCATGGGGGGTGTCCTTTCACGGACGGAAGACGGAGAACGGGAAGGGGGGAGGAGGGGGAGAAGCCGTGAACGGGAGGCGGGCACGGCGGCCTCCGGGCGGCGGAACGACACCTCGGACACGTGCGCGAGCCCGTTCACGAGGTGGTGCTGGGAAAAGCCCGGGCCGGTTGCGGACCGTCGGCCGGGGACTGGTGAAGGAAGAGCGGCGTCGGCGCCCGTACGAAAGGGCGCAACCGTGCGCTGATCGCACTGTACCGGTGCTCCTGCGACGGTCAACAGCACACCTGGCGTCTGCATTCCCCGTCGGCGCCGTCCGTACACATCGGTGCGTCCCGCACGGGCGGGCCCTCCCGTCGGATGGACGCACGAGCGGGTCCGCGCGCGCCGCGGCGCGCCTACGATCGGCCGGACCCGTCATCCGTACGACGTCAGGAGAGCCGTGCAGACCTCGCCGAGCGGGCCCCCGCACCGTCCGAACCCCTCCGGCGGCTGCCCGCACGCCGACAACGCGCGGCTGCTGGCCCGCGGCGCCGTCACCGCGGTCGAACTGCCGGGCGGCGTCGAGGGGATGGCCGTCCTCGGGCACGAAGCGCTCCGGGAGTTCCTCCAGCACCCCGAAGCCGCCGAGGACGCCCGCCACTTCACGGCCCTGCGGCAGGGGCGGGTCGGCCCCGGCCGGCCCTGCTGGCGTTCGCGAGGGTGCGGGGCATGACCACCGCCGAGGGCGACGACCACCGGCGGCTGCGCTCCCTGGTCAGCCGGGCCTTCACACCCCGTCGGACCGGGCAACTCCGCGCGTATGTGGCCGAGTTGACGGAGACCCTGCTGGAGGAGCTGGCGGCGGCGGCCGAGGCGGGCGACGGCGTCGCCGACCCGCGCCGGCACTTCGCGCTGCCGCTGCCGATGGGCGTCATCAGCGAACTCCTCGGTGTGGAACCGGAGTTCCGGGACCGGCTGCACCACCTGAGCACCCAGGTCGTGGCCACCGACCTCGCGCCCGACGAGGCCGTCGCGGCCAACCGCGAACTCGTCGCCCTGCTCGGCACGATCGCCGTCGAGAGGGCCGCCCGCCCGGGCGGCGACCTGACCAACGCGCTGATCGCGGCCCGGGACGAGGGCGGCGACCGGCTCGGCCCGCAGGAACTGATCGGCACCCTCGTCCTCATGGTCGTCGCCGGGCACGGGACCACGCTCAACCTGATCACCAACGCGGTGCGCGCCCTGTGCGGCCACCGCGACCAGCTCGACCTGGTCCGCGCGGGCGGGGCCGGCTGGGCCGACGTGGTGGAGGGGACCCTGCGCCGGGACGCGCCGGTCAGCTACTTCCCGTTCCGCCACCCGGTGCGGGACGTCACCGTCGCCGGCACCGTCATACCCGCCGGCACGCCGGTCCTCGCCGGCTACTCCGCCGCCGGCCGCGCACGGCCCGGACGCCGGCCGCCTCGACGTCACCCGGCCGGCCCGCCCCGACGCGGTCCGCCACCTCTCCCTCGGCCACGGCGCCCGCTACCGCCTGGGCGCCCCGCCGGCCCGCCTGGAGGCCACCGTCGCGCCGGAGCGGCTGTTCACCCGCTTCCCCGCCCCGGACCTCGCCGTCCCCGAGCGGGACCTGCCGCCGAACGCCGGCCTCGTCGGCAACGGCGTGCGCGAGCCGCCGGGGCGCCCGGCTCCCTGAACGGCCGGGGGCGCCCGGCCCGGGCGCCGCGACGCGCGCGACCGGCTGAAGGCGCGCGCCGGGCCGCGCCGGAACGGCTCAGGGGCCGAGCCCCCGGTCCGGCCGGGCGGACCGCGCCGCCGCGTCCTGCGCGATCCGCTCGAACCGGGCGCCCATCGCCTCGGCCAGCGCCCGGGCGCCGGAGAGCGGGCGCACCATGACCGTGAGGCCGTCGATCAGGCCGTTCTCGTCCAGGTGCAGGAAGTCGCAGCCGGTCAGCTCCCGGTCGCCCACCCGGGCCGCGAAGACCAGCGCGTGGTCGCGGTCGTCGGGGCCGCCGATCTCGCGGACGTACCGGAAGTCCTCGAACACCTGGGAGACCCCGCGCAGGATCGCCGCGGTGATCGCCTTGCCCGGGTACGGCGCGAAGGCGACCGGGCTGGTGAAGACGACGTCGTCGGCCAGCAGCGCCTCGACGGCGTCCAGGTCGCCCGCCTCGACCGCCTCGCGGAAAGCGCGCATCGGATCACCTCGAATACTCAATTAATTGATTAAGTGCAAAGGAGAATAACCACCTGCTGCTAGCGTGTCCACATGTCGCTCAAGTACGCCGTGCTGGCCGCCCTGCTGGAGGGCGAGGCCTCGGGCTACGAGCTGTCGAAGCTGTTCGACGTCTCGCTCGCCAACTTCTGGCCCGCCACCCCCCAGCAGCTCTACCGGGAACTGGAACGCCTCGCGCAGGACGGACTGGTCGAGGCCCGCACGGTCCAGCAGGAACGGCGTCCCACCAAGCGCATGTTCACGCTCACCGAAACCGGCCGCGCCCAGCTGCGCGACTTCTCCGCCGCACCGCCGCGGCGGCCCACCGCGGTCCGGGACGAACTGCTCATCAAGATCCAGGCCATGGACGGCGGCGACCCCCGGGTGACCCGGGCGCTGATCGAGGAGCGCAGGGGCTGGGCGCGCGGGAAGCTGGACCGCTACGAGCGGGTGCGCGAGCGCCTCCTCGGCGGGCACACCGAGGAGGAGTACCTGCGCACCGCCGACCGGATCGGCCCGTACCTCACCCTGCTGGCCGGTATCGGCTTCGAGGAGGAGAACCTGCGCTGGTGCGAGCGCGCCCTCGCGGTCCTCGGCCGGCGCGTCCCCCTGGGCTGACGGCGTGTTCCGCCCCGGAGGCCCCACGCTGCGCGAACTCGCCGTACAGGCGCTGTCGTCCGTCGAGCACGGTTACGACCTGCTCGCCCCGAAGTTCGACCACACCCCCTTCCGGACGCCCGACGCGCTGCTGCAGTCCGTCGCCGGAACGCTCGCTCCGCTCGGCCCGTTCGAGGACGGCCTCGACCTGTGCTGCGGCACCGGCGCCGGGACCGGCCTCCTGACCGGGCTGTGCCGGCGCAGCGTCACCGGCGTCGACTTCAGCGCCGGCATGCTCGACGTCGCCCGGCGCCGGGTGACGTCCGACGGGCCGGACCTGTCCTGGGTGCGCGCGGACGTCCGCGCGCTGCCGTTCACGGCCGCCTTCGACCTGGTGGTCAGCTTCGGGGCGTTCGGCCATTTCCTGCCCCGCGAACTGCCCGGCCTGTTCTCCCGGGTCCACACGGTGCTGCGGCCGGGCGGCCGCTTCGCCTTCCCGGTCACCGCCCCGCCCTGGCCGGCCGACCCCGCGTTCTGGACACTGCTCGGCTTCGACGCGGTGATGCGGATCCGCAACGCCGTGTGGCGGCCGCCCTTCGTCATGTACTACCGGGCCTTCCGGCTGGGCGGCGTACTGGCCGAGCTGACGCGCCGCGGTTTCGCGGTCGAGCTGCACGCCCTGCCCGGCTTCGGCCGGCGTGGCGACGGCAGCCCCCGTGCCCGGCTGGTCGTGGCCCGCCGGACGGCGGACACCACCCCGCCGCGGAGGGCGTGAACTAGTGGACCCCCGCGTCGCGTCCGGCGTGCACGGCCGGTTCCGCGGTCTTCGGGGGGCGGTGCGTCGAGCGGAGTCGAGGCGGTCCTCCGTACCGGGACCCGCCGTCGTTCCGCGGGGGATCGCACGGGGACCGTGCGGGGTGGTGCGGGCCACGCCGCGCCTGCCGCGGTGACAAGGCGCAGCCGTTCGGGCCCATCGCGCGACCAGGTCCGGCACCGGTCCACGTCACGGGAGGGGGAACGGCCTGCCGGTGCGGCCGAAACACGTCGCCGCCGGGCGGTCACAGCGCGCTGTACAAGGCTTCCACCAAGGCCGTCTTCCGGGGGTCGTCGGCGATGCGCGAGCCCATCCGGTTCATCGCATAGCCCAGGGAAACCCCGGCCTCGGGGTCCGCGAGCCCGCAGGAGCCGCCGAACCCGTCGTGCCCGAAAGCCCGCGGATTGGGGCCGTAGGAGCCCTGGGGGCCGCTGAGCCACAGCCCGAGCCCGATCTCCGTCTCGCCGTCGAAGCCCGCCCCGAGCACCAGATCACGGCAACGGCCCTGTCCCTCGCGCACCCGCTCCGCCGCCCGGGCCGACAGGATCCGCCGGCCGCCCAGCAGGCCGCGCCCGGCGAAGACGCCGTACAGCGCGGCGACCGCCCGCGCCGTGCCGTGTCCGTTGGCCGCCGGGATCTCCGCCGCCCGCCACTCGGGCGTGTTGGCCTGCGCCGCACCCACCAGCGGATTGGCCAGCGCGGCGACCGCGGCCGGCGCCAGCCGGCTGAAAGCCACCCCCCGCTCCCCGGCGTTCGCGGCCGGTGGATGCACCAGTTCGGCCGCCCGTTGGGAGTCCTTCTGTGGCAGTCCGACGCTGAAGTCGATCCCGAGCGGTCCGGTCACCTCCCGCTCCAGGAAGGCGCCCGGGCGCAGGCCCGAGACCCGCCGCACGACCTCGCCGACCAGGAAACCGTAGGTCAGCGCGTGGTACCCGGACCGCGTCCCCGGCTCCCACCACGGCTCGGTCGCCGCCAGCCGCGCGGTGGTCAGCTCCCAGTCGCAGAGCTGCTCCAGCGTGTGCGGCTCGCGCAGGCCGCAGAGTCCGGAGCGGTGCGACAGCAGGTGCCGCACGCGCACCTCCTCCTTGCCCGCCGCCGCGAATTCCGGCCAGTACGCGGCCACCGGCCGGTCGAGATCGAGCAGCCCCCGGTCGGCGAGGATGTGCGCGCACAGCGCCACCGGTCCCTTGGTGGTCGACCACACGTTGACCACCGTGTCCCGCTCCCAGGGCCGGGTGCGGGCCGCGTCGGCCCAGCCGCCCCACAGGTCCACCACCGTCCCGCCGTCCACGGTCACCGCCACCGCGGCGCCCAGCTCGCCCCGCTCGCGGAAGTTCTCCTCGAACACCTCCCGCACCGCCGTGAAACGCGTGTCGCAGTGGCCGTGAACCCGTGCCTCGTGCCCGGACATGGCACCTCCGTCGTCTCCGCACCGCCCGGGCCGCGCCGTCACGGTCCGGGTGCCCCGAACGTACCGACTGGTCGGACGGGGCGGAAGGGCGGGGAGAGTGCGGGCGGGGTGCCTCAGGCGTACGAGCGCAGCCAGCGCAGCTTCGCCGCCTCCTGGAAGGGGCCGCCGCCCTCGTGGTCGTTGAAGTCGTACACCTCGATCGCCTTGTCCCGGTGCGCCCAGGCGTTGAACGCCGCGAACACGGTGGACGGCGGGCACGTCTGGTCCTCCAGCGCGGCGGAGAACAGGGCCGCGGCCCGGCCCCGGGCCGCGAAGTGCACCCCGTCGAAGTAGGACAGGGTACGCAGCGCGTCCGCCGCGCGGCCCCGGTGCGTCTTGAGGAAGAGGCCCACCTCGCGGTACGGGTGCCGATCCGTCAGCGTGATGGCGCGCGGGAAGTCGCACAGGAACGGCACGTCCGGGGCGACCGCCACCAGGTCGGGGACCAGGCCGCCGACCGCGAGGGCGATACCGCCGCCCTGGCTCTCGCCGATCACGGCGGTCCGCGCCGCGTCGGCGAGCGGATGCGAGCGGGCCGCCTCGACCGCGCGCACGGCGTCCGTGAACACACGGCGGTAGTAGTAGTTCCCGGGCGCGTCGATGCCCCGCGTCATGAACCCGGGATAGGCGGGCGCGGCGCCCACCGGGTCCGCCGTGCCGCCCCCGCCGCCCCACGCGCTGCCCTGCCCGCGCGTGTCCATCACGAAGTGCGCCCGGCCCGCCGACGCCCACAGCAGCTTCTCGTGCGGCAGCCCGCGCCCGCCGCCGTAGCCGATGAACTCCACCACCAGCGGCAGCGGCTCCCGCGCACCGGCCGGCAGCCGCAGCCAGCCCTTGACCGGATGACCCCCGAACCCGGCGAACGTCACGTCGTACACCCGCACGGTGGACAGCCCGGCGTCCACCGGCTCGAAACGGGCGCCCAGGTCGTGCGCGCGTGCCTGCTGCAGGGTCCCGGCCCAGAAGGCGTCGAAGTCCTCGGGCTCGGCGGACGCGCTGCGGTACGCGCGCAGTCCATCGAGGGGAAGGTCGAACAGGACCATCGACAACCGCCTTCGTGGAGGGGGACTGCGCGGCTCACCGTGCGCGGGCGGCCGGACGGCCGGCCGGACCGGTGCGGGGCGCGGACGGCGCGGTCCCCGCCCAGAGCGTCGCCACACCGGTCGCGGACGGCGCGGCCGCTTGCCGTGACCGGCGTCCGCGGTGGCCCCGCAACCGGGTGGCCGGGTCACCCCCGCCACCGCCCCGCAGGCGCCCGGGCGCCGGGCTCCGCGGCCGGCTCAGGCCCGCGGCTGGGTCCACTTCGGTCCCGTGCGCGCCCACTCCCGCTCCCACTCGGCCAGCCGGTGGCGCAGCGCCACCCGGCGCTCCACCGCGTGCCCGAGGAGGATCACGGCCACCGCCCCGCCCGCCGCGAACACGCCCGTGACCACGCCGTGCTGCCGGACCGCCACGTCGTCCAGCGGCGGGGCGACCGTGCGGCCCCGCGCGTCGAACCACACGCTCACCGCGTCACCGGCCCGGGCCCCCCGCGGCACGCGGGCCGAGGCGCTGTGCGTCCTTCCGCCCGGATCCGTCCAGCGGACCTCCGCCCGGTAGGGGTGCTGCCGGTCGCTCCGCACGCCAGGCAGCCGCTCGGCCGTGTCCCCGATGACCACGGCGCGCACCGGGTGCCGCTCGGCCCGCTGCACCCGGGCGGCGGCCTGCGCCTGGTCGTACGCGGCCTGGCCGGCCCCCAGGCCGGCCAGGGGCGCGGTCACCAGCAGCAGGACGCAGACGAGCAGTCCCGTCCACGCCTCCACGACGTCCGACCGGCGCCGCAGGGGGTTGCGCCGCCAGCGCCAGCCACGCACCCGGGTACGCATGTCCACCTCCTCGCCGCGGCCGGAAGCCGGGGGCCGGACCGGCCGGTGACCGGCGGGCCACCCCGCCACCGCTCACGCGCACGCGCGCCCACATCCGTCTCGTACCCCGTTCGTCGGACCTCGCGCACCCCGCGTACCGCGAGTTCCGGCCCATCTGGAGCACGGCTCGCGGCAGGCCCCCGCAGCGGCGGCCGACGGGCGCGGCAGGCTTCCCGCCGACCGGGTGACCAGTGTGCGCAGGCCCCCCGATGACCGGGTGCCCCGGTGCCCCGGTGACCGGTATGACCGGTGCGGCGGGGTCGGGGAGCCGGAGGCTCAGCCGAAGCGTTCGATGCGGATGCGCTCGACCGGCTGACCGGCCGCGACCAGCAGGCGGGAGGCGTGCTCGGCGAACCCGTTCGAACCGCACACATAGGCCTCCCACCCGCCAGGTGGCTGCTCGGCCAGGAGCGCCGCCACGTGTGCGGAGGCCACACGCCCTACGGGCGCCCCTCCGGGGGCGCTGCGCGTGAACACGGCCGTCGTCTCGGCACCCAGCTCCCGGGCGTAGATCAGCTCCTCGGGGCTGCGCGCCGACACCAGCATCCGCAGCGGTACGGACAGGCCCCGCGCCCGGTGGTGCCGCACCATCGACATCAGCGGCACGACACCGGAACCGGCCCCGAGCAGCAGCGCCGGCCGGTCGCCCGGCCAGGCGAAGAAGCCGCTCAGCGGGCCGCGCACCTGGACCGTGTCACCGGGCCTGGCCACCGTGTGGAACCAGCCGGACACCTCGCCGTCCGGCACGTGGTCCAGGGTCAGCTCGAGGTGCCCCGCGTCATCCGGCGCCGACGCGATCGAGTAGTGGCGCTGGGCCGCGTAGCCGTCCGGCGCGGTCAGCCGCAGCATCAGGTGCTGCCCGGGCAGGTGCCCCGCCCAGTGCGGCACCGCGAACCGGAAGGTGGCCGCGCGCGCGGTCTCGCGCCGGATCTCCGTCAGCGTGGCCGTCCGCCACCTCGCTGCGGTCTGCCCGCTCACCGCGATGCGGCCGGGCACCGCGAACCGGGTCGGGGGAGTGAAGGCCGCCGTCTCAGTCACCGGAGTACCGCTGCTCCTCCCAGGGGTTGCCGCGCCCGTGGTAGCCGTTGCGCTCCCAGAAACCCGGCTCGTCGTGGTCCAGCAGGGTGATGCCCGCGATCCACTTGGCGCTCTTCCAGAAGTACAGGTGCGGCACCAGCAGCCGGGCCGGGCCGCCGTGCTCGGGGGCGAGCGGCGCGCCGTCGTACTCCCAGGCGATCCAGGCCCGTCCGCCGGTGAGGTCCGCGAGCGGCAGGTTCGTGGTGTAGCCCGTGTGCGAGTACGCGATCGCATGGGTGGCGGACCCATGGGGCTGCGCCACATCGAAGAAGGCGTCCAGCGAGACACCGCCGAAGCGCACCCCGAACTTCGACCAGCTCGTCACACAGTGGATGGCGCCGTCGTACGCCGAGGCGGGCAGTGCCCGCGCCTGTTCCCAGTCCCAGGTGCACGGCCGCTCCACCAGGCCGTCGATGCGGAAGGACCAGTCGGCGGGCGTGAGGTCCGGGGTGACCTCGGCGGACAGGACGGGCCAGTCGTCCCCCGCGTCGTACTGCCCGGGCGGCAGCCCCGGGTGGTCGGCGCGCGGGCGACCCGTGAAGCCTCGGGTGACGTTCATGGTCCAACCGTACGCTCCCACCGCGGGTGCTCCGCCCCAGGTCAGTGCCCCGATCACGTCAGCCGCGCGAGCGGCCCGGCCCGGGGGGACGCGGCCCACCGCATGTCACCGCCGCACCCCTCACCGCCGTGGGCCGCTCAGCCGGGTCCGGCACCCTCCGCGTGGGCGTTGTACCGCTCCAGGTAGGCCGCGAAGCGGACGAGGTCCTCCTCCGGCCAGTCGGCCAGCCGCTCCCGGAAGGCTGCCCGGCGGCTGCGCGTGACCTGGGCCAGGATCGCCCGGCCCGCCCCGGTCAGCTGGAGCACCTGCACCCGGTGGTCCCCGGCGTCCGGGCGCCGCTCGATCAGCCCGGCCCGCTCCAGCGCGGCCACCTGGCGGCTCACCGTCGACTTGTCCAGGGCGTGGTGGGCCGCCAGGTCGGTGGCCCGGCAGCCGCCGCGCTCCTCCAGGTGGCCCAGCAGGGTGTACGACACCAAGGAGAGCTCGGGATGCATGCGTCCCGCCGAGGCGCGCGCCCGGCGGGCGAAGCTCGTCATCTCGCGCTGGATCGTCTCCACGGCCGTCTCCGCTGCGCTCACGGACCCACCTCCCGTCCCCTGACGGACCCGCCTTCCCGTCCTCTGGTTGCAGAATACAACTGGGGGACGGGGCCACCCGGCCGCCCCGGCACCGGTCACGGCGGATGCGGACGCTGGGGTAGGGTGACGCCTGCCGCGGACCCTCGCGGCCGCGGTCTGTCGAGGAGGTGGGACCCATTACCGCTGTGTCAGCTGGGGTGCTCCCTCCCCGTGACCGCTTCGCGTGACAGCGCGGACCACCGGCACCGGTGACCGCGGGAGCGCCCTTCGGCCCCAGGTTTCCGAAAGGCTCCCGGCCTCATGCCCTCCCCGCCCTCCTCGATCCCTCCTTCCCCGTTCCCGTCCTCCTCCGCCGTCGTCCGCGCGCTCCGGACCGCCGGGTGCGTCTTCGCCGAGGAGGAGGCGGAGCTGCTCCTCGCCGCCGCCCGCACGCCCGGCGAACTGGCCGCGATGGTCGACCGGCGAACCGCCGGACTGCCGCTCGAACACGTCCTCGGCTGGGCGGACTTCCACGGTCTGCGCATCACCGTGGAACCCGGCGTCTTCGTCCCGCGCCGCCGTACCGAGTTCCTGGTCGACCAGGCCCTCGCCCAGGCGCCGGACGCGCGCGTCGTCGTCGACCTGTGCTGCGGCTCGGGCGCCCTCGGCGCCGCCCTGGCCGCCGCGCTCGGCGCCGTCGAGGTGCACGCCGCCGACGTCGACCCCGCCGCCGTGCGCTGCGCCCGCCGCAACCTCGCCGCCTTCGGCGGCCGGGCCCACACCGGTGACCTCTACGCCGCCCTGCCCGCCGGCCTGCGGGGTCGGATCGGCATCCTGACGGCCAACGTGCCCTACGTGCCCAGCGCCGAGGTCCCGCTCCTGCCGGCGGAGGCCCGCGACCACGAACCGCTCGTCGCCCTCGACGGCGGCGCCGACGGCCTCGACGTCCTGCGCCGGGTGGCCGCCGGGGCACCCGGGTGGCTCGCACCCGGTGGCTGCCTGTTGGCCGAGACCAGCGAGCGCCAGGCCGGGGCCGCCCGGCAGGTCTTCGCCGACGCGGGCCTGACGACCCGGCTGGCGGTGTCCGAGGAGCTGTACGCCCACGTGGTGATCGGGGTGCGGCAGCCCTAGCCGTGCTGCCCCGGGCCGTCGGTCTCCCGCCCCGCTCCGGCGGGCGGGAGACCGACGGCAGGGCCTGGGGCCCGCGTTCGGACAGGCCGGACCCCGCGAGCCCGGCATGACCCAAATGACGGGTCCCGGCCCCGATACCAGTGACTTGAGGGTTTCAGCTTCGGCGGGTCCTGGTGGGCGGGCCGATCGGGGTGGTGCCCTCCGCCGGGAACGACCGCGTCAGCAGCCCGACCGCAATGCGATCCGACAACCGCTCGTCCGTCTCCGGCTTCACCTGACCCGGCCGCGGCATCCGGCACCTCCCCGCGCCCTACCAGCCAACAGCCTCACGTCACTGGTATTGGCCCTGGCCCAGTTCCTGCGCGCGGGCGATCAGCAGGGCCACGTCGTCGTGGTTGTCGGGGTGGTGCAGGGTGCGCAGCAGGAGGTCGCAGACCTCCTCCAGGGGGCGGGCCGGGTCGTCCAGCAGGGACAGCAGGAAGTCCAGGCGTTCGTCCAGCGAGTCGCAGCGGGTCTCGACCAGCCCGTCGGTGTAGAAGACCAGCTCGTCGCCGGGCTCGAAGCCGACCGTGACGGTGCGGAACCCGACGCCGCCCACGCCCAGGGGCACCCCGGTGGGCAGGTCGAGCAGCTCCGGCGGCCGGCCGGGGCGGACCCGGGCCGGGGGCAGGTGGCCGGCGTTGGCGATCCGGCACTGGCGCCGGTGCGGGTCGTGGACGGCGTACACACAGGTCGCGATGGAGTGGTCCAGGGCCGAGGCCGTCTTGTCCAGGTGTTCCAGCAGCAGCGCCGGGTCGAGGCCGAGCGCGGCCAGCGTGGTGGTCGCCGTGCGCAGCCGGCCCATGGCGGCGGCCGCGCCGATGCCGCTGCCCATCACGTCACCGACGACGAGCGCCGTCCTGCCGCCCTCCAGCGGGATGACGTCGAACCAGTCGCCGCCGACCTCGCTGGTGGCACCGGCCGGCTGGTAGCGGGAGGCCACCTCCAGACCGGTCGTCACCGGCGGGTGGCCGGGCAGCAGACTGTGCTGCAGGGTGAGCGCGGTGTTGCGGGCGTCCTGGTACCAGCGCGCGTTGTCGATCTGCACCGCCGCGCGCGCCGCCAGCTCCCGCGCCAGCAGCAGGTCGTCCCCGTCGAACGGCGCCGGGTTGCGGATGCGCTTGAGGTCGAGCGCGCCCAGCACCTGGCCCCGCGCGATCAGCGGCACGGCCAGGTACGAGTGCAGGCCCGCCAGGCCGAGCAGCGCGGCCGCCTCGGGGGAGCGGGCGATGCGCGGCAGGTCCGTGTCCTTCACCCGCGGCACCAGCACCGCCTCGCCCGTGCGCACGCACTCGGTGATCAGGCGGTCCGACGCGTACCGGGCGACCCGTCCGGGCGGGTCGGCCGCCCGGACGGCGTCCGAGTCGTCCTGCGGGCGCAGCGCCAGGGACCGGATCAGCGCGGACTGCGTCGGGCCCAGCGTGCTGCTCCGGCCCTCCGCCACCCCGTCCAGCAGGCCCACGGCGGCCACGTCGGCCAGCTCCGGCACGGCGACCTCGGCCAGTTCGCAGGCGGTGCGCTCCAGCTCCAGCGTCGTACCGATCCGGGCGGAGGCGTCGGCGATCACCGCGAGCCGGCGCCGGGCGGCCTCCGCCGCGACGGACGCCCGGTGCTGCTCGGAGATGTCGGCCACCGAGGCCGCCACGCCCAGCACGTTGCCCGTCGCGTCGTCGAGCCGGTACAGCGACACCGACCAGATGTGGTCCTCGTCCGGGTCGGCCACGGTACGGCCCCCGACGGGGTGGTCGATCAGCGGGGCACCGGTGTCGAGGACCTGCCGCGCCGCGTCCTCCAGCGCCTTGGCGTAGGGGTAGGGCAGCACGTCCCCCAGGGTCCGCCCCTGGTGCTGGGCGGCCGTGAGCCCGTTGATCCGCTCCAGCGCCGGGTTCACCGAGACGTACCGCAGCCGGGTGTCCAGGACGGCGAGCCCCATCGGCGACTGCTTCACCATCCGCTCGGACAGGGCCACGTCCTGCTCCAGCCGGCGCACCGTCGTCTGGTCGGCGGCGAGCCCCAGTGCGTAGAGGTCGCCCCGGTCGTCCAGCAGCCGCATGTTGCGGAACTCCACCAGCCGGGTGCTGCCGTCCTTGTGCCGGATCGGGAAGCCGCCGGACCAGCTCTGGCCGGTGCTCATCACGTCGGCGAACAGTTCGCCGACGAGCTGGATGTGCCGCTCGTGCACCATCAGCCGGGCCGCGTACTGGCCGAGCGCCTCGTGCGCGGTGTAGCCGAACAGCTCCTCGGCCTGGGGGCTCCACAGCACGATCCGGCCTTCGGCGTTCAGCACCACCGACGCCACCCCGAGCACGTCGAGCAGTCCGCCCGGGCGCACCGGCCCGCGCACCGGCTCGTCGCCCTCCGGTTCCGGAGCCCCGGCTGCAGTCATGCCACGCACCGCCTTCGCCCGTCGGCACGCCGTCCCCGTGCCGACTCCCCACGTTCCGCCGCGCTCACACCCGGCTCGTCGGGACGTCGCCGTACCTGTCCACCATCCCCACCGCGGCGGCGCACGTGCGGCGCCCGGAACCGCCCGGTACCGCACACGCGGGCCGTGAGAGTTCACGTTCGTGTTGCCCGGTTGGTCTGTACATGACCATCTGGACGGGCCAGACTGTCCGCCGACCGAACGCCCCGCCCCCGTTCCCCAGGAGCCGGCCCATGCCCGCGTCTGCACGGCAACGTTGTCACACCGTCCTCGCCGGACTCGTCACCCTCGCCACCGCCGCCGTCGTGTCCCTCGCCGTGACCGCCCCCGCCTCCGCCGCGGACAACTGGACCGAGACCGGTTCCGACCGCGCCGACCCGCTGACCGAGAGCCAGGGCCTGACCTCGGTCGAGGTCCCGGCGAACAGCCCCAACCACTACACCGGCATCGGCACCATCCCGGCCGGCGTCTCC
Organism: Streptomyces sp. TG1A-8; assembly: GCF_030499535.1. Taxonomy (NCBI): domain Bacteria; kingdom Bacillati; phylum Actinomycetota; class Actinomycetes; order Kitasatosporales; family Streptomycetaceae; genus Streptomyces; species Streptomyces sp. TG1A-8. The sequence goes on from NZ_JASTLB010000001.1 coordinate 6,358,610, forward strand.
AGCCGCGGCTGGAACCACGTCGGGGACCCCGACGCCTCGTACAACGGCTACTACATCGAGCCGTACCAGGAGGACTCCGGCAACGCGAAGATGTTCCGGGTGCAGGCGCCCGGCGGGGCCTGGTCGGAGTACGTGCACACGCTGGGCCCCGGTGAGGCGCTGAACAACTCCTGGGACGCCGTCTCGCCCGACGGCCAGTGGATGCTCGCGGGCGAGTGGGGCACGATGGACCGCCTGCTGGTCTTCCCGACCCCGGGCGTCAACCCCGCCACGTCGCCCTCGGCCGACCTGCCGCAGGCCTCCACGGTCCACCTCGACCACGCCGTGCGGGACGTCCAGGGCTGCGACTTCTCCGGCCCGACCACGCTCCTGTGCTCCTCCGACGACCCGGACGGCTCCCTCTTCGGCATGACCAAGCCGCTCCTGCAGGTCGACCTGTCGGCGGCACCCGGCACGGCGGACGTCACCGGACACGTCACGGCCCTGCGGCAGTTGCCGCTGCGCAGCTCGTGCTCGGGCACGTTCGAGGCCGAGGGGATCGACTACGACCGCCGGACCGGCGTGCTGCGCGTGATCGTCATGTCGCCGGGTTTCTGCATCCTGACCGACAGCAAGACGTACAAGTTCTCCCGCGGCTGAACCGCCGCCGGCGGGTGGTGATTCCCCGAGGATGGACGCGGTGCGGCGGGGTACTCCGTTCTCTGCAGCGCGGCCACGAAAGGAGTGATCATGGAGAACCCGGAGGGGTCGCACCCGGAGACCGTCTCGGTCGAGATCAGCGGGTCCAAGGAGGATGCCCGCCTCGTCTTCGAGGCGCTGGGCACGTGCTTCACCTCGGACCGCGGCACGGACGAGGTGCCGCAGCAGGCCGACGAGAGCCGTCCGATGGTGTGGCTCGGCACGTACAACGTGGCGGACGCCCACGAGGGGGCCTGTTCGCCGGTCCGCCTCCACTCGCCCGTCGACGCCGACGTGCAGGGCGGTTACTGGGCCGTGGACCGGTTCCGCACCACTTTGGACTCGATGTTCACCGTCCACGAGACGTCGGCGTCCGGCGACCAGGAACGGGACGTGCACCTGCGCCTGGAAAACCGCTGACCCACCGCACCGCCCCGGCCGGCCCGCCGTCGGCCGGGGCGGTGGTGTGTCGCCGGGGTTCCCGCCGGGCGGTGGCCGTCCCCCGCCCCGCGTCGCGCCCGTGCGCGGGTGCGGAGTGGCGGGACTCACCCGTGAGCGTTTGTGCAACTAGTTGCACAAAGATGGGTGCCTCCTCTACAACAAGAGGCGACCGCACCGCGCACGGAGGGCCCCGATGAGCCGTTACCCGCACCTGATGTCCCCCCTCGACCTGGGCTTCACCACGCTGCCCAACCGCGTGCTCATGGGCTCCATGCACGTCGGTCTGGAGGAGGCCGAGCGGGGGTTCGAGCGGATGGCGGCGTTCTACGCGGCCCGCGCGCGCGGGGGAGTGGGGCTCATCGTCACCGGGGGCATCGCGCCCAACGGGGAGGGCCGTCCGTACGAGGGCGGTGCCCGGCTCACCACGGAGGCGGAGGCCGAGCGGCACCGCACCGTCACCGACGCCGTGCACCGCGAGGGCGGCCGCATCGCCCTGCAGATCCTGCACTTCGGCCGGTACGCCCACCACCGCGACCTGGTCGCGCCGAGCCCGCTGCAGGCCCCGATCAGCCCCTTCGTGCCGCGCGAGCTGACCGACGCCGACATCGAGCGGACCATCGGCGACTACGCCCGCGCCGCCCGCCTGGCCCGGTGGGCCGGGTACGACGGCGTCGAGGTCATGGGCTCCGAGGGCTACCTGATCAACGAGTTCACCGCCGCGCGGACCAACCGGCGCACCGACCGCTGGGGCGGGTCGTACGAGAACCGGATGCGGTTCCCGGTGGAGGTCGTCCGGCGCGTGCGCGAGGCGGTCGGCGAGGACTTCATCGTCGTCTACCGGCTGTCGATGCTGGACCTGGTCCCGGACGGCTCCTCCCTGGAGGAGGTCGTCGCCCTCGCCCGGGCCGTCGAGGTCGCCGGCGCCACGATCATCAACACCGGCATCGGCTGGCACGAGGCCCGCATCCCCACCATCGCCACCCCCGTGCCGCGCGGCGCCTACACCTGGGTCACCAGGAAGCTCATGGGCGAGGTGTCCGTGCCGCTGGTGACCACCAACCGGATCAACACCCCCGACCTGGCGGAGGAACTGCTCGCCGGCGGCTGCGCGGACATGGTCTCCCTGGCCCGCCCGCTGCTCGCCGACCCCGACTTCGTCGCCAAGGCGGCCGCCGGCGAGCCGGACGCCATCAACACCTGCATCGGCTGCAACCAGGCCTGCCTCGACCACACGTTCAGCGGCCGGATCACCTCCTGCCTGGTCAACCCGCGCGCCTGCCACGAGACCGAGCTGGTGCTCTCCCCGACCCGCAGGCGCAAGCGCGTCGCCGTCGTCGGCGCCGGGCCGGCCGGACTGGCCTGTGCCGTCGGTGCCGCCGAACGCGGTCACGCCGTCACCCTGTTCGACGCCGCGAGCGAGATCGGCGGCCAGCTCGACGTGGCCCGCAAGGTACCCGGCAAGCAGGAGTTCGACGAGACGCTGCGCTACTTCCGCCACCAGCTCCGCGCCAACGGCGTCGAGGTGCGCCTGGACACCTGGGTCACCGCGGCGGACCTGGACGGCTACGACGAGGTCGTCGTGGCCACCGGCGTCATCCCGCGCACCCCCGACATCCCGGGCGTCGGGCACCCCCGCGTCCTCGGCTACCTCGACGTCCTGCGCGACGGCGCCCCCGTCGGCGACCGCGTCGCCGTCCTCGGTGCGGGCGGCATCGGCTTCGACGTCGCCGAGTACCTCACCGACGGCGGCGACAGGGCGAGCGAGGACCCGCGGACGTACTTCCGCCACTGGGGCGTCGACATGGACTACCGCGCGCCGGGCGGCCTCACCGCCCCGCGGCGGCCCGCCCCGCCGCGCACGGTCCACCTGCTCCAGCGCAAGACCACCAAGGTAGGCTCCGGACTGGGCAGGACCACCGGCTGGATCCACCGCACCGAGCTGAAGCACCGCGGCGTCACCATGGTCCCGGGCGTGCGCTACGACCGGATCGACGACGCCGGTCTGCACATCACCGTCGGCGGCGAGAGCACGGTCCTGGAGGTCGACACCGTGGTGCTGTGCACCGGGCAGGAACCGCGCCGCGAGCTCTACGAGGAGCTGGCCGCCGCAGGACGCAGCGTGCACGTGATCGGCGGTGCGGACGTGGCGGCCGAACTGGACGCCAAGCGGGCCGTCGGACAGGGCACCGAGCTGGCGGCGGCGCTGTAGGGACCGCGGCGGGCGTCCCTAGGATGAGCCCATGTCACTCCCGCACGCCATCCTCACCGCCCTGCTGGAGAAGCCGTCGTCCGGGCTGGAGCTGACCCGCCGGTTCGACAGGTCGATCGGTTACTTCTGGTCCGCGACGCACCAGCAGATCTACCGCGAGCTGGGGAGGCTGGAGGCGGAGGGCCACATCCGCGCCCTGCCGGCCGAACAGCCGGCCCGCGGGCAGAGGAAGAGCTACGAGGTCCTGCCCGCGGGCCGCGCCGAGCTGGCCCGCTGGACCGCCACCGCCCAGGACCCCAAGCCGCAGCGGGACGTCCTGCTGCTGCGGCTGCGCGCCGCGGCGGTGGTCGGCACGGCGGGCCTGGAGGCCGACCTGCGCCGCCACCTTGACCTGCACCGGCGGCAGCTGGCCGAGTACGAGGAGATCGAACGGCGCGACTTCCCGCCGGACCGGGACACCCCGCAGGACCGGCTGCGCCATCTGGTCCTGCGGGCCGGGATCGACCTGGAGACCTTCTGGACCCAGTGGCTCGCCCACGCCCTGGAGGAGCTCACCGGTCTCCCGGACCGGGCCCCGGCCGAGGGGCCCGGCCCCGCAGGCGGGCCCCTGCCCATGGGGCCGGCACCGGCCGGCGGGGCGGTGACCGGCTGAGGATCCGGGACCGGCCGACGGGCTCCGGCCGGCGGAGCGGCCGAACCGGCAGCACCGGGGCCGGCCGAGGCGCCGGGAGCCGCCGGGCGGCTGCGTCCGGGCGGCTGCGTCCGGGTGGGGGCCGGCCGGCGAGCGGGCCCGCGGCCGGCGGCGCCTGCGGGCCGGGGTCCGCGGACGGCCGCCGCGGGGCCCGTCCCCGGGCCGCCGTGCTCAGAGGCGGTGCGGCTTCGAACGGCGGCGCAGGAACCAGCCCGTGGCGACGACACCGGAGGCCACCAGGGCCGCGCCCACGCCCAGGGTGAGCGGGCCGTGGTCGCGGGCGGCACCGCCCAGGCCGCCCATCACGCCCCGGGACGGCGCGGGGGTGGACGTCGCCGAGATCGTGGGGGCGCTGGGCAGGGAGACGATGACGGACTGGGTGCCCGCGGTCGTGCCGTTGGAGCAGACCACGACGACCGAGTACGTCCCCGGGCTCACCGCCGACCAGGCCGCGGACTGGCTGACGGTCGTGCCCGAGAGCGCCGTCTGGCGGCCCTGGGCGAAACTGGTCTGGCTGCTGCTGAGCAGTGCGGCGTTGCCCCAGCTGCCGTTGTTCCGGGTGCACGCGCTGGTGACCACGGACACCGTGGACCCGGTGGTGCTCACCGAGATGCCCGAGACCGCGGCGGACGGTCCGGCGAATGAGGCCGGGAGCGCGGCAGCGGCGGCCAGGATCGGGCCGGAGCGGAGGAGAAGTCGGAAGATGCGCATTGGCTGGCCTCCGGCGGCACGGTTGGCGGTACGTCCCATGCGCCGCCGGGGGTCGGGAAACGTCCGTGCTGCCTCAACGGCAGCCAACGCGGACCCGTACCGGTCCGCACGCGGACGGCACCCGGTCAGGTGACGTGTTCCCTCGGCGGGAGCAAGCCGGCACGCCTCCGGGGTGCGGTCCTCCCCCGGACGTGTCAGCCGTCCGCGCCCGTGGTCACCGTCCGCTCCGCCGAGTATCCGCCCAAGGTGCCGTCCGGCAGCCGCGCCCGCAGCCGCACCCGGTGCGCGGTGCCCGCCTCCTTCCCGGCGTAGAAGCTGTGGTGGGCGCGGCCGCGCGGCGGGGTGCCGCCCCAGACCAGGGAGGTGGCCGCGGCACCGTCCAGCCGGATCTGGTACTCGGTGATCACCCCGTCGACGCGCGGCGGATCCCAGGACAGGTCGATGTAGTACGCGCCGGCGTCCCGGTGGACCGTCGCGGTGAAGCCGGTCGGCGCGGTGTCCCGGCCGTCGTCGCGGCCCGGCGTGGTGAGCCGGACCGGCGCGCTGGCCGGCGAGAGGTTGTCGGCCGCGTCCCGCGCCCGCACGGTGAACACGTAGCGGGTGCCGGGCCGCAGCCCGGTCAGCACGGTCGCGGTCTGGTTCCCGCCGACACCGTGGATCTTCGCTCCGCCCTGGTAGACGTCGTACGACGCCACACCCCGGTCGTCGCGGGAGGCGCCCCAGGACAGCTGGACCGCCCGGCTGCCGGCCGTCCGCCCGGCCGGACGCGGCGGGCGGGTCGGCGCCGAGCGGTCCGCCGCCACCGCGGCGGGCGTCCGCGCCCGGACCGCACGGCTCGGCGGGCCGAGGCGGCCGTCCGTGCCCCGGGCCCGCACGGTGAAGGCGTACGTGGTGGACGGCCTGAGCCTGGTGACGTCCACCATGTGCTGCGAGCCCGGTACGTCAGTGACTTTCGTGGAGCCGCGATACACCACATAGGTGCGGACGCCGGGATCCCGCGTCAGCGCGTTCCACATCACGTGCACGCTGGTGGCGCTGCCGGCCGCGGCGGTGACACCCGTCGGGGCGCCCGGCGCCCGGCCGTCGTCCCCGGCCGCGCCGCTTCGGCCGCAGGACACGACCAGGACCAGACCCGCGCACACCAGCGCGGTCGTGAGGGGAACGCGTCGCACGGCCCTGCCTCCCCGGGGACGGCTGTACGGTGGCATCACAAAGGTCCGGACCAATATGCCCGGCGGAGGCGGCCGCATCAAGGGGGCCGCATGGGCGACGGTGCCGGGACGTTACGTATGCTGAGATCTCCCAGCGGCTGAACCACCCCGGAAGACCGGGGAGTTCAGGCCTGAGGCGCGGACACGCTGTCGTCGCCGGACCCCGCGCCGACACGGGTGACCGGGGGCCCGGACCGGCGACGGTCCGGGCCCCCGGCCCCTGCTGATTACTCATGGAGCGTCAGGAACCTGCTCCATCCGGCCCCCTGGGGGTGGCCAGGCGCACGGACCGGCCTCAGTCTGACCCGGGTGTCCGCCCGTCCCCGACGAGAGGGTCCCCACCGTGCGTGCCCAGTCGCTGACGCTGGCCGTGGCCGGCGCCGCCCTGCTCACCCCGGCCTCGCTGCCCGCCCCGGCCGACGCCGCTCCGCCGCGGGTGCCGTCCGCGGCCGGCGGCCGGAGCGGTGTCACCGCCGCGGACCTGCTGGACCGGGTGCGCTCCTGCACCCGCATCTCCCGGGGCCGGTACCGTCCCGACGACGGCGCCCCCGCGACCGTCCCCGTGTGCGGGACCCGCGAGGCGGTGTTCTGGAAGGCGGACCTGGACGTCGACTGCGACGGCCGGCCCACCGCCCGCTGCAACCGCCGCACCGACCCATGGTTCTCCGCGGCCACGGCCTTCCCGCAGTCCGACGGCCGTCCGCTGAACGCCGCGACCCTGCCCTACATCGTGGTCCCGCCCCCGAGCGACCGCTGGGACGCCCCGGCCCACGGCGTCCGGGGCGGTTCGGTGGCCGCCGTGGTCTACCGCAACCGGGTGCAGTACGCCGTCGTCGCGGACACCGGTCCGCGGGACCTCATCGGCGAGGCCTCCTACGCCACCGCCCGGGGCCTCGGCATCCCGGCCGATCCCCGCCGCGGCGGGGCACCCTCCGGCGTCACCTACATCGTCTTCAGGAAGGCCCGGATCACCGCCCTGGAGGACCACGACGCGGCGGTGACGACGGGGGAGCGGCTGGCCCGGCTGTTCGTGCGGGGCGCGCGCTGATCCGGTCCGTCCGGGCTGCCGCATGGCCCGCGGCAGCCCGGACGGACCGGATCCCTCAGACCTTCCGGTAGTCGTACGCCTCCGCGGCCGCCGCCTCCACCGCGGCCAGGTCCGCGCCCGTGGCCGCCGTGACGACCGCGGCCACCGCGCCCTCGACGAACGGCGCGTCCACCAGACGGGTGCCCTCCGGGAGTTCGTCGCCCTCGGCGAGCAGCGCCTTCACGGTGAGCACCGCGCTGCCGAGGTCGGTGAGCACGGCCACCCCGGCGCCCCGGTTGACGGAGGCGACCGCGGCGGCGATCAGCTCGGCGCTGGTGCCCAGTTCGCCGCCCTCGGTACCGCCCGCCGGGGCGACGGGCACCGCCGCGCCGCCCACCAGGCCCTTCGCCAGCTCGGCGACGGAGGCCGCGACCGCCGCGCTGTGCGACACCAGCACTATCCCGACCCGCTTGCCGTCACTCACCGGAGCCCTCCGCCGCTTCCGCCAGTCCAGCGATCAGCAGGGCCGACGACGTCGCACCCGGGTCCTGGTGCCCGATGCTGCGCTCGCCGAGGTAGCTGGCCCGGCCCTTGCGGGCCCGCAGCGGGGTGGTGGCCACCGCGCCCCCCTCGGCGGCCGAGCGGGCCGCGGCGAAGCCGTCACCGAGCGCGTCCACGGCCGGGACCAGGGCGTCGATCATGGTCTTGTCGCCGGGAGCCGCGCCACCGAGCGCCCGCACGCCCTCGACGCCCGCCCGCAGCGCCTGGGCCAGCTGCTCCTCGCTGACCTCGGCGGCCTCCCCGAGGGCCTTCCCGGTCCGGCGCAGCAGGGTGCCGTACAGCGGTCCCGAGGCACCGCCGACCGTGGATATCAGCCGGCGTCCGGCCAGCGTCAGCACGGCACCCGGGGTGTCCGGCGCCTCCTTGTCCAGGGTCGCCAGGACGGCGGCGAACCCGCGCTGCAGATTGCTGCCGTGGTCGGCGTCCCCGATGGCCGAGTCGAGGGCGGTGAGCCGTTCCGCCTCACGGTCGACGGACGCGGCGGCCGCCGTCATCCAGCGGCGGAAGAAATCGGCGTCGAGCACTGCATCTCCTTGGGTGGTAGGGCCGTTGGTCACTGCGGTCGGGCCGGTCACATCCCCCAGCGCAGCGCGGGCGTCCTCACCGGCGCCTCCCACAGCCGCAGCAGCTCCTCGTCGACCTGGCACAGGGTGACCGAGGCGCCGGCCATGTCGAGGGAGGTGACGTAGTTGCCGACGAGGGTGCGGGCCACGGTCACGCCGCGCTCGGCGAGCACCCGCTGCACCTCGGCGTTGAAGCCGTACAGTTCCAGCAGCGGGGTGGCGCCCATGCCGTTGACCAGGACCAGGACCGGGTTGCGCGGGGACATGTCCTCCAGGACGGCGTGCACCGCGAAGTCGGCGATCTCGCCCGAGGTCATCATCGCCCGCCGCTCCCGGCCCGGTTCGCCGTGGATGCCGATGCCCAGTTCCAGCTCCCCGGCGGGCAGGTCGAAGGTCGGGCTGCCCTTGGCCGGGGTGGTGACGGCGCTCAGCGCGACGCCGAAGCTGCGCGCGTTCTCGTTCACCCGGCGCGCGATCGACTCCACCCGCTCCAGCGGCTGCCCCTCGGCCGCGGCGGCGCCGGCGATCTTCTCCACGAACAGGGTCGCGCCGGTACCGCGGCGCCCGGCGGTGTAGAGGCTGTCCGTGACCGCCACGTCATCGTTGACCAGGACCTTGGCGACCTGGATGCCCTCGTCCTCGGCGAGTTCGGCCGCCATGTCGAAGTTGAGCACGTCGCCGGTGTAGTTCTTGACGACGAACAGGACGCCGGCGCCGCTGTCGACGGCGGCCGCGGCCCGCGCCATCTGGTCCGGCACCGGGGAGGTGAACACCTCCCCGGGACAGGCCGCCGACAGCATGCCCGGACCGACGAACCCGCCGTGCAGCGGTTCGTGCCCCGACCCACCGCCCGAGACGAGCGCCACCTGACCGGCCACGGGAGCGTCCCGGCGGACGATCACCCGGTTCTCCACGTCCACGGTCAGATCCGGATGCGCGGCCGCCATGCCCCGCAACGCGTCCGCCACGACGGTCTCCGGGACGTTGATCAGCATCTTCATGGGGTACCTCCCACTGATCTCGGCAGGCATGGCTGCAACCTGCGTTCTGGCCGGTCGGAACAGATAGAAGCGGTTGTCGACACCGGCGGTACATGATGGTCCGAAGTGGCCTCCGGCGCCACTGGCACCTTCCGTCCGCGCCTTCCTCCGATGGGCCGCCAGGTGGACGAGTGCGGGGACGCGGGGCGGCCGGTGCACTCCTACCGGCAGTATCGACCTTGTCGCCGTGAAGGTCACGCGCGGCGAACTACGGGGCGTACGCCTCCGGCGCAACCGGCGCCGTGCCTGGTCGTGCGGCGGGTGCCGCCGCTGCCTCACGGGCCCGGGGCCCGCGGGGTGCGCTGATGCGGGCCCCTGCCCGTCCGGTGCCGGAGCCCCGGGCCGCCCCGGCGGCGGCCGTACCCGTCCCTCCGGCCGAAGCCGCCGCGCGGCCGGCGTTCCGCACCGCCGGAGCGCCGCCCCGCGACCCCGTGCGGCCGGACGACGGGGTCCGCGGGCAGCGCGGCCGCCGCGGCGGCGGAGCACGCGGCGTGCTCGTGTGAGCCCTGTACGCGCCCCCGCCCCGGTGGGGGGACTGCCGGGCAGGCGGGCGGCCGAGGCGGTACCACCCACCGCCCCCTCCGGCTTCCCGGGGGCGGCGGACCGGCCGCCGTGCTGTCGCGTCCGGCCGGGTCCGTCCCCCAGGCACGGGAGTGCCCGGTCCGGGGGCGTGCCGAGCGGTGGGGCGGCCCTCGTGCGGACCGCGCGGCTGCGGGACGGCTCGGCCGAACCGGCCGTGTCACCGCGGGAGTTCCCGGAGGGCGGGGTCAGGGAGCGCGGGAGACCGGGCGGCGCCGTGGTCGCGCCGCGTGGACCGCCTGCCCGCGGGGCGCCGTCCACGACGGCCGCGACGTGCCCAGCGGCAGCACCGCCGGGGGCACCGCCGGGGGCACCGCGCGGAGGAGGCCCCGCACGGATCGCGGCGACGGCCCCCGGCGGCCCGCGGCCACGGCCCGGGGCGCCGTCCGCGCACGGACCACCGGTCGTGCGGCGGCCGGTGTGCGGACCGGGGGCGCGGCCGGTCGCCCGGAGCACTCACGGGACGGGCGAGGCCGACGGTGACGGCAGCGATCACCTCACCGCCCACCAGGTCCGCATCCCGTCCGGTGCCGGTCCGCCCGGCGGGCCGGGCGCGGCGGGTGATCCGGGACGGGGCCGCTGCTTCGTCCGGGCGGTCCCGGGGAACCCGGCGGTCCGGGCAGGGAGGAGCGCGAAGGCCGCCGGCCGCAGGAGGTGCCGTTTTCCGTGGACGACTGGGAGACCCCCGACGACGTACGGCTCTCGCCGCGTGAGCGGATCACGCTGCTGGAGATCGAGGCGCGCCTCAGGCGGGACCGCCTGTTCACGTACCGGATGCGCCGGGCGGCGCGGCAGGGCCCGGCGCGTCCGCCGGGCCCTGCCCACGTGCCGGGCCGCGCCGGGCGCCCGGGACGGCTGTGCCGACTGGACCCGGGGCGGCGCGACGGCTGGCTGTGGCTGGCCGTCCTGCTCCTGGCGGTGGCGTCCGCGTTCGTGGCCGTCATGGGCATCCGCAGCCCGGGCCCCGCGCTGCTGTGGTGCTTCGCCCTGCTGTGGCCGCTGACCCTGCTCCAGGCCTTCCGGCTGCTCTGCCGCGCGACCCGGGGTTCCCGGCACGGCGGCCGGATCACCCCCTGGTTCTGAACCGCCGCACCACCCGCGGACGCCCGCGGCGCACGCCACGCCCCGGGTCGGCGCCGTGTCCGCAACCGGCCCCCACGGCTTCCGCCACCCGCGCAGGACGGCGGAAACCGCGAGGGGGGGCGGCCGGACCGCGGCGGGCCACGCACGCCCCGGCAAGCCGGCCGCGTTCGACGCGCCGGCCCCGGACCGCGCTCTCAGCCCTCCTTGCCGCGCCCCGACAGCGCGTCGCGCAGGCGGTCGACCAGGCCGGCTCCCGGCGCCATCATCTTGTTGGCCGGGGGCTTGTCCGGGGCGGCCGGGTGCGGGCGGGTCGGGGCGGTCTTCTTCGCGCGGCGCACCTTCTCGCCCAGCTCGTCCAGCGCCTCGGGCGGACAGGCGGCCTGCAGCTGCGGGAAGAGGTTCTCCTCCTCGTCCGCCACGTGGGACCGGATCTCGCTCATCAACCGGGCCATGAGCGTGTCGAACTGCGGGTCGTCGGCGTCCAGGCCCTCCATGTCCTTCATGATCTGTTCGGCCCGGGCGTGGTCCTGCAACTCCTTGTCGGCCAGGGAGTCCCCGCCCGACAGGTGCTCGCGCACCGACGGGTAGAGGTAGGCCTCCTCGGCCACCGAGTGGCGCACCAGCTCGATCGTGGCCCGGTCGGCCAGGACCTTGCGTTCCGGAGAACCGGACGGCAGCGACTCGAAACGGCCGAAGATCTCCTCGACCTCGCGGTGGTCGGTCGTCAGTTCCTGAATGACGTTCCCGCCGTGACCCATCTCGTTACCTCCTGCGCGTGCGTGGTGGCGGTCAGTGGCCGCCCTCGCGCCGAGTGCCCCCCGCCCGGTGCCCCACACGGCCGCGCCACGCCGCTCACCGCATCGAGTGGCGGGCCGCCGCCGTCCGGCCCACCCCGGACGGCGCCCACCCCCACCAGTGGTCCAGGGTGTCCCGGGACAGCGCGTCCGCGTCCACCAGCGCGGGCCACCCCAGGGCCGTCGCCTGGGCGCTCGCCTTCGCACCGCCCGCCACCGGGTCGACGGCGATCACCGGGGTGCCGGTGCGCAGGGCGAGCACCAGGCCGTGCAGCCGGGTGGTGACGACCACGTCGAACCGGGAGACGAGCGCCAGGAACTGCTCGGCCGTGGCGCACAGTCGCCAGTCGCCGGTGGCCAGGCGGGTGTCGGCGGTCAGCCGCGCGCAGTCCTTGGCGGCGAGCCAGCCCGTGAGGCACCCGTTCACCCGCTCGTGCCGCCGGCGGGCCCCGTACTCGCCCTGCCCGTACGACGGCACCATCCCGGCCACGGGCGGCAGCGCGCCCACCGGGCCCCCGCCGCGAGGTCGTGCCGGGCGGGCGCCGAGGTGCCGTCCCGGGGCAGGATCCCGTGGAAACCCGTCACCGCCGCGTCCGCCGGATCGACGACGGTGACACCGGCGGCCAGTCGTCTGCAGGACCCGAACCTTGCATGCAGCCTGGCCACTTGGGGCCCGTGCACCGGACCGCAGACGAAGAGCAGGGTGTCGTACGCCCGCGGGTCCGCCTCCTCCAGGGACAGCGCGCCCGGTCGGAAGCCGGGACTCCACGCCGTGTCGTGCGGGACGCCCACCCGGGCCAGTACCGCCGACGCGTGCCGCTGGGCGAGCACGTCGCCGGCCGTCGCCTCGCCGTCGAAGAAGCTGAACCAGCCGGTCGGCAGCAGCCGCCGGGGCAGGCGGCCGGGCGCCCGCAGGGCGCGCAGCAGGGCGGTCGCGAGGTCGTCGTCCATGGTCGTCTCCACCGTGGTCCGCGTTCCCGGAGTCGCGCGAGTACCCGGCCTTGCGGACAATAAGAACCGAAGCTGGATTCAACGTGTGAAAACAACTCGTACGGGAACCCAGTGCCAGTGCCGTCCAGCCAGTGGCGGCCGACCAGGGCGGCCCCCGGTCACCGGGGGCCCGGGCCCTGTCCTCCTCATCCCCAGCGGGCCGGCGCCGTCGGCCCGGTCGACGGCGCACGCCGGACGCCCCTGTGAGCTGCGGGCGCGGCGGCGGACGTGGACGACGCGGACGACGTGGACGAAGGAAAAGCCCATGACCGAGGACATTCCTCCCCTTCCCTGGCGGCGGGCCGTCGTGACCGGCGGCGCCGGCTTCCTGGGCTCCCACCTGTGCGAACGGCTGCTGGATTCGGGCATCGAAGTCGACTGCGCGGACAACCTGGTGTGCGGGCGGCGCGCGAACGTCGCCCACCTCGAAGGCCGGCCCGGCTTCCGGTACGTGCACTGCGACGTCTGCGCGCCCGGCTGCCCCGAGCGGCTGCCGGGACCGTACGACCTCGTTCTGCACTTCGCCTGTCCCGCGTCCCCCGCCGACTACCTGAGGCTGCCCCTGGAGACACTGGACGTGGGCAGCCTCGGCACCCGCAACGCACTGGCCGTCGCCCGGCGCGACGGCGCCCGGTTCCTGCTCGCCTCCACCTCCGAGGTGTACGGCGACCCCCTCGTGCACCCCCAGCACGAGGGCTACTGGGGCAACGTCAATCCCGTCGGGCCGCGCAGCGTCTACGACGAGTCGAAGCGGTTCTCCGAAGCCCTCGTCACCGCGCACGGCGCGACCCACGGCACCGACGCCGGCATCGTCCGGCTGTTCAACAGCTACGGGCCGCGCATGCGGGCCCACGACGGCCGGGCCGTGCCCACCTTCATCAGCCAGGCCCTCGCCGGGGAACCGGTCACCGTGACCGGCGACGGCAGCCAGACCCGCTCGCTGTGCTACGTGGACGACACCGTCGACGGGGTGCTGCGCGTGGCGGCCAGCAAGTCCGTACGGCCCGTCAACATCGGCGGCGGCGACGAGATCACCATGGCCGAACTGGCCCGCCGCGTGGTCGAGCTGACCGGCTCCCGTTCGCCGATCGCGTTCATCGACCGCCCCGCGGACGACCCCTGCAGGCGCCGCCCCGACACCACCCTGGCGCGCGAACTGCTCGGCTGGTCACCGCAGGTGCCCTGGGAGGAGGGGCTGAAGCAGACCATCGCCCACTTCGCCGCCCCGCCCCCCGGGGACGGGGAGCCGGCCCCGCAGTCCTGACCCCCGCCCGTCCGCCGCCCTGGAGACAGCGCATGCACGTCCTCGGTATCAACGCACTCTTCCACGACCCCGCCGCGGCCCTCCTCACGGACGGCAGGGTCGTGGCGGCGGCGGAGGAGGAACGCTTCTCGCGCCGCAAGCACGGCAAGCGGCCCCTCCCCTTCTCCGCCTGGGAACTGCCCGAGCAGTCGGCCCGCTGGTGCCTGGAGCGGGCCGGTCTGACCCCGTCCGACCTGGACGCCGTCGCCTACTCCTACGACCCCTCGCTCGCCCGCCCCGCCGGGCAACTGGGCCTCGACGACCCCTGGGACCACCTGCGGCAGGAGTACGCCCGCCGGGCGCCCGGCTTCCTCGCCGAGGCGCTGCCCGGCCTGGACCCGGCCAAGGTCCGCTTCGTGCCGCACCACGTCGCCCACGCGGCCTCGGCCGGACCGGTCTCGCCGTACCCCGACTGCGCCGTCCTCGTCCTGGACGGCCGCGGCGAGTGCGGTTCCCACCTCGCCGGCCACTACACCGACCGGGAGCTGACCGTCCTCGCCGCCCAGGAACTTCCCGACTCCCTCGGCCTGTTCTACGAGGACCTCACCCAGCACCTCGGATTCCTGCGCAGCAGCGACGAGTTCAAGGTGATGGCCCTCGCCTCCCACGGCACCCCCCGCTTCGCCGGGCGGCTGCGCCAGTACGTCCGGGCCGACGACCGGGGCGGCTTCCGGGCCCGCCCGGTGCCCTGGGCCGAGCTGGTGCCGCCGCGGCCGGCCGGCGCGGCCTGGCACCAGGACCACGCCGACCTCGCGGCCAGCGCCCAGCTCTGCCTGGAGGAGGCCTTGCTGGCCCTCGCCCGCTGGCTGCACGAGCGCACCGGTGAGGAGGCCCTCACCCTGGCCGGCGGCGTCGCCCTCAACTGCGTCGCCAACACCCGCCTGTACCGGGAGAGCGGCTTCCGGCACGTCTGGGTCCAGCCCGCCGCCGGCGACGCCGGCACGGCGCTGGGCGCCGCCGCGCACGTCGCCGGTCAGAAGGACACCGTCGAGCCGATGCCCACCGCCGCCCTGGGCCGCGGCTGGAGCGACGCCGAACTGCGCGCCTGGCTGGAGCGGGCGGCCGTGCCGTACGAGGAGCCCGCCGACATCGCCGAGACGGCCGCCGAGACCCTGGCCGCCGACGGGATCGTGGCCTGGTTCCAGGGGCGCAGCGAGTACGGGCCGCGCGCCCTCGGCCACCGCTCGCTGCTCGCCCACCCCGGGCGCGCGCAGAACGTGGAACGGCTCAACGCCGTCAAGGGGCGCGAGGAGTTCCGGCCGGTGGCGCCCATGGTGCTCGCCGAACGCGCGGCCGAGGTGTTCGACGGCCCGTTGCCCAGCCCCTACATGCTGTTCGTGCACGACGTGGCCCCCGGCTGGCGGGCCCGCATCCCCGCCGTCGTGCACGTCGACGGCACCGCCCGCGTCCAGACGGTGGACCGGGCGCGGGAACCCCTCGTGGCCCGCGTGATCGAGGGCTTCGAACGCCGGACCGGGCTGCCGGTGGTCGTCAACACCAGCCTGAACACCGCCGGTAGGCCCATGGTGGACGACCCGCGCGACGCCCTGGAGTGCTTCGGCTCGGCCCCCGTCGACCTGCTCGTCCTCGGCCCGTTCGCCGTCCGGCGGGGGAAGGCGTTCGCATGAGCCCCGCGCCCGCCTACACCGTCGTCGTCCCGACCATCGGCCGTCCCTGCCTCGTCGAGTGCCTGCGCGCGCTCGCCCGGGCCGAGGACCACCCGCCGCACGAGGTGGTCGTGGTGGACGACCGGCCCGCGACCGCCTCCGACGACGCCCTGCCCCTGACGGCCGCCGGGCAACTGCTCGACCGGGTACGCACCCTGCACACGGGCGGCAGGGGGCCGGCCGCGGCCCGCAACGCGGGATGGCGGACCGTCGAGACGCCCTGGACCGTCTTCCTGGACGACGACGTCCAGGTGCTCCCCGACTGGTCCCGGCGGCTCGCCGAGGACCTGCGGGAGGCCGGCGGGGACGTCGGCGGCATCCAGGGCCGGCTGCGCGTCCCCCTGCCCCCGGACCGCCGGCCCACGGACTGGGAGCGCAGCACCAAGGGGCTGGAGAACGCCGCCTGGGCCACCGCCGACATGGCCTACCGGACCGAGGCGCTCACCCGGGTGGGCGGCTTCGACGAACGCTTCCCGAGGGCCTTCCGGGAGGACGCCGACCTCGCCCTGCGCGTCGAGCGGGCGGGCTGGGTCCTGCGCCGCGGCACCCGCGTCACCCGGCACCCGGTCCGTCCGGCCCACTGGTGGGCCTCGCTGCCCGCGCAGCGCGGCAACGCCGACGACGTCCTGATGGGCCGGCTGCACGGACGCGACTGGTGGAGCCGCGCCCGGGCCCCCCGCGGCCGGCTCCCGCGGCACCTGGCGGTGACCGGCGCCGCCCTCGCGGCGGCCGCCTGCGCGCTCGCCGGCCGCCGGCGCACGGCCACGGCCTGCGCCGCCCTGTGGACGCTGGGCACGGCCGAGTTCGCCCTCGCCCGCATCCTGCCCGGCCCCCGCACCGCCCGCGAGATCGCCGGGATGCTCGGCACCAGCGTGCTCATCCCTCCCCTCGCCGTACGGCACTGGCTGTGCGCCGTCGTCCGCCACCGGAACGCCGCGCCCCTGGGGGAGTCCCGGTGAGCACCGGCCGTCCGCCCCTGCGCGCGGTGCTGTTCGACCGGGACGGCACCCTCGTGGAGGACGTGCCGTACAACGGCGATCCGGACCGGGTGCGCCTGCTGCCCGGCGCCGCGGAGGCCGTCGCGCTGGCCCGCTCGGCCGGCCTGGCCACCGCGGTGGTCAGCAACCAGTCGGGCATCGGCCGCGGCCTGCTCACCACCGCCCAGGTGCGGGCCGTCAACGCACGGGCGGACGAACTGCTCGGCGGCCTCGGCACCTGGGTCTTCTGCCCGCACGCCCCGGACGCCGGCTGTGCCTGCCGCAAGCCCCGGCCCGGCCTCGTCCTCACGGCCGCCGCCCGGCTGGGCGTGGCCCCCGAGCGGTGCCTGGTGATCGGTGACATCGCCGCCGACGTCCTCGCCGCCCGCGCGGCGGGCGCCCGCGGCCTGCTGGTTCCGAACGGGGCCACCGCGCCCGCCGAGGCCGAACGGTTCGCGGCCGTCAGCGCCCCCGACGTCCTCACGGCGGTGCGCACGGCGCTCACGACGCCGGCGGCCCACCCGGAAACCCGCACCGCGCCCGGCCCGGGGGACACCCCGGCGAGCGAGCACACGGCCTGCCGCCCGGACGGCGGCCGGCCGCGCGCCCCCGCGCCCCCGGACGCCGGCGGGAGCCGGCCGGGTGCGCGGCCGCCCTCCGGACCGGAGGGGGGCGGGCCGGGCGCACGGGCTCGCCCCCGTGCCCGTGGCAGCGGACCGGGTGCGCGGCCGGCCCTCGGCCCGCAGCAGGACCGGCCGGGCGTGCAGGTGCCCCGCGACCCGCGCGGGAACCGGCCGGCCGCGCACGCGCTCCTCGGCCCCGGCGGGAGCCGGCCGGGGGCGGACCCGCGGCCCGGGGGCGACGGGAGGCGGTCCGGATGAGAGCCCTGGTCGTCCGTCTCGACAGCTTCGGCGACGTGCTGCTCGCCGGGCCCGCCGTCCGCGCCGTCGCCGCGCACAGCTCGCACGTGACCGTGCTGTGCGGCCGGCGCGGTGCGGAGGCCGCGCGGCTGCTGCCCGGGGTCGACGACGTGCTGGTGTGGGACGCCCCCTGGGAGGGCTTCGCCCCGCCCCCGGTGAGCGCCGCCGACATCGACGGCCTGCTCGGGCGGCTGCGCGCCGGCGCCTTCGGCACCGCCCTGATCCTCACCTCGTTCCACCAGAGCCCCCTGCCGGCCGCCCTGCTGCTGCGCCTCGCGGGCGTCGGCCGCATCGGCGCCGACAGCGTCGACCACCCCGGCCGGCTGCTCGACGTGCGCCACCGCCGGCTGGAGGGCCGCCACGAGGCCCGGGCGGCCCTGGACACGGCCGCCGCCCTGGGATTCCCGCTCCCCGCCGGGGACGACGGCCGACTGCGCGTCCTGCCGCCGCCGGACACCGCCGGCCTCACCGGCCACGGCCCCTACGTCGTCCTGCACCCGGGCGCCAGCGCCCCCGCCCGCGCCTGGAGCCCCCACCGGTGCGAGGAGGCGGTCACCCTGCTCGCCGACGCCGGGCACCGCGTCGTCGTCACCGGCGGGCCGGACGAGACGGACCTGACCCGCAGGGTCGGCGCCGGCATCGCCGTCGACCTCGGCGGCCGGACCACCCCGCGCACCCTCGCCGGGGTGCTGCGCATGGCCGATGTCGTGGTCAGCGCCAACACCGGCCCGGCCCACCTGGCCGCCGCCGTCGGCACCCCCGTCGTCTCGTTGTTCTCCCCCGTGGTCCCGGCCGGCCGCTGGGCCCCCTTCGGCGTCCCCACCATCCTCCTCGGCGACCAGTCGGCGCCGTGCGCGGACACCAGGGCCCTGACCTGCCCGGTGCCCGGCCACCCCTGTCTGGACGAAGTCACCGGACAGGACGTCGTGCGCGCGGTGCACAAGCTCATGCAGGAGCGGCACTCATGAACATCCTCGTGTGGCACGTCCACGGATCCTGGCTCACCGCCTTCGTCCACGGTCCGCACACCTACCTCGTACCCGTCACCGACGACCGGGGACCCGACGGGCTCGGACGGGCGGTGACCTGGGACTGGCCCGAGACGGTGGTGGAGAGGACCCCCGGCGAACTGCGGGACTGCGACATCGACCTGATGGTCCTCCAGCGCCCGCACGAACCGGCCCTCGCCCTGCGCTGGACCGGCCGCCGGCCCGGCGTCGACGTGCCCGCCGTGTACGTCGAGCACAACAGTCCCGACGCCTCCCCGGAACACCAGCCGCACCCGCTGGCCGGACAGGACCGGATCCCGGTCGTCCACGTCACCCACTTCAACCGGCTGATGTGGGACAACGGCAGGGCCCCGACCGAGGTCGTCGAGCACGGCGTCGTCGACCCCGGCCCGCTGTGGACCGGCACCGGACGGCGGGCCGCGGTCGTCGTCAACGAGCCCGTGCGCAGGGGCCGCACCACCGGAACGGACCTGCTGCCCCGCTTCGCCCGGTGCGCACCCCTCGACGTCTTCGGGATGCGCACCGCGGGACTCGCCGGCCACCTGGGCCTGCCGCCCGGGCGGTGCCGCACCCGGGACCTGCCGCAGCACGAACTGCACCGGGCGATGGCCCGCTGCCGCCTGTACCTGCACCCGGTGCGCTGGACCTCGCTCGGTCTGTCCCTGCTGGAGGCCATGTTCCTGGGCATGCCGGTGGTCGCCCTGGACACCACCGAGGTCCGGGAGGCGGTCCCCGAGGGCGCCGGAGTGGTCTCCAACCGCCTCGACGTCCTGGAGGACGCGGTAAGGCGGTTCCTCGCCGAACCGGAGCACGCCCGCCGCACGGGGGAGCGGGCCCGGGCCGCGGTACAGGCCCGCTACGGAGAGCGGCGCTTCCTCGACGACTGGGAGCGCCTGATCAAGGAGGTCACCCGATGAGCCGCACTCCGCCCACGGCCGGCCGCGTCGCCATGGTCTCCGAGCACGCCAGCCCGCTGGCCGCGCTCGGCGGACCGGACGCGGGCGGCCAGAACGTGTACGTGGCCCACGTCGCCCGGCAGCTCGCCAGGAAGGGGTACCGGGTCACCGTGTACACCAGACGGGACTCGACGGGTCTGCCGGACCGGGTGACCCTCATCGACGGCGTCCAGGTGGTGCACGTGCCCGCCGGGCCGCCCGCCCCCGTCCCCAAGGACGAACTGCTGCCCCACATGGCCGAGTTCGGGTCCTTCCTGGCCCGCCAGTGGGCCCTGGAGCCGCCCGACGTGGTGCACGCCCACTTCTGGATGTCCGGCCTCGCCGCCCTCGTCGGCAGCCGCGGCCTCGGCCTCCCGGTCGTGCAGACCTACCACGCCCTGGGCACCGTCAAGAAGCGCTACCAGGGCGCCGACGACACCAGCCCCGCCGAGCGCCTCGTGGTCGAGGAGGCGATCGGGCACGAGTGCGCCGCGATCGTCGCCACCTGTTCCGACGAGGTGAGCGAACTGAAGGCCATGGGCCTGTCGGAGGACCGCATCACGGTCGTCCCCTGCGGGGTGGACCCCGACCACTTCGCCCCGGTCGGCCGGCCCCGCACCGCGGCCGGCCGCAGACGGCTGCTGGCCGTCGGCCGGCTCGTGCCCCGCAAGGGCTTCGACCGCGCGATCCGCGCCCTGGCCGGCGTACCGGATGCCGAACTCCTCGTCGCGGGCGGCCCGGAGGCCGACCTGCTCGGCGCCGAACCGGAGGCCGAGCGCCTCTGCGGCATCGCCGGCGAGTACGGCGTCGCCGACCGGGTGACCCTGCTCGGCGGGGTCGGCCGGGCCCGGATGCCCCGCCTGATGTCCAGCGCCGACCTCGTGCTGTCGCTGCCGCGCTACGAACCCTTCGGCATCGTGCCGCTGGAGGCCATGGCCTGCGCCACCCCCGTCGTCGCCACCGCGGTCGGTGGCCAGCTCGACACGGTCGTGGACGGCGCCACCGGCGTCCTGGTCCCGGCCGACGACGAGCACGACCTCGGCGCCGTCATCCGCGACCTGCTCGCCGACCCGGACCGGCTCGCCCGCTACGGGGCCGCCGGCCGCGAACGGGTGCTGGCCCACTACACGTGGGACCGGGTGGCCGACGGCGTGGCCGGAGCGTACGGCGCCGTGTCCTCGATCCCCTCGCTCTCGGGAGTCGTCCGATGAAGACCGTCACCGACAGCGGCACCGCCGCGCACGACACCGCGCACTGCGACGACCTGATGAAGGCCCTGGAGCCGTTCCGCGACTGCGGCCCCCTCGTCGAGCGCTGGGGCACCGAACTCGCCCGCCGACTGGGCTCCGGCGCCCGGCTGCTCGTCGCGGGCAACGGCGGCAGCGCGGCGCAGGCGCAGCACCTCACCGCCGAACTCGTGGGCCGCTACCGCGAGGACCGGGCGCCGTTCTCCGCGCTCGCCCTGCACGCGGACACCTCCTCCACCACCGCGATCGCCAACGACTACGGCGTCCGGGAGGTGTTCGCCCGCCAGACCGCCGCGCACGGCCGCCCCGGCGACGTCCTGATGCTGCTGTCCACCAGCGGCGCCAGCGCCAACCTGCTGGCCGCGGCCGAACGCGCCCACCGCCTCGGCATGACGGTGTGGGCGCTGACCGGCCGGCCCCCCAACCCCCTGCACCGCGCCGCCGACGAGGCGCTGTGCGTGGACGCCCCGGCGGCCGCCACCGTACAGGAACTGCACCTGGTCGCCGTCCACATGCTCTGCGAGGCCTTCGACGCTGCGGTGGAGCGCGGTGGGGCGTACGGAACCGGCCCCGCCCCCGGTCCGGACCGGGACGGCGGGCCTGGTGCGAGCGGAGCCCCTCTGAACGGAACCCGCGTGAACAGAACCCATGTGGACGGAACCCATGGGACCGAGACCCATGCGGACGAAACCCATGGGGGCGACGCACCCAGTGGGGATGCCCGGACCCCCGAACCGTCCACCGGCCGTCCCGGCTCTCCGGCCCCGCGTCCGTCCGCGGCCCCGGCCGGCCACCGGCGGGGACGGCAGGCTCGGCGGGAACAACAGGGTCGGCAGGGACAGCAGGGACAGGAAGGCCGCAAAGCACGGGAGGGAGGCGCATGAACAACGCCCGCACCCCTCTGCCCCCTCTGCTGGTCGTCGGGGACGCCCTGCTCGACCACGACCTGTGCGGCCGGGCCGAACGGCTCGCCCCCGACGCGCCCGTGCCCGTCGTGCACGGCACCCGGCGCAGCTCGCGGCCCGGTGGCGCGGCCCTCGCCGCCTGCCTGGCCGCCGCCGACGGCCGCCCGGTCACCCTCGTCACCGCCCTCGGCACCGACGGGGCCAGCGACACCCTGCGGGACCTGCTGGCCGACCGGGTGGACCTGGTCGAGGTGCCGCTGGACGGCGCGCTGAGCAGCAAGACCCGCGTCCTCGCCGGGGACCGGCCGCTGCTGCGCCTCGACGACGGCGAGGGACGTGCCCGCGGGGCGACGCGGGCCGCCGCCACCGCGGTCGCCGCGGCGGCGGCCGTCCTGGTCGCCGACTACGGCCGGGGCACCGCCGACGTCCTGCGGGAGGCCCTCGCCGAGGCCGCCGCGCGGGCACCCGTGGTGTGGGACCCGCACGTGCGGGGCAGGCCGCCGGTCCCCGGTGTCCGGCTGGCCACCCCCTCCGCCCAGGAGGCCCGCGCCTTCGCCCAGCAGCTCGGCCGGGACGGCGAACCCGGCGAGGAGGCCGGGCTGCGCTCGGCGGCCCGGGACGCCCGTGTCCTGATCGGCGCCTGGCAGGCGCAGGCCGTCGCGGTGACCCTCGGCGAGCGCGGCGCGCTGCTCTCGCACGGCGAGACCCCGCTGCTGGTGCCGACCCCGGCCACCGCTGCAGGCGATCCCTGCGGCGCCGGCGACCGGTTCGCCGCCACCGCCGCCGGCCTCCTCGCCGACGGCGCTCTGACCGAGGCCGCCGTCCAGGGCGCCGTCCACGCCGCCACCCGCTACGTGGCCGGGGGCGGCGCCCGCGCGGTCGCCGCCCCCGACGTGCGGGGAGCGCTCCCCGACCCGCCGGCCGACGGCACCGGGGACCCCACGGCCGACGCCCGGCGCACCGCCGCCCGGGTGCGGGCCGCGGGCGGCACCGTCGTCGCCGCCGGCGGCTGCTTCGACCTGCTGCACGCCGGTCACGTCGCCCTGCTGGAGGCCGCCCGCCGGGCCGGCGACTGTCTGATCGTCTGCGTCAACTCCGACGACTCGGTCCGCAGGCGCAAGGGCGGCGGCCGCCCCCTGGTCCCGGCCGCCGACCGGGTCCTGGTGCTGCGTGCCCTGGAGTGCGTCGACGCGGTCGCCGTCTTCGCCGAGGACACCCCCGAACGCGTCCTCGGCGAACTGCGCCCGCACATCTGGGCCAAGGGCGGCGACTACGCCCGCACCCGGCTGCCCGAACAGCCCCTGGTGGAGAGCTGGGGCGGACAGGTGCTGCTGCTGCCCTACCTGGACGGCCGCTCCACCACCGGCCTCGCCCGCCGCGCGGCCGAGGCGCCCGCACCCACGGGAGGAACCACCCGGTGACCCCCGCCCCGCACCCCCCGCGGGTCCTGGTGCTGCGCGCACTGGGTCTCGGTGACCTGCTGGCCGGCGTGCCCGCGCTGCGCGCCATCCGCCGCGCCTTCGCCGGCCACCGGGTCGTCCTCGCCCTGCCGCCCGGCCTCACCGAGGCCGCCCTGTCCACCGGCGCCGTCGACACCGTGCTGCCGGCCGAGGCGCCCGGACGGGCGGTGCCGTCCCTCGGCCACTGGAGTGGACCGCCCCCCGACGTGGCGATCGACCTGCACGGCAACGGCCCCGAGAGCCGCGACGCCCTGGCGGCCCTGCGCCCGTGCCGCCTGCTCGCCCACGCCCTCCCGGACTCCCCGCCCTGGCGGCCCGAGGACCACGAACGGGACCGCTGGTGCGCCTTCCTGCGCGCCCACGGCATCCCGGCCGACCCGCGCGACCTGCGCCTGCCCCGCCCCGCTGCGCCGTCCCCGGCGCCCGGCGCGGTGGTGGTGCACCCCGGCGCCGCGTCCGGGTCGCGCCGCTGGCCGGGCGAGCGGTTCGCCGCCGTCGTCCGGTGCCTGCGCGCCGCCGGACATCACGTGGTCCTCACCGGGGGACCCGGCGAGGACGCCCTGGTGCGGTCGGTCGCCGAGCGCGGCGGACAGCCCGCGTCCGGCGTCCTGGCCGGCGGCCTGCCCTTCGCCGACCTGTCGGCCCTGGTGGCCGGGGCGTCCCTGGTGCTCAGCGGCGACACCGGACTCGCCCACCTCGCGGTGGCGCACGGCACCCGTTCGGTCACCCTGTTCGGACCGGTCTCCCCGCGGCTGTGGGGCCCGCCGCCCGGCCCCGGCCACCTGGCCCTGTGGAAACCCGGCCCGCCCGGCGACCCGCACGGCCGCACCCCCGACGCCCGGCTGCTGCGCATCCGCACCGCGGAGGTCGCCGCCGCCTGCCTGACCCAGCTCCGGCGCGTGCGCCCCGGGCCGGGGCGCACACCCGCGGAGGCGGCCCGTGCCCACTGAACAGGTCCCCGGCACCACCCGCCCGGCCACCGGCGGACCCGATCCCCGGATCACGGTCGCCGTCATCACCCGTGACCGGTGCGCGAGCCTGCTGCGCACCCTCGACACCCTGGCCGCGCTGCCCGAGAAGCCGTCCGTGATCGTCGTCGACAACTCCCGCGACGACACCACGCGCGCGGCCCTGAACGGCCACCCGGCGGTCAGCCGCCTGCTGCGGCCCGGCGGGAACACCGGTGCCCTGGGCCGCAACCTCGCCGTCCGGCACGCCCGCACCCCCTACGTCGCCTTCAGCGACGACGACTCCTGGTGGACCCCCGGCTCGCTGCGGCGCGCCGCCGACCTCCTGGACCGCCACCCACGGCTCGGCCTGCTCGCCGCCCGCACCCTCGTCGGCGAGGAAGCCGCCGAGGATCCCCTGAACGCGGTCCTCGCGGCGTCCCCCCTGCCCCGCGACCCGGACCTGCCCGGCCGCCCGGTCCTGGGCTTCCTCGGCTGTGCCTGCGTGGTGCGCCGGGAGGCCTTCCTCCGCGTCGGCGGTTACCACCCGCTGCTCTTCTTCGGCGGGGAGGAGACCCTGCTCGCCTACGACCTCGCGGCCGACGGCTGGGGCGTCGCCTACGAACCGTCCCTGAGCGCCCGCCACCACCCGGGCACGGGTGACCGCACCGGCCGCTCCTCGCTCGTCCGGCGCAACCACGTGCTGACCGCCTGGCTGCGCCGTCCCTGGCCCGTCGCCCTGCGGGCCGGCACCGGCCTCGCGCTGGCCGCCGCCGCGGACCGGCCCGGCGCCCGCCGCGCCCTGCGGGAGACCCTCCGGCGGCTGCCGGCCGCCGTCGTCCGGCGCCGCACCCTGCCCCCGCACGTCGAACACGCGGCCCGCCTGCTCGACCACCCCGCAGCCGGGCGCCCGGAGGGAGAGGGCCGATGAGTCGCCCACCGCACCGGCAGGGCCAGGACGACCGTACGACGGTCGTCCTGATCACCCACGGCCGCCGCGCCGAACTCCTGCGCACCCTCGCCCTGCTGCGGCGGCTGCCCGAGCGCCCCCGCGTGATCGTCACCGACAACGCCTCGGCCGACGGGAGCGCCCGGGCGGTCGCCCGGGACTTCCCCGAGATGACCCTGCTGCGCCCCGGCCGCAATCTCGGGGCGATCGGCCGCAACCTGGCCGTCCAGCAGGTCCGCACCCCCTACGTCGCCTTCTGCGACGACGACAGCTGGTGGGCGCCGGGCAGCCTGCGCCGGGCCGCCGACCTGCTCGCCGCCCGGCCGCGGCTCGCTGCCGTCACCGCACGGATCGTCGTCGAACCGGGCGGCGCCGAGGACCCCGTCGTGCGCGAACTGCGCGAGTCGCCCCTGCCGGGCCCCGACTGGCTGCCTGGACCCGCCCTCGGCTCCTTCCTCGCCGCCGCCACCGTGCTGCGCACCGACGCCTTCCGCGCCGCCGGCGGTTTCCACCCCGGTCTGTGGCTCGGCGGCGAGGAGGAACTGCTCGCGTGCGACCTGCTCCGGCAGGGCTGGTGGCTCGCCTACGCCGAGGAGCTCACCGTCCACCACCAGGCCTCCCGGCTGCGCGACAGCACCGCGCGCCGTGTCCTCGGCATCCGCAACACGCTGTGGTTCACCTGGCTGCGCCGACCCCTGCTGCCGGCGCTGCACCGCACCGGCCACCTGCTGCGCACCGTGCCCCGCGACGCCGCCTCCGTGCGCGCGTTCGCCCACGCCACGGCCGGACTGCCCTGGGTGCTGCGCCACCGCGACCCGGTGCCGCCGGACCTGGAGCACCGGCTGGCCGCGCTGGAGCGGGCCCGCCGGACCTCACCCGCACGGCGGTACGTCGGATGAGCCGGCACGCCCGGCTCCGGCCGGCGCACGCCGGCTCGATCCGGCGCCCCGCCCCGCACGTCACCGGCACTGCCGGGGTCCGCGTGCCGGCGGGAACGGGTGCCGCGCCCGCGCGCGGCCCGGTTGAGAGTCGGGTCCCGGCCGTGCACTGTGGTGCGAGGTCGGGCAAAGGCCCTCGAGAGTTCCGTGTGACGTCCTGACTGGGTGATGCCATGAAATCCTCCCCCGACCGCCCGGTCGCACCGCCCCGCCTCGTCATCGAGCAGTCCGTGGTCGAGGGGCTGTCCGCCGAGGGTGCCCTGCTCCTGCGCATGTCCGGCAGCCCGGACCCGTACCGCGCCGAGGAGTGGTGCGAGGAACTGCGCGGCCACCTGGAGCGGGCCGACCGCGCCGGACTGCGGCCCGTCCTGGACATGGCCCACGTGCAGCTGGGCGGCGCCGCCGCCCTGCGCACCCTCGGCGAGACCGCCCGCTCGCGCGCCGGCCGTCCGGACCTGATCGTGGTCCGCGCCCGCCCGGGTGTCCGCGAGGCGGTGCACCTCGCGGGTCTGGACGGCGTACGGCTGTACGCCACCCTCGAGGAGGCGCTGCAGGAGCTGGCCCGCGCCGCCGCCCCGGTGGAGGACCTGCCCGCCTGGCGGTCGCAGATCGCGGACCAGCTGAGCCCGTCCTACGAGGACCTGCACAAGGAGGTCCGCGCCCTGCGCGCGCGGGTGCGCACCGCTCCGGTGATCGGCATGGCCCAGGGCACCCTCATGACCCGCTACGGCCTGCCCGACTCCGGCACCGCCTTCCGCGTGCTGCGCGAGACCTCGCAGCGGTTCAACGTGCCGCTGCGCGTCCTGGTGTCCGCGGTGGTCGCGGCCCGGCCGCCGGACGGCGAGGTGTGGTTCCCGGGACGGCGTCCGCTGCCCGTGCCGCCGTTGAGGTTCCTCCTCCGCGGCGGCACGGACCCGCGCTGCCGCCGCCGGATGACCGACGCCGTGCTGCACGGGGCGCTGGCCGCCGGCCGGGCCGCCGCGGGGTACGTGCGGTTCGTCGACCCCGCGGTGGACGCCTTGGTGCTGGAGACGCACCACGGCTGTGCGGAGACGTTCCTGGACCACCTCGTCCGCGGCGGCCGGGAGGAGGGAACGGCGGACGCCGCCGCCCGGACCGAGCGCCGCCAAGTGAGCGTGCCGGACGTGCGCGCCACCCCGCTGCTGACCGACGACAGCCGGCGCGTCCTGCTGGCCGCGGGCGTCCGGGCGCTGCAGAGCATCCCCGTCGTCTCCCCGGCCGGGCCCTGCACCGGCGTGATCACCCTGCACTGGCCAGACGCCGGGCACCGGCCGAGCGCCGAACGGGCCGGCGCGCTCGGCCTGCTGGCCGGTGACACGGCGGTCTGGCTGAGCTGGTACCACCGCTCGGTCCTCCTCGACGCCCTGGAGCACGTCCACCGGACGCTGACCCGGCCCGGACCCGGCACCCGCCGGTGTGCGCCGCCCGGCGTCACCGGGGAACCCGGACCGCGCACGCAGGACGCGCCACCGGCGACAGCCGGGCGCATGTCCGATCCGCAGCAGCCCGGACGGCGGCGCGGTGACAAGGGGGGCGCCACCCCGCAGGGCAGCGGCGAGCTCAGGACCGGCCGGCCCGCCGGCGGCACGGGCGGACGCCCCCGCGGCCAGGACAGGGGCGGCAGGGGCGGGGGAGGGGGCGGCGGGGTTCCGCAGGCCCAGTGGCCCGGCCACCCCTGATCCGCTGCGGAGCGGGCCGGCCCCGGGCATCCGCGGGACCGGCACGGCCGGGGACCCTCCCGGAGCCGGAGCCGGAGCCGGAGCCGGAGCCGGAGCCGGAGCCGGAGCCGTCCCGGAGCGGATGCCCGCCGAGCGGAGTGCCGTGGGCGACGCGAGGCGGCGGGCCAACGTGGCGCACGTTGTTCGTGCTCGTCGGGGAGTGGATGCGCGTACCGGCTGCCAAGGCGGAACGAGCCGTTCGGACGGGGCGGGGCCCACCGGCCCACCGGTCCGCAGTCGCTCTCCGTCCAATTCAGTGGGCGCCCAGTCCGCCGCCGCCGAACGAGCCGCTCGACCCCTTGTCCCAGCGCGGGCGCTCCTTGGAGTCGGTGGGCCTGGAGCGCATGTTGGTCAGTTCGTGCGGCAGGAGCGCGCGACCGCCCTTGGGAACACGGGGGATCTCCGCCGACTCCCGGTTCTGCCGCTCCTCGCGCACGGCGCCCTCGGGCGGCAGCTGCGTCTGCTCGTCGGCCCGCGGCCGGGGAGGCTCGCGGTACTTGACGCGGGAGTTCATCCACATGCCGCCGGCGAGCAGCGCCAGCACGGCCGCGGCCACCACGAAGAGGGCGAGACTCATGAGGCCGCTCGCCGCGGCCATCTGCATCGTTGCGGTGCTCATGCACCCCGGATACCCGCTCGAAAATAAGCAAATCAGGCATTTCGGGTTGCCGGGTGCGCGCACACGGCGACAGGACCCGCTCGCAGGCCCCCCCGTCGCCCCCGACGGGTTTGCCGCCCGCCGCCCCGGCTACCCGCCCGGTGTGACACCGCCGACTTCGCAACAGCAGCTCTACCAGTTCCTGGAGGACCGGTTCACGTGCGCCCAGGCGTGCACGGAGTGCGCCCGGGCCTGTGCGGTACGCGCGAGCCTGGTGGACCCGGACGGTACCGAGTGCCAGGAACGCGCGCGCCGGCTGGGCATCATGTGCGCGGAGGTCTGCGACGCGACCTGCCGCATGCTGTCCGAGCAGAACCGCCAGGACGAGGAGGCGATAAGGATCCAGTTGGAGTGGTGCCGCTCGGTCTGCCTGGAGTGTGCGCACGCCTTCGACGCGCAGCCCGGGGCCGAATCGGCCGCCGCGGCCTGCCGGGCCTGCGCCGCGGCCTGCACCGACTTCATGGCGACCTTGAACTGAGCCCCGGCGGGCGGGGCGCCGGCGCGCCGCGGCGGCCCGGTCCGCCGCCCCGCCCGGCACGCCCCTGGCGCGGTGGATCAGCGCGTGTTACGAAGGGCCATGCCTGTCAACGAGGGAACCCGGACCTACGACGTCGTCGTCGTCGGCGGTGGTCACAACGGCTTGGTGGCCGCCGCCTACCTGGCGCGGGCAGGCCGCTCGGTGCTGGTGCTGGAACGCCTCGGCCACACCGGCGGCGCCGCCGTCTCCACCCGCCCCTTCACCGGTGTGGACGCCCGCCTGTCGCGCTACTCCTACCTGGTCAGCCTGTTGCCCGCGAAGATCGTCCGCGACCTCGGGCTCGACTTCCGCGTCCGTGAGCGGACCATCTCGTCGTACACCCCGGCGGAACGGGGCGGACGGCCCACCGGGCTGCTCGTCGGCGGCGGGCGCCGGCGCACCCGGGAGGCGTTCGCCCGGCTGACCGGCGGCGACGCCGAGTACACGGCCTGGCAGCGCTTCTACGCCATGACCGGCCAGGTCGCCCGGCGCGTCTTCCCGACCCTCACCGAGCCGCTGCCGACCCGCGGGGAACTGCGCCGCCGCGTCGACGACGAGACCGCCTGGCGGGCCCTGTTCGAGGAGCCGATCGGCGTCGCCATCGAGGAGCACTTCGCCGACGACCTCGTCCGGGGGGTCGTCCTCACCGACGCGCTCATCGGCACCTTCGCCGACGCCCACGACCCCTCCCTCGCACAGAACCGCTGCTTCCTCTACCACGTCATCGGCGGCGGCACCGGAGCCTGGGACGTGCCCGTCGGCGGCATGGGCGCCCTCACCGACGCCCTCGGCGGCGCCGCACGCGCGGCGGGGGCCGTCCTCGCGACCGGACACGAGGCGGTCCGGATCGACACCGACGGACACCACGCCGAGGTCACCTACCGCACGACCGACGGCGAGGGCGTCGCCGCCGCCCGGCACGTCCTGGTGAACGCCTCCCCCCGGGAACTGGCCGCGCTGACCGGGGACCCGACCCCCGAGCCCGCCGAGGGCGCCCAGTTCAAGGTCAACATGCTGCTGAAGCGGCTGCCCAGGCTCCGCGACCCCTCCGTCGACCCCCGCGAGGCCTTCGCCGGCACCTTCCACGTCGCCGAGGGCTACCGGCAGCTGGCCGCCGCCCACGCCCAGGCCGCGGCGGGGGAACCACCCGCCGCACCGCCGTCCGAGATCTACTGCCACTCCCTGACCGACCCCACCATCCTCGGCCCCGGCCTCGCCGGGCGCGGCTACCAGACGCTGACCCTCTTCGGTCTGCACACCCCCGCCCGGCTCTTCGCGCGGGACCACGACGCCGTGCGCGAGGAACTGCTGGGGTCCACCCTCGCCCAGCTCGACGCCCACCTCGCCGAACCCCTCGCCGACTGCCTGGCCACCGACGCCGACGGCCGCCCCTGCATCGAGGCGAAGACCCCGCTCGACCTCGAACGCGACCTGCGCCTGCCGGGCGGCAACATCTTCCACCGCGCCCTGTCCTGGCCCCACGCGCAGGACGGCACCGGACGCTGGGGCGTGGAGACCCGGCACCCCAACGTCCTGCTGTGCGGAGCGGGCGCGGTACGCGGGGGAGGGGTGAGCGGGGTGCCCGGACACAACGCGGCGATGGCCGTGCTGGAGGCCTGAGGGGCGTCTTCCGGAACGGGCCGCCGGGTCCTTGACCCCTCCCGCCCGGCCGGTCGAGGATCGGCTCCCATGAGACAGGGACACGGCAGCACGGTCGACGGGGTACTGCGGCGCAGCGCCCGGCGCACCCCGGCGCGGATCGCGCTGGAGTACGGCGGGCGCACCTGGACGTACGGGGAACTGGACGACGCCGTGTCCCGGGCGGCCACCGTGCTGCTCGCCCAGGGCCTGGTCCCCGGCGACCGGGTCGGCGCCTACGGCCACAACTCCGACGCCTACCTCATCGCCTTCCTCGCCTGCGCCCGCGCCGGCCTCGTGCACGTGCCCGTCAACCAGAACCTGACCGGCGACGACCTCGCCCACATCATCGGCCAGTCGGGCAGCGCGCTCGTCCTGACCGACCCCGGTCTGGCCGGACGGCTGCCGGCCGGGCCGCGGTCCCTGGCACTGCGGGACGCCGACGGCTCGCTGCTCGCCCGGCTGGCCGGCGCACCGCCGTACGACGGGCCCGAACCGCGCACCGAGGACCTGGTGCAGCTGCTCTACACCTCCGGCACCACCGCCCTGCCCAAGGGCGCGATGATGACCCACCGGGCCCTGGTGCACGCGTACCTGAGCGCGATCACCGCGCTCGACCTCAGCGCCGGCGACCGCCCGGTGCACGCGCTGCCGCTCTACCACTCGGCCCAGATGCACGTCTTCCTGCTGCCCTACCTGGCGGTCGGCGCGACGAACACGGTCCTGGACGCGCCGGACGGGAACCGGTTGTTCGACCTGGTCGAGGCGGGGCGCGCGGACAGCCTGTTCGCGCCGCCCACCGTGTGGATCGCCCTGGCCAACCGGCCCGACTTCGCCGACCGCGACCTCGGCGGCCTGCGCAAGGCCTACTACGGCGCCTCGGTCATGCCGGTGCCGGTGCTGCGACGGCTGCGCGAACGCCTGCCGGGCCTGGCCTTCTACAACTGCTTCGGGCAGAGCGAGATCGGCCCGCTCGCCCTCGTGCTCGGCCCCGACGAGCACGAGGGCCGGCTGGACTCCTGCGGCCGGCCCGTGCTGTTCGTGGACGCCCGCGTGGTGGACGACCGGGGCGAGGACGTCCCCGACGGCACACCCGGTGAAATCGTGTACCGCTCACCGCAGTTGTGCGAGGGATACTGGGACAGGCCCGAGGAGACCGCCGAGGCCTTCCGGAACGGCTGGTTCCACTCCGGGGACCTCGCGGTCCGCGACGCGGAGGGCTACTTCACGATCGTCGACCGGGTCAAGGACGTCATCAACTCCGGCGGCGTGCTGGTGGCCTCGCGCCAGGTCGAGGACGCCCTGTACACCCACGAGCGCGTCGCCGAGGCCGCCGTGATCGGACTGCCCGACGAACGGTGGATCGAGGCGGTCACCGCGGTCGTGGTCCCGCGCGGCGAGGTGTCGGAGGAACAGCTCATCACCCACGTGCGGCAGAGGCTGGCGCCCTTCAAGGCACCCAAGCGCGTGCTGTTCGTGGCCGAACTCCCCCGCAACGCCAGTGGCAAGATCCTCAAGCGGGAACTGCGCGACCGCTTCCGCGGCTAGTGCTGCGAACCTTTCCGGCCACGGTACCGGCCGCGCCGTCCGGGGCGCCCCGGTACGTCGTCCGTGACGGCGGCGCGCTCACCGGCGGGTCCCGCCCCGCCGGGAGGAACCCCGTCCTTCCCCGCGCCGGGCGGAGGCTTCCGCCGGACCGCGGGGAGGCCCTTCCCGCGCGGCCTGTCCGCCGTCGGGGCCGGTCGCTAGGCTGGCCGCGGACGACGAACCGGGAGGAGCACGGACGTGGCCGAGACCACCACCCAGCAGAAGCCGCTCGCGGGCTGGGACAAGCCGGAGCTGGACCTCAGCGAGGCCGAGTGGCAGTCCAGCAGCCGAGGTCT
Organism: Streptomyces sp. TG1A-8; assembly: GCF_030499535.1. Lineage (NCBI taxonomy): Bacteria > Bacillati > Actinomycetota > Actinomycetes > Kitasatosporales > Streptomycetaceae > Streptomyces > Streptomyces sp. TG1A-8. The sequence goes on from NZ_JASTLB010000001.1 coordinate 6,390,881, forward strand.
GGGGGATGTCCAGATCGCCTTCGTCGAGGGCTTCATCGCGATGCGCAACAGCGACCGCCCGGAGAGTCCCTCGCTGATCTTCACGCCCGCGGAGTGGGGGGCGTTCGTCTCCGGCGCGCGCGAGGGGGACTTCGACCTGACCTGAGCGAGGAGTGCCCCGATCCGGCTTTCCGGGCACACGAGCGCCGGGGCCCGGACCGAGCGGGACCGGCCCCCGGGCGGCGTACCGCCGCACGGGACGCCGCGCGCCCGGTCGTCGTGCCCCCGCCCGCCCGCCGGACCCGGTCGCCCGGGCCGTCCTGCCGCACGCGGCGAGCCGGGCGACGGCCGTGCGGCCCGCGCCACCGGGAGGGGGTGCCTCTATGTCTTTCGTCAAGCGAGGCGTGGGGTTCTGGGTTCGTAGAAGGTGCCGTCGCGGAGCATGGCGAACAGCACGCTGGTGCGGTGGCGGGCCAGTCGGAGAAGCGCCTGGGTGTGGGTCTTTCCGCGGGCCCGGCATCGGTCGTAGTAGGTGCGGGAGGCGGGATCGTGCAGGGCGGCGAACGCGGACAGGAACATCGCGCGTTTGAGTTGCCGGTTGCCGCCTCTGGGTGCGTGTTCGCCGTGGATCGAGGTCCCGGACGACTTGGTCGTCGGGGCGAGGCCGGCGTAGGAAGCCAGGTGAGCGGCGGTGGGGAAGCTGGACCCGTCGCCGACGGTGACCAGCAGCGTGGCGGCGGTCCTGACCGCGACCCCGGGAATCGAGGTCAGGACCGGGGAAAGAGGGTGAGCCTCCAGCAGCTGTCCGATCTGCGCTTCCAGGGCTCGTCGCTGTTCGTGGACGGCCGCGAGGGAACGGGCCAGGGACGGGATCACGATGTCGAGGGTGCCAGTGCCCGGGACCACGACGGTCTGCTCGTCGAGCGCGTCGAAGACCTCGTCGATCAGCCGGGCGGCCATGCGCGGGGCCTTGGGCCGGATCACCTCAACGAGCCTGTGGCGACCGGCCTTTCGCAGCGCGGTGGGGGATCCATAGCGTTCCAGCAGCCAGGTCACGGCCTGGTGGTCCAGGCGTGGGCCAAGGACGCGTTCCAGGCTGGGGTGGAACTGGGTGAGCAGGCCGCGTATCCGGTTGGAGGTGCGGGTTGCCTCGGCGGCGAGGTCCTGGTCGAAGCCGACCAGCACGGTCAGCTCGGCGGTGATCTCGTCGGTCAACTGGAGCGAGCGCAGGGTGTGCGGCATGGTCCGTGCGGCGTCCGCGATCACCGCGGCGTCCTTCGCGTCGGTCTTCGCCTCGCCCGGGTAGAGATCGGCGATCCGCCGCATCGAGAGTCCGGGCAGGTAGGCGACCTTGCAGCCGGCGTCCCGGGCGACGGTCAAGGGCAGGGCTCCGATGGAAGCGGGCTGGTCCACGATGACCAGCACGGTGCCGAACTTCGCGGCCAGCTTGTCGAAGACAGCCCGCAGCTTCGGCTCGCTGTTGGGCAGCTGCTTGTCGAAGACTTTCTTGCCGGCCGGGGTGAGACCGTGCCCGTGATGGGCGCTCTTGCCGACGTCCAAGCCAAGGAAGACGCCCACGTCGTCGATGTCGTCCAACCCATCCTCCGGAACGGGGTTCGTGCGGTGCTGGCCAGGGCGTTGGCGTCGTATGCGCGCATCCACGTTATGCAGACCTGCCGCCTGCAAGCGGCCGGGCATTGCGCCAGGCCAGGCGGTAGTCGGACCTCTCATCAGCGTCTCCAACGGCGCCTCTCGGGCCCGGTGACACCACCCCCCAGGTCATCCGTTCGACAGGGGGAACAGTCATGCCGGGCCCGGAAGCCAGCGGCCCTCTTGCAGGACCGCGAAGAACATAACGGGGGGGGGGTGCCTCTATGTCTTTCGTCAAGCGAGGCGTGGGGTTCTGGGTTCGTAGAAGGTGCCGTCGCGGAGCATGGCGAACAGCACGCTGGTGCGGTGGCGGGCCAGTCGGAGAAGCGCCTGGGTGTGGGTCTTTCCGCGGGCCCGGCATCGGTCGTAGTAGGTGCGGGAGGCGGGATCGTGCAGGGCGGCGAACGCGGACAGGAACATCGCGCGTTTGAGTTGCCGGTTGCCGCCTCTGGGTGCGTGTTCGCCGTGGATCGAGGTCCCGGACGACTTGGTCGTCGGGGCGAGGCCGGCGTAGGAAGCCAGGTGAGCGGCGGTGGGGAAGCTGGACCCGTCGCCGACGGTGACCAGCAGCGTGGCGGCGGTCCTGACCGCGACCCCGGGAATCGAGGTCAGGACCGGGGAAAGAGGGTGAGCCTCCAGCAGCTGTCCGATCTGCGCTTCCAGGGCTCGTCGCTGTTCGTGGACGGCCGCGAGGGAACGGGCCAGGGACGGGATCACGATGTCGAGGGTGCCGGTGCCCGGGACCACGACGGTCTGCTCGTCGAGCGCGTCGAAGACCTCGTCGATCAGCCGGGCGGCCATGCGCGGGGCCTTGGGCCGGATCACCTCAACGAGCCTGTGGCGACCGGCCTTTCGCAGCGCGGTGGGGGATCCATAGCGTTCCAGCAGCCAGGTCACGGCCTGGTGGTCCAGGCGTGGGCCAAGGACGCGTTCCAGGCTGGGGTGGAACTGGGTGAGCAGGCCGCGTATCCGGTTGGAGGTGCGGGTTGCCTCGGCGGCGAGGTCCTGGTCGAAGCCGACCAGCACGGTCAGCTCGGCGGTGATCTCGTCGGTCAACTGGAGCGAGCGCAGGGTGTGCGGCATGGTCCGTGCGGCGTCCGCGATCACCGCGGCGTCCTTCGCGTCGGTCTTCGCCTCGCCCGGGTAGAGATCGGCGATCCGCCGCATCGAGAGTCCGGGCAGGTAGGCGACCTTGCAGCCGGCGTCCCGGGCGACGGTCAAGGGCAGGGCTCCGATGGAAGCGGGCTGGTCCACGATGACCAGCACGGTGCCGAACTTCGCGGCCAGCTTGTCGAAGACAGCCCGCAGCTTCGGCTCGCTGTTGGGCAGCTGCTTGTCGAAGACTTTCTTGCCGGCCGGGGTGAGACCGTGCCCGTGATGGGCGCTCTTGCCGACGTCCAAGCCAAGGAAGACGCCCACGTCGTCGATGTCGTCCAACCCATCCTCCGGAACGGGGTTCGTGCGGTGCTGGCCAGGGCGTTGGCGTCGTATGCGCGCATCCACGTTATGCAGACCTGCCGCCTGCAAGCGGCCGGGCATTGCGCCAGGCCAGGCGGTAGTCGGACCTCTCATCAGCGTCTCCAACGGCGCCTCTCGGGCCCGGTGACACCACCCCCCAGGTCATCCGTTCGACAGGGGGGAACAGTCATGCCGGGCCCGGAAGCCAGCGGCCCTCTTGCAGGACCGCGAAGAACATAACGGGGGGACGCGCCCCGGCGTCCGCCCGGTGCGCGCCGCGGCGGAGGCGGGTGAACGGGCGCCGTCGACCGGGCGCCCGCACGTCCTCGACCCCGGGCGGGCACGTACCATGGCCGCATGTCGTTCCTCCGCCGCCGCAGTGCCACCCCCGCCGGACCCGATTTCGACGTGCTGGCCATGGACCCGGGCGACTGGCCGGGCAACCTCGGCGCGGGCCTGCTGCCCGCCCCCGACGGCACCTGCCAGGGTGTCTTCCTGCGCTACGACCTCTTCGGCGGCCGCGGCCCCGCCATGATCATCGGCAACCTCCCCGAGGGCTCCCCGGCCCGCGACGTCGCCGAGGACGAGATCCCCTTCGAGGTGGGCCAGCTGCTGCTGGCGCTGGAGAACGACGAGGAGGTCACCGTCGTCGGTACCGAGGACACCCCGGTCCTGCAGGGCGACAACCTGCTGGTCGTGCGCCGGCTGAAGCTCTCCGAAAGCCGGATCTCCTGCGTCCAGTTCGACCGCAGCGACGGCGTCCTGGTGACCATCGCCGCCTGGGACCGGCCCATCACCGACGACCTGTACGCCCTGCTGAAGCCGCTCCCGGCGGAACTGTTCCAGCAGGGCTGAGCACCGGCGGCTAGCGGGCGGCCCGTCCCTCCACCCGGACGTCCGCGGCACGGACGAACGCCACCCGGTGGCCGTACTGGATCTCGTAGTACAGGTCCTCGCCGACCACGACCCGGTGCGAGTCGGGCGTGAAGGTGACGGCGTAGTAGTACTCGCCCGGCAGCGCGTCACCGACCACGTACTTCTGCCCGGCCGGGAGGGTGTACGGCAGCGGCACCACCGACTGCGCCGGGACGTCCGCCGGGTAGGCGTCCTTCTCCGGGTAGGCCCGGCCGTACACCGGGACGCTCGCGAGCCCGTCCTTCGGGGTGGCGACGAGACCGGAGGCCCGCACCGCCGTCGGCTGCTCGTGCGGGTTCTGGAACCAGGCCTTCTGCCCCAGGTACCAGATCGCCGTCCAGTCGCCCCAGCGGTCCGCGACCACGTACTGCTGGCCGGTGGAGACCCGCGAGGACAGGTCGTTGACCCCGTCGCTGGGCACCGTGCCCAGCCCGGCGTCCCCGATCAACGGCGCCGTGACGTCGTGGTCGGAGTACAGGCGCACCTCGCCGGAACCGTGCGCCGGGCACGGCTCGCCCTTGGCGGTGCAGCCCGTGTACACCGGCTGGTTCGAGGCGTAGTCCGGCAGGATCGTCACCAGCCCGGAGCTCTTGCCGCCCGTGCGCTTGAACGGGTGGCCGAGCAGCTGGAAGTAGTGCCGCCAGTCCCAGTACGGGCCCGGGTCCGTGTGCATGCCCGGGACGGTGGACGCGGTCGGGCCGGGCACGTTGTCGTGGCCCAGGACGTGCTGCCGGTCCAGCGGGATGCCGTAGCGCCCGGCCAGGTACCTCACCAGCCGTGCCGAGGACCGGTACATCGCCTCCGTGTACCAGGCGTCCGGACTCGTGAGGAAGCCCTCGTGCTCGATGCCGATGGACCGGGCGTTGATGTCCCAGTTGCCCGCGTGCCAGGCCACGTCCTTCGCCTTGACGTGCTGGGCGATCAGACCGTCGGTGGAGCGGACGGTGTAGTTCCACGACACGTACGTAGGGTCCTGGACCAGGTTCAGGACCCCGTCCCAGGCGCCCTCCGTGTCGTGGATGACGATGTACTTGATGCTCTGCGAGACCGGACGGTCGCCGGTGTCGTGGTTGCCGTAGTCGTTGTCCCCGAACTCCGCGTACGGCGCCGGGACCCACTCGCAGGACACCGAATCCGGGCATTCGGCGCCGTCCTCGGCGATCGTGCGCAGACCGGTCCGGCGGAGCTGCGCGGTGTCGGCGGACACACCGGGCCGGGCCGCCAGCGAGACCAGCTGGCCGTCGTCCGTGGTGCGCTCCTCACCCGTGCGCAGCACGTCGTACACGTCGTTCGCGTACACCGCCGCGGTCGCGGTGTCCTCCGCGCCGGAGAAGCGGGCCACCGCCCCGTACCAGTCGGCCGGGTCGGCGCTGAGCGGCTCGCCCAGGTCCTTCTGCGCGGCGGCGAGCAGGGCGGCGCCGCCGGCCACGTTCGCCGCCGGGTCGGTGCGCAGCCGGGCCGTCGGCAGACCGGTCAGTTCGGCCGCCCTGGGCAGTGTCCTTAGGCGGGCCGGCGGCTTCGTGCCCGCGGGCACCTCGGCGTCCGGGTGCAGCGCCGCCCGCGCGCCGTCCCCGCGCGCGTCCTCGTCGCCCTCGGCGAAGTGCTCGGTGGTGGCGAGCGCGGTGCGCGCGTCGGTCAGGTGCATCGGGCCGTAACCACCGGTCACGCTCGGTGCGCCGGCGTGCACGTCCCAGCGGGACTGGAGGTAGGAGACGGCCAGCAGGACACTCTGCGGCACGTGGTACTCCGCGGCCGCGGAGGCGAACGCGTGCTGGAGCCGGTCGGTGGGGGACGCGGCGGCGCTGTGGGAAGGGGCCGCGCCCAGCAGCGGGAGCAGCAGCACGGCGGAGCAGACGGCGACCGCCGTGCGGCGCGCGCGTCTGCCGCCGGGAGCGGGCGTGGGGTCGGTGGCGGATCCTCGCAATGCGGCCTCCTGGGACGGACGGGCGTGGCGGGGCGGGGCGTGCGGAGCCGAGTGTGGGTGTCAGTGGTACCGGCTGGCCGACGTCCCGTCAATCATGCCTGGAGGAAGGGGTTTTACCTTGTCATAAGGGGGCCCGGGAGTTTCGTGGCGGTGGTGGCCGGGCCTGCGGGGCGTCAGTGGCGTACACCAGTGGCCCGCCGGATGCCCCGTGCCCGACGGCTCCGCGGCGTGCCGCCACCCGGGCGCACCGCGGAGCCGTGGCCCCCGGGATCAGCGCGTGCCGACCGCCGCGCGCACGGCCCCACGGGCCAGCTGGCAGTCGTCGTGCAACCGCCGGAGCAGCAACCGCTGTTCCTCGCCGGACGGCGCGGCACCCCGGTGGGCGGTGCCCGGCACCGTCGGCGCCGCGTCGTGCATCGAACGCTGCACGGCCGTCTCGTAGGTACGGATCTCCCGGGTGAGCAGCAGCATCAGGTTCACCAGGAAGGCGTCCCGGGCCGCCGGGCCCGCCCCCTGGGCGAGCTGGCTGATCTGCCGCCGGGCCGCCGGCGCCTCCCCGAGGACCAGCCACAGCGTCGCCAGGTCGTACCCCGGCAGGTACCAGCCGGCGTGCTCCCAGTCCACCAGCACCGGGCCGGCCGGTGACACGAGGATGTTCGACAGCAGGGCGTCCCCGTGGCAGAACTGCAGCGTGCCGCCCTGGCGGCCCGCCGTGTGCGCGATGCCGTGCAGCAGCTTCTGCAGGTCCCCCAGGTCCCGGTCGGTCAGCAGGCCCAGCTCGTGGAACCGGGAGATGCGGGCCGCGTAGTCCAGCGGTACGTCGAAGGTGCCCGCCGGGGGCCGCCAGGCGTTCAGCCGGCACACCGCGCCGAGCACCGCCCGCAGGTCCGCCCCGGGCGGAGCGTCCAGCGGATGCCGCTGCAGCGCGCCCACCCGGCCCGGCACGCGCTCGATCACCAGGGTGCAGGTCTCCGGGTCCGCCGCGATCAGTCTCGGCACCCGGACCGGCGGCCGGTGCCGGACGAACGAGCGGTATGCCGCTATTTCGTGGCGGAGCCGCTCGGCCCGGACCGGCGAGTGGTCCAGGAGGCACTTGGCCACGGCCGTGCTGCGCCCCGTCGTCCCGACGAGGAGGACGGACCGCGCGCTGCGGCGCAGCACCTGCACCGGAGCGAACTCCGGGCAGATCCGGTGCACCGCGGCGATCGCGGCACGTAACCGAGTCCCCAAGGGGCCGGAGAGGTCGAGTCTCCCGCTGAGCTGGTGGGCGCCGGGCTGCCCCGGGACCCGCCGTGGGCGTCCCGCGACCGGCACGGGAACGCCCGGCCGCGCCGCGGGGTCGAGGTACGGCCCGCCGCCCGCGGTGCGGGAACGCAGCGGCCGGGGCGGAGCGGACACGGAGGACGATGCTGCGTACATGGGAGATCCAGATCCCTTCGCGTTCCTGCGGTGCATGCCTGTGAGTCCGTGCTCCGAGGAGCCTGCGCCCACCCGGCCCGGCCGCCCGGGCACACCCTGGGGAGTGTGTCCGTCCTGTCCGGTGGTGGCCAGGTCGGGGTGGCGCTTTCCTACCTGACACCCAACGCCCGGTGGCACACCATCTGGCGCGCCCTGGCGAACCATGGCGAATAGTCGCCCGGCACTCCCCACGGAGCTACTGTCAACTCAGCCGAGAACCTGGGGGCTTGTGTGAGCGGACAACCCAACACCCGCCTTGCGGACCTGTTCGGCCTGGCCGGCTGGTCGAAGGGTGAACTCGCGAGACTGGTCAACAAGCAGGCGGCGGCCCTGGGTCACCTCCAGCTGGCGACCGACACCTCCCGGGTTCGGCGGTGGATCGACCGGGGCGAGATCCCGCGCGATCCGGTGCCGCGGGTGCTGGCGGCGCTGTTCACCGAGCGTCTCGGTCGTGTCGTGACCATGGAGGACCTCGGTCTGGTACGGCAGGGGCGTGCGGGGAAACGGCGGGACGGCGGGAATGCGGAAAATCCCGACGGCGTGCCGTGGCCGCCCGAACGGACCGCCGCGGTCCTCACCGAATTCACGGGAATGGACCTCATGCTCAACCGACGCGGCTTGGTGGGCGCGGGCGCCGCGCTCACCGCGGGATCCACACTGAGCACCGCCATGTACGACTGGTTGCACACCGACCCTACGCTGAAGGCCGACGCCCCCGTTCTCGACGACCCCCTGCACGCCGACCCCGCCGGGTTCGACCGCTACGAGGCCGCCCCCATCGGGTCGCAGGAGATCGAGGAACTGGAGCGCTCCGTCGAGGTGTTCCGCGCCTGGGACGCCGCCCGCGGCGGCGGGCTCCAGCGCAAGGCGGTCGTGGGCCAGCTCAACGAGGTGGGCGGCATGCTCACCTACCGCCACCCACCCCACCTCCAGCGGCGCCTGTGGGGCGTCGCCGCCAACCTCGCCGTCCTCGCGGGCTGGATGTCGCACGACGTCGGCCTGGAGCCCACGGCCCAGAAGTACTTCGTCATCGCCGCCCATGCCGCCCGCGAGGGCGGTGACCGGCCGCGGGCCGGGGAGGCACTGTCCCGGGCGGCCCGTCAGATGGTGCACCTCGGCCGGCCCGACGACGCGCTGGACCTGATGGAGCTCGCCCAGTCCGGCTCGGGGGAGACCCTGCAGCCGCGTACGAAGGCGATGTTCCACACCATCGAGGCCTGGGCCCAGGCGTCGTCGGGCAGGGGCCAGGCGATGCGCCGCACGCTCGGCCGGGCGGAGGACCTCTTCGTCTCCGACCGGCAGGACGCCGAAACGCCGGACTGGATGCAGACCTTCAAGGACGAGGACCTGTACGGCATGCAGGCCCTGGCCTACCGCACGCTCGCCGAGTTCGACCCGGGGGCGGCCGTGCACGCCCGGCACTACGCGGAGAAGGCGCTGTCGCTGCGCGTGGACGGACGGGAGCGGTCGAAGATCTTCGACCACCTGTCCATGGCGTCGGCCTGTTTCATCGCCGACGACCCCGAACAGGCCGACCGCTACGCACGGCTGGCCCTGATGGCGATGGGCTCGAACTCCTCCCGGCGCACCTGGGACCGGCTGCGCCAGATGTACCGGCTGACCGCCGCGTACGCGGGCTATCCGAAGATCCACGAACTGCGGGAGGAGATCAGACTCGCCCTGCCCAAGCCCAGGAGGAGCGACGGCAGCGCGCCGGCGTAGGCGGGCCGTGCCCCCGTCCGCGGGGCGGGTCAGCCCACTCTGGCGACGAGCACGCAGGCGTCGTTCCCGCGCGGGGCTCCGTCGCACGCCTCGACGACCGTCATCAGGCAGTCCTGCGCGGTGCGTGCCGCGCCGAGGCGGGGGGCGAGGCCGAGCAAGTGGTCCACGGCCGCGGTCCCGCCGTGTCCGGGGAGCAGCCCGTCGGTGTGCAGCAGGAGCACGTCACCCGCTTCCAGGACGGCTTCGGCCTGCCCGTGAGCGGTACCGGGGGCGGCGCCGGGCGGGAGGCGGTCCGGCGCGCTCAGCAGGCGCCCGGTCCCGCCGCGGTACAGCAGCGGGGCGGGGTGTCCCGCCCGCGCCCACACCAGGGTGCGGGTTGCGGGCCGGTAGTGGCAGATGACGGCCCCGACGAGGGCGGGTTGCGCGGTGGCGTCGAGCAACCGGTCCAGTAAGTCGAGCAGTCGGCCGGGCCGGGTACCGCTCATCGCCATGCCGCGGACGGCGCCCAGCAGCATCGCCGTGCCGGAGGCGACGGCCGCGCCGTGCCCGGTGAGTTCGCCGGCGCAGAGCAGGGTCGTGCCGTCCGGCAGGTCCAGCGCGTCGTACCAGTCGCCGCCGGCCGGGGTGCCCGTCGTGGCCGGCAGGCGGTGGGCGGCCAGGTCGAGGTTCCGCGGTCCCGGGTGCGGGAGCCACGTGGAGCCGTACCGCGGCGGTGGCGCGGCTTCCCACGGCCCGGCCGCGGGACCCTGCCCGGGCCGCACCGAGGCACGGGTCTCGCGCACCGTCCGCCGGTGCCGGCGCAGTTCGCTGACGTCCCGCAGGACGGCCCACATGGAGGAGGTGCCGCCGTCCGCGCCGAGCACGGGCTCGCCCATCATGTGCACGGTCCGCACGGTGGCGTCGGGCCGCACGATCCGGAACTCGCCGTCGATCGGCTTGCCGTCGACCAGGCAGCCCGTCACCATCGCGGTCAGGGCCGACCGGTCCTCGGGGAGGACCAGGGAGGGCAGCTCGTCCAGGGTGAGCGCGGGGGAGCCGGGGTCGAGGCCCAGGATCCGGTACAGCTCGGCGGACCAGTTCGCCTCGTCCGTGAGCAGGTTCCACTCCGCGCTGCCGACCCGGCTCAGCAGCGCGCCGCGCGAGGTGCAGGCCGGCCCGTCCCGCAGCTGGGCCAGGTGGGCGTCGAGGTCGTCGAGCTGGTGGAGCGCGAGGTCGTACAGGGCGCGCTGCCAGCGTTCCTCCGGGTCCGACCCCCCGCCCTTCGCGTCCCGTCGCACCGCGTCCACGTCGCCCTTGAGCCGCCGCGTCTGCGAGATCAGTGCCTCGACCGGGCCGCGGCCGGGCGGCTGGGCGGCCGGACGGTCCGCGGAGACTGGGGACGGCATGACGCACTCCGGAGGGGGGACGGTGGGGCCGGCGGGGACGAAGGGACCGCTACGACTCTCGCACAGCCCGCCACCCCCTGTAAGGGATTCGGCGACACACGATACGGTGGTGCTTTCGGCATATGCCAGAGTCTTACCGGAGTGGTCGGGGCGGATGGACGGCGTACGCGTCCGGGCGCCCGGGGCGTAGGACGGCTACGGAATCCGACCCGTCCGGGCGGGGCTCTTCGCCGTAGCCGGCCACCCGTTCGGCACCGGTGCGCCCCCCGGGGCGCGGATCGGTCGGCGCGCACCGACTCTGTCCGGATCTGACGCCATGTGAAGCGCCCCCGGAGACTCTTCACAAGCATGGACTTCGTCATCGAGCAGCCCGCCCTCGCCCGTCTCGTCGCCGCCGGGGACCGGGAGTTCCCGGTGTCCGCCACCTTGCGCTACACCGCCGCCGACCCCCTGGCCGTCTTCCTGGACTTCCCGCCCGAGGCCGCGCTGGACGGCTCCGGGGTCACCTGGGCCTTCGCCCGGTCCCTGCTGGAACAGGGGCTGCGGACCCCGGCCGGCCGCGGGGACGTGCGGATCTGGCCGTACGAGCGTACGAGAACCGTCCTGGAGTTCCACTCCCCGCAGGGGCTCGCGCTGCTGCTGTTCCCCACCGCCGCGCTGCGCCGCTTCCTGCTGCGCACCCACGCCGTGGTGGCGGCCGGGCAGGAGGACGTGGCGGCGGTGGTGGAGCGGGGACTGGACACCCTGTTCGGCGGGGTCTGAGGGCCCGCCGGGACGGCTGTGCGGGCCGTGGCCCCCGTCCGCCGCCGCGCCGGGCGTCACCGGCCGGCGGCGTACAGGTCCGGGCGGGGGGCGAGGTCGACGGCCGTCCGGCCGCCGGTCCCGAGGGCCCGCACCCCCGCCTCGGCGACGGCGGAGGCCGCGTAGCCGTCCCACGCGTCCGGGCCGGTGACCTCGCCGCGCCGGGTGGCGTCGACCCATGCCTGCACCTCGCGGTCGTAGGCGTCGGCGAAGCGGACCAGGTAGTCCTGCGCCACCTCCTCGGCGGCGGTGCCCCGGGAGGTCACCACCATGGTGCGGCCGTCGCCGATCCGGGCACTGCCCGCCTCGCACACGGCCTCGCAGCGCACCTGGTAGCCGAATCCGCAGTTCACGAAGACCTCGACGTCGACCAGGGCGCCGCGCTCGGTCTCGAAGAGGACGAACTGGGGGTCGGCCAGGCCCTGCGGCGCACCGGCCGAAGGGGCGGGGCGCAGCACGGTCACCGCCGTCAGCTCCTGCCCGAGCAGCCAGCGGGCCGCGTCGATCTCGTGCGAGACGGAGCTGTTGATCAGCATGGCGCTGGTGAAGTGGGCGGGGGAGGAGACGTTGCGGTGGATGCAGTGCAGCATCAGCGGCCGGCCCAGACCGCCCGAGTCCAGCAGGGACTTCAGCCGCAGGTACTCGGCGTCGTAGCGCCGCATGAAGCCGATCTGCGCCAGTCGGCGGCCGAGCCGCGCCTCGGCCTCCACCACGCGCAGCGCACCCGTGGAGTCCGGCACCATGGGCTTCTCGCACAGCACGGGCAGACCCCGGGCGAAGGCCGCGAGCAGTGCCTCCTCGTGCGCGGGGCCGGGCGAGGCGATCAGTACGGCCTCGACACCGGGCGCGTCCAGGGCGGCCACCGGGTCCGCGTGCACGACGGCCCCGTCGATGCCCGCCACGGCCTCCTTCGCCCGGTCGGCGTCGGGATCGGCCACGGCGGCGACCCGGGCGCCGCTCACCGCCTGGTCGAGGCGGCGTATGTGGTCGGCTCCCATGTGTCCGGCACCCAGTACCGCCACACCCAGCAGGTCAGCCATGCGTGCGCTCCCTCTCGCCGACGATCACGCCGTAGCGTACGCCGGGAAGGAAACCGCAAGGAGGCGCCGGAGACGGCGCACGGGGGCAGGATGCCCCGGTGGGGCGGCACCCCGCGGGACCGGCCACCTGATCGGTGCGCCGCCGGGGACGGGGCGCGGGTCGCCGCCGGCAGCGCGGCCCGTCCGTTCACCCGCACGCCGTAGCGCACGACCGGCTTGGCGAAGTTTTTGCTGTTGGCCGGTTCCTGTCGCCCCGGGCCGGTGCGGCCCTGCTCCCGAGCTCCCGCGCGGGCAAAACGCGGCCGAAACCATGGGGGAGCGCGGTCCGTCCGCGTTACGTCCGCGTTGACCGCGACCGAGTGCCTGACAGAGGCTCGTCATATAGGTGCTTGATACAACTGGTTCGGCGGCCGTCTTCCTCACCAGCGGGAAACCGCAGGTGGAGAACGGGACGGCCGTGAGCCGGAGGCAGGAGGTAGCGCATGTGCGGCATCACCGGATGGATCTCTTTCGACCGCGACCTGACCGCCGAGGCGGCCACGTTGCATGCGATGACCGAGACGATGGCCTGCCGCGGCCCGGACGACCGCGGCACCTTCGCCGAGGGCCCCGCCGCCCTGGGCCACCGCCGTCTCGCCATCATCGACCTCCCCGGCGGCCGCCAGCCGATGTCCCTGCCCACGCCCGGGGGGACCGTCGCGCTGGTCTACTCCGGGGAGGCCTACAACTTCACCGAGCTGCGCCGCGAACTCACCGACCGCGGCCACCGGTTCACCACCGACTCCGACACCGAGGTCGTCCTGCACGGCTACCTCGAATGGGGCGACGCCGTCGCCGAGCGGCTGAACGGCATGTACGCCTTCGCCGTCTGGGACGGTCGCCACGACAAGCTCGTGATGATCCGCGACCGCATGGGCATCAAGCCGTTCTACTACCACCCCACCCCCGACGGCGTGCTGTTCGGGTCCGAACCCAAGGCGATCCTCGCCAACCCGCTCGCCCGCCGGCGCGTCACCCTGGACGGCCTGCGCGAGCTGTTCACCATGATCAAGACGCCCGGACACGCGGTGTGGGAGGGCATGCGCGAGGTCGAACCCGGCACCGTCGTCACCGTCACCCGCTCGGGCCTGGACACCCGCGTCTACTGGCAGCTGGAGACCCGCCCGCACACCGACGACCGCGACACCAGCGTCGCCGCCGTGCGCACGCTCCTCGACGACATCGTGCGCCGCCAGCTGGTCGCCGACGTACCGCGCTGCACCCTGCTCTCCGGCGGCCTCGACTCCTCCGCCATGACCGCGCTCGCCGCCCGCCAGCTCGCCGAACGGGGCGAGACGGTGCGCAGCTTCGCCGTCGACTTCGTCGGCCAGGCCGACAACTTCGTCGCCGACGAACTGCGTGGCACCCCCGACGCGCCCTTCGTGCACGACGTGGCCCGCCTCGCCCGCACCGACCACCAGGACATCGTCCTCGACGCCCAGTCCCTCGCCGACCCCGCCGTGCGCGAGAAGGTGATCCGCGCCCGCGACCTGCCGGCCGGCCTCGGCGACATGGACGCCTCCCTGCTGCTGCTCTTCCGTGCCATCCGCGACCAGTCCACGGTCGCCCTGTCCGGCGAGTCCGCCGACGAGGTCTTCGGCGGCTACCTGCAGTTCTTCGACGAGGAGGCCCGCCGCGCCGACAACTTCCCCTGGCTGGTCCGCTTCGGGCGCCACTTCGGCGAGGACGCCGACATCCTGCGCCCCGAGCTGTCCAAGTCCCTCGACCTGGGGAGCTACGTCGCCGACGGCTACCGCACCGCCGTCTCCGGCATCCAGCGGCTCGACGGCGAGAGCGACTTCGAGTACCGGATGCGGCGGATCTGCCACCTGCACCTGACCCGCTTCGTCCGCATCCTGCTCGACCGCAAGGACCGGATGAGCATGGCCGTCGGCCTGGAGGTCCGGGTGCCGTTCTGCGACCACCGGCTCGTGGAGTACGTCTACAACACCCCCTGGTCGCTGAAGTCCTTCGACGGCCGCGAGAAGAGCCTGCTGAGGGAGGCGACCGCGGACGTCCTGCCGCGCTCGGTGTACGACCGGGTCAAGAGCCCCTACCCCTCCACGCAGGACCCGCGCTACGCCCGCGCCCTGCAGGAACAGGCGAAGGACCTCCTGGCCCGGCCCTCGCACCCCGTCTTCGACCTCGTCGACCGGGAGCGGGTCCGCACGGCCGCCGAGCGCGACACCCCCGTCAGCACCCAGATCGCCCGGCGCGGTCTGGAGCGCACCCTGGACCTCGCCCAGTGGATCGACCTGTACTCCCCGGAGCTGGTCCTCAGCTGAGGCCCAGGACCCGGTCCGCGGCCCGCGCCGTCGGCTGCCACCACGTGGTCACCGGCTCCCACACCAGGACCTCGTCCCCGGTGCCGAGCTGCGCGGCGGTGAAGGAGCGGCCCCACTGGGAAGCCGACGGGGAGACCGCGATCCCCTGCGCCCGGCGGGCCTGCGGGTCCGCCGGGTCGGCGATGGCGCGCACGGCCGCGTAGGCCGTCGCGCCCCGGCCGAGCGCGTACGTCCCGGCGCCGCCCTCGGGCACCGGCAGGGCGGCCCCGTCCAGGTCGCCGAAGGTGATCGTCGGCACGCGGTCGACCACGCAGGCGCGGCCGCCCCGGTTGGTGACGTTCACCCGCACCACGGACGGCTCGGCGGGGACCGCCTTCGCCCGCACGGTCAGCGCCCGCTCCGCGCAGCGGGCGGGCTGGGCGGGCGCGGCGGCCCGGCTCTGCGGCGCGGTGAGCAGCAGGGCCGCGGCGGCGGCGCAGACGGCGGGTACGGCGAGGACGGCGTGGCTGCGCATGGCGGGGTTCCCCCAGTTCGAGGTGGTGTGCGGGTCCGGCGTGCCGCAGCACACCCGACCGGTGTGACGTCCGGGACACGTATGGGGTTGCCCCGGAATCGGGTCCGTCACCCGATTGCTCCCTCCTGTCATCGGCCGGCGGTGAGCGCGGTGGAGCTGCGGCCGGCCTCGTCCGCCGGGCAGGAACTGCCGCTCGGCGGCAGGGAGCCGTAGAGCAGGAAGTCGTTGACCTTGCGGTGGACGCAGGCGGACGAGGAGTAGCCGGTGTGGCCCTCGCCCCTGTTGTCGAGCACGACCGCCGACGGCCCGAGCCGCCCGGCCGTCTCCACCGTCCAGCGGTACGGCGTCGCCGGGTCACCGCGCGTGCCCACCAGCAGCATCCCGGCCGTGTGCACGTTCCTGACCCGCTCGCGGACGAAGTCCGTGCCCCTGGGGCGGCCGTAGCACATCAGCACCTGGGCGAGCCGGTAGCGGCCGAAGACGGGCGATGCCTGCTCGTAGGCGGCCCGCAGGCCGTCCAGGTCCCGGATGATCCGCGCGGCGGCGGGCCGGTCGGGGTCGTCCGCGCAGTCGATCGCCAGCAGCGCGGCCGGCAGGTTGTCCACGGGCACGTCCTGCGCGTCGACCAGCCCGCCGTCCTTCCCGCCGGGCCGCTCGTCCTCGAGGGGGAGGGCGACCCCGCCGGCGGCGAAGTTCAGCACGCCCCGCGCGTCGCCGTCCTCGACCAGCGAGGCCAGCGCCCGCTCCAGCGACGGCCACAGCTCCCGGCTGTGGAGGGCCTGCCCGAGGGCGCCCACCAGGTCCTGCCCGGTGAACGCGCCGCCGAGGTCGGTGAGCAGCGGGTCCTCGTCCAGCGAGCGCACCAGCCGGACGACCTCGTCCCCGGCCGCCCGCCGGTCCCGGCCGAACGGGCAGGCGATGTCCGCCGCACACCAGTCCAGGAAGCCCTCCAGCGCCCTCTGCTGCCCCTCGGCGCCCGCCAGCCCCTGCTCGGACAGCGGCTCGGTCAGCGTGTCCACCCCGTCGAGGGCCATCCGGCCGACCTTGCCCGGGAACTGCGCCGCGTACACCGCGCCCAGCCGGGTGCCGTAGGAGAAGCCGAGGTAGTTGAGCTTCCTGTCGCCCAGGGCCTGGCGGATGACGTCCATGTCCCGGGAGGCGTTGACGGTGCCGATGTGCGGCAGCACCGGGCCGGAGTGCCGCGCGCACGCCTCGGACACCTGCCGCAGCTGCTTGAGCAGCGCCTGCGGGCGGTCGGCGCCGACGTCCCCGGCCGCCGCGGCCGGCACCTCCTCGTCGCCCTCGCCGCAGCTGACCGGGGAGGACCGGCCGACACCGCGCGGGTCGAAGGAGACCACGTCGTAGCCGTTGGTCAGGTCCATGAACTCCTTGCCGGCCACCGCGAGTCCCGTGACGCCCGGGCCTCCGGGGCCGCCGAAG
Source organism: Streptomyces sp. TG1A-8 (assembly GCF_030499535.1). Taxonomy (NCBI): domain Bacteria; kingdom Bacillati; phylum Actinomycetota; class Actinomycetes; order Kitasatosporales; family Streptomycetaceae; genus Streptomyces; species Streptomyces sp. TG1A-8. Next base: position 6,407,491 of record NZ_JASTLB010000001.1, read on the forward strand.
TTCAGCAGCACCGAGCCGCGCGACGCGCCGGTGGCGCGGTAGCGGGCCAGTGCCAGGTCGAGGGTGCCCGCGCCGGGCCTCGCGTAGTCCAGCGGGACGGTCACCCTGCCGCACTGCAGGTCCCCGGGCACGCCCGGACCCTCGCAGGCCGCCCACGCCACCTTCTGCCGGTGGAAGGGGGACAGACCGGGCTGCGGCCGGTCGGCCGCGGTCGCGGGCAGCCCGGCCCCGAGCAGCGTCAGGGTGAGGGCCCCGGCGCCCGCGCAACGCCGCACGACGGGCCGTGCGGACAGCTTGGCCAGCATCGATCGCCTCCTGGGGCGCACCCGCCGGGGACCGGGCCGACGCCCTCGAACACCATAAGCACGCCCCGGGGAGTCCGCCTCCGGACGAGCGGTGCGGCGCCGGACGCCCCGCTCCGCGCGCGGCCGGGCACGCCGGAGCGGCCCTGCGACCGCCGTGCGCGGCTCGGCCGACCGTGCCATCCGGCGCGATGGGAGGGCGACAAGCCATAACCCCGTCGGTTCCCCCGCGTTGTACGTGTCGCGGGCGAGTGCCCGCGACGATGTGGAAGGCAGGGAACCTATGAGACGGGCTACCCGTAACGGTGTGCTCGCCGTCGCCGCCGCCTCCGGCGCGCTGGCCGTGGCGATGCCGGTGTCCGCCGCGTTCGCGGCCGACGGGGCCGCCGCCGACGGCGCCGCGGTCGGCTCGCCGGGGCTGGTCTCCGGCAACACCATCCAGCTCCCGGTGCACGTCCCGGTGAACGTGTGCGGCAACACCGTGAACGTGGTGGGGCTGCTGAACCCCGCCGCCGGCAACACGTGCGTGAACGGCGGCGGTACCGACAAGGGCGGCACCCACAAGGACGGCGGCACCGGCAAGGACGGCGGCACCGGCAAGGACGGCTCGGCCACGTCCGGTGGCGCGTCGGCGCAGGGCGTCGCCGAGGACTCGCCCGGCGTGATCTCCGGCAACGGGATCCAGCTGCCGATCGACCTGCCGGTGAACATCAGCGGCAACAGCGTCAACGTGGTCGGCGTGGGCAACCCGGCGGTGGACAACCACTCGGCCAACACGGGCGACCGGCCCGAGGCGCCGAAGGCGCCCGCCGCGGAACCGCCGGCCCCCGTCAAGTCCCGTCCGGCACCGCGGCCCGTGCACGACACGCCGGTGGCGTCGTCCACCCTGGCCCACACCGGAGCGGACCTGACGGCCCCCGCGATCGCCGGCAGCGCCGTGCTCCTGCTCACCGGCGCGACCCTGTACCGCCGCTTCCGGCCCGACCGCACCCGCTGACCGGAGCACCGCGGGGCCCCCACCGGACGCCGGCCCGGTGGGGGCCCCGCGGCATGGGCGCGGCCCGTGCATCCCCCGGGGTGCGGCACGCAGGCCGACCGCGCGGGATCGGGCGGCGTGACGGGCGCCCCGGTGCGGAACTGCCGCCCCGAACGTGTGCCGGCCCGGTCCTGGCCCGGCCGCCGGTCCCCGCCCGGCCGCCGGCTCCGGTGCGGCGGCCGGTCCTCGCGCGGTCGCCGGTCCCAGCGTGGCGCGCCCGGGGCCGGATCGGCGAGGATGCGGCGGGCGCGGTCGACCGCCGTGCCCTTCCGTACGTCCGATCCCAGGGAAAGAGAGCGCACCGATGACCTCACCGGCTCCCCGGAACCTCGTCGTCACCCAGGCCACCCCCGCCGACTGGCCGGTGATCAGCGAGTGGGCGGCGGCGGAGGGCTGGAGCCCCGGACTGTCCGACGGACCCGTCTTCTTCGCCCAGGACCCCGACGGCTTCTTCCTCGGCCGGATCGGCGGGGAACCGGTTTCGGCCATCTCCGTCGTGAACTACGGCTCCGACTACGCCTTCCTCGGCTGCTACCTCGTCCGCCCCGACGCGCGCGGCCACGGTTACGGCCTGACCACCTGGAAGACCGCCCTGGCCCACGCCGGGAGCCGCACCGTCGGCCTGGACGGCGTCGTCGCCCAGCAGGACAACTACCGCCAGTCCGGGTTCGAACTCGCCTACCGCACCGTCCGCTTCACCGGCACCGCTCCCGCGGGCGGGACCCCCGCCCGGGTCCGCCCCGCCGGACCCGCCGACCTGGCGACCCTCACCGCCTACGACAGCGCCTGCTTCCCGGCCGACCGCCCGCGTTTCCTCGCGGAGTGGCTGACCGCCCCCGGCCACCGCGCGGTCGTCCGCCACGACGGCGACCGCGTCACCGGTTACGGCGTGATCCGCCCCTGCCACGGCTGCCTGCGCATCGGTCCGCTCTTCGCGGACACCGCCGACGACGCCCGGGCCCTGTTGGCGGCGCTCGCCGCCGGCGCCACCGGCCAGGAGGTCGCCCTCGACGTCCCCGAACCCAACGGGGCCGGCATCGCCCTGGTGGAGGAAGCCGGCTTCCGGGCCTCCTTCGAGACCGCCCGCATGTACACCGGCCCGGTCCGCGCCTACGCCCGGGAGCGGGTCTTCGCCGTCACGACCCTGGAACTCGGCTGACCCGACGGCTCACGGGCCGGCGGACGCCGCAATCCCCTTGCCCGGCCAGGGACCCGGGTGCTGGGGTGGGGGAGGGACAAGGAAGCGGTGCTCGCCCTGTACGACGCCGGGATGCGCCCGGGCGCACGGCCCGACGGCCCCGGAGCCCGTGTCGAACGGGCCGGGGCCGTGGTGCGCCAGACCGGTGACGCGCGGAGCTGGAACGGCGTCGTCCGGTCCGGTCTGGACGCGGCGGGCGCGGACCGGGCGATCGGCGAGCAGATCGCGTACTTCACCCGTCTCGGCCTCGCCTTCGAGTGGAAGCTCTACGGCCACGACCGGCCCGCCGGTCTCGGCGGACGCCTCACCGCCGCCGGGTTCCGGGCCGGTCCCAAGGAGACGCTGATGGCCGGTGAGACCGGCCGCCTGGCGCTGGGCGCCGTGCCTCCCGCGGGCGTCCGTCTGGTGCGGGCCACCGATCCGGCCGGCATCGGCCTGGTCGCGGACGTGCACGAGAAGGCCTTCGGCACCGACGGCACCCGGCTGCGGCACGGGCTGCTCGCCCGGCTGGCCGCCGATCCCGGCTCCGTCGTCGCCGTGGTCGCGCTCGCGGACGGCGAACCCGTCGGCGCCGCCCGGATGGAACTGGTGCCCGGTGCCCGCTTCGCCGGCCTGTGGGGCGGCGGCACCCTCGCGGCCTGGCGGGCCCGGGGCGTCTACCGCGCCCTGGTCGCCCACCGTGCCCGCGTGGCCGCCGCCCACGGCTGTCGTTGCCTCCAGGCCGACGCCTCGGCCATGAGCCGTCCGGTCCTGGAGCGCATCGGTTTCCACGCGCTGGGCACGACGCCCTACGCGTACGGGGACTGAGGTCAGCGACGGGCCTTCGCCCGGTCCAGGGCGACCACGCCGACGGCGGCGAGGGCGACCTGGATGAGCCACTCGATCCAGTCGGGTCCGTCGGTGTCGGCGACTCCGAGCCCGGCGGCTATCGCCGAGCCGATCAGCGCCGCCACGATGCCGACCACGAGGGTCCACAGGACGCCGATGTGCTGCCGCCCGGGAACGACCAGCCGGCCCAGCAGGCCGATGATGATGCCGATGATCAGCGCACTGATGATGCCGGAGATCTCCATGCCCGTCCCTCTTCCTCTCGTCCTCCGTCGGTGTCCGAATCTTGCTGAACAGGCATGTGCCCGCTGAAACCGGAGGCAGTCCGGCCGGTTCGTGCCGGAACCCTCTGTTCACCGGACTGTTATGCCATGTACCTTTCAGGTGATCGACGCGTGTAGAACGCTGGACGGGTTCTCCACGCGGACGTGGCGCCCGCACCGCCTCTCCCCACCCCCTCATGGAGGTACGCCGGATGCTCGGATCCAGCAGATCCCGCCGCACAGTCACCACCGCCCTGACCGGACTGGGGCTGCTCGCCGCCACGGCAGCCCTGCAGGTCGGCACGGACGCCACTCCCGCCCGTGCGGCCACCACGCACCGGATCCTGTTCGACAACGCCCACGCCGAGACGGCCGGCAACGCCGACTGGGTCATCTCCACCAGCCAGCCCGACCCCCTCGGCCAGGACTCCACACCGTCCGCCGAGACGGACTGGACGGGCGCCCTGTCCTCATGGGGCGTGGCCCTGCAGAAGGCCGGCGGCTACAGCCTGAAGACACTGCCCTCGGGTTCCAGCCTCGGCTACGGCGGCTCGTCCGCCACCGACCTCGCCAACTTCGACACACTGGTCCTGCCGGAGCCCAACACGCTGTTCACGGCCGCCGAGAAGACGGCGATCATGAACTTCGTGAAGAACGGCGGCGGCCTGTTCATGATCTCCGACCACACCGGCGCCGACCGCAACAACGACGGCGAGGACGCGGTCGAGATCTTCAACGACCTCATGACGAACAACAGCGTCGACTCCACCGACCCGTTCGGCTTCTCCATCGACGCGCTCGACGTCGGTTCCGGTTACCCGGCCGCCATCAGCGACAGCACCGACCCCGTCCTGCACGGTTCCTTCGGCACCGTCACCAAGAGCCTGATCGCCGACGGCACGACCGCCACCCTCAAGCCCGCCGACAACTCCGCCGTCAAGGGCCTGGTCTACCGCAGCGGTTACTCCGGCAACACCGGGGCCTTCTTCGCCACCAGCGCCTTCGGCAGCGGACGCGTCGCCTTCTGGGGCGACAGCTCGCCGGTCGACGACGGCACCGGCCAGTCCGGCAACACCCTGTACGACGGCTGGAACGACACCGGCGCCACCAATGCCGCCCTCGCCCTCAACGCGACCGCCTGGCTTGCCGGTTCGGGCAGCAGCAGCGGCGGCACCGGCACCTGCGCCGCCGCCCAGCTCCTCGGCAACAGCGGGTTCGAGTCCGGCAGCTCCACCTGGAGCACCACCGGCGGCGTCATCACCAACTCCAGGGGTCAGTCCGCGCGTTCCGGTTCGTACTACGCCTGGCTCGACGGCAGCGGCGCCGCCACCACCGACACGCTCTCGCAGACGGTGACCATCCCGTCCGCCTGCTCGACGGCCACGTTCGGTTTCTACCTCCACGTCGACACGGCCGAGACCACGACCAGCACGGCCTACGACACCCTCAAGGTCCAGGTGCTCAACGGCTCCGGCACCGTCCTGAGCACCCTGGCCACGTACTCGAACCTCAACGCCGCCGCCGGCTACACCCAGCGCAGCTTCAGCCTCGGCGGCTACGCCGGGCAGACCGTCACCCTGAAGTTCACCGGTACCGAGGGCTCCAAGCTCCAGACGTCGTTCGTCGTCGACGACACCGCGCTGAACGTCTCCTGAGAGTAGGGTGGGGGACCATGACACGGCCTTCCCCGACCGGATCCGCTCCGGCCGGGGAAGCTTTCGTTCATGACCGCAACCAGCATGCCGGACGTGTCCGTCCGCCCCGCGACCCCCGAGGACCGGCCCGCCGTCGAACGGCTGTGGCTGATGTTCCGCCACGACCTCTCCGAGTTCCGCGGCGTCCTGCCCGCCGCCGACGGTACGTTCCGCAACGACCGCGTCGGGTGCGCCTTCGCCGGACCCGGCTGGGCGCCGTACCTGCTGACCCTGGGCGAGCGCCCCGCGGGTCTCGCCTTCGTCCGGGGGCTGGACGGTCCGGCCCGGGTGCTGAACAGCTTCTTCGTCGCACGCGGAGCACGGCGCAGGGGGATCGGGCTGCGCTGCGCGCGCGAGGTGCTGGTCCGGCACCCGGGTCCGTGGGAGATCGCGTTCCAGCACGACAACCCGGCCGCCGTCCGCTTCTGGCCGCGCGTGGCCCGGGAGCTGGCCGGCGACGCCTGGACGCGGGAACAGCGGCCGGTACCCGGCCGGCCCGAGCTGCCCCCGGACGTCTGGATCTCCTTCACCGTGCGCCCCTGACCCCGTGGCCGGCGGTGCCGTGCCGGCCACCGGCGCAGGCACGGCGCGAACACCTCGAAGTAGGCCGGGACGGCCGGGCCACCGCTGCGGGCAGGGGGGCGGACGCCGGCTGGTTCCGGCCGGGCACGGACGGCGGGCGCACGCGTCAGCGGGTGGACGCGGCGGCCCGCGCGATGTTGCGGGCCATGCCGCCGAACACGACGGCGTGGAAGGGCGAGACGGCCCACCAGTAGGCGTGGCCGAGCAGCCCGCGCGGATGGAACACGGCGCGCTGGCGGTACCGGCTGCGGCCCTCGCCGGCCGGTTCGGCGCACATCTCCAGCCAGGCCCGGCCGGGCAGCCGCATCTCGGCCCGCAGCCGCAGCAGCCGCCCGGGCTCGATCTCCTCCACCCGCCAGAAGTCCAGGGAGTCGCCCACCCGCAGCCGCTGCGCGTCCCGGCGGCCCCGGCGCAGCCCGACCCCGCCGGCCAACCGGTCCAGCAGCCCCCTGGCGTTCCACGCGAGGGGGAAGGAGTACCAGCCGTTCTCGCCGCCCACCCCCTCGATCACCCGCCACAGGTTCCCCACCGGTGCGTCCACCGCCGCCTCCCGCCGGTCGGTGTACAGGCTGCCGCCCGCCCAGGCGGGGTCGGTGGGCAGCGGATCGCTGGGCGCCCCCGGCACCGCGGCGGACGACCAGCGGGTGACCACCTCCGCCTGCCGCACCCGGCGCAGGGCGAGCCGCACCGCCTCGTCGAAGCCGAGCGGATGGCCGGGAGGGTCGGGCAGGTAGCGGGCGATGTCGTGCTCGTGGCAGACGACCTCGTGGCGCAGGGATTCGGCCAGCGGCCGGGCGATGGCCGCCGGGACCGGCGTGACCAGGCCCACCCAGTGGCTGGACAGGCCCGGGGTGAGCACGGGCACCGGCAGGATCACCCGGCGGGGCAGCCCCGCCACGCGCGCGTACCGGATCATCATGTCCCGGTACGTCAGCACGTCCGGCCCGCCGAGGTCGAAGGTGCGGTTGACGTCCCCGGGCAGGCGCGCGCTGCCGACCAGCAGCCGCAGGACGTCCCGCACCGCGATGGGCTGGATGCGGGTGTGCACCCAGCTCGGGGTGACCATGAGGGGCAGCCGCTCGGTGAGGTACCGCAGCATCTCGAAGGACGCCGAGCCGGAGCCGATGATGACGGCGGCGCGCAGCACGGCGGCCGGCACGCCCGAGGCCAGCAGGATGCGGCCCACCTCGGTCCGGGACCTCAGGTGCGGCGAGAGCTCGTGCTCGGGCACGCCGGCCGGCGTGAGACCGCCGAGGTAGACGATGCGGCGCACGCCGGCAGCCTTCGCCCGCTCCCCGAAGATCCGGGCCGCGCGGCGGTCGGTCTCCTCGAAGCCCTTGCCGGTGCCGAGCGCGTGGACCAGGTAGTAGGCCACGTCGACGTCCCGCATCGCCGCGGCGACCGAGTCCGCGTCCGTGACGTCGCCCCGCGCCACCTCCACCTCGCCCGTCCAGGGGTGGTCGCGCAGCTTGCCGGGGAAGCGGGCCAGGCAGCGCACCCGGTGTCCGGCGGCCAGCAACTCGGGCACGAGACGGCCGCCGATGTAACCCGTGGCACCGGTCACCAGGCACCTCGGTCCGTCCGCCGGCACCCCGCCGTGCATCGCTTCGTCCATCGCTCCGGTCCTCCAGGTCGGTGCCCCCCGGCGGTCCCCCCGAACGATCACTTCCCGCCGCGGGCCGCGCGCGGATGCGCGGCGGCCCCGACGACCCGGTCGGGTGACATGCCCGGACCGTTCCCGGGCAAGCGGGGAGGTACAGGATGTACGTTCCGTGCGACTGCCGACGCTGGAGGTGACCGACCGTCATGAGCGCGAAGGTGCTGGAGAGGTTTCCCGCGGGATCGCCGCGTGGATCGTGGCCCGCGGAGGAGTACGCGGCTGCCCGCCGTGCCGAGGGCGAGCCCGCGACCGTGGTGATGGATCTGAACTCGGACGCGTTCCTCGTGGTGGTCGAGGGGCCGGACGGCGACGGCAGGGCCTGACCCGGTCCCGCCCCGACCGGTTCCCGGGCCGCCCGCGAACCGGCTCGGCGCGCCGGCGCCGCGGCCCCGGCAGCACCGGCGCCCTCCCCGGCGAGCGGCGCGACACGTGTTCGTGCCGCGCCGCTCCAGCCGGTCACCGGCACCGCCCGCGCCGGGCCGCGATGTCCTCCAGGCCCCGGTGGCCAGGTCTTTCCCGGCGCTCCTCCCCGCCGCGCAGCGGTCCGCGATGCGAGACCGGCCGGGTTCTCCTTGACGGTGGTCGCGCACGGCTGCCACGATCGACGGCATGATGACGCGACTGGACCTCACGCGGCGACGCCACGTCGACCTCGCGCGTGTCTCCAGCGCCTCCTGTCGCTCCGCCCTCTGACGCGCCGCCTCCCGGCCGCCGTCCCCGGCGTTCTCCCCGGCCCGCCCGGATCCCCGGCGTTCTCCCCGACCGGCGTCCCGGGTGCCCGGCCCTTCCCGTACGCGTCCCGCGACGCGGCCTCCGCCCGCCCACGGCGTCCCTGACCCGTTCCCGGGGCCGATCGCCCCGCCGGCGGACCGGCTCTCGCGGTTCCGGGCCCGCGTCCGCCCCCGCCCATGCCCGGCCGATCCCTCCGGGGCGCCCTGTGCGCACCCGCGTCCGGTCCCCAGAAAGAGGCACCCATGGCCACCGTCCTGTCCGTCTCCGGCAGCCCCTCCCCGTCCTCGCGCACCGGCCGCCTGCTGCGCCACCTGGACCAGCGGCTGATCGCCCAGGGCCACGAGGTGGTTCCGCTCGACGTCCGCACCGTTCCGGCCGAGGCCCTGCTGGGCGCGGACTTCCGGCACCCGGCCATCGCCGGGGCGGCCGAGCTGTTCGCCCGCGCCGACGGCGTCGTGGTCGGCACCCCCGTCTACAAGGCGTCGTACTCCGGGGTCCTCAAGGCGCTCCTCGACCTGCTGCCGCAGTACGCGCTCACCGGCAAGACGGTGCTGCCGCTCGCCACCGGCGGCTCCACCGCGCACGTCCTCGCCATCGACTACGCGCTGCGTCCGGTGCTCACCTCCATGGGGGCCGCGCACATCGTCCAGGGCTGGTTCACCCTCGACCAGGACATCGCCGTGCACGAGGACGGTTCGCTGACGATCGCCCCGGCCGCCGCCGGGGCCCTGGAGCAGGTGGTGGACCACTTCTCGGCAGCCCTGGGCCGTACCCCCCTCCTGGCGGCGGCGGGCTGAGCGCCGTGGCCGCCCGTGTCACCGCCGACGGCGCGCAGGCGCTCGGCCCGCCGCCGCGGCCCCGGCCGACGGGTTCCGTACGGGTGCCGCCGAGCGGGACGCCCGGCGCCGGCTCCCGCGTGCCGGACCGGCTGTCCGCGTCGGGGCTGCTCGCCGTGACCGGGCCCGCCGGCCGGGCGCTCCCCCACCGCCTCACCTGCCGGGGACCGCGACCGCACGGGGCCACCGCCCGGTCGCTGCACGCCGCCATCGGCACCGGCACCGCTCGGCAGGCGCTGCCGGAGGCGGCGCGGTCCGCGCGCACCCGCACCCTGCACGATCCGGCCCGCTGGAAGGTCCGGCACATCGGCCGGCACGTGCCCGGCGGGGCCCGGCCGCCCCGCCACGGCCTCCTCCGGCGCACGACCCCGAACGGAGACCCAGGTGTCCCTCACCTTCCACTGGTTCCTGCCCACCAACGGCGACAGCCGGCACGTCGTCGGCGGCGGCCACGGCACCCCGGCCACCGCCTCCGGCCGGGACCGGCCGCCGACGGTCGCCTACCTGAGCCAGATCGCCCGGGCCGCCGAGGGCCTCGGTTTCACCGGCGCGCTGACCCCGACCGGTGCCTGGTGCGAGGACGCGTGGCTGACCACCGCCATGGTCAGCCAGAACTCCGAGCGGCTGAAGTTCCTGGTCGCCTTCCGGCCGGGCTCCGTCTCCCCGACCCTCGCCGCGCAGATGGCGTCCACCTTCCAGCGGCAGACCGGCGGACGGCTGCTGCTCAACGTGGTCACCGGCGGCGAGAGCCACGAGCAGCGGGCCTACGGCGACTTCCTCGACAAGGACGCCCGTTACCGCCGCACCGGCGAATTCCTGCAGATCGTGCGGGCCTTGTGGGAGGGTCGGAGCGTCGACCTGCACGGGGAGCACCTGCGGGTCGAGGACGCGCGGCTGAGCCGGGTGCCCGATCCGGTGCCCGAGGTGTACTTCGGCGGTTCCTCGCCCATCGCCGCAGAGGTCGCCGCCCGGCACGCCGACGTCTACCTGACCTGGGGTGAGCCGCCCGCGCAGGTGGCGGAGAAGATCGCCCGGATCCGGTACCTGGCCGCGCGGCACGGCCGTGCCCTGCGCTTCGGCATCCGGCTGCACGTCATCACCCGGGACGGTGCCGGGCAGGCCTGGGCAGAGGCGGAGCGCCTGCTCGACGGATTCGACGCGCAGACCGTGCGTTCCGTGCAGGAGGGGCTGGCCCGCAGCGAGTCCGAGGGACAGCGGCGCATGCTCGCCCTGCACGGCGGCAGCAGGGACGGCCTGGAGATCCACCCCAACCTGTGGGCGGGCATCGGCCTGGTGCGCGGTGGCGCGGGCACGGCGCTGGTCGGCAGCCACGACGAGGTCGCCGAGCGGATCAAGGAGTACCACGCCCTCGGCATCGACGAGTTCGTGCTCTCCGGCTACCCGCACCTGGAGGAGGCGTACTGGTTCGGCGAGAACGTCCTGCCGAGGCTGGCCGCGCAGGGCCTGTGGACCCACCCCGCCGCCCCGGCGGCCGTCCGCACGTCCCGGGTGCCGTTCGCCGGCTGAGCGCCGCGCGCCCGGGGCCGGCCGGACCCCGGCCGCGGGCGCGCGGGACGCCCGGCCCACCGGCGCGGCACCGGCCCGGCGGAACGCGCCGCGCCCGGGCGGCCCGCCGGACGGGCCACGCGGCCCCCGCGGCGCGACCCGGCCCTGCCATCATGGGCGTGCGGGCGCAACGGGCGGGCAGTGGCCCCGCGCCGACTACGATGGTGTAGACGGTCCGCCGGCAACCGCGCACGAGGACGGGGTGAGGAACGCTCCCATGACCGACGCCAGGGACGAACGCCGGCCGGCCGGCGAGCTCGAAGCCAGCGTCATGGCCGCCCTGTGGGCCGCCGGCGCGCCCCGGACACCCGGCCAGGTCCAGCTGAGCCTGGGCACCGGCCTCGCCCGGACGACGGTGACCACGATCCTCACCCGGCTGCACGACAAGGGCGTGGTGGCCCGGCAGCGCCAGGGCCGCGGCTACGCCTACTTCCCGGTCCAGGACGCCCAGGGCCTCACCGCCCGCCGGATGCACAGCGAACTCGACCGGGACGCCGACCGGGAGACCGTTCTCGCCCGCTTCGTCGCCCAGCTCAACCCGGACGACGAGCGCATCCTGCGGGACCTGCTGGAATCCGGCGACCGGTGACCGCGCTGCTCCTGCTGCCCCTGCTGCTGCCGTGTGCCCTGCCGGCCCTGGCCCGGCGGGCCGTGGGCCGGCTCGCCCCGGTCGCCGCGCTGTGGACGGTCACCTGCTGCGCGGTCGCCCTGGCGGGCTGCTCGCTGGCCGCGCTCGGCGCGTTCGTGCTCACCGGACTGCTCAAGCTGCCCGTCTTCGCCGCGCTCGGCGAACTCGTCCACCCGCTGCGCACCGCCTCCGACCTGTTCGTGCTGCCGTCCGCCGCGACCTCCGTGGGCGCCCTCGCGGTGTGCGGCTGGAGCCTGGTCCGTTCCGTCCTGCACCAGACCCGTGCCTTCCGCGCCGCCCGCACCGAGGCCGGGCACCGACCCGCCGCGGGCGACCTGTGCGTGGTGGACTCGCCCCGCCCGGACGCCTACGCCCTGCCCGGGCGCCCGCACCGCGTCGTGGTCACCACCGCCATGCTGCGCAGCCTCGACGGCCCCGAGCGGGAGGCGCTGTTCGCACACGAGCGCGCGCACAACGAAGGCGGTCACCACTACTTCCTCGCCGCCGCCGAACTCGCCGCCCACTGCCATCCCGCCCTGCGCCCGGTACGCGCCACCGTCCGGCTGGCCGCCGAACGCGCCGCCGACGAGGCCGCCGCCCTGCGCGTGGGCGACCGGCGCCTGACCGCCCGCGCCATCGCCCGCGCCGCCCTGGCCGGCCGGGGCGGCGCGGGCGACCGCCCCGGGTTCGCCGCCGCCGCGACCACCGGGCCCGTCCCGCAGCGCGTCCAGGCGCTCCTCGCCGTCCCGCGCGCCCCCCGCCGCGCCGGCCGCGCCGCGGCCGTCCTCCTGCTGGCCTGCACCGCCGTCTCCTGCGCGGCCTCGGCCACCGGCGTGGCCGACTTCCACCACCGCGTCGAGGTCGCCCAGGGCGAGGAGCGCCCCTGACGGGACGGCCGCCCCGGCTCCCGTGCCCCCCACCGGCACGCCCGTGCGAAGGTGACTGGCGTTCGTCAAGTTTTACGTATAACCTCACCGGCTAACCACCCCCACCGGAAGGCTCCGATGCGCCGCGTCGCCCTGGTCACCCTCGTCGTCGGCGACTACGACGAGGCCATTCGCTTCTACACCGAGGCCCTCGGGTTCCGGCTCGCCGAGGACACGCCCCGCCCGGACGGCTCCCGCTGGGTCGTCGTGGAGGCGGACGCCGCGCCCGGCGCGGACGGGCCCGGCACCGGCCTGCTGCTGGCCCGGGCCCGGGACGGGGCCCAGCGCGCCCGGATCGGGGACCAGACCGGCGGACGGGTCGGGTTTTTCCTGCACACCGACGACTTCGCCCGCGACCACGCCCGCATGACCGCCGCCGGCGTGACCTTCCTGGAACAGCCGCGCCACGAGCCGTACGGCACCGTCGCCGTCTTCCAGGACCTCCACGGCAACCGCTGGGACCTGCTCCAGCCCGCCGCCCACTGACACCCGCCCGCACCACCAGCCGAGGAAGACCGCACATGACCGCGCCCCGCATCGACACCGACACCCTCCGCCGGCTCCCCAAGGCCGTCCTGCACGACCACCTCGACGGCGCCCTGCGCCCCGCCACCGTCGTGGAGCTCGCGGCCGCGGTCGGCCACACCCTGCCCACCACCGACCCCGCCGAGCTGGCCGCCTGGTACGTCGAGGCCGCCGGCTCCGGCGACCTGGTCCGCTACATAGCCACCTTCGAGCACACGCTCGCCGTCATGCAGACCCGCGAGGGCCTGCTGCGCACCGCCGAGGAGTACGTGCTGGACCTCGCGGCCGACGGTGTCGTCTACGCCGAGGTGCGGTACGCCCCCGAGCTGATGCTGAAGGGCGGCCTGACGCCGGCCGAGGTCGTGGAGACCGTGCAGGAGGGCCTCGCCGCCGGCATGGCGAAGGCGGCCGCCGCCGGCACCCCGGTGCGCGTCGGCACCCTGCTGTGCGGCATGCGCATGTTCGACCGGGTCCGCGAGGCCGCCGACCTGGCCGTCGCCCACCGCGACGCCGGTGTCGTCGGCTTCGACATCGCCGGCGCCGAGGACGGCTTCCCGGCCGCCGACCACCTGGCCGCCTTCGAGCACCTGCGCCGCGAAAGCGTCCCGTTCACCATCCACGCCGGCGAGGCCCACGGCCTGCCCAGCATCCACCAGGCCGTGCAGGTGTGCGGTGCCCAGCGCATCGGCCACGGCGTGCGCCTCACCGAGGACATCGCCGGCGGCAAGCTCGGCCGCCTGGCCGGCTGGGTGCGCGACCGCCGGATCGCCCTGGAGATGTGCCCCACCTCCAACCTGCAGACCGGCTGCGCCACCTCGATCGCCGAGCACCCGATCACGGCCCTGAAGGACCTGGGCTTCCGGGTCACCCTCAACACCGACAACCGGCTCGTCTCCGGCACGACGATGACCCGCGAGATGTCCCTGCTGGTGGAGGAGGCCGGCTGGACCCTGGAGGACCTGCGCACGGTCACGGTGAACGCGGTCAAGAGCGCGTTCGTCCCGTTCGACGAGCGCAAGGCCCTCATCGAGGACGTCGTCCTGCCGGGCTACGCCGCAGCGCTCTGAACCAGCCCCTTCACGTAGGCGGCCTGTCCGACGTGCTGGAGGTCGTCGGACAGGACGCTCACCAGGCGCACGCCCAGCGTGACCGGGGGGTCCCAGCGCTCGTCCACGATCCGCTCGAGGTCTCCGGCCCCGAGGGAGCCCAGCACGCCCAGGGTCTGCTCGTGCACGGCGTCGTAGTACCCGGCCAGCAGTCCGGCCGACCCGACCCGCACCTCGGCGACCTGCGCGGGGCGGTGCCCGTAACCGGTGTCGTGCCGCGGCAGGCCGAGGCCGAAGCGTTCGTCCCAGCCCTGGGACAGCCACACCTGGTCGAGGCCGAAGGCGTCGGCGACGTGATCGTCCTGCACCCGTGCGAGGTGCCAGACCAGCCAGGCGACGGGGTTGGCGTCGCCGGCCGGACGCGCGTGCAGCTCGTCCGGTCCGAGGCCGTCGAGGACGGCGTGGACTTCTTCCCGGATGCGGCCGTAGCCGTCGATGAGGATGTCCTTCACATGCATACGACCACCATCGCGCACGGCGCGCGCTCACGCGTCCGCAATCCAGCTTTCCGCGGCCCGGTCCGCCGCGGTCGCGGTGCCCTCCTCCAGGAGCGCGAGCAGCGCGCGGGCCGCGGGGCTGGTGGCCCGCTCGGGCGGCAGCAGGGCGACGGTCTCGTACTCCGCCTCGGCCGTGCCCTTCAGCGGGAGCGCGGTCAGTGAGGGCCGCTTGTGCCGGAAGTGGCGGGGGACGACCGCGACGCCGAGGTTCTCGCCGACCAGGTCCAGCAGGCTGTGCACGTCGTTGACCTCCAGCGCGACCGTGCGCCGCACACCGGCCGCGGCGAAGGCGGCGTCCGTGCTGCGGCGCGGTCCCCAGTCCGGGTGGAAGTCCACGAACACCTCACCGGCGAGGTCGGCCGGTGCGAGAACGGCCCCGGCCGAGGCGAGCCGGTGGCTCGGGTGGCACAGCGCGGTCATCGGCTCCCCGGCCAGCGGCACCGAGCGCAACTGGTCGTTGTCCGCCCGGGTGCGGTAGGCGAAGGCGAGGTCGAGCCGTCCGGCGGCCACCTCCTCGGCCAGCGCGCCCGAACCCGCCTGCCGCAGCCGGATCTCCACGTCCGGGTGGCGCCGCCGGAACCCGGCCAGCAGCCGGGCCACGTGCACCCCGGCGATGCACTGCTCGGTGCCCAGCGCCAGCGTGCCCCGCAGCACGCCCTGCACCGCGGCCACCGCCTCGTGCGCCGCGCGCACCTGTGCGAGGATCCGCTCGGCCTCCGCCAGCAGGGCGCGCCCCGCCTCGGTCAGCGTCACCCTCCGGGTGGTGCGCACGAACAGCGGCGCCCGCAGCTCCCGCTCCAGCGTCCGGATCGACGCCGACAGGCCGGACTGGGACACCATGAGGCGTTCGGCGGCCCGGGTGAAGTGCCGGTCCTCGGCGACGGCGACGAAGTGCTGGAGGTGGCGCAGTTCCATGACCGAGAAGCCTATCCGCTGAATTCCATCGGATTCTCCTGTTGGACCGCTGTACGCATCCGGGCGAGAGTGGGACCGGTAGACCGTGTGCCAACCCCTCTGGAGTCGCGTTGTACACCGCACATCCCGACCGTTACGCCGACATGCCCTACCGGCGCACCGGACGCAGCGGCCTGAAGCTCCCCGCGCTGTCCCTCGGCCTGTGGCACAACTTCGGCCCCGACCGGCCGGCCGAGACCCAGCGAGCCGTCCTGCGCCGCGCGTTCGACCTCGGCGTCACCCACTTCGACCTGGCCAACAACTACGGTCCCCCGCCCGGCGCCGCCGAGTCGGCGCTCGGTGAGGCCCTGCGGGCCGACTTCGCGCCGTACCGCGACGAGCTGGTCATCTCCACCAAGGCCGGCTACCTGATGTGGCCCGGCCCGTACGGCGAGTGGGGCTCGCGCAAGTACCTGCTGTCCTCGCTCGACCAGAGCCTGCACCGGATGGGCCTGGACCACGTCGACATCTTCTACTCGCACCGCCCCGACCCCGACACTCCGCTGGAGGAGACGATGGGCGCCCTGCACTCGGCGGTGCAGCAGGGCAAGGCGCTCTACGTCGGCGTCTCCAACTACTCGGCGGAGCAGACCCGTGAGGCGGCCCGCATCCTCGGTGAGCTCGGCACCCCGCTGCTCATCCACCAGCCGCGCTACTCGATGCTCGACCGCCGTCCCGAGGACGGGGGCCTCCTGGACGCCCTGGACGACCTGCGGGTCGGCTCCATCGCCTACTCCCCGCTGGAACAGGGGCTGCTGACGGGCCGTTACCTCGACGGCATCCCCGAGGACTCCCGCGCGGCGAGCGACAGCCCCTTCCTGAACTCGGACGCGGTCACCGAGGACCTGGTCGGCCGGCTGCGCGCCCTGGACGAGGTCGCGAAGTCCCGCGGCCAGACGCTGGCCCAGCTCGCCCTGGCCTGGGTGCTGCGCGGCGGCCGGGTGACCTCCGCCCTGGTCGGCGCGAGCAGCCCCCGGCAACTGGAGGACAGTGTCGGGGCCATCCGGAACCTGGACTTCGACGCCGGTGAACTGGAGCGGATCGACGCGATCGTGCGGGGCTGAGGCCTCCCGCCGGGCGGCGGGCGCGGCGCCGGCGGACCGGCGGTCTAGGCCCGGCCGGAACGCGGACCGGTGAATTGGGGAAACGCGGCCGGGCCACCGAATGGTCCGTTACCTTTCCCCAAGGCTTCACACGGTGTTGCCGGATTGCCGTGCCGGGCATTTCCCGCACCGCCCGTGTTCCTCGCCGTGCCGCCTTTCCCGCACGTGCCGGCCGGGCCGGCCGTCGTCCGTGGTGATCCTTTTCCGTGTGCCCCGGGGCCCAGTGCCCCGGGGCTTTCCGCGTGGAAGGGCCACCGTGGGCCGGGAACGCGTCGGGGAACGGTGTCAGGCCTGGGCGGGCATGCGGTCCAGGAAGCCCGTCACCGGCCGGATCCGGCCCTCGCCGTCCAGCGTGAGCACGTCGGACCCGGCCACCGGGGCCGGCCCGTCCGCCTGGTTCACCAGCTCCCAGCCGAACCGCGCGATGTCGTGGCGCCCGTCCACCGTGCACAGGAGGCGGAAGGCGAACCCCGGGAACTGCTCGTGGACCGCCGCGATCACGGCCGCGATCTGCTCGTGCCCGCGGACGTCGGCGAGCGGGTCGGTGTGGGAGCCGTCCGCCGTCCAGGCCGCGGCGACCGCCTTCCGCAGGGCCTCGGGCTCGGTGGCGTTCCAGGCCTCGAGGTAGCGGGCGACGGCGCTCTCGTGACGCTCGGTGCTCCCGGACATGCCGCATCAGCCTCCACCGGGGGCGTACCTGCCGGTCGGGATCCGGATCGGGGGTCCGCCCGTCCCGGTGGCACCACCATGCCCGGGCGGTGAGGGGCGGTCGATCACCTCCCGCGTAATGTGAAGCCGCCGTCCGGGAAACGTGGAGCATTCGTCACCTCGCGGCGTTCCGTTCGATTTCGGCCAGGGCCGACGGCGGATATGCCGGGAGACTGGCCGGAAAGACGTGGTGACAGTGTTTCCGGAGTGGCGATACTCAAATATCAGGGGCATTTAACCGCACAGGAACCACACGGAATCGCGAGGGTCCGCCGGCATACCGGCGACGCGTTCGGGGAGGTGATCGTGCACGACGAATTCCTGTGCCACGTCACGGCGTACGGAGTGTGCGGCGGGCAGCGCATCGGCGTACCGCTCGGCACCTATCGCGCGCCGACGCTGGCACTCGCCCTGTGGTGGCTGCGCGACCGGGCGTCCTGGATCGCCGAGCGGCTCGACCCGACCCCGGAGCACACGGCCTTCCCGGCGGGCGCGCTCGTCCCGGTCGCGGACACCGTGGCGGACGTGCCGGCGCTGCTGCGGGCCTGGTGCGCCGACACCGGCCGACAGGAACTGGTCGCCGAGGAACTGGCCGGCGGGCGACTGGTGCGGGTCGCCGCCAACGACGACACCACGGAGTACGAACTGCTCGCCGAGTCCGTCGACGCCCTGCGCATGCAACGCGTCCTGCCGGCGCTCGTCGTACCCGTCGGCTGACCCGCGCCACGGCACCCCGCACGGCTCCTCCCGCCCCTCGTCAGGACGGACGCGCCCACGGGCGGACCGGTGAGAACGGGCCACGGCGCACCGGCCGGTCGGCGCCCGGTTCCGTCCCGCGGCCCGCACGTCGCCACCGGACCGCCGGCCCGGCGGTGTGGGCGACGGCACGGCCCGGCGCGTCCGGCCGTGACACCATCGGCGTGCGCGGTCGGCGAACGCACACGGGGGACTGTACGGTCCGGCCCGGGGTACGAGGATGGGTGCGCAAGCGACGGGCCGGGCTTCCTAGAGGGACACGCATGACCGATCACCTGGGCGGGGCAGTGATAACGACTGATTTCGACGTACCCGTGGAACCACTCAGACGCGCCGTGCACTTCGCCGGCGAACCCGGCTGCATCGCCGAGGCGCGCGCGTTCACCGGGCAGTTCCTGGAGCAGTTGAGGACCGAGTGGTGCGCCGCCGTCGACAGCCGTACCGACGGGGGACTGCTCCTGGTGGTGAGCGAACTGGTCACCAACGCCGATCAGCACAGCGACGGCCCGTACATCCTGGAGCTGGAAGGGACCGACAGCGCGGTCGTCGTCAGCGTGTACGACAGCAGCGCCGCCCTGCCCCGCCGCTTCGCCAAGGACCCGCGCCGCGTCGGCCGACACGGTCTGGAGATCGTGCACGCCGTGGCCGAGGAGGTCACCGTGGAGCGCGTGCCCGTCGGCAAGCGCGTGCGCGCACGGGTGCGGCTCGCGCGCTGAAGGGCTCCGGGGACCGACCGCGCCCGGGGGACCGGCACCGGCCCGGGCCGTCCACCGCCCTGGTACGGCCGCGGTGCCCGCTCCCGAGCGGCGAAGCGGTACGACGCCACCGCTCGGGAGCGGGCACCGCGGCACGGGGGCGCATCCGCCTCAGGCGCAGCCGAGCTCGCCCAGCATGCCCTGGCGCAGCCGGGTGATGATCCGCTTGATCAGGCGGGAGACGTGCATCTGGGAGCAGCCGAGCCGCTCGCCGATCTCCGCCTGGGTGGCCTCCTCCACGAACCGCATGTGGATGATCTGCCGGTCGCGCTCGCTCAGCTCGGCCATGAGCGGCGCCAGCGCGTGGAAGTCCTCCACGAGCCGCAGCCCTTCCTCCTCCACGCCGATGAAGTCCGCGAGCACCGCCTCGCCGTCCTCGGGGCCGTCCCCGGTGAGGGCGGCGTCCAGCGAGGCGGAGTTGTAGCCGTTGGAGGCGAGCTGCGCCTCGACCACCTCCTTCTCGGAGAGGTTCATCAAGGTGGCCAGCTCGGCGACCGTCGGGTTCCGGTCCAGGCGGCTGGACAGCTCCTCGCGGGCCCTGGCCAGCTCCACCCGGAGCTCCTGCAGCCGCCGCGGTACGTGCACCGCCCAGGTGGTGTCGCGGAAGAACCGCTTGATCTCGCCGACGATGTACGGCAGCGCGAAGGAGGTGAACTCCACCTCGCGCGTCAACTCGAACCGGTCGATGGCCTTGATCAGACCGATCATGCCGGTCTGGACGATGTCCTCCATGTCGTCACCGCGGCCCCGGAACCGTCCGGCCGCGAACCGCACCAGCGACATGTTCATCTCGATGAGGGTGTTGCGCGCGTACTGGTACTCGTGCGTGCCCTCCTCCAGCTCGGCCAGCCGGCGGAAGAACTGGCGGGACAGCTCGCGTGCGTCACGCGGGGCCACGGAGGTCGGGTCCTCGATGCCCGGCAGTGACTCCTCGGCCGTGCCGTTCCGCACGGCTCTCCCGGCGACCTCTGCTTCCGACCGGATCCCGGCGGTGATCATTACCTCTCCCACGAAAGTCACGGTTCGACGTCTGCTCCTGCGGGTCTGGGTGCCGATGCCGATCCCTGTCCACATGTGCGTGACCGGCGCGTACCCGCAATCCGGCGTCTCATGCGCCCGCGTGCCGTTCTTCACCGGACGGGTGCCGCCGGTGACGCCCCGCATGCCGCCTCCGGCCGTGCCGGAGCCCCACCTCAGGCGGAACGGGTGAGCAGCCGGATGAGCGACGAAGCCCCTGTCCTCCCGCCGCGTCCCGGGCCCGCGGGCCCGGGGGCGCCCGCTCCCGCGTCCGGGGAACCGCTGTGGCGGGAGACCTGGTCGGCGACGTGCTGCGGCACGAGCGGCTCGCGCAGGAGCGCACGCTGGAGGACGTGGCCGACGCCGCCCGGATCCCCCTGCCCCACCTGTCCGGATCGAGCGCGGCCGGAAGGAGGCATCCGCCGAGGTCCTCGCCGCCGCGGCCCACGCCCTCGGCCTGGACCCCGGCGACCTGCTGTCCCGCGCCCAGGCCGAGCCGGGCCGCCGCACCGGCACGGCCCGCCGTGCGGTCGCCGCACCCGCCCGGCCCGCCCACCGGCCGGCCGACGGGCGGGCCTGGCGGTCCGAGGCCGCGGCCGCCGTCAGCCGGCGCCCCGCTCCCGCAGGTCGCGGAAGAAGGCCCGGACGTCGGCGACCAGCAGGTCCGGTTCCTCCATGGCCGCGAAGTGCCCGCCCCGGTCGTACTCCGTCCAGCGCACCAGGTTCTCCGTGCGGTCCGCGTTGTGGCGCAGCGCGAGGTGGATCTCGGCCGGGAACAGGGCCAGCGCGGTCGGCGCCGCCGACGGCTCGGCCGGACGGGCGGTGCGGCCGGTGGCGTGCGCCCGCTCGTAGTAGATCCGGCCCGACGAGGCGGCCGTACCGGTCAGCCAGTACAGCATCACGTTCGTCAGCAGCCGGTCCCGGTCGACCGCCTCCTCCGGCAGCTCCGCGCAGTCGCTCCACTCCCGGAACTTCTCCACGATCCACGCCAGCTGTCCGACGGGGGAGTCCGTCAGGGCGTAGCCGAGGGTGTGCGGCCGGGTGGACTGCTGGACGGCGTAGCCGGTGCCCTCGCGCGACCAGTCGGCCCACCGGCGCCACGACAGGAGGGTCCGCTCGCGCTCTTCGGGATCGAGCGGGGCCAGTTCCTCCTCGGTGGGTTCGGTCAGCGCCTGCGCGTTCGGCAGCAGGTTCAGGTGGACGCCGATCACCCGGTCCGGGTGGGCGCGGCCCAGCTCGCGGGAGATCCCGGCGCCCCAGTCGCCGCCCTGCGCACCGAACCGCCCGTAGCCGAGCCGCCGCATCAGCTCCGCCCAGGCGTCGGCGACCCGGCCCGCCTCCCAGCCGGGCTCCCCGGTGGGCCCGGACAGCCCGAAGCCGGGGATGCTCGGGACCACGACGTGGAAGGCGTCGGACGCCGGCCCGCCGTGCGCCACCGGGTCGGCCAGCGGCCCGGCCACGTCCAGGAACTCGACGATCGAGCCCGGCCAGCCGTGGGTCAGGACCAGCGGGACGGCGTCCGGCTCCGGGGAGCGCAGGTGGGCGAAGTGGACGTGCGCCCCGTCGACGGTGGTGGTGAACTGCGGCCACGCGTTCAGCTCCGCCTCGGCCGCGCGCCAGTCGTACTCGTGCCGCCAGTACCGGACCAGTTCGCGCAGGTAGCCGGCCGGCACGCCGTACTCCCAGCCGGCCCCCGGCAGCTCGGCCGGCCAGCGGGTGCGGTCCAGGCGGTCGTGCAGGTCGTCCAGGTCGCTCTGCGGGACCGACAGCCGGAAGGGCGCGATGCCGTCCCCGGCGCTCTCGGCGGACTCGCCGGGTGAGGGGATCATGTCCTGGATGCTAATGCGGATGCCGCACGCCCGCTCGGATTATTCGGCGGAGGCGCCGATGAGGTCCGGGGGAGAACCAGTCGGTACGCCCGCGCCGTGCGCGGTACGGGCGAGCTGGACGTGGCCCGGCTGGAGGAGGCGCACGGGGCGCGTGCCCTCCCCGGCCGCCCGGCGGGCGACGGGGCGCCCGGGGAGGGCACCCCGTGGCCCGCACGGCGCCGGATCCGGTACGGGATGGCGCGCCGTCCCGGGAGGGACCGGACGGGCCCCCGGCCGGGAGGGTCGCGTTCGCCCGGGGCGGGACGCCGACCCGGCGCGGCGCGCGGCCATGGCATGATCGGCCGTATGCGTGAACGTGTGGTGGCCGCGTGCGACGGGGCTTCGAAGGGGAACCCCGGGCCGGCCGGATGGGCGTGGGTGGTGTCGGACGACGAGCGGACCCCGGCCCGCTGGGAGTCGGGCCCGCTCGGCCGGGCCACCAACAACGTCGCCGAACTGACCGCGCTGGAGCGCCTGCTGGCCGCCGTCGACCCGGACGTGCCGCTCGAGGTCCGGATGGACTCGCAGTACGCGATGAAGGCGGTCACCACCTGGCTGCCCGGCTGGAAGCGCAACGGCTGGAAGACGGCCGCCGGCAAACCGGTCGCCAACCAGGACCTGGTGGTGCGCATCGACGAACTCCTCGACGGCCGGTCCGTCGAGTTCCGCCACGTACCCGCCCACCAGGTCGACGGCGACCCGCTCAACGACTTCGCCGACCGCGCCGCCAGCCAGGCGGCCTCCGCCCAGGAGGCGGCCGGCAGCGCGCTCGGTTCCCCGGAGCCGCCGGCGTCCGGCGTCCCGGCGGCCAGGGCCCCGCGCAAGAAGGCGCCCCGCCGCACCGGCGGCGGGGCGTCGACGCGCACGCTCAAGGCGAAGTTCCCCGGCCGCTGCCTGTGCGGCCGCTCCTACGCGGCCGGTGAGCCCATCGCGAAGAACGCCCAGGGCTGGGGCCACCCGGAGTGCCGCACCGCCGAGGCCTGACCGCCGGGGCCCGGACGGGACGTGCGGGCCGGACGTCGGGCGCCCGGTGACCGCGGTTCGTCCGGCGGGCCGCCCGGGAGTCGGCCGCCGGGAGTCGGCCGGCCACCGCCCCGGCCCGGCGCGCCGTGCCGACGCGATCCGCCGTTGCGCTCTCGCCGCAACGGTTGCTGCTACCGTGCGTTGTCGATCGGCTACGTTCGGTGAGCGTCAGGGGTGTGCGCGTGAAGGTCGTCTGTGTCGGAGGCGGGCCCGCGGGCCTGTACCTCGCCATCCTGCTCAAGCGGCAGAACCCGTCCCACACCGTCACCGTCCACGAACGCAACCCCGAGGGCTCCACCTACGGGTGGGGCGTCACGTACTGGCAGGGCCTGCTCGACACGCTCCGGGCGCACGACCCCGAGTCGGCGCGCGCGGTCGAGGAGCACTCGGTGCGCTGGAGCGACGGCGTCGCCCACGTCCGGGACCTGACCACGCGGCACCGCGGTGACCAGGGCTACGGCATCGGCCGCCACCGGCTGCTCGAGCTGCTCGCCGCCCGCGCCCGGTCCCTGGGCGTACGGCTGGAGTACGGCAGCGAGATCACTCGACCGCCCGCCGGCGCCGACCTCGTCGTGGCCGCCGACGGCGTGCACAGTGCCCTGCGCGGCCGGCACGCCGGGCACTTCGGCACCGAGATCACCGCCGGGCGCAACCACTACGCCTGGCTCGGCACCACCCGGGTCTTCGACGCCTTCACCTTCGCCTTCACCGAGACCGAACACGGCTGGATCTGGGCCTACGGCTACGGTTACAGCGGCGACCGCAGCACCTGCGTCGTCGAGTGCTCCCCGCAGACCTTCACCGGCCTCGGCCTGGACCGGGCGGACGAGGGCGAGGGGCTCGCGCTGCTGGAGAAGCTCTTCGCCGGTGTCCTCGACGGCCACCCCCTCATCAGCCGCTCCCCGGCCGCGGCCGGCGCCGGCTCCCCCTGGCTGAACTTCCGCACCCTCACCAACCGCCGCTGGCACCACGGCAACCTGGTCCTGATCGGCGACGCCGCCCACACCACCCACTACTCCATCGGCGCGGGCACGACCCTCGCCCTGGAGGACGCGATGTGCCTCGCCGCCGCCCTGCGCGAGCACCCCGCCCTGCCCCGGGCCCTCGCCGCCTACGAGCGGCGGCGCAGCACCGCCCTGCTCTCCGCGCAGAGCGCGGCCCGCTACAGCGCCCGGTGGTACGAGAACTTGCCCCGCTACATCAACCTGCCCCCGCACCGCATGTTCGCCCTGCTCGGCCAGCGCCACTCACCCCTGCTGCCGTACGTCCCCCCACAGCTGTACTACGGAATCGACAAGGCGGCCGACCGCCTGGAGGTGCTCCGCAGGCTCAAGCGCTGGCTCGGTCCCCGCGCCGCGCGCGCCCTGCACGCGCGCTCGTCGCGCGGGTGAGCGCCCGGTGGTGCGTTGGTGAATGGCCATTCACTCGATAAGGTGAATTGTCATTCACCTCCGTGCCGCCGCGCCGCCACCGTCCGCAGGAGTGCCCATGGACCAGCCCGCCCCGATACCCCAGCCGTCCGGCACCCCCGCCGGCGCGACCCGGTTGCGGGACCGTCTCACCATCCCGGTGCTGGCGTCGGGCGGCATCCTGATGGCCGTCATGCAGACCGTGGTCGTCCCGCTGCTGCCGGACCTGCCCCGGCTGACCGGGGCGTCGGCGGCCAGCGTCTCCTGGATGGTCACCGCGACCCTGCTCGCCGGCGCGGTGCTCACCCCGGTGCTCGGACGGGCGGGCGACATGTACGGCAAGCGCCGCGTGCTCACCGCCGCGCTCGCCCTGATGACCGTCGGCTCGGTGATGTGCGCGCTGTCCTCCGACATCGGCGTGCTCATCGCGGCCCGCGCGCTCCAGGGAGCCGCCGCGTCCGTCGTCCCGCTGTCGATCAGCATCCTGCGGGACGAACTGCCGCCCGAGCGCCGCGGGTCGGCCGTGGCGCTGATGAGTTCCACGGTCGGCATCGGCGCGGCCCTCGGCCTGCCGCTGGCCGCGCTGGTCGTCCAGTACGCCGACTGGCACACCATGTTCTGGCTGACCAGCGCCCTGGGCGCGCTCGGGGTGACGGCCACCTGGTGGGCGGTGAAGGAGTCGCCCGTGCGCGAGCCGGGCCGCTTCGACGTCCTCGGCGCGCTGGGGCTGGCCGCCGCCTTGGTGTGCCTGCTGCTCGGCGTCTCCCAGGGCGGCCAGTGGGGCTGGGGGAGCCCCCGGATCCTCGGGCTGTTCCTCGCGTCCGTCGTCGTGCTGGCCCTGTGGTGGCGGTGGCAGCTGCGCGTGCAGCGGCCGCTGGTCGACCTGCGCCTGGTCACCCGGCCGCGGGTCGGGCTGTCCCACGTGGCGGCCCTGCTGACCGGGTTCGCCTTCTACGCCAACACGCTCGTGACCGCCCAGCTGGTGCAGGCGCCGAAGGCCACCGGGTACGGCCTCGGGCTGTCGCTCGTGGCCACCGGTCTGTGCCTGCTCCCCAGCGGCGTCACCATGCTGCTCTTCTCGCCCCTGTCCGCCCGCATCTCGGCCTCCCGGGGCCCGCGCATCACCCTCGCCGTCGGTGCCGCCGTCATCGCCTGCGGTTACGTGCTCCGCATCGCCGACAGCCGCGACCTGTGGATGATCGTCCTGGGGGCCACGGTGGTGGCCACCGGCACCACCCTCGCCTACTCCGCGCTCCCCACCCTCATCCTGCGCGCCGTCCCGGCCGGGCAGACCGCCTCCTCCAACGGCGTCAACGTCCTGATGCGCACCATCGGGCAGGCCACCTCCAGCGCCGCCGTCGCCGCCGTGCTCGTGCACCACTCCAGCCCGGTCGGCGGCGTCCCGGTACCGACGCTGCGCGGCTACCTGCTGGCGTTCGCGATGGCGGGCGCGGTCGCCGTCGCGGCCTGCGCGGCGGCCCTGTCCATCCCGGGCGACGCCTCCTCCGACGGCACCCGGCGTCTGCGCGGGGCCGCCCGGGGCGCCCGCGACGAGGCGATGGAGGGAGCATGAGGGCCGTGAGCACCCCACCCGGCCCCCGGCCGGCGGCCCCCGGCGCCCCGGCCCCGGAACCCGCGCCCGGCACGGACGCCCCCGCACACCGCGATTCCGCCCCCGTGCCCGGCGGCGCCCCCGCAGACCGCGGGACGACCGGGGCCGCCGCTCCCGGCCGCCGGGACGCCGAGGCCACCAAGGCGGCCATCCTCAGGGCCGCCCGGTACTTCCTGGCCCGGCACGCGCACGCGGACATCACGCTCAGGGCGGTCGCCGAACGGGCCGGTGTCAGCCCGCCGCTGGTCCTGAAGTACTTCGGCAGCAGGGACGCCCTCTTCGCCCGCGTGATGTCCTTCGACACCGACGCGGACGAACTGCTGGCCGCACCCCTGGAGGACCTGGGCCGGCACATGGTCCGGCACGTCCTGACCAGCCAGCGCGACCGGGGTGCGGACCCGCTGCTGCGCATCGCCTTCGCCCCGCTGCACGGCGCGCACGGCGACGTCCTGCGCGCCAACTTCCGCGCCCAGGTGACCGACCGGCTCGCCGCCCGGCTCACCGGCCCGGAAGCGGCCCTGCGCGCCGAACTGGCCGTCGCCGCCCTGCTGGGCCTCGGCGTCATGTACGGCATCGCACGCGGACCCCGGTTGCGGGAGGCCGACGCGGAGGCTCTCGCCGACCGCTACGGGCCGCTCGTGCAGGCGCAGTTGACGCCCGGGCCTGACGCCCGGGCCTGACGCCCGGGCCTGACGCCCGGGCCTGACGCCCGGGCCTGACGCCCGGCGGCCGGCCGGCGCCCGCCGGTGACCTCCGGCACCGTGATCGCCCGGCCGGGCGGCCCGGGCACCGGGAGGGCCCGCCCCCCCGCACCGGGCGGGATGACACACTGACGCCATGGACGAACGCGTAATCGGCAGGTCGGGGCAGTGGGTATCCGTCGTCGGGCTCGGCACGTGGCAGTTGGGCGCCGACTGGGGCGACGTGGACGACACGGAGGCCCTGTCCGTACTGGAGGCGGCGGCCGAGTCGGGGGTCACCTTCTTCGACACCGCCGATGTCTACGGAGACGGGCGCAGCGAGCAGACCATCGCCACCTTCCTGCGCAGCCGGCCCGACCTGCACGTGCTGGTGGCCACCAAGATGGGCCGCCGGGTCGACCAGATCCCCGGGAACTACGTCCTGGACAACTTCCGGGCCTGGAACGACCGCTCCCGCCGCAACCTCGGCGTGGACCGCCTCGACCTGGTGCAGCTGCACTGCCCGCCCACCGCCGTCTACTCCTCCGACGAGGTGTTCGACGCCCTCGACACCCTGGTGGCCGAGGAGCGGATCGCCGCGTACGGCGTGAGCGTGGAGACCTGCGCCGAGGCGCTGGCGGCCATCGCCCGGCCGAACGTGGCGAGCGTGCAGATCATCCTCAACCCGTTCCGCATGAAGCCCCTGTACGAGGTGCTGCCGGCGGCCCGGGAGGCCGGCGTCGGCATCATCGCGCGCGTGCCCCTGGCCTCCGGCCTGCTGTCCGGCAAGTACACCGAGGACACGGTCTTCGCGGCCAACGACCACCGCACCTTCAACCGGCACGGGGAGGCCTTCGACCAGGGCGAGACCTTCGCCGGCGTCGACTACGCGACCGGCGTCGAGGCCGCCGCCGAGTTCGCCGCGCTCGCCCCCGAGGGTTACACGCCGGCCCAGCTGGCGCTGCGCTGGATCATCGAGCAGCCCGGCGTGACCACGGTCATCCCCGGCGCCCGCAACCCCGGGCAGGCCCGCGCCAACGCGGCCGCCGCCAAGCTGCCCGCGCCGCCCGGGCAGACCCTCACCGCGATCCGCGACGTGTACGAGCGCCGCGTCAAGGACCAGGTCGAACACCGCTGGTGAGCGCAGGGTGCGGCCGGGGCGGGCGCGCCACCGCCGGCGACCGTCCCCCGTTTGAACGAACGTGCGGGCGGTTACACGCACCGCATGACGCAGCAGGACACGCGCAGGGGGCGGAACGAGACCGCGGAGGAACGGGCCGACCGGATGTGGGGTGAACTCATCCAGGAGGTCCGGGTGGCCCAGACGGGCGTGCAGATCCTCTTCGGTTTCCTGTTGACGGTCGTCTTCCAGCCCAAGTACGCCCAGCTCGCCCAGGTGGACCAGGTGATCTACATCGTGACCGTGGTGCTGGGCGCGTGCGCCACCGGCGCCCTCATCGGCCCGGTCTCCCTGCACCGCCTGGTATCCGGCCGCAGGGTCAAACCGCAGGCGGTGCGGCTGGCGTCCCGGATGACGTTCGTCGGCCTGGTCCTGCTGCTCGCCACGATGACCTCGTCCCTGCTGCTGATCATGCGGGTGGCCACGCACGACGGCTACGTGCCCTACCTCGTCACGGCCGTCGTCGCCTGGTACCTGACCTGCTGGTACGGGCTGCCGCTGTGGGCCCGCCGCAAGTACAGCCGGTCGGGTGACTAGCGCTCCGGCCGCAACGGGTTCGCCGGACCGGACGATCAGGGCCGTGACGACGAGCGGCCGGCCTCCCCGTCGCAGGCCCCGTCCGCCACGGCCCTCGGCGCGTTCGCGCCGCCGGCGGACGGCTCCGGCGGCGCGGCGCACGGCGGGCACCCCGGACCCCCAGGGCCGGGTCCACCCGCGGAAGGGTGTGCCTGGACCTGTCCCAGGTGATCGTGGAGCATCCGGTCGTCGCCACGCAGCCGCGGCTCGGAACCGGCGGGGCCGGGATCACGGTGCCTCGCGACGCGGTCGTCGACGCCGAGAGCCTGCGCACGGGGTGGCGGGACCCGCGCTACGGGTCCCGCGGCGCTCCGGCCCCGGCGGGCCGAGGATCCGCATCCCCCGGACCATGGGGTCCGGACGACCGGGGGGATCCGCCACGCCCGGCGCCGGGGCTCCCCTGTCCCCGGACGGGACGGGCCCGGTCACCGCGTCTCCAGCGGTCGGACCGGACGTCACCGCGCGTCCGGTCGCCACGACCACCGGCCCGGCGAACCCGCGCGCTGACGGTACCCGCCGGCCGTGCGGGACGCCAGGGACGCCAGCTGACGGTCGTGCGCCCTGCTGAGCAGCAGCAGCGAGAGCACCGCGCCGACCAGCGCGCAGCACATGTCCCACTGGGTGTCCCACACATCGCCCTGGGTGGCGAGGAACGCGTCGGCGCCGTGTCCGGCGGTCTCGGCCGCCAGCCACTCCAGCAGCTCGAAGCAGGCGCTGAAGGCGAGGCAGGCGCACACGGTGAGCGGGGCGAGCCAGCGGCTGCCGCGCAGCGGCGAGGTGCGGGAGAGTAGTTCGCGCACGAGGACGGCGGGCACGAAGCCCTGCATCAGGTGCCCGAACCTGTCGTAGGGGTTGCGGGACAGACCGAGGGCGTCCCGCGCCCAGTCGCCCGCCGGCACCTGAGCGTACGTGTAGTGGCCGCCGATCGCGAGGACCAGCGCGTGCGCGGCCAGCAGCCCGCACAGCAGCCCCGTCAGCGGGAAGCGCCGCCAGGCCAGCACCGCCACGGGCAGCCCGGCCAGCGCCCAGAACGTCTCCAGGAACCAGGTCGTACGATCACGCGCGCCCCACGCCGACACGGCGAGGCCCACGGCCACCACGGCGGCGAACAGGGCGGGCGGCACGCGGCGCGGGACGGAATGCAGTGCGGTCATGCGGGGCTCCTCGGCCGTGCGGGTCTGCGGAGCCCTCATGCTGGTGCCGCCGGGCGGGCACGGGCATGAGTACCGCTACTCAGCCCGCGAGAGGATTTCCGCCAGGAACGCGTCCACGCGGACCTGCTCCCGGCCGGGGGGCACCAGCTCGCGGGTCTCGCGCAGGAACGCGGCGATCGCGGGCGCCCAGGCGGACACCACGGCGTGGTGCCGGCTCCCGTCGGGCCGGAAGTCCCCGAGGAACTCGATGCGCAGCTCACGCCACGGTCCGGTGGCGACCGGGCGCAGCCGCACGTCGCCGATGCCGACCGGCCTGGTCAGACCGTCCTGCAGCATCTCCCGGTCCAGCCGCCACTGGGCCAGCACGTGGCCGTCGTGGCCGAACACGGCGGTGACGGCGAACGGGTCGTCGGCGTCGTAACTCAGGTGGGCGAGCACGGGGCACCGTTCGGTGCCTTCCGCGCTCAGCTGCACCACCAGGGTCTTGTGCACGAGGGGGTTCACGCGAGGCCTCCGGGAACGTGGGCGTAGGGCGCTCTAATACCCCGGTACCGGCCAAGATGCTCCCTCGCGCGGCCGAATTTCGTTCCTGCCGGGACGATGCCCGCCGCCGGCGGTCAGTCGAGCGCCTCGCGCAGGGCGGGCAGCAGGGTCTTCGCCGACCAGTCCAGGAACTGCGGCTGCGAGTCGCCGCCGATCTGCACCAGCGCGATCTCGTCGAACCCCGCCTCGGCGTAGGGCCGCACGGCCTCGACGAAGGCGTCCGGGTCGTCGCCGCACGGGATGGCGGAGGCGACGTCGTCGGGGGTCACGAACCGGGTCGCCGCCTCGAAGGAGTCCGGGTGCGGCAGCTCGGCGTTCACCTTCCAGCCGAGGCCGAACCAGCGGAACTGGGCGTGCGCCCGTTTGACGGCCGTGTCCCGGTCGGTGTCGTAGCACACCGGCAGCTGGCCCACGCGGGGCTTGCCCGTGCCGCCGTGCCGGTCGAAGGACTCCAGCAGCCCCGCCTTCGGCTCGGTGGCGATGACCAGGTCCGCCAGCTTCCCGGCGAGCGCGCAGGACCGTTCGCCGGAGACGGCGATACCGATCGGCACGGGCTGGTCCGGCAGGTCCCACAACCGGGCCGACTCCACGTCGTAGTGCGTGCCGTGGTGGGTGACGTGCCCGCCGTCGAACAGCGCGCGGATGATCTCCACCGCCTCCTCGAGCATCTCGTGGCGCACGTCCACCGGGGGCCAGCCGCCGCCCACCACGTGCTCGTTGAGGTTCTCACCGGCGCCCAGCCCGAGCCGGAACCTGCCCTCGGACAGCAACTGCATGGTCGCCGCCTTCTGCGCCACCACCGCCGGGTGGTAGCGGACCAGGGGACAGGTCACGTACGTCATCAGCGGAATCCGCGAGGTGGCCTGCGCGGCGGCGCCCAGCACGCTCCACGCGTAGGGCGCGTGGCCCTGGGAGCGCAGCCAGGGGAAGTAGTGGTCCGAGGTCACCGAGAAGTCGAAGCCCGCCTCCTCGGCCCGCACCACGTGGTCGACGAGGTCACGGGGACCGGCCTGCTCGGTCATCATCGTGTATCCGATTTGCACCATACCGAGCGGGTCCCCGGACTTCCGCCCGGAAAACGGCCGCGGGAGGGGTCCGGCCCTCCGGTCCCCGGACGGCGGCCGCCGCGGGTCCGGTTCCGCGTCGTCGCGCGCCCCGGGGCGGACCGGGCGGTCAGACCGGCAGCCGGAGGCGGCCGGCCCAGCCGAGGAGTTCCCCCGGGGTCACGTTGCCCCCGCACACCACGAGTCCCAGCCGTGCGGTGCCGCCGACCCGTTCCACCACCTGCCGGGCGGCCGGCAGCAGACAGCCGGCGGCGGGCTCCGCCCACAGCTTGGCGTGCACGGCGAGGTCCAGGCACCCCTGAACCGCCTCCCGGTCCGGCACCACCAGGACCTCCTCGACGAGCGCGGACGCGTGGTCGTACGTCAGCCGGGAAACGGACGGGGCGCTGAGCGTGCTGACCAGTGAGGACACCGGCACGGGCACCGGCCCGCCCGCCGCGAGCGCCGCCGACATGGCCTCGGCGCCCCGCGTCTCCACGCCCCACACCCGCACGCCCGGGCGCCGGGCGCGCAGCGCCGCCGCCACCCCGGCGATCAGCCCCCCGCCGCCGACGCTGACCACCACGTCCGTCAGCTCGCCGGCGTCCTGCGCCAGCTCCAGCCCCACACCGCCCTGCCCGGCGATCACGACCGGATCGTCGAACGGGTGGACCAGGGTCAGTCCCTCGTCCCGCAACTCGGCCACCAGCGCGAAGGCCCGGTCCATGCCGTCGGTCAGGCGCAGCGCCGCCCCGGCCCGCTCGGCCAGCTCCAGCGAACGCGCCGGCGCGGTGCGCGGCATGACCACGGTCGCCTTCACGCCGAGGGCCGCCGCCATCGCCGCGACGGCGACGCCGTGGTTGCCGCCGCTGACCGCCACCACGCCGGCCGCCCGCTCGGCCCCGCTCAGCGACAGCAGCTTCGCCGCCGCTCCGCGCGCCTTGAACGACCCGGTGTGCTGGAGCAGTTCGAGCTTGACCGTGACCGGCACGCCGAGCAGCGCGCTCAGGCCGGGGCTCGGCGTGGTGGGCGTGCGCACCACGTGTGCGGCGATCCGCCGCGCGGCCGCTTCGATGTCCGGGATGCCGATCAGGTTGGTCACGGTGGTCCGTCCCTTCCGGCGCGGGGGCTGGGAACCGCGTCTGCGGCACCCTGACCCGCCGGGGCGGGTGAGGTCAACACGCTTTCGAAGCGCGGCCCGCGGCAGCGTCCGCGGGGCACCGGCGGGCCGCCGGTGCCCCGCGGACGCGATGCTCACAGATCGCGGCCCACCAGGTGGTCGACCAGGCACCGCAGCTCGGCGGCGGCCCCGCCGGCCGACGGCAGCCCCGCGAGCAGCGCCCGTGCCCCGGCCGTGTGGCGGCGGGCCTCGGCCACTGCCGCCGCACGGCCGCCCGCCGCCTCGACCAGCGCGGCCGCCTCCACGGCCCGCCCCGGGGAGTCCAGGAGGGCGGGCAGGTGGCGGGCCCCGGGGGAGTCGAGCGCGGCCAGGACCGGGAAGGTCTTCTTGCGCTCGCGCAGATCACCGCCGACGGGCTTGCCGGTGACGGCCGGGTCGCCCCACAGCCCCAGCACGTCGTCGACCAATTGGAAGGCGACGCCCAGCTGCCGCCCCGCCCGGTCCAGCGCGGTGACCACCGGCTCGGGCGCCCCGCCCAGCGCGGCTCCCAGCGCGGCGGCGCAACCCAGCAGCGAGCCCGTCTTGCGCCGGGCCATCGCCCGGTACTCCGCCGGCGTCACCCGTTGCGGTCCGCTCCACGGCCGGGCCGCGAACAGCAGGTCGTCGGCCTGCCCGCGCACCAGGTCGGCCAGTGCCGAGGACAGCAGCCGCAGGGCGCCGGGACCTCCGGGCGCGGCCGTGAGCGCCTCCACGGCCAGTGCGAACAGGGCGTCACCGGCGAGGACCGCCGGGCCGGTGCCGTAGGCCTTCCAGACCGCGGGGCGGCGGCGCCGGATCGCGTCGCCGTCCATGACGTCGTCGTGGAGCAGGGAGAAGGCGTGCACCAGTTCCACGGCGACCGCCGCCGGAACGCCGGCCCGCCCGTCGGCGCCCGCCGCCTCGGCGCCGAGCACCGCCAGCGCCTGCCGTACGCCCTTGCCGCCGGGCGCGGTGGCGGGCGTGCCGCCGACCTCGCACCAGCCGAAGGAGTACGCGGCCATCTCGGCCAGCCACGGGTGCAGCCGTCCCACCGCGTCCACCAGGGCCGGGCGGACCAGTTCGCGGCAACGGGAGAGGACGTCGGAAGCGGAGGGCGGCGCCTGCACCGCCCGCGGCGGCGCGGTCACCGGGCGGCCTCCTGGTCGAGACCGAACTCCCGCTGCGCCCGGGTGACCATCTCCCGCGCGTGCCGCAGTCCGCCGCGCTCCAGTATGCGCGCCAGCTCGGCGAGTTCGGCCGCGGTCTCGGCGCGGTCGCGGCCCAGCCGGGCCCGTGACTTGGCGAGGCCGAGTCGGGCCAGTGCCTCGCCGCGCGGCTCGCTCATCGCCCGGAACTCCGCCAGCGCCAGTTCGTACAGGTCCCGGGCCTCGGCGTACCGGCCGGCGCGGTAGAGGACGTTGCCGCGCATCTTGTGGTTGTAGGCGAGCGCGCTGGACAGGTGCATGTCCCGGCAGGTGGCCTCCGCCCGGGACAGCAGTTCCAGTGCCTGCTCGGTGTCCCCGTCCCGCACGGACAGCACGTCGGCGAGCCCGCGCAGCGCCCAGGCGTGGCCGCGCCGGTCGTCGGCCCGCTCGGCGGTCAGGGCGGCCTCTTCGAAGAGGGCGTGGGCCCGGTCGTAGTCGCCGGTATTGCGGTACATCTGCGCGATGCCCTCCAGCGCCCACACCGTGTGCCGGGCCTCGCCGCGCCGACGGGCCTCGGCCAGCAGCTGTTCGTGCAGCCCGCCCACCGCCTCGTAGTCGCCCTGGATGCGCCCGGTCTCCGCCAGGCCCGCCAGCGAGTAGCCGCGGACCACGACGTCACCGCCCTGTTCGCCGAGTTCGGCCGCCAGGGACAGGAGCCGCCGGGCCAGCGGGAAGGCCCCGCGCTGCCGGGCGAGGGTGCCTCCGCTCCACAGCGCCCACGCCCTCGCGGCCGTGTCACCGGCCTTGCGGGCGGCCCGGTAACTCGCCTTCCAGGCCCGGTCCGCCTCCCGCACCTGGCCGAGCCGCCGGTGCGCCTCGGCCACGGCGAGCCCGCAGCGGGCCACCTCGCCGGGCCGCCCGGAGAGTTCGGCCTCGCGCAGCCGTTCGGTGCCCTCGCTGAGCACGTCGACCAGCGAGGAGTTCACGGACAGGGTGGTCAGGGCGCCCTGGTACTCCGGGGCGAAAGCCTTGCGGTACATGCGAGCCTTTCTATACACGACGTGTATACACAATGTGTATAGTGCGCCGAAAATGTGCCCCGGCCCACGGGCCAGGGCTTGGTCTGCCATGGGTCAAGACGCCGGTGCGGCGCGCCGGGTTGCCCGTGAGGCGCGGATCACTCCCCGCGGCGCGTCAGTGCTGCTGCGCCTTCTGCGGCGTCGCCTCGCTCGGCCGCACCACGACGAACCCCTCGCCCTGCAACATCAGTTGGACGGCCTCCCCGGAACCGCCGCGCAGCATCGAGCCGATGGACTGGGAGCGGTGCAGCGAGGTCTGCATCTGCGTGGTCCAGCCGACCACCGCGTCGGTGTCGACGTACACCGGGTGCTGCGCCGTGACCGGGATGACCAGCGGGTTGCCCTCGCAGACCAGGCCGAGCCGGCCCTGCCCGCCGAACACGCTGTTGAACAGGCCGCCCCCGGCTATGCCCGAGCCCTTCACCGTCCTGATCCCGTACGACAGCGTCGGGTCGAAGCACAGGACGTTGCGGCCGTTGACGGTGAACTGGTCGCCGGGCTCCACCTCGACGACGAAACAGTTCTGCGCCTCGTGCGCGAACCAGGCCTCGCCCCGTCCGCGCACCGCCATCAACGGCAGCCCCTCGCCGGTGACCGCGCGCTTGAGCATGCCGCCCACGCCCTGGCCCTTGCGCTCGAACCGGAGGTCGCCCCGGTGGGCGATCATCGCGCCCTGGCGGGCGTACATCTCGCCGTCCACCGCGTACCTGACGCACCTGGCGTTCTCGACGGACATGCCCGGTGCCGCGGCCGGCCGCACCACGTGCTCGCTGGAAAAGAGGTCACCCTTCATGCGGGCAGGGTGTCCCGGACGGTGCCGTTCCGCCAAGATCACGGAACGTGCCGCCCCGTCCGCCGTGGCGGTCGGGCGGCCGCCGCGGGGTTCCGCGCCCCCGTCCACGGGCGCGGAACCCCGCCGGCTCCCCCCGTGCGCGCGTTCCCCGGTGCGACATCGGTCACATCCCGGCCCGGAACCCGGGGAGCCCGGACGGCGTCTTCACAGCCGGTACACAGGTGATCGTCTTTTGATCACTCTGCGGCGTGCATTTGTAAAGGATTGTCATAGAAGTTTGCGTAATGGGCCATTCCGGCTTTACGTGCTCATGACTAATCCGCAAGGGTTCCCCCGGGGCCCGAACAGCCCCTTTGGCGCCCAACGGCGCCATGTCTCAAGGCGGTTGGTCATCCCGGCCGTCTTCGAACGAAGGAACCCCCATCAGTGCGTAGACCGCACATACGCAGCGTGGCGGTCGCCGTCGCAGTGACGACGGCTGCCACGGGCCTGGCCGGCACGGCTTTCGCAGGTTCCGCCACGGGGACGGAGCGGACCGCCGCGCCCGCCGCCACGACGGCCGCGGCGGTGGTGGAGGCGGCGCGCACCGCGGCCCTCGCCCACACCGCCGCGACCGGAGTCTCGCCGGGCGACGAACTCCACGCCCGGGACGTCCTGATCGACCCCGAGGGGGCGCGCCACGTCCGCTTCGCCCGCAGCCACGACGGCCTGCCGGTCCTCGGCGGCGACCTCGTCGTCCACCTGAACCGGCAGCTGGCCTACACGGGTGCCACCCGTGCGACCGGCCACGCCGTCGAACCCGCCGCCGGGCGGGCCGTGCTGACCGCGCGGCAGGCCGCCGCCCGGGCCGCCGGGGCCGCCCGGGGCGACGCGGGCGGCGCCGAACCGGTGGTGGACGCCCGCGCGGGCACCGCCGCCCTCGCCTACCGGGTGACGGTGACCACCGGCGCCACCTCCCGCACGGTCGTCGTCGACGCCGTCAGCGGCGCGGTGCGCAGCAACACGCCCGACGCGGAGGGATTCGTGTCGCCGAAGCTGCTCGGCACGCTGCGCGGGCGCGGCGAGAGCGCCGACCCGGCCACCGGCGTCGGCACCCCCACCGGCGCCGGACTGTCCGGCCCGGGTGCCTTCGGTGTCACGCACTACCCGGCGACCGCGCACGGCACCGGCAGGACCCTCTTCGTGGGCAGTGTCGGCCTGACCACCACGGCGACCTCGCGCGGGCACTACCAGCTCAAGGACCCGAGCCGGTACGGCACCGAGACGCGCGACGCCAAGGGCGGGTACACCGAGAGCTTCGGGGCGGGCACGAAGTTCACCAACACCACCGACGTGTGGGGCAACGGCAGGACCACCAGCCGGGTCAGCGTCGCCGCCGACGCCCAGTACGGCGTCACCAAGACCCTGGACTTCTACAGGAAGACCTTCGGCCGCAAGGGCATCGCCGGCAACTCCAAGGCCGCCCGCGCGATGGTCCACTGGGGCAGCAAGGTCGGCAACGCCTTCTGGGACCCGGCCTGCGCCTGCATGCTCTACGGCGACGGCGACGGCCGGACGTTCAGGAAACCGCTCGTCGTCCTCGACGTCACCGGTCACGAACTGACCCACGGCGTGGTCGAGTCGACCGCCGCGCTGGAGCCGACCTTCGTCGACGAGGACGGCAACCAGTACGGCGAGCCGGGCTCGCTGAACGAGTCGCTCGCGGACATCTTCGGCTCCGGCGTGGAGTTCTACGCCGGCAACACGAAGGACGCGCCGGACTACCTGATCGGTGAGAAGCTGGGCCTGGCCCAGAAGTTCCTGCGCCGCCTGGACCGCCCCTCGCTCGACAAGCTCGAGGGCACGGTCGACTACTGGTCGCCGGACACGTACTACACCGAGGTGCACGCCGGTTCCGGTGTCTCCTCGCACGCCTACTACCTCCTCGCCGAGGGCAGCGGCAAGAAGAGGATCGGCGGCGTGGCCTACGACTCGCCGACCTACGACGGGTCCGCGGTCAAGGGCATCGGCCGCACCAGGGCCACGGCCGTCTTCTACCGCGCGCTGACCCGCTACATGGTCTCCACGACCGACTTCCACGGCGCGCGCGTCGCGACGCTGAAGGCGGCCAAGGACCTGTACGGCGCCACCAGCACCGAGTACAAGGCGGTGGACAGGGCGTGGGCCGCGGTCAACGTGACCGCCGCCAACACGCCGGCCGCCCGCCACTGAGGGACGGCAGCACACCGGCACACCGGACGCCCCGCCCCGTGCGGGGCGTCCGGTGTGCCGGGCTCCGCGTCCCCGCGGTGCCTTCGCGCACCCGGCCCCGGCGGCCCGTTCCTCGGGCCGGAAGCCGGGGCGCAGCCGGTCCTTGACCGCCTTCCCCCCGGGTACGGGGTACGAGGAGCGGTCCCGGCGGCCGGTCCGGAGCGCGCCGGCCGCCGGACCCGTCGCCGGCGTCACCGGCCACCACTCACCCGGGTGCCGGGCCCACCGGCGTCCGGGTGCCACGGGACCGGCGGCATCGGTGATCAACTGTTCCCACAGCAAGGACGGCACCGCGGTCCGGCGAAGACGTCGCCCGGCGGCGGGGAGGAAGAGGAGGCCCACGCATGACACGCCCGATCACGGCAGGGGTGGACGGTACCGGGGAGAGCCTGGCCGCGCTGGACTGGGCCGCCCGGGAGGCCGTACGGCGAAAGCTGCCGCTGCGCGTGGTGCACGCGTGGCGCTACGAGGAGTCGCTCGCCGGGGCCGACCGCGACACCCAGCACGGCTGGGTGTCGCGCGGGGTGGCGGACGCCGTGCACGCCGTGCGCGGACGGCACCCCGGCCTGACGGTCACGGCCGACGTGGCCGAGGACGGGGCCGTGGAGGCACTGGCCGGGGCCGCGGCGGACGCCGAGATGCTGGTGCTCGGCTCGCGCGGGCACGGGCCGGTGCTCGGGTTCCTGCTGGGCTCGGTCGGCCGGCAGGTGATCGCGGAAACCCGCCGGCCGGTGGTCCTGGTGCGTGCCGGGGACCGGCCCCCGGCCGAGGCCGCCGGACGGGACGTCGTGGTCGGCCAGCACGGCGGCCCCGGGGACAGCGCGGAGGCGCTGTGCTTCGCGTTCGAGACGGCCGCGGCCCGGGGCGCCGCCGTCCGGGCCGTCCGCGCCTGGGAGCTGCCCCCGGTCTTCGCCTACAGTCCGGGCTCCCTCAAGCTGCTCGACGACGCGGGGGGCCTGGAGCCGCACGAGAAGCGGGCGCTGGCCGAGGCGCTCGCACCGTGGCGCGAGCGCTTCCCGCAGGTGCCCGTGGCCGAGCACGTGGAGATGGGCAGCGCGGGACAGGTGCTGCTCGCGGCGGCCGGCCGGGCCCAGCTGGTGGTCGTCGGCCGCCGCGCCCACCGCACGGCCGTCGGCGCCCGCATCGGCTCGGTCGCCCACGGGGTGCTGCACCACGCCCGGTGCCCGGTGGCCGTGGTCCCGCACGCGTGACCTACTCGGACTCGGCCGGCTCCAGCGCCGCACGGGCCCGGGGCAGGACGTTGGCGATGTAGTCCCGGACCGCCGCGTCCAGGCCCGTGTCTCGCCGCGCCCGCTCGGACAGGTACCAGCGGTGCTCCAGGAGCTCGTGGTAGATCTCGGCCGGATCCATGGAACCGCGCAGCTCCGGCGGCACCGCGCGCACGGTGGGCCGGAAGACGTCCCGGACCCAGCGGTGCGCCAGCACCTCGGGACGGGCGGCGAGGGGATCGCCGGGGGCGTGGTCGTCCTGGGTGGCCATCCAGGATTCCAGGTCGTTGAGCAGCCGCCGGGCCTGGTTCTCCTCGGCGTCCAGACCGGTCAGCCGCAGCAGCTGGCGCTGGTGGTGGCCCGCGTCGACGACCTTGGGCACGAAGGTGACCGTGTCGCCGTCGGCGGAGTGCTCGATCTGCATCTCGGCCACGTCGAAGCCGAGGTCGTTCAGACGGCGTATCCGGCGTTCCATGTAGTGGTACTTGTCCGCCGGGTACACCGAGGTGCGGGTCAGCTCCTGCCACAGGCCGCCGTAGCGGGCGCAGATCTCGTGCCCGAACGCGACCGGTTCGACCGAGGGGTGCAGCGCGCCGGAGGCCTCCAGGTCCAGCAGCTCGCCGCTGATGTTCACGCGGGCCAGGTCGAGGTCGTACTCCCGCTGCCCCGGGCTGAGCCGGGGGTGCAGTTCACCGGTCTCGGCGTCCACCAGGTACGCGGCGTAGGCGCCCGCGTCGCGCCGGAAGAGCGTGTTGGACAGCGAGCAGTCGCCCCACGCGAACCCGGCCAGGTGCAGGCGCACCAGCAGCACCGCGAGGGCGTCCATCAGACGGTGCATGGTCGCCGGGCGCATCGTCGTCTCGAACATGGAGCGGTACGGCATCGAGCCGCGCAGGTGCCGGGTGACCAGCACGGGCTCCAGCGGGGCGCCGGCCCGGTCGGTGCGGCCGGTGACCACGGCGAGCGGGTCCACGGCGGGGATGCCGATCCGGTCCAGGTCGCGCAGCAGCCCGTACTCGCGCAGCGCGGGCCGTTCCGCCAGCTCCTTGACGGCGATCACCTCGTCACCGGCGCGCGCGTAGCGCACGACGTGCCGGGAGATGCCGCGGGGGAGCGGCACGAGGTGTTCCCCGGACCACTCCTCCAGGGGGACGTTCCAGGGCAGTTCGAGCAGGAGCGCGGGGTGCTCCGGGTTCGTGGCGCTGATCTGCAAGGCCATGGGACGAACCCTAAGGCAGTGGCCGCCCGGCTAGAGCGCCCGCTCCCTCGCCTGCGCGGCGGCGGCGCGCACGGAGCCCCGGTGCAACGGGCCGTGGCCGGGCAGCAGGACGTCGCCGTCGAGTGCCCCGATCAGCTCCAGCGAGGCCACGGTCCGCCCGCGCTCGTGGTGGAAGAAGTCCGGGAGCAGCTGGGGGCCCCGCAACCGCGCGGTCGCGTGACCGCTGACCAGGGCGTCACCGGAGATCACGGCCCCGATCCCGGGCAGGTGGTAGGCGCAGTGGCCGTCGGTGTGGCCGGGGGTGTGCACGGGGACCGGGTGCCCGGGCAGGTCGAGCGGGCCGTCCTGGGGGAACGGCTCGGGGTCGGTGACGGGGTGGTGCTCGGTGCCGCCCACCCGCAGCACGTGCGCCGCCCACCGGACGACACCCGGCCGCCAGGCGTTGCGCACCACGTCCGCGATGGTGGCCTGCTGGAGGAACTCCCGGCGCGCGTGCGGGACCTCCGCCGGGTGCAGGTAGACCGGGGTGCCGTGGGCCGCGCGCAGGTACTCGGCCGAGCCCAGGTGGTCGTTGTGCGCGTGGGTGATGAGCACGGCGGCGACCGCCTGGGGCGAACTGCCCACCGCGGCCAGTGAGTCGAGGACGCCTTCGCGGTCCCCCGGGTACCCGGTGTCCACCAGGGTGACGGCGTCGCCCTCCTTGAGGATCACCCAGTTGGTGTGGTGGCCGTGCACCAGATAGGTGCCGTCGGCGACTTGGTGCACCTCTGCCCGCATGATCTCCCCGGCTCCCGAACGTCCGATCGTCGGGTACAGCCAATCAGATGGCCCACGGGCGGCCGCAAGGGGTCCGCCGGACGAGCCGGCGGAGAGGTCGCGGCCGCCCGTGTCCTCGTGGCCGCCCGCCCGACCGGGTCGCCGTGCCGGGCGCCGCCCCGGCCGTCGCGGTGGGGACACGGCCCGATGGGGGCGACGGCTCGCCCGGCTCCCGGCGCAGCGCCGGGACAGGGCCTCGCGGGCCCCGGGCGGGGCGAGTGCGCGCCGCCGTGGAAGGCGGGCGGACGCGGTACGGCCACCCCGTCGGTCCGGTTCCGGGGACAGGTCTCCCTCCGGCCCTCCTGCGCCTCCCCGCTCCGGACCTTTCGATACAGCGGTGTACCGGATACATTCCCGTATCGAAACGGGCCGACGACGCGGACGAGGGGTGGTGCCGCCGGTGGAGACGGCCAAGCGGGTCACCCGGCGCCGGGTCCGCACCCGGGCGCGGCTGCTCGACGCCGCCTTCGAGGTGTTCGCCGCCAAGGGCTTCGGACGGGTCTCCATCGAGCAGGTCTGCGAGGCCGCCGGCTACAGCCGGGGCGCCTTCTACTCCAACTTCGCCACCCTGGACGAGCTGTTCTTCGCCCTCTACCGGGAGCGTGCCGACCTCCTCGCCGGCCAGGTGGCCGAGGCCCTCGCCCAGGACGGACCCGGCCTCGACGTGCCCGCCTCCGTGGACCGGGTCACCGAGGCGCTGCTGCTCGACGTGGACTGGTTGCTGGTGAAGACCGACTTCCTGGTGCACGCGGCCCGCGACCCGGCCGTCGCCCGGACCCTGCTGGAGCACCGCGCCCGGCTCCGGGAGGCCATCGCCGGCCGGCTCGGCCGGGCCCGGGGCCGCACCGCCCCGCCCGCCGTCCTCGGCGGTGCCGACGGCGCCGCCCGGGCCGTGGTCGCGGCCTACGACGGCGTGACCACCCAGCTGCTGCTGGACAAGGACGTGGACGCCGCCCGTAGCTGGCTGAAACAACTGCTCACTGCCCTGCTGACCGGCGGCGGCACCCCTGACGAGTCGTAGACGGAAGGAACCGGACGCCATGGACGCGGACGCCATCATCGTCGGAGCGGGTCTCGCCGGCCTGGTCGCGGCCCACGAACTCACCAGCCGGGGCCGGCGGGTGGCCCTGGTCGACCAGGAGAACGCCGCCAACCTCGGCGGCCAGGCGTACTGGTCCTTCGGCGGGCTCTTCCTCGTCGACTCCCCGGAGCAGCGCCGCCTGGGCGTCAAGGACTCCTTCGACCTCGCCTGGAACGACTGGCAGGGCAGCGCCGGCTTCGACCGGACCGAGGACGAGGACTCCTGGGCGGTGCGCTGGGCGCGCGCCTACGTCGAGTTCGCGGCCGGCGAGAAGCGGTCCTGGCTGCGCGGCCACGGCATCGAGCTGCTGCCCACCGTCGGCTGGGCCGAGCGCGGCGACCTGCGGGCGGGCGGGCACGGCAACTCCGTGCCCCGCTTCCACATCGCCTGGGGCACCGGCACCGGCGTGGTCGGCCCCTTCGTGCGCCGCGCCCGCCAGGCCGCCCGGGACGGGCTGCTCACCTTCCACCACCGCCACCGCGTGGACGAGCTGGTCGTCGAGGGCGGCACGGTGCGCGGGGTGCGCGGCACCGTCCTCGTCCCCGACGACGCGCCGCGCGGCGCCGCCTCCAGCCGCGAGCGCGCCGGCGACTTCGAACTCACCGCCCAGGCGGTGATCGTCACCAGCG
This sequence comes from Streptomyces sp. TG1A-8, assembly GCF_030499535.1. Taxonomy (NCBI): domain Bacteria; kingdom Bacillati; phylum Actinomycetota; class Actinomycetes; order Kitasatosporales; family Streptomycetaceae; genus Streptomyces; species Streptomyces sp. TG1A-8. The sequence continues at coordinate 6,449,630 of NZ_JASTLB010000001.1, forward strand.
GCGGGATCGGCGCCGACCACGACATCGTCCGCCGCCACTGGCCCGAGCGGCTCGGCACGCCCCCCGCCGAGATGGTCACCGGCGTTCCCGCCTACGTCGACGGCCGCATGCTCGACATCAGCGCCGGGGCCGGCGTGCGCCTGGTCAACCGGGACCGCATGTGGCACTACACCGAGGGCCTGCGGAACTGGGACCCCGTCTGGGCCGGGCACGGCATCCGCATCCTGCCCGGACCGTCCTCCCTGTGGCTGGACGCCCTCGGCCGCCGCCTGCCCGACCCGTGCCTGCCCGGCTACGACACCCTCGGAACCCTCAAGCACCTGCGCACCACCGAGGACATCGCCGGGTACGACCACTCCTGGTTCATCCTCAACCGGAAGATCATCGAGAAGGAGTTCGCGCTCTCCGGCTCCGAGCAGAACCCCGACATCACGGCCAAGGACCGCAAGGCCGTGCTGCGCGACCGGCTGCTCGGCAAGGGGGCTCCCGCGCCGGTGCGGGCCTTCCTCGACAAGGGCGCGGACTTCGTCACCGCGTCCACCCCGGAACGCCTGGTGGACAGGATGAACGGCCTGACGGACGAGCCGCTGCTGGACCCGGCCGCGGTGCGCCGCCAGATCGAGGCCCGCGACCTGCAGATCGCCAACCCGTACAGCAAGGACTCTCAGATCCAGGGCATCCGCAACGCCCGCCGCTACATCGGCGACCGCCTCGGCCGGGTCGCCGCCCCGCACCGCATCCTCGACCCGGCCGCCGGCCCCCTGATCGGCGTCCGGCTGCACATCCTGACCCGCAAGACCCTCGGCGGCATCCAGACCGACCTCGACTCCCGCGCCCTGGGCACCGACGGCAGGCCCGTCGCCGGGCTGTACGCGGCGGGCGAGGTGGCCGGGTTCGGCGGCGGCGGCGTCCACGGCTACAACGCCCTGGAGGGCACCTTCCTCGGGGGCTGCCTGTTCTCGGGCCGGGCGGCGGGCCGGGCGGCGGCGCGGCAGACGGGCTGACGTCAGCCCGTGCCCCGCAGCAGTTCCGCCAGCACCGAGGCGTGGCTGCGCCCGGGCGTCCTGGACGCCGTCAGCAGGGTCACCCGGCCCCGGCGCGCCGAGGCCCGCAGGCCGTCGAGCGGTTCGGCGGCCCGCGCAGCGGCCAGTTCGGCCCGGTAGCGGCGCCGGAACTCCCCGTAGGAGCCCTCCGCACCGTGGAACCACCTGCGCAGTCCGGTCGACGGCGCGAGCCCCTTCGGCCACTCGTCCACCCGGGCCTCCTCCTTGGACAGCCCGCGCGGCCAGAGCCGGTCCACCAGCACGCGCAGTCCGTCGTCCGGTTCGGGCGGGTCGTAGATCCGGCGCACGCGCACGCTCACGGTCGGGCCCCTCGTCGGAAGTTCGCGGACGGTGCCGCGAGCGTACGTCCGGCGGCTCGCCCCGCCGGAAAGTGACGCGGCGCGAGTTGACCTGAATGAGGGGAGAACAGGCCACTCGTGCTTCTAGTCTGTGGGCGAAACGACCAGAAGCGATCATTCCGTCATCCTTCGAGGAGCGCCCGTGACGCCACCGCCCCGGCAGCCCGCCCGACGACGCACCACCGTCCCGCGCCGCGAGGCCGTCCTCGCCGCCGTCCCCGTCGCCGTCGCGGCACTGCTCGGGGCCGCGGGGCCCACGGCGACCGGCACCACCGGCGCGCCCGGCGCCGGCGACCCCTACTTCCCGCTCAGCGGCAACGGCGGCTACCACGTGAGCCACTACGACCTGACGCTCCGTTACGACACCGCCTCCCGGCACCTGGACGGCAAGGCCGTCCTCACCGCCCGCGCCACCCAGCGGCTCGGCCGCTTCGACCTCGACCTCGAGGGCCTGGAGGTCACCGGCGTCACCGTCGACCGCACCGCCGCCCGCTTCCGCCGCAACGGCCAGGAACTCGTCGTCACCCCCCGCCACACCCTGGGCGCGGGCCGGGAGTTCCGCGTCACCGTCGCCTACGCGGGCACCCCGACGCCGGTCACCGACCCGGACGGCTCGGCCGACGGCTGGATCCCCACCGACGACGGGGCGTTCGTCGCCGGGGAGCCGCAGGGCGCGATGACCTGGTTCCCGGCGAACGGCCACCCCGGGGACAAGGCGTCGTACGACATCACCATCACCGTCCCCGAGGGCCGCACCGCCGTGGCCAACGGTGTCCTGCGCGGGCGGCACACCGCGCACGGCCGCACCACCTTCCGCTGGCACCAGGCCGAACCGATGGCCGCCTACCTGGCCACCGCCACCGTCGGCAGGTTCCGGACGGAGTCCTACACCACCGCCGACGGCATCCGGGTCTACAACGCCGTCGACGCGCGGGAGGCGGCCGCCGCGGCCCCGGTGCTGAAGAAGCTGCCCTCCGTCCTCGCCTGGGAGAGCGGGCTGTTCGGCCCGTACCCGTTCCGCGCCGCCGGGTCGGTCGTCGACCACGCCCCGGACGTCGGCTACGCCCTGGAGACCCAGACCCGGCCCGTCTACGACTCCGCGCCCGACCTCGGCACCCTCGTCCACGAGAACGCCCACCAGTGGTTCGGCGACTCCGTCTCGCTGACCTCCTGGCAGGACATCTGGCTCAACGAGGGCTTCGCGACCTACGCCGAGTGGCTGTACAGCGAGCAGCACGGCGGTGACAGCGCCCAGAAGACCTTCGACGCCCTCTACGCCCGCCCCGCGGACGACGGGTTGTGGGCCTACCCGCCCGCCGACCCGGGCAGCGGCGCCCGTATCTTCGGCACCCCCGTCTACGCCCGCGGCGCCATGGCCCTGCACGAGCTGCGCACGGCCGTCGGCGACCGGACCTTCTTCCGCGTCCTGCGGGCCTGGGCGGCCGGACACCGCGCCGGGCACGGTACGACGGCCCAGTTCGTGCGGCTCGCCGAACGGCGGTCGGGAAAGGACTTGACGGGGCTGTTCCGCACCTGGCTCCGCACCAAGGGCAAGCCGGGCGGCGCCTGAGCCCGTCCGGTGCGGTGCGCCGGCCCCGCGAAGCCCGGGACGCCGGCCCGATTCCCGGGGCGTGGCGCGGGTACTCCGGTTCGCGCGAGACAGCAGTGGAGGAGGCGTCGTCATGAGTGCACCGCAGGGCCTGCCCGTCGTGTCCGGGCTCGCCGATCTGGCCCGCTTGGTGGAGCGGCGGCAAGGGCTGTACGTGCGCTGGTCCAAGGGGCCCGGGACCGACCTCGGCAAGGTGTCCAGCACGGACGAGCTCACCGGCGTCCCCATGCCGGGGCTGTCCGCCAACCCCCTCGACGTCGAGGAGTGGTGGGAGGGCCGGTCCGTGGAACTGTGGGTGGCCCGCCGTCTGTACGACTACGCGCACCTGCCGCACGAGAAGGGCCCCGGCGTGCGTCCCTGGGTCCTGCGCGGGCGCGAGACGGGCCGGGGCCCCGACAACGAGCCGCTCGTGGTGGACGTGGAGCCGGTGTGCTGGATCGCGGACGAGGTGATCCGCGCGGCCCGGGCGGCGGTGGCCCGGCAGGAACGCGACTGGGGGACCCTGCGCCGTTCCGGCCGCTGAGTCCCCCGGGTCCCGCCGCTCGTGTCCGGGCTCAGCCCGAGCGCGGACGCGAGCTGGCGCGACGCCGCAGCGTCCGCCGTTCCGTCTCGGTCGTCCCGCCCCAGACACCGATGGTCTGCCCCGTGTCCAGCGCCCAGTCCAGGCACTGCTCACGTACCGGACAGCGTCCGCACACCGCCTTGGCCTGCTGGGCCTGGACCTGCGCCGGCCCGGTGGTGCCGATGGGGAAGAACAGGTCGGGATCCTCATGACGGCACGCGGCATGTTCGCGCCAGTTGTCCATTCGAAGTCTCCTGCGTTCGTCGTCGTCCGTACCTGCCGAATGCGTTCCTCGGTTGCGGGTGACCGGCCCCGGGCGCATGAAACAGGGGGAACCGGCACGGGAACGGCGGGCGACGACGGGAGGCGGCGGGAAACGGGCGACGGTGGCGGCCGCCGCGGCCGCCGACCGCGGCGCCCGGGGGCTCAGCGGCGCAGGGCCCCGGCGGCCGTGACCGCCACCGCCTCGGCCACGGCCGCCAGCGCGGGGGAGTCGAGTTTCCACTGCTGCCAGTACAGCGAGAGGTCGGTCCACAGGCGAGGGGCGAGGGGCACGAGCCGGCCGGCGCGCAGCAGCGGGCGGGCCTGGGCCTCGGGGACCAGGCCCCAGCCGAGCCCCGCGGCCACCGCCTCCACGAACCCCTCCGAGGTGGGCACCTGGTGCCGCAGCGGGCCGGCGCCGTCACGGCCCAGCCGCCGTACGAAGCCGTCCTGGAAGTCGTCCT